>CAUUEB010000076.1:0-2576 GCA_963544135.1 uncultured Atopobium sp. | reverse complement strand
GCACATCTACCAGCCATTTCTGCAATTGCCATGCCGTATGGAGTGGCTCTACGAGCCCCAATTACAGACATACAAGGTTGCTGCAAAACGCTTCTATCCCCCATTCCATAGATAATTTCAGGTGGGTGGTTGAGCAGTAGCAATTCTTTTGGATAGTCCTCATCTTCTGATGAAATCTCCCATTTCTCCATTGCTACTCCAAAGAACGAGACCTATAAGCCACAGCCTCAGATACGTCGTCTTTTGTCACTTTTTCATGGTGAGCAATATCTGCGATTGTCCGCGCAACTCTGCAAGTACGGGTTATTGCCCTACCTCCTAAATGAAGTCCTCGCGCAAATCTATGCAATAGTTGCAACGCTGACTCATCAAAACTCTCCACATACTTTTGGCGAGAAGTGCTTTCTACTCCACGGGTTTCTCGCCAAGAGGCAAAATCTCTACCAGAAATAACAAGAGAGCGCATGCCTGCTGACGTGAGTCCTAGCTCACCTTGAATAACTCGATCTGAAGACGGACGAGCTACATCACACACAATATCTATTCGATCCATCAAAGGACCTCCAATTTTTGACTGATACGTAGAAATCTTTCCTGGAGAGCACTTGCAGGTATGTGTTTTGTCTCCAAAGTAACCACAGGGGCATGGATTAGCTGCAGCGATGAGTTGGAACTGAGAAGGAAACTTATAGATGCCATCAACTCTCGCAAGACGAACGTATCCATCTTCAATAGGCTGACGTAAAACTTGCAACGTATTAGAAGCGAACTCAGGCAGCTCATCCAGAAAGAGCACACCTTTATGAGCAAGGGAAATCTCACCTGGAATAACAGGCCTACCTCCTCCAATCATTCCTGCTACAGAAGCCGAATGATGTGGTGACCTAAAGGGTCTTACTCCTGCTTGAATAGAATCTGTCTCACATCCTGCTACTGAATGAATTAACAGCACCTCATCTCGCTCTTCTTTTGAAAGCTCTGGGAGGATAGTTGGAATTCTTTTAGCAAGCATAGTTTTGCCTGCGCCGGGCGGACCAATCATGAGCATGCCTAGGTTTCCCGTAGCTGCGATAATGATTGCTCGTTTGACTAGTTCTTGATCGATAACCTCTTCAAAATCTAAGTTATCGCTCAGAGCTGTGTTGTCTACCTCATGCTGGCGTTGAGCTAAAGGCTTACAAAATGATGGATCTCTTAAGCTCAGATTAAGCAGCGATTGGATTCCAATAACGTGATTCCAGTCAGAGCCAAACAAATTGCAGTCTGAAGAAGAAATAAGCTTCATCCCTAGTTTCTTAGCAAGCATTGCATACGCTGCCATACCTCTAACAGAAGAGATCTTTCCGTTTAATGAAAGCTCTCCAACAAACAACCTGTTGTGCACAATCTCTTGAGGAATCTGTCCAGTAGCTGCAAGAATAGCAACTGCTATAGGTAAATCAAATCCAGTGCCTGTTTTCTTTATATCCGCAGGTGTCAGATTGATTGTAATTAGCAATCGAGGAATGGTAAATCCGGCAGCTTTTAGTGAGCATCTCACACGAGAGCGAGATTCCATAATGGAACTGTCGGGCATACCCACGATAGTAATTCCTGGTAAGCCACCTGAAATGCCCACTTCAACATCAACAGGAATTGCCTCAATACCTCTTAGAGTTGCTGTATGAACGCAAATGGTTGCTTGGCTCATTGCTCATCCCAGCTAAAAGCTCCAATTAGATGCCTCAAGCTTGCCGTACTTGGAGCTACCAAATTAATGGCAACAACATCAAATCTAATTGAGGTGAGCGCTGTATGAAGTGCTGCGTACATAAGCGCAAGCGTCCTGTATTTTTCCTGCTTTGCTTTATTTACCGCAAGCTCAGGCATGATGCTGTCATCTTTGTTCAAGATGCGTCTTGTCTTTACCTCAACAAGCACAACGTTTTCGCCATCTTGAGCAACAATATCAACCTCACCAATCTGACACGTCCAGTTAGTTTGGATAATTTTGTATCCTCTTTTGATGAGATATTTTGCAGCGATCTCTTCGCCTTTCTCGCCAATTTGACGAGAAGACATCTCTTCTAGCGGAATTCTGCTCTCTTGTTCGTCATCCTCTTGAGGGCTCTTATCCTGAGTCTTTGGATCTTCCTGTGGTACAGGCTTCTCCTCCACCTCGTTAGCTGTTGCGCCTTCATGCTTACTTGCTTCTTTCTTGCTCATAACTCTCCTTTCGTTGTGGGAGAGTTCAGTTTGCAGGAGCACTTTGACACTAACTTGGCCACTGTCTGTCCAATTAGCGTAATGATTCTGTCGGAACTAAAAAATTTGATGTAATTAATTTGCGCCTCTAGAAAAAGCCCGTTCAATCCTCTTGGAATGAACGGGCTTGGATTTATATCTGCAAGTTAATCTGATTGCGTAAATTGGGTGTATTAAAACAGTCTTTGCGTCTTAACAAAGTTTCCACAAAACGACGCACGATGTATGGGAGAAAGTCCCATCTCACCAATAGCTTCAATGTGTTCAGCAGAGGCATATCCTTTACATTCTGCCAGGTGATAGCCGGGGTACTCCTCGTCATAGGCCACCAT
>CAUUEB010000075.1:0-2602 GCA_963544135.1 uncultured Atopobium sp. | reverse complement strand
CAAGGATGGCGTAATGCAGATTGATCTTGAAGGTTTAAATCCTGCCCAGCACCAGGCAGTTATGACAACTCAAGGACCCTTGCTGGTTCTTGCAGGAGCTGGTTCGGGAAAGACGCGTGTTCTGACGTTTAGAATTGCGCACATGATTGCCGATGAAGGCGTTCGTCCTTGGCAGATTCTGGCCATCACGTTTACTAACAAGGCTGCAGCAGAGATGCGCGAGCGTCTTGAGGCGCTGCTTCCTAACAATATTCGCGGAATGTGGGTCTGCACGTTCCACGCCATGTGTGTTCGTCTTCTCAGAGAAGATGGCGAGCGTCTTGGTTATGGCTCCAATTTTGCCATCTATGATGATGACGATTCGAAGCGCCTGGTAAAGACCATTCTGTCTGATTTAGATATTGATGTCCGTCAATTCCCGCTCAACTCCATTCGTTCTAAGATTTCTGCTGCTAAAAACGCTCTTTTGTATCCCGATGATGTAGAGGCGCAGGCAGCAAGTCCTATGGATCACGTGGTAGCTCGCGTGTACCGTGCGCTTCAGACGCGTCTGGACAAAGCTAATGCTATGGACTTTGATGATCTTCTCATCAAGGCGTTTGAACTGCTCTCCAAGTACCCAGACGTGCTTGCTAAGTACCAGGAGCGTTTCCGCTACATCAACGTTGACGAGTATCAAGATACCAACGGCGTTCAGTATACAATTACCAAGCTCCTGGCTTCTAAGTATCGCAACCTTATGGTTGTTGGCGATGATGACCAGTCCATTTATTCGTGGCGCGGAGCAGACATCAAAAACATCTTGGCGTTCGAGAAAGACTATGAGGAAGCGGTTGTTGTTAAGCTGGAGCAAAACTACCGCTCAACAGGACATATTTTGGCGGCTGCCAACGCAGTTGTTGCGCACAACTCTCACCGCAAGCCAAAGCGCCTCTTCACCGATGAAGGAGATGGTGAGAAGATCCAGGTGTATCAGGCATCCGATGAGCGTGATGAGGGCGCATGGATTGGCTCTGAGATAGAAAAACTGCACGATAAGGGCACGTCATACGACAATATTGCCGTGTTTTATCGTACTAATGCGCAGTCTCGTATTCTTGAAGATATGCTGCTGAGAGCCGGTGTTCCTTACAAGATTGTGGGCGGCACTCGATTCTTTGATCGTGCAGAGATCAGAGACGTTATGGCCTACCTTAAGGTTGTTGTAAACCCTGATGATGATATGGCCGCGCTGCGCGTTATCAACACGCCTCGTCGCGGTATTGGTGCAACAAGCATTCAGAAGATTCAGACGTATGCACTGTATAACGGCCTGTCGTTCTTCTCGGCATGTGAAGCATGTGTGATGGAGGAGAGCCTTCTTACCGCAAAGGTGAGAAATGCGCTGGTAGAGTTTACGTCAGCTATTGAGCACGGCCGTCATATTGACGGCGAGCTTGATGAGGTAGTTGAGGCAATTATTGACCGCTCAGGTCTTATTCGTGCACTTGAGGCTGAGCATACCATTGAGGCTGATGGACGTATCGAGAACATTCGAGAGTTCTTTGGCGTTGCGGCAGAGTTTGACGAGTCTCACGACGATGTTGAAGAAACACTTGAGAGCTTGCAACAACTAAGGGAAGCAGGAGCGCTTGACGCACAAGATGCTGCTTCGCTGAGTGAGGCTGGTTTTGATGCTGCTACCGGCACGCTTGCTGGTGTTGCTGCTGAGCCAGACTCTGCACCTCAGGAAGAAGCTCTACATCCACAGGTTGCTGCAGAGAAGCTCCCGGCATTTATGGAATGGTTGGCACTTCGTTCTGACCTTGACAGTTTGGATGGCTCTACCTCTGCGGTAACACTTATGACCATTCACGCTGCAAAGGGTCTGGAGTTCCCAGCAGTATTTGTTGCTGGCATGGAGGAGGGTATCTTCCCTCATGCAAATTACGAGGCAGAGGCAGCTCAGCTAGAAGAAGAGCGCAGGCTGGCCTATGTTGCTATTACGCGTGCGCGTAAACGCTTGTATTTGACGTATGCGTCTACCAGAAGAACCTATGGCTCTGTTCAGGCTAATCCCGTATCGCGTTTTGTGGGGGAGATTCCTCAGGAGCACGTTAAAGCTATCGGTGTTGGCTCCGCAGGATTTTCCGGTGTTGGCTGGGCCAAGCGCGGAGACCGTCATGGCACCTTTGGCTCTGGCCGTGGTTCAGAAGTCTATGGTGGAAACGTTTTTGGTTCTCGTACGCGCTCTAGCGGTGGCGCCCCAGCTCCACGTCCAGCTCCTATTCAAAAGGACCCAGCCCGCGCTTCTGCAAGCTTTGCTGTGGGAGATCAGGTGTCTCATAAGACCTTTGGTCCAGGTGTTGTTTTAGCAGTTCAGGGCGATACTATTGAGGTCAAGTTTACACGCACTAATAAGACAAAGAAGCTCATGAAGGGCTTTGCTCCGATAGTCAAAATTGAGGGATAGCCATGGTGTTGATGCATGACGGCTTAATTTTGGGCCTCACTCCACAAGATTTTATTTTTAGGGTAGTTACCTTTGTAGTTGTATTCTTCATTGCGTTTTTGATTGAGCATTTTGCAATAAAGCTCTCAAGAAAGGCTTTGGATTCATCTA
>CAUUEB010000074.1:0-2760 GCA_963544135.1 uncultured Atopobium sp. | reverse complement strand
GCAGAAGTATCAATAGTCATAGTTAGCTTTTCTGACCAAAGTCTTCAAATGCCTGGCGACTTCCTTTGGTAACGTCTACATCTTTCCACTTACCAAAATCAAGCGCACCGGGATGATGGTTTTTACGATCATTCTCTGGAGGAAGCTGCATATAATCCCCATATCCCCTGGTTAAAAGCTTGTCATATTCCTTTGGAAGCGTAGTAGTGATGTCTTCAAAAGGAACGCGAACCATTGGAAATACATCCTCTTTGTCCATTGACCAGTTCTCTGGATCAGGTTCGACAAAACTTGCGTAATGAGTGGTATTCTCGCCCTCTGCAGCACGTGCTGCCTGGTCCCACTTACGTTGAATATACGCAGATGAAATCCTAAAAAGCTTCAAGGCGTGGTGAATGACAAAGCATCCCGCAAGAGCCACTTTCTTCTTCCAGCCAGTCAGCGGTACGCGAGGTGTTGGAGTAACCAGCAGGAAGTTCAAGCGTCCCCAGAACCATGTTTGGCGCTTAATCTTAGCCAGCTTCTTTGGATCCGCTGGAATTTTATCAAAGGGGAAAATTCCAATTGAGATAGCGTAAGTAAAAGGGCAGGTCATAAACTCGTCAGGGACGCAAACTGTTCCCTTTAAAGAGAGGTTTGTATTAACCGCTGGGAAGAAATTATCTTTTCTTCCGTTTTGGATGCAAAAATCCGGACGAAGAAGCGCTGGTGCCTTCTCCAAAAAAATCTCATAGTCCTCACGGAACATCGAGATATCTACATCATCATCCCAAGGAATAAAGCCCTTATGTCTCACAGCTCCAATAGCAGTTCCGCCGTACGCCTGATACGAAATACCAAGCTCTGTACAGACGCGGTCAAGCTCATCCATCAAAAGGGTGGAAAGAATCTGAATTCTTCTCAGCTCATCGGGGTTCTCGTATGTCTTAAATCCGTCAGACTCCACTAGGGCTCCCATTCGCCATCGTCCGATAACATTCTTATAATACTAAACATCGGAGCTAATCGATTGGATGTAGCAATGTATACACCTCAGGATCACACGTTTGCTGTCTGCGCTTATGGCGAGAGCCCCTATCTAGAAGAGTGCATTCTCTCGCTCAAAGAGCAGACACTGTCTACGAATATTCTTTTGGCTACTTCAACACCAAATGAGCTGATTCAATCTCTTTGCGAGAAATACAACATTCCCATGCACGTTAATCCTGGTCCGGGAGGCATTGCTGGCGACTGGAACTTTGCCGTGAGCGTTTGCACAACTCCTCTGGTAACCATCGCGCACCAAGATGACCTCTACAAACCAAACTATGCAGAGTATATGCTTGAACGCGTGAATAGCTCTTCTCGCCCGCTGATTTACTTCACCAATTATGGCGAGCTGCGCGACGGTGAAGAAGTTCTTGAGAATCGTCTGCTTAAGGTAAAGCGTCGTCTCTTGTACTCACTCTCAAAGCCAGAAAATGCAGGTAAAGCATGGGCTAAACGTCGTGCGCTTGAGCTGGGCTGTGCCATTTGCTGTCCAAGCACCACGCTAGTCCTCCCTAATCTTGAGGTTCCTGTCTTCAAAGCTGGGTTTGGCTCTAACCTAGACTGGGAAGCATGGGAGGCAATCAGCAAACGTGAGGGTGATTTCTTATACGACACTCGTGTGCTGATGCTTCACCGCATCCACGAAGATTCTGAAACCAGCCACCTTATTCACGATAACCGTCGTGAACAAGAAGATCTGGAGATGCTTAAGAAGTTCTGGCCAACTCCTGTGGCCAAGCTCATCAACATGGCTTATAAGAGCGGACAAAAAAGTAACGGCTAACTCCATCTGTCCTCTACACAAAAAGACCCGTAGCTCAACAGCTACGGGTCTTTTTTAGTTTGTTTGAATAAAGCTAACCTACTCTTTATTAAAGAGCTCACTCCAGTCTGGAGTTGCAGAAAGAACCGTTCCTACAATAATGACAATGCAGCAAATTACCGTCAGTGGAGAAGGAATTGCTTCTGGCATAATTGCCGGCAAAATAATACCTGCAAGAGCCGCAAAAATGACTGACCAAGCAGAATAAGAAATGTTCAGAGCCATACCGCGAGAAGCACCAATAGCATCAATTGCTTTGTAGTAGAAGAGATACGAAGCGGTGCCTGCAAGAGCAGCAATAAAGACAATGCCATTAGCAGGAGTTACTGCAACCTGGCTTGCAAACTCTACAGAGCCTGCGAGAGGCAGAATAATAAGACCATAAGCAAATGCAGAGGTAGTTTCCCTAATCTGGAGTGCAGTCTCGTTATCAACAGCATCGTCTTGCATACCCCAAGCCAAGATAACTGCCTCAGAACCCCAGCCAAAGACACAGGCAACAACGCCTAAGATGCCAACAAGAACGTTTCCGTTACCCTCTCCTGCAGCGGTGGAAACGCCAATGACCATGACGCCAACAAGAGCCACGATAAGAGCAATAACCTGCTTCAAATTCATTTTTTCTTTAAGCAGAAGCCATGCCAAAAGTGAACCCACTGCTGGATAAAAAGCTGAAATAGCTGCGGTGTAACCAGGTCCAATGGTATTAATTGCGGCAAGATAACCACTCATACCAATTGGTCCACCCAGGAGTGCGCCAAGCATGACTACACGGCCACTCTTTGTTTTTGCTGCCTCAAGGGTGTCTTTAAGTCTGCCTTTCTGAGCCATCATGACTAAAAGAACTGCAGCGGCAAAGAAATCGTGCATGAATGCGCTGGCAAATGACGCCTGAGCTGAATCAACAT
>CAUUEB010000073.1:0-2781 GCA_963544135.1 uncultured Atopobium sp. | reverse complement strand
AAGAATCAGCGCTCATGTCATTTCCTCTGACAGAAATAAAGAGAGCTGAGTGTGCGCGGCCTGTTTTGTCTTTTAACAAGAGCGTAGGACGAGAAGACTTAAGGTACTTCTTAAGCCACTCAATTGCAGACTCATATAACGGAACAATTCTCTCTTTAGAGCCTTTACCAAAGAGGCGTACTGTTCCATTTTGCAAATCAACCTGCTCAAGCTTGAGCGTTGCTACCTCAGAAATACGAGCACCTGTTGCATACAAGAACTCAAGAAATGCTCTATCTCTCAGACCTACTGCTGTTGAGGTATCACATGATTCCAAAAGCCTGTTTACATCAGAGTCAGTCATGGTATGTGGAAGATTGCGTGGCGCTCGAGGATTACTAAGTGCAAGAGCAGGATCAGTAGCAATCAGTTTTTCTCGCTGCATCCACTTATAAAAACCACGTAACGCAGACAGGTGTCTGTTAAGCGTTTTAGCTGAATATTGAGCTTGTTTGAGGTAAGCCAAATACAAGCGAAGGTTTCTGTGATCAACCTTAGTTACCTTAACGCCTTCCCTGCTGCACCACAGCTCAAATGCTAAAAGATCAGTTTGATATGACCTCAGAGTATTCTCAGAAAGATTCCTAACCTTACTTAAATACTCAATAAATTGTTCAACGTGACTTGCCTGCACTTTAGAAATGCCCACATTAATCACGCTTTACGCAATCAAAGAGTTCGTGGCAAGAGGCAAGATACTCATCAAAATCTTTATGAGCGCGCTCCGCCATCTTCTGACGGCGCTCGTCTTTTCTTTTAATATGCTCGTCCAGTGGCTCAAAAATTCCAAAATTAACATGCATAGGCTGGTAATCTTTGGTGTTTGGATTTGTTGCATAACCCACTAGAGAACCAAACGAGGTTGTTAAAGGAAGCTTAATTTCCTCTTTGCCTAACAGACGAGCGTACATATTAAGCGCTGCAAGCAAGCCTGAGGCAATCGCCTCAACATAGCCTTCTGTACCTGTAATTTGACCTGCAAGAATAGTAGAAGTACCAGGAATTCCAAATGACCTATCAAGCGCATGAGGAGAGTCGACAAAAGAATTTCTATGCATGACGCCATAGCGAACAAACTCAGCGTTCTCTAGGCCTGGAATAAGCGTAAATACGCGTTTTTGCTCTCCCCACGTAAGGTTTGTCTGAAAACCCACCAGGTTGAATGCCGTTTTAGCTGTATTTTCAGCACGAAGCTGAACTGCCGCCCAGGGACGTTTACCTGTTCTAGGATCAATAAGTCCAACAGGTTTTAGCGCTCCAAACCTAATGGAATCATGTCCTGTTCTTGCCACTTCTTCAATAGGCTGACATGCCTGGAACAAATCAGACTGCTCAAAATCATGTCCAATAACACGTTTAGCAGCCAGCAACTCCTCTACAAATGTGTCGTATTCCTCTTTATTCATAGGGCAATTAAGGTAATCGCCAATTCCCAAATCCTCATAACGAGATTGGGAGAATGCAATTGAGCGATCGATTGACTCTTCAGACACAATTGGTGCTGCTGCGTCAAAAAACGACATTCTGTCAGTTCCCACACGCTTAGAAATAGCCTGGTACAAGCTATCAGAACACAGAGGGCCTGCAGCGATAACTGTTGGCTCATCAGTAAGCTCTGTAACCTCTGCATGAGTCACAGAGATGTTGGGGTGATTTTTAATCTGCTCAGTTACTGCTTTTGAAAACTCTTCCCTATTTACCGCAAGCGCGCCACCTGCAGGAACAGAGTTTTCTTCTGCTATACGAAGCAGAAAACTGTTCATCTTCTTAAGCTCTGACTTTAAAATTCCAGCTGCAGAGTCTTCTTTAGTAGATTTCAAAGAGTTGGAGCATACCAGTTCAGCAAACATGTCTGTGTGATGCGCTGGAGAAGACACAACAGGACGCTGCTCAATGAGCTCTACAGAAATACCACGAGAAGCAAGCTGTAAGGCACATTCACTTCCAGCTAAACCAGCGCCTACTACCGTAACTTTTTGCGTCATTTTTCACCTATCACACACTACGAGTCCAAATAAAAGTCTTTAGAAGGAGTATACCTTCCATCCGGTAATCTTTTTACCATTCCACGAGCTTCATAATCAGTTAGAGAATTAAGCACAGTAAGAACGTTTTCTGACAACCTCCATGCAAGCTCTTCTGGTCTTGAAGGAGAAGCAATAAGTGCAGATAAAAGCGGTGTTAACTTCTTATCATGCTTCATTTGTTCTTGAACCAAACAATCAAAATCTAAAGAAATTGCAAGGCCCAACGAAGTCTCGTCAGGAATGATTTGGGCACCTTCAGCAATTAGTCTATTAGTGCCAGCAGAAGCTGGAGAAAAGATAGACCCAGGTATTGCATAAATAGTTTTACCAAGTGAGTTAGCAAATTCGGCAGTGCTCATGGTGCCCGAGCAAAGTCCTGCCTCCGTTACCAAAAGCACTTTTCCTAATGCTGCAATTACTGCATTTCTCCTAGGAAACGCAAAGCGTCTAGGTGGTGTTCCCCACCTATCTAAAGATATAACCGCTCCCCTTCCTTCTCGTGCTGCTTCAAAAAGATCTAGCGATGTAGTTGGGTACGTCACATCAGCGCCACAACCTGCTACTACAACGGTTTTTCCGCCAGCACTAAGCGATGCCATACCCGCCGTATAGTCGCAGCCAAGAGCTCCACCGGATACCACCACGATATTGTTATCTGCTGCACATCTACCAGCCATTTCTGCAATTGCCATGCCGTATGGAGTGGCTCTACGAG
>CAUUEB010000072.1:0-3108 GCA_963544135.1 uncultured Atopobium sp. | reverse complement strand
TTTAATAACCTGGGCTTTGAGTACGGCGACAGCGTGGACGTTACGTTTAGCAATGGATACAAGCTCTCCGACATTCCGTACTACAACGGCTATTACACCAAAACCTACGAGCCCCTGGTTGTCGCATATCCGGGCTATCCTTACATCGACGTGTGCATAAATAATGGCGAGCCTCTGTGGGAAACCGCTGGTCTGAAGGCTGGAGATACGGCCACGGTGACGCTCCACGAGAAGCAAAAGTACGCAACGGTTCAGAAGGCTCTGGATGCAACGTACACTAATAATCGCTCCGACTACGCAAGTGACGAGGTCTTTGCCAACTTCCGTCCCGTGAAGGGTGGAAATCTTGCCGAGGGCGTGATGTATCGCTCGGCGTCGCCTATTGATAACCAGAACAATCGCGCACCTTACGCGGCAGATCTTGCCCAGAGGTGTGGCGTGCAGTTTATCTTGGACCTCGCGGACACCAACGAAGAGATTCAGGGCTATTACCAGAATGCGGACTACGACATTACGTGGCATAAAAGCTTGTACGACGCAGGGAATGTTGCTGCTCTTAACCTCAACGCCAATTATCGTGGTGGCCAATATGCTTATCGCCTGGTAGCGGGTCTGCGCGAGATAATTCTGCATAAGGGACCCTACCTTATTCACTGCACCGAGGGTAAGGATCGTACGGGCTTTGTCTGCGCCCTTCTCGAGGCACTTTGCGGCGCATCCTACGACGAGATGCGCGACGACTACATGATTACCTACGACAACTATTACGGCATTAACGAGAAGGACGACAAGGCTCGTTACGACGCCGTTGTTGACGTGAAGTTCGACGACATCGCTCGCTGCATTGCTGGGGTGCCTACGTATGGTTCGCTCGACGGCGCAGATTACGCAGCCGGAGCTCGCAAGTATCTGACTGACGTAGGCATGACCGAATGGGAAATCAACAAGCTCGTCGAGCGGTTAACGAGCAAGTAGCGCGTGCGGGTCGCGGCTGCGCTGCGGGTGCGGGCCGCGCTGCACACCGGCGGTCGCGGGCTGCGCTGCGAGTGCGGGTTGCGGCAAAAACTGACAGGTAGACGCCTGGCGAGAAGAGCGATCTTCTCGCCAGGTTTTTTTGAGTAGGGTATTTGAAGTAGGGCATTGCGTTGTCCGTAGGTGAATTTTATGTGAATGACCTTGCGATAGACGGCTATCGTTGCATTTGTTATAACATTCTCACTTCTGAATTTTTAGGGATTACGTGCTGTTTTGGGGACTGTATGAATGTAGCGGAAGGCCTTGAGAAGAAGCTTATGCCCATGGCAGAGTCGGTGAGTAAGAATAAATATCTTCTTACTATGCGCGATTCGTTTGCTATGCTCATGCCAATCCTTATCATCGGATCAATGTTTACGTTGGTAGGTAATCTGCCAATTCCTGCGTGGGTTGATTTCTTGAAGGCCACTACGATTCAGGGTAAGTCGCTTTTCTCGCTGTTGGCCATTCCATCTGCCTGCACTGTTTCTCTCATGGCGATATTTTTGTCGTTTGAGATTGGCTATAACTTTGCTGATCAGCTTGGTCTTGAGGACCGAGTTTCTGCCGGAATGGTATCGCTCATCAGCTGGTTTATTTTGATGCCTCAGGTGACCGAATTTTTGCCTCAGGGAGCTACTCAACCATTTTTGGTGGAGAGCATTCCTCTTGCGTGGACCGGCGCAAAGGGTGTGTTTGTAGCGATTATCGTGGGCTTTTTGTCGGTGCATATTTTTGGTTTTGTTATCAAGAAGAACTGGGTCATTAGGATGCCGGAGGGCGTTCCTACGTCGGTTTCTCTGGCGTTTAGCGCGCTGATTCCCATGTCGCTTACGTTTCTTGCGGTATGGGCGGTTGGCGTTTTGTTTGCGCTTACCCCTTGGAAAGATGCGTTCACCTGCATTTATTCGATGCTGCAGACTCCGCTGACCATGCTTGGAGGAACCGTTTGGGCTCTGGCAATTGCTTACGTCATCCAGGGCATTTTCTGGTTCTTTGGGATCAACGGTTCAAACATTACTAGCCCTATTTTTACGCCGATTTTGACCGCGCTTACGCTGGAAAATCAGGCCGCTTTTGCTGCTGGAACTGCGCTTCCTAACATTATCAACCGAGAGTTCGACGCGTTCTTTGCGCTGTTTGGCGGCGGTGGATCAACGCTCTCGCTGTTGATTGCGATATTTTTGTTCTGCAATTCTCGCCGTGCTAAAGATATTGCAAAGATCTCCATTGTGCCTGGTATTTTTGGTATCAACGAGCCCGTCATGTACGGACTGCCGATAGTTTTGAATCCCATCATGGCAATTCCTCTGATTTTTACGCCGGTTGTTAACGTTTTAATTGCGTGGTCCGCAATGAGCGCCGGCTTGGTGCCTCTGTGCAACGGTATTATGCTGCCTGGAAGTACTCCTCCTTTGATCTCGGGATTTCTTCTGTGCGGATGGCAGGGCGCTTTACTTCAGCTCGTATTGATTTTGATTGATATGGCAATCTACCTGCCGTTTATTAAGGCTCTGGATATGCAGTTTCTCAAGGAGGAAAAGGGAGCTAAGACAGAGCACGCAGTCTAGTGCTGCGGAGACATAGTGTGCGTTGAAGGCAGCTCTGGGTGGGCTGCCTTTTTCTATTCGAGGCTTTAGCCTGTTGAGCGCGTGTAACGCGCGAAACACAAAACCACCCGCTATTGAACTGCCTCCCATTTCTTGGACATGAGAAATAGGAGGCAGTTCAAAACACACCTAAGTCGGATAATCTGTTAAAAAGACGTATACATTACGCTGAAAATACCCTAATCATGCAGATTATCGTCATTAGGTGTGTAAAATGCCCGCATTTGAGCAGAATATCTGACTTAGGTGTGTTCCGTAGATACAGAATTTATCGATAGTTAAATTTCTTATATAAGTCTATTCATGTTTAAGCATATTAGATGAAGTTTATGCATAGAGATGCATATCAGGTAGTGCGACCGCCTAGCTGCCTGGCTATCTTGATTAGGAACATGTCGATTCTTCAGCAAAACCTACCAAAGCTGCGCCATTTTGTGCGCCAGGCCTAAAAGCCGACGCTAACACGCTGCAGAATCATAATCAC
>CAUUEB010000071.1:0-3135 GCA_963544135.1 uncultured Atopobium sp. | reverse complement strand
TGTCGATTCAGGCTCACGGTTTGGCTTCAAGGCTGGCACACACCGGCTCTGACCATGCGGTTATTGGCATTTCGGGTGGACTTGACTCTACGCTGGCTCTTCTCGTCACGGTACGCGCTTTTGACCAGCTAGGATATGACCGTTCGGGCATTGTAGCTGTGACGATGCCGGGATTTGGTACCACGGACCGCACGTACACCAACGCTATTGAGCTAGTGCAGTCGCTGGGCGCCGATTTGCGTGAGATTTCTATTGTCGATTCCGTTCTGCAACATTTTGCCGATATCGGCCATGACCAGGACGTTCATGACGTTGTGTACGAAAACGCTCAGGCTCGCGAGCGCACGCAGATTCTGATGGACGTTGCCAACCAGGTGGGCGGCATGGTCATTGGCACGGGCGACCTTTCCGAGCTGGCGCTTGGCTGGGCAACGTACAACGGCGACCAGATGTCCATGTACGGCGTGAATGCTTCAGTGCCAAAGACACTGGTCAGGTACCTTGTTGATTACTGCGCCGACACGTATGAGGAGCAGGGCGAGGACGAAATTGCTCACGTTTTGCGCGATGTTTTGGACACACCGGTTTCTCCTGAGCTACTGCCATCCGCGGCAGACGGCTCCATTGAGCAGAAGACGGAGGACCTGGTTGGCCCTTATGAGCTGCACGATTTCTTCTTGTTCCACGTGCTTCGTCACGGAAGCGGCCCGCTGAAGATCCTGCGTCTTGCTGAGCGTGCGTTTGGCACGGGCACTGACCAGGAGATTTACGACCACGAGACTATCGTTCGTTGGCTGAAGGTGTTCTACCGTCGCTTCTTCTCGCAGCAGTTCAAGCGCTCGGCGATGCCTGACGGACCAAAGGTTGGCTCGGTTTCGCTGTCTCCGCGCGGCGACCTGCGCATGCCATCCGACGCTTCTAGCTCGCTTTGGCTCTCTGAGTTAGAGAGCTTGGACGCATAGTTTGCGGTTTGCCGGCGCAAGGCGACGTGATGATATTGATGTAAACCAATGGTGCAAATGCGCTTCTGCATCAAATGATGACGCTCAGTACCCGGCTATTCATGAAAATGAATAGCCGGGTACTTTTATGCAGGTCAATTGTTACTGCGAGTGGGGAAGAGGCGATTTTGCCCTCAAAATGGCCCTCAAGTGGTAAAAAATGCGTTTAGTTGGGGATTACAGAAATAGTGTGATTCTATGCATCAAATCTACCTGCTGTTTTGTTTCGGACAAATAATCAGAAATCTGGATAGAATTTGTTACCTGGTAAAATGTAGGTGCAATTTTTCTGAATACTCCATTTCATCCCCAACTAAACGGATTTTTTACCCAAATTGGCCCCTGTCAAAAAGGTGCTCATTTTTCCTATGCAAAAACGCGCATATCACTAGCAGAATATGCACGCAGAAAAAATTTACGCCGAAAATTATGCTAATGGTAAGAAAACGCGGGTCAATACCACTCGGCGTGCGCACCCGCCGACCGTAAGCTACGCTTACCAGCAGCTCAGCGATGCCGTTCACTTGCTCGCCGCCTGCATCCCGTCCGCATACCGTCTGCGCCCCGGCCGCACCTACCAGACAGCGCATAACCGTTGACGGCTTATACTGCACGCCTACAGAAAATCTAAGTCGGTTTTGTAAGATTTTCGCGATATTTCGTATAAATTGTTTTCCCGTGTGGAATAACTAATAGCGTTGGAAAAGGGCGCTTGGCGCCAATATCGGGCTTAGCCCGAAAGGGAGGTTTTCATTATGAATTTGAAGCCACTTGGAGATCGTGTTCTGGTAAAGCCTGCTCCAAAAGAGGAGAAGACATCCTCTGGTCTCTACATTGCATCCGCAGCTCAGGAGCTCCCTCAGCGCGGTGAGGTCCTCGCAGTTGGAACTGGCAAGCTTGATCAGAATGGCAATCGCATCGCTCTTGATGTTAAAGTCGGCGACCAGGTATTTTATGGCAAGTTCGGCGGCACCGAGGTCAAGGTAGACGGTGAGGAGCTTCTGCTTCTTCGCGCTGACGACATCCTTGCAGTCCTCGAGGACTAATCGCTCGCAGCTCGCCCGCTCGTAGCTCGTTAACTCGCAGCTCGTTTGCTCGCGGCTTGTCCGCTCACAGCTTGTTCGTCCGCTTTTTACGTGTAAATTCAGCTATTTTGGAGGAATACCATGGCTAAAGATATCGATTTTGGCACCGACGCTCGTGCCAAGCTTGCTAAGGGCGTAAACACCCTGGCAGATGCCGTAACCACCACTCTTGGACCTAAGGGTCGCTACGTTGCTCTGCAGCGTTCTTACGGCGCACCAACCATCACCAACGACGGCGTTTCCGTTGCTCGCGAGATTGAGCTCAAGGACCCAGTAGAGAACATGGGCGCTCAGCTGGTCAAAGAGGTTGCAACCAAGACTAACGACACCGTCGGCGACGGTACCACCACCGCAACCCTGCTTGCACAGGTCATCGTTAACGAGGGCCTCCGCAACGTTGCAGCTGGTGCAAACCCAATCGCAATTCGCCGCGGTATCGACAAGGCCGTTGAGGCTGTCGTCGCTCAGATGAGGGGCATCGCCAAGGAGGTCTCAACTAAGCAGCAGATTGCTTCCGTTGGTACCATTTCCGCAGGTGATCCAGTCATCGGTGGCAAGATTTCCGACGCAATGGACGTTGTCGGCAAGGACGGCGTCATCACCGTTGAGGAGTCCCAGACCTTCGGCATCGACATCGACACCGTTGAGGGTATGCAGTTTGACAAGGGTTACGTTTCCCCTTACTTCGCAACCAACAACGAGACTCTCACCGCTGAGCTGGACAATCCTTACATCCTCATGACCGACAACAAGATTTCCTCCATCCAGGACATCCTGCCTATCCTTGAGGCAGTCCAGAAGCAGGGCGCACCTCTGCTCATCATGGCTGAGGACGTCGACGGCGAGGCTCTGACTACCCTCATTCTCAATAAGCTCCGCGGCGTTCTGAACGTCTGCGCAATCAAGGCTCCTGCATACGGCGACCGTCGTAAGCGCATGCTCGAGGACATCGCTGTTCTCACCGGCGGCCAGGCAGTCATCAAGGAGCTCGGCGTCAACCTCAACGAGATCAGCGCAGAGATGCTCGGTCGCGCTAAGTCCGTCAAGGT
>CAUUEB010000070.1:0-3267 GCA_963544135.1 uncultured Atopobium sp. | reverse complement strand
CAGGCATTTGAAGACTTTGGTCAGAAAAGCTAACTATGACTATTGATACTTCTGCGGAACAGCTTAAGAAAAACTACTTCTGGAATACGCTTGGCTCCTTGATGAACGCTGCCTCAACAGTTCTTATGTTGATGGTGGTCACGCGTACCATGGGAGCTGCTGCCGGTGGTGTTTTCTCGCTTGCGTATGCTGTGGCTCAGCAGCTTATGGTTATTGGTCACTTTGAAATTAGGACGTATCAGGTTACCGATACAGAAGAAGTGTTCTCGTTTGGTGTGTATCTTGCGGCACGAATCATCACAACTGGTTTGATGATTGCGGGAATCATTATCTTTACCCTGCAGTCCCAGGGATTGAGCTACGAGGGAGTGCTGTATGCCCTTATTGCATCACTTCGTTTATTTGACGTTGTAGAAGATGTTTTCCACGGTATGTTCCAGCAGCATGGTCGCTTAGATATTGCTGGTAGAGCATTCTTTTATCGTGTTCTTGCAACCGTTGTTGGCTTTGCGGTAGGTGTGCTTCTTACAAAGAATTTGCTTGTTGGTGCTGCTCTTTCTTTTGTTGCATCACTGGTAGTTATGGTTGCGCTTGTCATTCCTCCTACTAAGAAGATGGCAACGCTTAAGCCTACCTTTGACGTTAAGCAAATTACAAAGCTGTTGGTTACCACCGCTCCATTGTTTGCTGGTTCATTCTTGCTAACGTACGTTGTTGGTGCTCCTCGCTATGCACTGGGTGCTTTGAGCGATCAGGCGCTTCTTACGTTCTTTACGGCATTGGCCATGCCAGCCATGGTTATCAATCTTTTAAGTAACTTTGTCTTTAAGCCACTGCTCACTCAAATGGCCGAATATTGGAATAATCAGCAAGACAAGCAGTTTGTGGGTCTGATTCTTAAAGGGTTTGCCGTAGTTGCCTTGGCTACTGTTGTTTCTATGGCATTGGCGTGGCCTCTAGGCGCTCCGGTGCTTGGACTTTTGTATGGCCTTGATTTTGAGCCATATAAGCTAGAGCTTTTAATGTTGCTCTTTGGCGGCTTGCTTAATGCTTTGACGGTTATCTTGTACTACGCGGTAGTAACCATGCGTAAGCAGGTTGCCGTCTTTGTAAGCTACGCTGCAGGTGCGGGATTTGCTGCACTTACCGGAAGATGGTTTGTGGGCAACTTTGGCATTATGGGAGCGTGCGTGCTTTATGATGCCTCGCTTGCAATTCTTGCCCTTGTGTTTGGCATCTTCTGCTTCTTGGGATTTAAAGATCAAAAGAAAAAGTCCGCTGCGTAAGCGGACTTTTTTAAGGTATTGCCTGTGTGAGCGTGCTGTCAGGGAGCTGACGTGTTGTTTACACGCGAGTGCGCTGGTTCAGATCAGTTACAAAATCAAGGTTTTTCTCGTCACGTGCATCTTTATCACGCAAGGCAAGCTCACTAGAAAGCTGCTCAACCTTATAGGTGAGCTTGGAGATTGCACAGGACTGATGGAAGAGCCTGATGAGAATCATCACAATAACCAGCATCAGAACAAAGTTTGCAGGGCTCATAAAGCCAAACAGACTTGAGAAGAAATAGGCAAGCTGAGGAATGAGCGCAAACAAAACAAGGATTCCTGCAGAGACAACCCAATAGACTGAGTCGGAAATGCGAATCTTTGATTTACGAACACTATTGATGACAATGCCCATGGCAAAAAGAGCACCAATAAGCAGCAGAATTCTGAGAACTAAAGTCATGGTGCCACCTTATCTAAACCACTGAAAGAGCAAAAGCGAGAGGCACGTGCGAGCCATATACATAATTGAGTTATAGAAGCTCAAATAGGACTCGCCCCCTTGACGCTCACGCATCTCAGTTTCAATCTCGACAACCTTTGCACCGCGGCGCATCAGCAAAGAGATGGTGTCTGGCTCAGGGGAGAAATCAAAGGAGCGCGCATACGTCTCAATGAGGCCGCGGTCATACATACGCATGCCTGACGTGGGGTCAGTGATGGTCTGACCAGTGCTTGTTTTAATGAGCCAAGAAATAAGCTTGGAGCCAATCTCTCGGGGAGAATTTCCGCGAGCTTTGGTGACAAAACGGGAAGCAATAACAATGTTTGCTCCCTCGTTTACCATTGCTTGCGCCATAGGAGCAATGTATTCAGGCCTGTGCTGGCCATCGGAGTCAAACTGCACCACTGCATCGTAGCCATGCTCTTTTGCATAGCGCATACCAGCCCTAAAGCCAGCAGAAAGACCACCATTAACAGGTAAATTAAGGTAGTTAAATCCACGCTCTTTACAGATGTCCAGTGTGCGGTCAGCGGAGCCGTCGTTGATTATGATGTAATCAACTTGAGGGGCTACCTGGCACAACTCTGTAATAGTTGAAGCAATACAGGCTTCTTCGTTGTAAGCGGGAACGACTGCAAGAATTCTCACAAGCATCCTTTGAATTGCAAATTACACGTTAACTGCATGAATATCATAGCTCAAAAGCCTTATTAATCTTGACTCGTATATAGTAGATTACCTAAAGAAATCGAAAGGTGAACGCTATGGAGTTTCCAAAAGAGCTTAAAAACCCTATTCAGTCGGGCAATTTTACGTTTTATGACACCTCGATTGAGGGTGTAAAGGTTGTGGACGTAAAGCTGTACGGTGATGCTCGTGGTGGCTTTATGGAGACTTACCGTGAAGAAAACTTTGTTGCTGGCGGCATTGACGCTTCATTTGTGCAGGACAATCAGTCTTACTCCGTGCAGGGCGTGCTTCGCGGCCTTCACTTCCAGATTGAGCATCCACAGGCAAAGCTTGTGCGCGTAATCTCCGGCACTGTCTTTGACGTTGCAGTTGACCTGCGAGAGGGAAGCCCAACCTGGGGTCAGTGGGAAGGCGTTGTTTTGTCCGCGGAGAATCGCAGACAGTTCTTTGTTCCTCGCGGCTTTGCCCACGGTTTCTTGGTACTCTCCGAGACTGCAGAGTTCTGCTACAAGTGTGACGACATCTATCACCCAGGTGATGAGGGCGGCATTATGTGGAACGATCCAGAGCTTTGCGTTGAGTGGCCAGCGTTTCTTGGCGAGAAAACCTTAGATCCTGCAAAGGTTATTCTTTCCGACAAAGATAAGATTCATCCAGCACTTTCTTCACTTAAGAAGTAGTAAGCGCTAAAGGCAAGTTAGGTAGTATGAACGAACGTAATCGTCGTGAGCGAGAATCCACAGCTCACGAGCTTAATCGCATGAACGAGCCAGAGTGGACAGAGGAAGCTTCTGATAAAGAACT
>CAUUEB010000069.1:0-3361 GCA_963544135.1 uncultured Atopobium sp. | reverse complement strand
TTTGGCACTCCTCACCTCTAGCAAGTGTGTAAAGGAGGTGGCTCGTGGAAGTCAGTTCGGATTACGCTGTTCAGATGCATGGCATTACCAAAGTTTTTGGATCGTTTAAAGCTCTTGACGCCGTAGACCTTAACGTGCGCAAGCAAACTGTCCACGCCATTTTAGGAGAGAACGGCGCAGGTAAAAGTACGCTTATGAACGTACTGTACGGCCTGTATTCTGCGGATGAGGGAGATGTTTACCTCAACGGAGAGCGCGTATCCATTTCTGGCCCAAACGATGCTATCGCTCACGGCATTGGTATGGTTCACCAGCACTTTATGTTGGTTGAGAACTTTACTGTTACAGAAAATATTGTTTTGGGCAACGAGGTCACCAAGGCTGGTGGCGTCCTTGATCCAAAGCGAGCTCGCGAGAAGGTCCTGGAGATTGTTGAGGAATACGGCTTTGACGTAGATCCTGACGCCAAGATTGAAGACATTTCTGTTGGTATGCAGCAGCGTGTTGAGATCTTGAAGGCCCTGTATCGTGGCGCAGAGATTCTTATTCTTGATGAGCCTACGGCAGTTCTTACGCCGCAGGAGATTGAGAAGCTTATCCAGATCATGCATGACCTGGTAAGCAAGGGTAAAACCATCATTGTTATTACTCACAAGCTTAAAGAGATTATGTCTTCCGCTGACGAGTGCACCATTATTCGTCGTGGTAAGTACATGAGCACGGTTGATGTCTCCAAGACATCCGAGACTGAGCTTGCAACACTTATGGTGGGTAGAAACGTTAACCTGCATGTAGAAAAGAAGCCAGCAACTCCTGGTGAGGTTGTTCTTTCAATCAAAGACCTCCACGTCAAGGACGAGCGCGGTATTGAGCAGGTAAACGGCTTTAATTTGGATATTCGTGCCGGCGAGATCGTTGGTCTTGCAGGCATTGACGGCAACGGCCAGAAAGAACTTGCCGATGCCATAAACGCACTGGTCAAACCTGAGTCGGGCACCATTTCTGTCAAGGGTGAAGAGATTCAGAGCACAACTCCTAAGACGGTTATTGATCACGCAGTTGCAACCATTCCTTCAGACCGTCATCGTTGGGGCCTGGTTCTGCCCTTTACGGTTGCCGAGAACATGGTGCTTGAGCGCCACAACGAGGAAACCTTTGGTAAGGGCATTGCACTTGAACTGGAAAAGATCAAGGAATTCTCTCAGAAGCTGATTGATGAGTTTGATATTCGTCCGGCAGAGTGCGCAGATCATCAGGCAGTGGGACTTTCCGGCGGCAACCAGCAGAAGGTTATTATCGCCCGCGAGGTCTCTTCCAACCCAGACGTTCTCATTGCCATCCAGCCAACTCGCGGCCTTGACGTTGGTGCTATTGAGTTTGTTCACAAAGCGCTGATTCGCGAGAGGGACCGTGGAGCAGCAATTTTGCTGATTTCCTTTGAGCTGGACGAGATTATGGACGTTGCCGATAAGATGGCAATTATTTACGCCGGCAAGAATGTTGGCGAGTTTGACCAAGGTACTATCACTGAAGAGCAGGCTGGCCTGCTGATGGCAGGAGGTGACGCCGAGTGAGTACGCTTACAAAGATAATGAGAAAGCCAATTACGTCAGCAATTGTTGCTATTTTTGTTGGCCTGTTGGTTGCTTCTATTATTTTGGTTGTTGCAGGTTATGACCCTATCAGCTCGTTTGAGGCTCTTATTGGCGGCATGGTAGGTAAGCCAAAATACATTTCTAACGTCATTATTAAGGCAACACCTCTGCTCTTTACGGGTATTGCCGTTGCCTTTGCATTCCGCGTTGGCCTCTTTAACATTGGTGCTGAGGGTCAGTACATTGTTGGTACTATCCTGGCTGTTATTGTTGGCTACAGCCTTGACCTTCCTCCTGTGCTGCAGATTCCTGTAGTTGTTTTGGTAGGCACCGCAGGCGGAGCAGGTATTGGCGCCATCATTGGATGGCTTAAAGCCCAGTTTGGCATCAACGAGGTTATTACCAGCATTATGTTTAACTGGATCAGCCTCTACCTCTGCAACTTTGTGGTTTCTCTTCCACAGTTCCACCAGCCAAACTCAACATCTTCGTACCCTATTAACGAGTCCGGCTACACCACGCTGTTCTATGGCATGAAGAATTCCGAGGACGGCGCTGAGGCAATTCGCAATATCCCTGTTATCGGTGACGCTATTATGCGCACCGACGTAAACATTGGTATTTTTGTTGCTATTTTCGCAGCTATCTTCATCGGTTGGCTGCTTATGCGCACTAAGGTTGGTTATGAGATGCGCGCTGTTGGTTTTAACCGCGACGCTGCTCAGTTTACCGGCATCAACGTTAAGAAGAACCTCACACTTTGCATGGCTATTTCTGGTGCACTCTGCGGACTTGCAGGCGCTCTGACTATTACCGGCATTGCTCCTCACAGTATTGCAACGCTGGCAGCATTTGAGAACAACGGCTTTAACGGCCTATCCGTTGCGTTTATCGCCAACTGCAATCCTGTGGCATGTATTCCTGCATCCTTCCTGTTTGCTGGTCTTCTTTATGGTGGCCAGACTGTTCAGCAGGTTGTTGGTGCACCTTCCGAGATTATCAACATTGTTATTGGTACCATCGTGTTCTTCATGGCTCTGGGTGGCGTTATTCCAATGCTTGCCGACCGTCTTGATCACAAGCGTGCCCAGAAGGCTAAGGAAGAAGAGGCAAAGCTTGCTGCTCAAGTGAGTGATGCGTCCGACCCATCTCAGGAGGAGGCAAACAATGCTCACTAACCTGATTCTTCTTGTTTCCGTTACCCTCATGTACTCGACACCTCTTATTTTTGGTGCTCTGGGCGGCGTCGTCTCCGAGCGCTCCGGTGTTGTCAACATTGGTATTGAGGGCATGATGGGCGTTGGCGCCTTTGCAGGTGTTGCAGGTAGCTACCTCACCGGAAACCCTTGGATTGGTTTCCTCTGTGCAGGTATTGCAGGTGGCCTGATTGCACTTCTGCACGCTATGGCATCCATTACGTTTAACGCTGACCAGACCGTCTCTGGTGTTGCTATTAACTTACTTGCTCCTGGTATTGCACTGTTTGCCTGCCGTCTTTTGTTTGATGGCGCTGCAATGTCTCCAGCTGTTAACAAGTTGCCAAAGCTTTTTGGCGAGGGTGCCTTTAACGACACACCTTATTCCAGCTTGAACGTAGACATTACCGTGGTCCTTGCACTTTTGACCGCTCTTCTCGTCTGGTTTGTGCTCTACCGCACTAAGTGGGGCCTGCGTATTCGCTCCGTTGGCGAGCACCCACACGCATCCGAGACGCTGGGTATTAGCGTTCGTAAGACTCGCTACCTCTGCGTTATTGTTTCTGGTGT
>CAUUEB010000068.1:0-3422 GCA_963544135.1 uncultured Atopobium sp. | reverse complement strand
CGGGTGGTTTTGTGTTTCGCGCGCTTCTCGCGCTCAACAGGCTAAAGCCTCGAACAAAATCCCCCGCACCGAATTGGTGCGGGGGATCAGGTCAGCGTACTCAGCTAGTAGTAGCTTATGCCTTTGCAACCTCGGTAAGGTTGGTAAGGATCTTGTCGTCCTTCTTATCCCACTTTGGAGCAGGACGGAAGAGCTGGAAGAGAATTGCTGCCAAGAAGATGAAGGCAATAACAGTCCACACACCAAAGGAACCAAGGACAAAGAACTCCCAGAACTGATTGATCATCAGGCCAACAATCCATGCAAATACGCACTGATAGCCAATAGCAAACCAGAACCACTTAGAGTCGTTCATTTGTCGACGAATAGAACCTACTGCAGCGAAGCAAGGTGCGTCAAGCATATTGAATGCAACAAATGCGCACATTGCACCAACGTGAAGAATGCCACCAGCATCAGTAAACATACCAGCAAAGCCAGACCACATAGTGACAGACTTCTCACTTGCATCGCCAAGGCCATAAAGAACGCCAAAGGTGGAAACAAGATTCTCTTTTGCAATCAAAGCAGAAATAGAAGCTACAGTTGCCTGCCAATTTCCAAATCCAAGTGGAGAGAAGATAAATCCAATAGAACCGCCAATAGCAGCAAGCAAAGAAAAGTCCATAACATTATCAGGAGCACCCTGAATACCTGGGAGATAGCCGAATACTCCATTTGCGCCGTCCCAGTTAGCCCAGCCAAAATTGGATAAAACCCAAATTCCAATTGCTGCAGCAAAAATAATGGTACCAGCTTTAATAATATACGCAGAAATACGCTCCCAAACATGCATTGCCCAAGACTTAAGAGAAGGCATGTGATAATCAGGAAGTTCCATGACAAATGGTGCTGGCTCTCCCTCAAAAGCCTTAGTCTTCTTTAGCATGATTGCAGAAATAACAATCATAGCTACACCCAAGAAATAAAAGGCTGGGGCAATCCACCAAGCAGTAGTTCCTCCAATAAGAACACCCATAATCAAGGCAATAATAGGCTGTTTTGCCGAACATGGAATCATAGTGGTAAGCATAATCGTCATGCGACGATCTTTCTCATTTTCAATAGTACGAGTAGAAAGAACGCCAGGAACACCACAACCAGAGGAGATAAGAAGTGGAATAAAAGACTTACCTGATAGACCAAAACGACGGAAGACACGGTCCATAACAAAAGCAACGCGGCTCATATATCCGCAGTCTTCCAAGAAACACAACATAACAAACAAGACAAACATCTGTGGAATAAAGCCAAGAACAGCACCTACGCCGCCGATAATACCGTCAACTACAAGACTGGTGATGACGGGGCTTGCGCCAGCACCCTCAAGAGCGCCGCGAGCAAGCGTAGGAATACCAGGGACATACATGCCGTACTCAGATGCCTCTGGCTCAGTAGCAGCGCCTTCAACAGCGGTCTTGAAGCCCGCAGCAGTTACGCCGCCCAGAGTCTGAAGTTCTTGACCTTCAGCAAGAATTGGGTTGCCGTTTGCGTCAAGCTGAAGAGGATTGTCGTCAGTATCAACGAAGTTGCCATCCTCATCATGAACTGGTGCGCTCAGAGCAACAACGTTCTTCTTGGCAGTCTCTGCCTCAAAGCTGGTGATAGCGTCAGAATCCCACTGTTTAGCCGCAATTGCAGCACGAACCTCAGTGGTATCAATACCGGCCTCGTCTGCTGCATTGAGATATGCGTCAATCTGGTCGCCATAGTGGTGAGAGTCAAAATCATCTTTTGCCTGACTATACTCTGCATCTCCGATGCCCAATACGTGAAAACCTTTGTCAAACAGATTGTCGTTGACCCAGTTGGTAGCATTGATACCAACTGTAGAAATAGAGATAAAATACACCAGGGACATTACAATAACAAAAATTGGAAGACCCAGAATACGGTTAGTAACAACACGGTCAATCTTCTCGGAAGTACTCAGTTTTTTAGGTGCTTTCTTGACGCAAGCTGCCATTACGCCAGCAATCCACTCATAACGGTCAGACGTAATGATGGACTCAGCATCATCGTCGCGGGACTGCTCAACTGCAGCAATAATCTGCTCAAGCTCTGCGGTCTTCTCGGCAGAAAGGTTAAGAGGAGCAATTGCATTTACATCGCGCTCAAAGACCTTAATGGAGTACCAACGAGAAAGAGTTGCAGGAGCAAGACCCTCGATTGCAGCAGCAATCTTGCCAAGAGCCTCTTCTACCTCTGGGGAGAAGCACTTAACGCCCTCAGCAGGAGTTCCCTCCTGGCCAGCCTTAATTGCAGTCTTTACCAGAGTGTCAATGTTCTTGTTACGAAGTGCAGAAACCTCAACAACCTCAACACCAAGCTGCTTGGAAAGCTCCTTGGTATCAATGACGTCACCGGACTCCTTGAGCAGGTCAACCATGTTAAGACCAAGAACAACAGGGCGGCCAGCCTCAAGAATCTGAGTTGTCAGATAGAGATTTCGCTCCAGGTTGGTAACATCGAGAAGGTCAATAATGGCGTCTGGACGCTCATTAATGAGGTAGTCACGAGATACCTGCTCCTCAGGTGAATAAGGAGACAGAGAATAAATACCAGGAAGGTCGACAAAGGTGACATCCTTATCAGCGCGCCAGTTTGCCTGCTTCTTCTCGACGGTAACGCCAGGCCAGTTGCCGACGTAACCGTTTGAGCCCGTAAGCTCATTGAATAGGGTGGTCTTACCGCAGTTTGGGTTACCTGCAAGACCAATAATAGTCTTTTGTGCCATTAGGCTTCCTCTACCTTGTGAACGTCTACTACTTCAATGCTTGCAGCCTCATCCTTACGGATAGAAAGCTCGTAGCCACGAACTGTGAGCTCAATTGGGTCTCCCAGTGGTGCTACTTTCTTGACGTAAACCTCAGTGCCCTTAGTAAGGCCCATGTCCATGATGCGACGTTTCACGGCGCCTACACCCTTTAGCGCAGCAACCGTGCAACTCTCCCCCACCTTAACTTCTTTCAGAGTTGCCATAACCTTCCTTTCATCGAAACACGTATTAAAAGCCGCGGGTTTTACCAGCAGCGCAATACAACAAAGTGTTTAGAGCGGAGAAACCATGATGTGCGACGACATCTGACGATTCAGTCCAAGTCGTGCACCCTTAACGCTAACAATAACGTCGCCGTTGACTCGTGAAATAACCTTTACCTCGGCGCCCTCAACAAAACCAAGTGTTGAGAGGTGCTGGCGAAGATCAGAAGCACCCTTAACCGTTACGATCAACGCAGTCTCTCCCTCACCAAGCATGGCAAGAGGAAGAACTGGACCAGAATTTGCAGGACCCTGTGAGGTCTTTTCTGTATCCATGCATCCCCCCAAAATAACGTAGGCAAACTAAGTTTGCTCTTTCGAACTTTTACTTCATTAGTATC
>CAUUEB010000067.1:0-3441 GCA_963544135.1 uncultured Atopobium sp. | reverse complement strand
AACAAGAAAAACTGGAGATGCTCCACAAGTTTTGGCCACCCCCCGGGGCCAAGCTCATCAACATGGCTTATAAGAGCGGACAAAAAAGTAACGGTTAGTTTGTCATTACAGCGTAGAAACGTGACAACTAGAAACCATATAAGTGCAGGTTGTATACTTATATAAAACAATGTAGCAATCATTGGAGAAATATGCTGAACTTTGCTGTTGGTCCCGTTCAATCAGAAGACGATGTTCGTGCTCTTGGCGCGCTTGATGTCCCCTACTTTAGGACTCCAGAGTTCTCAACTACCATGCTTGAGAACGAGCAAATGCTCTGTGAGCTGGCAAAAGCACCAGAGGGTTCTCGTGTTGTTTTTGTAACTGGATCTGGTACTGCAGGAATGGAAACCGTTGTTGCAGGCACCCTCTCAGCAGAAGATAAAGCTCTTGTAGTTGACGGCGGTAGCTTTGGTCATCGTTTTGTTCAGCTTCTTGAGCTGCATAACATTCCACATACCGTCATTAAGCTCAACTACGGCTCACCTTTAACTGCAGCCGATTTAGAGCGTTATCAAAATCAGGGCTACACTGCATTTCTCGTCAATCTTGGTGAGACTTCTCAGGGTATTTTGTATGATGCGGAGCTTATCTCTGCATTCTGCAAAGCAAATAATCTGTTCTGGATTGCAGACTGCGTCAGTTCTTTCTTAGCAGATCCCTTTGACATGGCTTCTTTAGGTGTAGACGTCATGATTACTGGCTCTCAAAAGGCGCTTGCCTGCCCTCCAGGCATTTCTCCAATTGTGCTTTCTCCAAAGGCAGTTAATAAGATTGCTGGAATTAAAGCACCATGCATGTATCTTGACCTTAATTTGCTTCTCCAAAATGGAGAGCGCGGCCAAACGCCTTTTACTCCAGCAGTACAAGCGCTTCTTCAAATCCATAAACGCCTCAGCAACATTGTTAAAGCAGGCGGCGTTGATGCTGAAAACGCACGTATTGCAGCACTCGCAAAAGATTTCCGTGAGCGCGCTCAAAGTCTTCCGTTTGAGATGCGCCTTGTTTCTCCTTCAAATGCAGTCACTTTCCTTTCAACTGGTAACTACTCTGCAAAAACGCTTTTCCAAGTGCTTAAAGATGAATACGGTATGTGGATTTGTCCAAATGGTGGCGAGAACGCAGATACTTCTTTCCGTGTTGGACACATTGGCGCACACGACGTAAGTGACAATGCTGTTCTTGTTGCAGCAATTCATGACGTTCAGCGTAGAGGTCTTTTAACCACTAGGGAGTAACCATGACAAAGGTAATCACCTATGGCACCTTTGACCTGCTTCACTATGGTCACACTAACCTACTCAAGCGCGCCAAAGACCTGGGCGACTATCTTATCGTAGGCGTTACTGCTGAAGCTTACGATATGGCTCGCGGTAAAATCAACGTAAAGCAAAGCCTTTCTGAACGAATCGAAAACGTCAGAGAAACTGGTCTTGCTGACGAGATTATCGTTGAAGAATACGAAGGCCAAAAAATTGACGATATCCGCCGTTATGGTGCAGATATTTTTGCCATCGGCTCAGACTGGAAAGGCAAGTTTGACTACCTTTCTGACTACTGTAAAGTCGTGTATCTTGACCGAACAAAAGGCATTTCAAGCACGGAGCTTCGCAGTGAAGAGCGCAAGCTTTCTGTTGGCCTTATTGGTGATGCTTCTTGGCTTGATAAATACAGAAGACAAGCTCGCTTTGTAAATGGCATGGAGATTGAGGGTATTGCTACTCCTGAAACCACCATACTTACTCCTGAACTAGCTGAGTTACCTGTTGTAACCTCTGATGTCTCCGAGCTTTTGCAAAAAGTTGACGCTGTTGTTATAGCCTCAGATCCATCACTTCACGAGAAACAAATCAGACAAGCACTTGAGGCAGGAAAGCACGTTCTGTGTGAATCCCCCTTTGCTCTAACGCCAGAAGCCGGCGATTCTCTAGTATCTTATGCTCAAGAGCACGGTCTGGTACTCCAAGATGCCATTAAAACGGCTTATTCGACTGCCTTCCATCGACTTGTTCTTTTGGTTAAAGGTGGAAAAATTGGCAAGGTTGTCTCAGTTGATGCGACGTGCACTTCTCTTCGCTACAACAAAACTGATGATTCGATCACAGGCGCCAACTGGGGCGGCATGGGCGAATGGGGACCAATCGCTCTTCTCCCCATCTTCCAAATTCTTGGCACCGACTATACGTCTTCACAAATCATTACCCGTGGCGAGAAGGGCTTTGTACACGAAGGCGAGTTTACCAAGATAGATTTTGTCTATCCAAGTGCGGTAGCTTCTATGAAAGTAGCAACCGGTGTTAAATCCGAAGGCGAGTTGGTTATCTCTGGTACTGACGCTTATGTCTATGTACCAGCGCCTTGGTGGAAAACAGATTACTTTGAAATCCGCTACGAAAATCCTGCAGACAATAAGCGCTACTTCTATCAACTTGATGGAGAAGGCTTTAGATTTGAGCTCATCACATTTGCTCAGGCTATTGCAAACGGTACTTCAAATTCTTATATTTCTCGAGATATTTCGCGTTCACTTTGCAAGGTAATGGGCGATTACTATCTAGGAACAAATACCGTGCAGATTAGTTAGCTTCAGATTTGAACAAGGGGTTTCGTTGACTATGACTAGATCGTCAGCTAGTAAAATTCTGCTCATCATCCATGGCTTACTCTACACGCTTGTGTTGACTCTAGTCTGGTGGGCGCTCCTGCCAGCAACAGCTCAGGCTTATGTTGACCCATCGGTTATGACCTACACCATTCAGGCGTTGGCAGCGGTTGTAGTTGCGCTCTCCGCTGTGCTTGGTGTGGCGTTTAGACGCTCTCGTAAGGTACTGTTCCGTCTGCTTAAGATTGACGAGAACGCAAACAAGATCGTTGAAGGCGCTGTGCACAAGGTAGACACCAAGGGTGCTGAGGCTGCAAACGCTCAGATGAAGGAAATCCTCGCGGCAGAAGCTATACGCCTTAAAGAGCAAAAAGAGGGCACCCTCAAGCCCAAAGGCCGCGTTGGTGTAGCATTTCTAGTTTCATTCTTCACGGTTTTTACCATCTTGGTTGTCGCTCCACTTGAGCTGGTGGCCAACAACGCAAAGGATTTATCGTTTAGCCTTAATGACGTAGCAGGTCCTGTATTTTTAGCTGGTCTTTTGCTAACGCTTGTTTCTACTGCAGTGCTTTCATTACTTCGCAAACGCGTCTTTAACGTTGCAGTTGCATTCGTAGGAGCCATCGGCGTGGCATCGTACGTTCAGGCAGTATTCTTGAACGGTGGTATGCCGCTTGCAGACGGTCATGAGGTTATTTGGTCCAACTTTACAACCCAAATGATTGTCTCTGGCCTCATCTGGCTAGCAATCATTGCAGCTGCAGTGACCTTCTCGCTCCTTAAAGCACGTCAGCTTAGAA
>CAUUEB010000066.1:0-3456 GCA_963544135.1 uncultured Atopobium sp. | reverse complement strand
ATCTAGGAAGACTAGGCAATCGTGAAGGAGCGGAAAGTGCCCTTCTAAAAGGAAAGACTACGATTGAAGCGATTCAAAATGCTTTGACAGATCCAAACGCTGACCTCAACGCCCTTATCTCTGAAGCTACTAGAACACGTAATACTGTGGTCAATACAGTGTTACGCGCAAGTTCTGGTGCTCGTGATTACCGGAATGGAGCACGGATTACTGCTGCCAATACCTTACGTGCATCCTACGATACAAACGCTTCACTGGGAAATGCAACCTATGATCCTAAGGCGCATTTGATTGTAACCAATAAGAATCAATCCACCTACTTTAAAACAACTGGAGATGCCTCTTTAAGTAATGGGATTTTGACCTTGACGCCAAGTGCGCCAAGTCAGGCAGGTGCCTATACCCTGAACACGAAGATTGATATGAACGAAAGTTTCACTCTCACAGGAAAAATCAACCTCGGAGAGGCTTATGAAGGGCGCCCTAAAAACGGTCATGATGGTGGCGATGGAATCGCTGCGGTATTCTCAACAGGTGCCATCGGAGAAATCGGAAATGCCAACGGTAATGGATCAGGTGCCAGTCTTGGGATGGGAGGAGATAACCTCAAAGGTTCTTTCGGTTTCAAACTAGATACTTGGCATAATACGGGTAACCCATTACCGAATAATAAAGCTTCAGCCGATCCTAAGTATTCAGGGTATCAAAAGGGAGCTTTTGGAGGCTTTACTTATAACTATAATGGATCTAGAAATGATGCCAAGGGTTCTGTTTACCCTGTTATCCGTACCATTAAGAAGCTAAATGGGGAAGGCCCAACAGATAATTCATTGAAGGACTATAAGGTTGTCTATGATGGGGATACCAAGGTGATGACGGTCACCTATAATGGACAAACTTGGTCTATGAATCTAAACTATGATTCCATAGCTGTTAATGGTGACATGGAAGTTCTTGGACATCCAAATGCAAGTGTCATAAAAAACGAGAATAAGAGCAGAAGCCTGTTACAAAATGCTGGCTATCCTGATGAAATGGCCTTTGCGCTCTTTGGCTCGACGGGTTCCGGTTATAATTTACAGCAATTCCAATTGGAGAAGTTTGACTATTCAGCTCAGGGTGCCTACATTACGGTGAAATTCATTGATGCAGACACTGGGGAAGAGATTCCTGGAAAAAATGAAGTGTTGATTCAGAAAACTCCTGGAACGAATGTAGATTTGGGAGAATACCTTGCTATTAGTGGTTATACGCTAAAAGCAACAAACGTTTCTACGGCTAAGGGCTATGTTTTTGGTAATACTGTGAAAGTTGTTACGGGTAACCAAGGAATTACCTATGCTTTCCATAAAATCAGACAAAACGAAATTTACACAGCCTCTGCCAAATCAACAACTGTGTACACATTGCAGGGTGAAACAGCTTCGGATCTTTCCGATGTAAGTAAATTTGTGACGGTCGCTTCAAATGAAAGTACAACACCTGCAGCTTCTGGTTATAGTCTTGTTTGGTCAACGCCGATTTCAACGACTACTTCGGGGAATCAAACAGCTGTTGCAAAAGTAACCTATTCAGACGGTTCTGTGCAAACCGTTAATGTGAATTATAAGGTTTTACCTAAGATTGAGGCTAAAACACCTATTTATGATTTTAAAGGTCAAAATCTTCACAATGGTTCAAATGCAGATGCGTATCTCACATCTGATGTGACAGACCAATCTTACACAACCAAATGGACCAATAACTCTACATCTTCAACAACGACAACTCTGCCATTGTCAACGGCAACGGCAGGTGAATTTAACTATACGATTACCCGAACCTATGATGTTGGTCGTTATGGGACAACTTCAAATAGTTCAGAGTTGTTGGTGAGTACAACTACTCTGAAACATAAAGTTATCGAGGTGAAGGGTGTTTCTCATACATTTGAACAAGATGTTGATGATGAGGATTATTATAATAGCTATACGCCAAGTGAATGGTATAGTGCAGATTCGGTTTCACAATCGGCCATCTTATCTGCAAATTTTGTCAGCTCAGACTTACCAGATATTAGTACTCCTGGACGATTCACTTATTCTGTTAGATTTACAACCTTACCTGACGGAACAGGCCTTAGTAGCACTTATGAATTGGAGGTACCCTATACAGTTACCCCTAATAGGGATAGTATGTCAGCCTCAACCAGCGCCAGTGAATCCGCAAAAACATCAGCGTCAATGAGTGCCTTAGCGAGTGCCTCGGAATCTGCAAGTACCAGTGCTTCGGAAAGTATGTCGACAAGTGAATCTGAAAAAACCTCTGAAAGTGTTTCAGCTTCACACAGCGCATTAACGAGTGCCAGTGAGTCAGCCAGCACGTCGGCGTCACAAAGTGCGTCAACCAGCGCCAGCGAATCCTCAAGTACGTCAGCGTCCATGAGCGCGTCAACAAGTGCGAGCGAATCCGCAAGTACCTCGGCTTCCATGAGTGCCTCAACGAGTGCGTCAGAATCCGCAAGTACAAGCGCATCGCAAAGTGCATCAACCAGCGCCTCAGAATCGGCAAGTACGTCAGCGTCCATGAGCGCCTCAACGAGTGCGAGTGAATCAGCAAGTACTTCAGCCTCATTGAGTGCATCAACCAGTGCATCAGAGTCAGCAAGTACCTCGGCCTCAATGAGCGCCTCAACGAGCGCCAGTGAATCCGCAAGTACAAGTGCATCGATGAGCGCTTCAACAAGTGCGAGTGAGTCCGCAAGTACGTCAGCATCCATGAGCGCCTCAACAAGTGCGAGCGAATCCGCAAGTACAAGCGCTTCACAAAGTGCCTCAACCAGCGCCAGTGAGTCAGCAAGTACGTCAGCATCGATGAGCGCTTCAACAAGTGCGAGTGAGTCCGCAAGTACGTCAGCGTCCATGAGCGCCTCAACGAGTGCGAGTGAATCAGCAAGTACTTCAGCCTCATTGAGTGCATCAACCAGTGCATCAGAGTCAGCAAGTACCTCGGCCTCAATGAGCGCCTCAACGAGCGCCAGTGAATCCGCAAGTACAAGTGCATCGATGAGCGCTTCAACAAGTGCGAGTGAGTCCGCAAGTACGTCAGCATCCATGAGCGCCTCAACAAGTGCATCTGAATCCGCAAGTACAAGTGCTTCCATGAGTGCATCAACGAGCGCATCAGAGTCCGCAAGTACGTCAGCGTCGATGAGTGCTTCAACAAGTGCGAGCGAATCCGCAAGTACGTCAGCATCGCAAAGTGCATCAACCAGCGCCAGTGAGTCAGCAAGTACGTCAGCATCGCAAAGTGCTTCAACCAGCGCCAGTGAATCAGCCAGCACTTCAGCATCGCAAAGCGCTTCAACGAGCGCATCAGAGTCCGCAAGTACGTCAGCATCGATGAGCGCCTCAACAAGTGCGAGCGAATCCGCAAGTACAAGCGCTTCACAAAGTGCCTCAACCAGCGCCAGTGAGT
>CAUUEB010000065.1:0-3550 GCA_963544135.1 uncultured Atopobium sp. | reverse complement strand
TAGATGAATCCAAAGCCTTTCTTGAGAGCTTTATTGCAAAATGCTCAATCAAAAATGCAATGAAAAACACCACTACAAAGGTAACTACTCTGAAAATAAAATCTTGTGGAGTGAGGCCCAAGATCAAGCCGTCATGCATTAACACCATGGCTATCCCTCAATTTTTACAATCGGAGCAAAGCCCTTCATGAGCTTCTTTGTCTTATTAGTACGCGTAAACTTGACCTCAATAGTATCGCCCTGAACTGCTAAAACAACGCCTGGGCCAAAGGTCTTGTGAGAAACCTGGTCTCCCACAGCAAAACTTGCAGAAGCGCGGGCTGGGTCTTTCTGAATAGGAGCTGTACGTGGAGCTGGAGCACCGCCGGTAGAGCGCGTGCGAGAACCAAAAACGTTTCCACCGTAGACCTCGGAGCCGCGACCAGAGCCAAAGGTTCCATGACGGTCTCCTCGCTTTGCCCAACCAACTCCAGAAAAACCTGCAGAACCAACACCAATAGCTTTTACGTGCTCTTGAGGAATCTCTCCCACAAAACGCGATACAGGATTTGCCTGAACAGAGCCGTAAGTTCTTCTGGTAGATGCATACGTCAAATACAGACGCTTGCGCGCACGAGTAATAGCAACATAGGCAAGTCTGCGCTCTTCTTCTAGCTGAGCAGCCTCTGCCTCGTAATTTGCATGAGGGAAGATTCCCTCTTCCATGCCAGCAACAAATACTGCTGGGAATTCCAGTCCCTTTGCAGCGTGAATAGTCATGAGCGTTACTGCAGAGGTAGAACCATCCAAGCTATCCAGGTCAGAGCGAAGCGCCAGCCATTCCATAAAGGCTGGGAGCTTCTCTGCCACAACCTGTGGATGCAGACTCTCCTCCTGAGGCGCCGGTGACTGCTGGGCAGCAGCACCAGCAAGCGCGCCGGTAGCAGCATCAAAACCAGCCTCACTCAGCGAAGCTGCATCTTGCGCATCAAGCGCTCCAGCTTCCCTAAGCTGCTGTAGGCTCTCAAGCGTTTCTTCAACGTCGTCGTGAGACTCATCAAACTCTGCTGCAACACCAAAGAACTCTCGAATGTTCTCGATACGTCCATCAGCCTCAATGGTATGCTCCGCCTCAAGTGCCCTCATAAGACCTGAGCGATCAACAATTGCCTCAACAACCTCATCAAGCTCTCCGTCAATATGACGGCCATGCTCAATAGCTGACGTGAACTCTACCAGCGCATTTCTCACCTTTGCAGTAAGAAGGCTCTCCTCCATCACACATGCTTCACATGCCGAGAAGAACGACAAACCGTTATACAGTGCATATGTCTGAATCTTCTGAATACTGGTTGCACCAATACCGCGACGAGGCGTGTTGATAACGCGCAGCGCGGCCATATCATCATCAGGGTTTACAACAACCTTAAGGTAGGCCATAACGTCTCTGATCTCTGCACGATCAAAGAATCGAGTGCCGCCCACAATCTTGTAAGGAACACCGGCTCTCAGCAGCATATCTTCAAGAATACGAGACTGCGCATTAGTACGATAAAACACGGCAATATTGTCGTATGACGTGCCCTTATCGTGCAGTTTTTCTATCTCAGAGCCAATCCATGCGCCCTCATCACGCTCATCGGATGCCTGATACACCTGGATCTTCTCACCATCTCCTTCATCGGTGAAGAGGCGCTTTGGCTTGCGGTGAGAGTTGTGCGCAACAACTGCGTTGGCAGCCGCCAAAATATGTCCTGTTGAGCGGTAGTTTTGCTCCAGCTTAACAACAACCGCTTCCTCATAGTCTTTCTCGAACGCCAAGATGTTTTTGATGTCTGCTCCGCGCCACGAATAAATGGACTGGTCATCATCGCCAACAACCATAAGGTTGCGATACTTAGAAGCCAGGAGCTTGGTAATTGTATACTGAACGCCGTTGGTATCTTGATACTCGTCAACGTTGATGTAGCGGAAACGCTCCTGGTACTTAGCAAGCACGTCTGGGTACTTGGAGAGCAGTTCAAACGCCTTGATGAGAAGATCATCAAAGTCCATAGCATTAGCTTTGTCCAGACGCGTCTGAAGCGCACGGTACACGCGAGCTACCACGTGATCCATAGGACTTGCTGCCTGCGCCTCTACATCATCGGGATACAAAAGAGCGTTTTTAGCAGCAGAAATCTTAGAACGAATGGAGTTGAGCGGGAATTGACGGACATCAATATCTAAATCAGACAGAATGGTCTTTACCAGGCGCTTCGAATCGTCATCATCATAGATGGCAAAATTGGAGCCATAACCAAGACGCTCGCCATCTTCTCTGAGCAAACGAACACACATAGCGTGGAACGTGCAGACCCACATGCCGCGAATATTGTTAGGAAGCAGCGCCTCAAGGCGCTCACGCATCTCTGCTGCAGCCTTGTTAGTAAACGTAATAGCAAGAATCTGCCAAGGACGAACGCCTTCGTCGGCAATCATGTGCGCAATTCTAAACGTCAAAACACGCGTCTTACCCGAGCCAGCTCCTGCAAGAACCAACAGAGGTCCCTGAGTTGTCATAACCGCCTGATGCTGGGCAGGATTTAAACCTTCAAGATCAATCTGCATTGCGCCATCCTTGTGTCAATCATTCTTAAAGTAAAAGTGTACCCCGATAACCGGACATTAATTGCGCCACTTTGCCCCCACTCCACAATTAAAAAACCGACCCTCATAAGTGAACTGCGTCCCATTTCTTGGACACGAGAAATAGAAGGCAGTTCAAAACACACCTAAGTCGGATATTCTGCCAAAAAGACGTATACATGACGCAGAAATTACTTCAACCATGCAGATTATCATCATTAGATGTGTAAAATGCCCGCATTTGAGCAGAATATCTGACTTAAATGTGTTCCATAGAGACGGAATTTATCGATAGTTAAATTTCTTATATAAGTCTATTCATGTTTAAGCATATTAGATGAAGTTTATGCATAGATATGCATATCAGGTAATGTGACCGCCTAGCTGCCTGGCTATCTTGATTAAGAACATGTCGATTCTTCGGCAGAACCTACCAAAGCTGCGCTATTTTGTGCGCCAGGCCTAAAAGCCGACGCTAACACGCTGCAGAATCATAATCACCCGCATATGAACTGCCTCCCATTTCTTATGTCCAAGAAATGGGAGGCAGTTCAAAGAAGGTCGGTTTATCTGCATAAATGCTGCTAGTGAACTTCTGTGCACGTATGGCGAGAAGATCATCTACTCCAAACGCATACTTAGTTTGTTGAGTTTTCCTGACGACTCTTTGCGCGAGCAACAACAGCCAATGCAATCACGCCACCTGCTACACACGCCATAACAATGGCACTGAGCGTGTGGTTCTCGTCACCAGTGTATGGAAGAGCTGGTCCGCCATAATATGGAATAGCTGCAGGATTTGGAGCTCCTGGGAAGCTTGGCGTCAGAGGACCGCCAGGATTTTCTGGGGTGGCTGGATTTTCTGGAGTAGCAGGGTTCTCTGGGGTAACAGGAGCAACTGGCTCTGGCTCCCACTCTGCAACAAGAACAACCTTAGGAGTGG
>CAUUEB010000064.1:0-3730 GCA_963544135.1 uncultured Atopobium sp. | reverse complement strand
AGCTTAATCGCATGAACGAGCCAGAGTGGACAGAGGAAGCTTCTGATAAAGAACTTTCGTCTTCGCCGCTCCCTCGTGCAACCCAGATGGAACTTCTCGCCCCAGCGGGAGGTCCAGCACCATTTACCGCAGCTCTTGCTGGTGGTGCTGACGCTATTTACTGCGGCCTGGGCAACAACTTCAATGCTCGCCGTGGTGCGGACAACTTTGATGACGAGTCGTTTGCGCGTGCGTGCAGACGGGCTCATCTAGCTGGCGCTCGCGTGTACGTTACCGTGAACGTTGTTGTTAAGTGGGACGAGATGCAGCGTGTCCTGCGCCTGATTCGCCGCGCGTGGATCCTTGGCGCAGATGCTTTTATCATCCAGGACTGGGGTCTTATGGCTCAGGTCAGACAAACCTGGCCAGAGATTGAATGTCACGTATCAACGCAGGCAAACATCCACGATACGCGCGGTGTTGCTGCCTGCAAAAAGCTTGGCGTGGGTCGCGTCACCCTGTCTAGAGAGCTTACGAAAGAAGAGATTTCTACTATTTCCAAGCTTGGCGTTGAGCTGGAGTGTTTCGGTCACGGCGCCTTGTGTTTCTGCTATTCGGGCATCTGCCACATGTCATCTATGCGTGGAGACCGCTCTGCAAACCGTGGAGCCTGCGCGCAGCCGTGTCGCCTGCCCTATGAGTTGCTCAACTCTAAGCATGAAGTTGTCTCGATGGGTGGCATTGACAGGCTGCTGTGTCCTAAGGATTACTGCACCATTGATGACGTGCCTGACATGATTGAAGCAGGCGTTGGCTCGCTTAAGATTGAAGGCCGTATGAAGGCGCCTGAGTACGTGTACTCGGTAGTGTCTTCGTATCGTCAGGCAATTGACGCTGCCGAGAAGGGCGTGGACAACCAGGCTGATGTGGCACGCCGCCACCGCTTGCTTAAACGCTCGTTTAACCGTGGTCTGACCAACGCGTACCTGCATGGCACCGCTGGCAACGAGATGATGAGCTATGAGCGCTCCAACAACCGCGGTGAGATTGTTGGTGAGGTCACCGGCGGACGTCCACTTGAGGATGCTCTTGAGCGCAAGAGTGGTCTGAATGGTGGCCGTGTTAAGCTGCGCCGCTACAAGCAGGCAGATGTTGACCTTATTGCACACGCGCCTATTGGCAAGAATGACTTGCTTGAAATTAGGCCGCTCGATGAACCTGACAAGTTCCTGACCGCTCTTTGTCCTATTGATGTTGAGCCTGGTCAGACAGTTACCGTTCGTACTTCTCGCGTTATGCAGACTGGTTCTACGGTGCGCATCATTCGCTCTGAAGCCGCGCGCGTAGCTGCTGAGCAGATCTCTTCACTGGAATATCCTCGCAAACGAGCTGTTGACGTGGCCATTATTGCCCGCATTGGCCAGCCCTTCACCGTGGTGCTTACAACGGCAGATGGCGTTGCAAGCGCATCCGCTGAAGGTTTTGTGGTGGAGGAGGCACGCACCAAGGCGGTAACCTCTGATGAGCTTATTGAGCACGTTGGCCGCATGGGAACCTCGCCGTTTGAGGCCGTAAGCTTTGATGTCCAGATGGACGATATGTGCGGCATGAGCTTTAGTGCTGTCCACAAGGTCCGTGCCGCAGCATGTGAGCAGCTTGAGGCCGCGCTTCTGGAAGAGTACCAGGACCGCGAGCAGAAGATTGCTCCGCTTTCTCGTCTTGCTTATCAAAAGGAGCGAGAAGCCCAAGACAAGGAGAAGCTTTTTGCCTTTGATGAGGCGGCTGCAAAGGCAAATGCGTCGCAGGCAGAGGTGTGTGTTCTGGTTGAAACTCCAGAGCAGGCACGTGTTGCGCTCAAGGCGGGAGCAAATCGTCTGTATGCAACTACCGATGCGCTCGCAGAGACTTCGTGGCCAGAGGATCTTCTCGCCAAGGTAACTCCATGGCTTGATGAGGTATGTCGCGAGGTTGACCATAAGCGCCTGGATCCCTACGTTGCTGCAGGTAAGCCGATTGCCGTGGGAAACATCTCCGAGCTGACGCTGGCTGTTGAGCGCGGAGCCATCCCTGAGGTGCGCGAGTGCATTCCAGTCCACAACGACTACGCTTTGCAGGCACTTGCCGACATGGGCGCAGAAGGTGTCTGGCTCAACTCCGAGCTTACCCTCCAAGAGATCTGTCATATGGCGAGAAACGCCTCGATTCCTGTGGGTTATATGGTCAGCGGCCGTATTCGCACCATGACAACTGAGCACTGTATTTTGATGTCTACGGGCAAGTGCATTCACGATTGTGATGCCTGCAAGCTGCGTCTTGAGGAACACACGCTCAGAGGCATTGACAACGATTACATGCCGGTCAGGACTGATAGGCACGGTCGCTCTAAGATTTGGAGCCCTAAGCTCTTTGACGGCGTGCCAGAGGTGGCCGAGATGCTCTCTGCCGGTGTGAAGCGCTTTATGGTAGACGCAACGCTTCTGAGCACGGAGCAGACACAAGGGGCTACCTCTCGCGTAGCTGCTGCGATTGCGGCAACAGCGTCGGGTGCATCATTGCCTGCACGTCTGAAAGATGCGTCAGTTGGACATCTTTTCTCGCCAATTGGATAGGTAAGAAATAAGTTTGAAATTTTGGGTAGGATACCCTTGTTGTAAGTTATGAGCGCGGACGCGCTTTGAGTAGATTTGAGTAGGAGCAAACATGGCCATTAATCGTGACCTTTTGAATGCAACCCTTGATGTTATTCGCCAGAGCCTTCAGACAGACGGCGGCGACGTTGAGCTTATCGATGTAAGTGATGACGGCACCGTTACGCTTGAGATGACTGGCTCTTGCGCTGGTTGCCCTATGTCTGCATACGACATGTCTGAGGGTATTGAGCGCATCCTGATTGAGCATGTTCCTGGCGTTAAGCGCGTTCAGCCTGCAATGCTGTAAATTGCCGCTCAGCGCCAAAAAGTGAACATTTGGTGCGTTTCGGTACGTAGTTTCATACGCATAAACGTGTTTTTTATGCAGAGAAGTTGTGGTGAACCATAACTGACCTGCATATTTACAAATTTTATATATCACGCCCCGCACATTATTGTGTAGGGCGTGATATTTTATATAAACGGATAACTAGGTTTTCTGACCATACATTTGTATGACGTAAGAAAGGTGGACGTTGTGGTTCTTTCTGATTGCGACATTAAAGCCGAGATTGCTGCTGGTCGTATCGTTATTGAGCCTTTATGCGAGAAAAATGTGCAGCCTGCATCGGTTGACGTATGTCTTGGCTCAAACTTTAGAATTTTCCGCAATTCTACGCACACCTCAATTGATCCACTTGTAGCTCAAGAGGGTCTTACTGAGTCAATTGATGTTCCTGAGGGAGAGGTTTTTGTCCTTCATCCTGGTCAGTTTGCGCTTGGCACTACGCTTGAGCGCATTGCTATTCCTGACGATATCCTCGGCAAACTTGAAGGTAAGTCCACCCTGGGACGCCTGGGCCTTATGATTCACTCAACTGCAGGCTATGTTGATCCAGGTTGGGACGGAGAGCTCACACTGGAGCTTTCTAACGTTGCTAACCTTCCAATCATTTTGCACCCTGGCATGAGGATTGGTCAGCTTTCCTTTGAGCGCATGAGTTCTCCTGTTGAGCGTCCTTATGGCTGCGAAGATCTTGGTAGCCATTATCAGGGCCAGCGTGGTGCAACTCCTTCGCATGTTCTTTCAAAGTAGTTTTAGTAAGTAGGACGTATTGTGT
>CAUUEB010000063.1:0-3942 GCA_963544135.1 uncultured Atopobium sp. | reverse complement strand
GGCTCGCTTCTGCCACTGACCTGGCCGTTGAAGTCAAGTTCAAGCTTTGACTCGTCACCGGTCCAGGTGCCACGAACCTCTGGCTGACCACCAATGCGCCAAATGACCGTGCCGTCCTTCTGAATGACAACCTCCATCGGCTTGCCGTCAGTGCCGGTGCCGCTATAGGTGCCAACCCACTTTTGAGCTTTCTTGCGGTCTTCCTCGGATTTCTTGTCTTTATCCTTCTGTTCTTGCTCTTTTTTGGTCTTCTCGGCCACGCCAGATTTAAGAGTTTCACCCTTCTTTATCTGGTCGGATACGCGAGAGTGGTATGAATCATAGGTTGAATTGTTGCCTGTGTCGTCTCCCCAGATAACCTTCTCGTGCTCAATATCTCCGAGAAGAGCCTGCAGCTCAACAAGCTTATTTGCCACAGACTTTTGATCCATAGTATTTGCGGTATCTGTGTCGTTAAAGCTGTTTGCGGTTAGTCTGCGCTTGTAGTCGGCCTCAAACCAGTCGCGAATGCTCTTCTGTCGATCAGAGATTGAGCTATTCAGAACGTTGATTCCTGTATCGTCACTGCCATTAGGCATACGGAACTGCCCGTTCTTCTGATCAGTCTGAATCTGCTCTTCAATTTCATTGAGTTTCTCGTACTGGTTAAGAAGTTCAACACGACTGCTGTCACTACGAGGATCAACGCCAACGCTCTCAATCTGCTCCTGATAGGTTGCAATGCGCTGCTGGACGGCGCTGCGCTTGGCTGCGTCGTCTTGATGGGACTGAATGACCCAAGCAATGGCCAGTACACCTACGACCAGAACGGCCGCAAGCAGGCCAAATGCCACCTTACGCAGAGAATCAGAGCCGTCCTTGGTTTGCTTGCGCTCAACGGAACTAGGTCCGCTTGAAACAACGGTGAACTGCGAAGGGTCGAAGTGCGAAATCGCAGTTGAATCAAGGTCATCGGCGGTGAAGACGTTGATGCGGTCAGGGTCGTTGATGAAGGTTGTGGGCTCCGTCTCGGCTGCTGCATTGGGGTCGGCGATGACGGTAGGGTCTGCGTCAGCATCTGCGTCAGCGTCTGCAACGGTGGTAGAGTTGACGTCAGCAACGGTGGTAGGCGCCTCATCTGGGGCGATGTAGGAGTCGTCTGCCGATACCTCTAGGAGTGAGGTTTCTGCAGCAGTTGTGTCTTCATCATTGACTGGATACTCTGCCAGGACAGTTGCGTCTGGATCAGTTATGGTTTCAGCTAGCTCATCAGCTTCTGCTGGTGCGATAACCTCGGCGGTCGTGGTGGAGTTGTCGGGTGCGGTTTCTGGTGCGGGTTCTGTGGACTCGGCGAGCGCATCGGTTTTCTCGACGTTTGCGGCGTCCGCGACGTCAGAAAGCTTCTGTCCGCAGTTGGAACAGAACTTTGCGTGCTTGCTAATTTCAGCTCCGCAGTTGGGGCAATTCATAGAGTCGCTCCTTAAATCGCCAGTTAGACTCAGTGGCTTTTAATTACACTGGGTTACTATTGTAGCGTTAACAGGAGAAACGCCAAAATGTTTTTAGTTTTTAGCTCCGGCGACGTGCTCTGAGGACCACGATGTGGCCAAGCGACGTGAGTGGGGAGAAGGGCGGCGCAGTACAGTGTTGCACGTTCAGGCCCGCTGCTTAGAGCAGAGAAACGCCTGCTTCTGCACAGCGGTCTTCGGTCTGCTTGTCCCAGATAGATGCCTGCACCTCTCCGACGTGCGCTTTTTCTAGCAGCAGCATGCAAAGACGACTTTGGCCAATGCCGCCGCCAATGGTAAAGGGCAACTCGTCGTCAATGAGCATCTTGTGGAATGGCAGCTCAAGGCGGTCCTCGCATCCAGCGATTGCCAGCTGCGACTTAAGTGCCTCGGCGTCAACGCGGATGCCCATACTGCTAATCTCTACCGCGCAGTCTAGGGTCTCGTCCCAGAACAGCAGGTCACCGTTGAGCGACCAGTCGTCGTAGTCAGGGGATCTAAAGTCGTGAGGCTGGCCGGAGTTCAGAGTGCCGCCAATGCCCACGATAAACGTGGTTGGATGCTCGCGAACAAACAGATTTTCTCGCTGTTTAGGCGTCTGAGTAGGGTAGAGGTCCTCCAGCTCCTGCGAGGTTACAAAGGTGACTTCGCGGCTGAGCCGCGTGTTGAGCTGGGGATAGTGCCACTTGAGCTCGTCGAGCGTGCCGCAGATTGCCTCGACAATGCGGCAGACAGCGTCTTCCAGCGTGTCGGTGTTGCGCTCGTCCTGCGTGATGATGCGTTCCCAGTCCCACTGGTCCACGTAAATGGAGTGCAGGTTATCGGGCTGTTCGTCGCGACGGATAGCATTCATGTCGCACACCAGGCCGCGACCGACGGCAAAGTTGTAGCGCCAGAGTGCATAGCGCTTCCATTTTGCGAGCGACTGAACTACCTCGGCGTTTTTGCCGACGTTTGGCAGGTCAAAGGCAACCGGATGCTCGACACCATTGAGGTTGTCGTTCATACCGGTAAGCGGGTCAACAATCAGTGGAGCGGTGACGCGCGACAGCTTCAGTGCGGCGCACAGCTTGGTCAAAAACACGTTCTTGACCTGCTCAATAGCTTTCTGCGTATCGTAAAGCGAAAGGCTTGAACGGTAGCCCTCGGGAATCTTGGTCATGTGGTCTCCTTGCAAGAGAACGCTAAAAATTTGATTGCGCTGATTTTGCCTTCTTTCCATATCCCTTTGGCGAGAAACCCGTGTGATTTAACCGTTTTGTCAAAAAGTGTGAAATATACCTGAGGTATATCAGTATTTATATGAGGCATTCAGAGGTTACAAAAATATCCATCTGAATACATAGCTGATAGACATACTTGTTTTCTATCTAAACAAATGTGTGCATTAAGTGAATACATATATTCTCATATCAAATATATATATATATATCCTTTGAGGGCAATGAATTTGTCTAATTATCAGAAAAAATTAGTAATTAGATGCATAAAGAATTTGTGAATTGATATTTGTGTGTAAGCGTTTGCGAGAAGAGTAAACCATAGGAAGCAGATAAGAGCAGGATATTTGCTCTAAAAGAAAGGAATGGGTATGTCAAAGTTTTTTCGTGAAGAAACTAAAAGGCGCATTGTTGTTTGTGTAACAGCAGCAACTATTGCAACTTCGTCACTTGTTGGCGGAGTAACTCCTGTATTTGCTGAGACTTCATCAAATACAGCTACCACCACAGTAGAGGCTCCTGCTGCACCAACCACTGATCCAACATCCTCAACCATCACCTTTACTCAAGATAATATTCCTGCAGCACGTGATGGTGTTCCATCAGACAAGTTGGCAACACAGTTTGTAAGCGATGTCTCTCTCACGGGCACTAAGTTCGTTGGTGACTTTGGTTCACAGGTAACCGCGCCATCTAATTATACTGATCCAGATGGCCATACTGTTGTTAAGTGGGAAGCTGCAGACGGCAGTGACGAGCTAGCTCCAGGCGAGACACGTCCTATTGATGAGCTTAATACTGTTACCTTCCATGCTGTCTGGCAGCCACAGGACAATGGCAACGATGTTCAGTATCGACTCGTCATTGACGCAAATGGTGGTCATTTCTATGGTGGTGTCCACGAAATGTATGAGCGCCATGACTTCCTCCCTGCAAATATGCATAACGTCAGAGCTGCAACTGAGGTAGTTCGCGATGGCTATACTCTTGTTGGCTTTTCAAGGAATAAAAACGACGTTACTGCTCCAGCTAGTACATTAACATCACCAATAAGCATTCGTGATGCAGAGCACATTCCAGGTCACACCTCTGAGAACGCACTTCCTCACAAGACCGATGAGGTCTATACCCTTTATGCAATTTGGAGATCAAATACCGAGACCCCTGCAGACCCATCTAACCCTGCAGACCCATCTAACCCTGCAGACCCATCTAACCCTGCAGACCCATCTAAC
>CAUUEB010000062.1:0-3998 GCA_963544135.1 uncultured Atopobium sp. | reverse complement strand
CAGTGGTCGCTGCCGTAGACCTCGCTCAAGATGGATGCGCTTTTGACCTGCTCAGCAATGCGATCGGAGACCAGGAAGTAGTCGATGCGCCAGCCCGCGTTGTTCTTGCGCGCGTTGAAGCGGTAGCTCCACCAGCTGTACGCGCCGGTCATGTCGGGATGGCGATACCTAAATGTATCGGTAAAACCTGCGTCCAACAGCTTGGTAAAGCTCTCGCGCTCCTCGTCAGAGAAGCCTGCGTTTTGCCTGTTAGACGATGGGTTCTTGAGGTCAATCTCGTTGTGTGCAACGTTAAAATCGCCGCAGGTAATCACTGGTTTTTGCTCAGACAGCTTAGCCAAGAACTCGCGATAGTGCTGATCCCACTCAAGACGCTCGTCCAAGCGCGCAAGCTGGTCTTTTGAGTTTGGCGTGTACACGCACACAAACCAGAACTTCTCAAACTCCAGCGCACATACGCGACCTTCGTCGTCAGCAACAGGGCATCCGATCTGACGAATCACCTGCAGAGGGGTTTCTCGCGAGAAAACCGCTGTGCCCGAATAGCCCTTTCTGTCTGCGTAGTTCCAGGTTTGAACGTAGCCGGGAAGATCAAGCTCAACCTGGCCTTCTTGCAGCTTAGTCTCTTGAAGGGCAAATACATCAGCGTTTATGGTTTCAAAAATTTCCGTGAACGAAGGCTCTTTCTTGAGCACGGCGCGCAGACCATTAACGTTCCAGGAAATTAGCTTGTACTCTTGAGTTTGGCTCATAACTCCTCTTTCATACTACGACCTGGTAGTTTGGGTCGCAGTGGATTCGTATCACAGTAGCCGCGAGTGACGCGCGTTCCACGCTCCAGTTACGGCGCCAAGCGGTGCGTTTGCGGCAATAAACTTTCAATAAATCCATGGTATACGACTAGTAGCCACCAATACCGCTACAATAGAAACATTCATAGCTGGCAAGGAGGATTCATGCTTCGTCAAAGCTACAACACCTGGCAATGTGGAACTCACACTATCTCGTTGGCGCGTCCTAGGATTATGGGCGTTCTCAACGTCACTCCAGACTCGTTCTCTGATGGCGGAAAGAACTTTGATCCAGATGCTGCAATTGCTCGTGGATTGCAGATGTTGGATGAGGGCGCTGACATCATTGACGTTGGGGGAGAGTCTACTCGCCCAGGTCACACGCCTGTTCTGCCTACAGAAGAGGCTGAGCGCGTAGTACCTGTGGTGCGCGCGTTGGTAGCTGCTGGAGCAATTGTCTCCATCGACACGCGTCACGCCGAGGTAGCAAAGATGTGCGTCCGCCTTGGGGCATCAATCATCAATGACGTTTCCGGCTTCACCGATCCAGAAATGGTTGCCGTAGCTGCGGAGTCTGACTGCGGCTGCATTGTGATGCACTGGAATAAGGACGGCCTTGGTGCTCGTGTTGAGCGCAAGCAGGTTCAGCTGGATGATATGCGCCCTTCTCGCCCTACTGGTAGCGCAGCTGCTCGAGCCGCAGCTACAGGAGCCGAGACACGCACGCTGAGCTCGCAGCGTCGTTTTACCCTGCCAGAAGAGGCGCCTATTATGCGCCAGATTATGGGCTTTTTGGGCGACCAGGCTCGCGGTTTGATGCGCGCTGGCGTTTCCAAGGACCGCATCTGCATTGACCCAGGTCCAGGCTTTGACAAGTTTGCTGACGAGGACGTTGTTATTCAGCGTGCTACTCGCTCGATGGTTTCTATGGGATATCCACTGCTCTGCGCCGTGTCCAGAAAGCGCTTTGTCGGCGCTGTTTCTGGCGTAACTGAGGCTACGCAGCGCGACGCAGCTACGCATGCAATTTGCATTGCTGCAATCACTAACGGTGCCCGTATCCTGCGCGTTCACGATGTTGCGGGAACCGCTCAGGCTATCAACGCTTACTGGGCTATGACCGAGCGCGATCCTCGTCAGGGATTTGTGGCGCTTGGCTCCAACGTAGGCGACCGTGTGGGCTATCTGGCCCGCGCAACGCAGCTCATCGACGAGATTCCGCTGACCTGCGTTGTTTCTCTCAGCCACGCCTACGAAACTGAGCCTGCATACGGTATTGCTACACCCGTGGTAAACGCCGTTGCCGAGATTAGAACTGAGCTCCATCCTCTGGTGCTGATGGATAAGCTGCTTGAGGTAGAGAACGCTCTCAACCGCACACGCAAGAAAGGCGAGGAGGGCCATGGACCTCGCACTATCGACTGTGACCTTCTGTGGGTTGAGGGCGAACAACACGCAGGTAAACACCTTACTCTGCCTCATCCACGCATGGGTGAGCGCGATTACGTGCTTGTTCCTATGGAGGACCTGATGCATGATCCGGTGCGCTTCTTCTCGCACGGTGGCGTAGAGATTGCCCCTCCTGACCAGCGTGTTGGTCACGTAACTGAGGACTTGGGAGCTATTACGTGGGAGTAGCACAAGAAGCTTTGGAACTGGCACGAGGCGGTGCCCAAACGGGTGAGTTTGTGTTCCGCATCTCTGACGTGCAGGAATGTGCTGATCAGAGCCAAGACGAGCGCTCTGAACTGACCTTCGATCCAGCGTCCGCATCAGCGCTCTCATCATCTGGCGAGAAACCCTTTGAGGTCGCAACTGTTGTGCGCCTAGGGGTCTCGATGCCCTATGTTCCTGCCGTTCCGTACGTTGTGGCGCTGGGGCTCTGTCAGTTCTTGCGAGCCGCAGATGAGAACTTTGGCATTTGTTGGCCTTACGATATCTGCTATAAAGACCAGGTTGTTGCCTCAATCAAGGCAACCGCAGGCTATCAAGAGGGAATGTTTGCTGTGGTGAGCATCGCGGCAGACCCCAAGGTGCTTTGCTCAGCGTTTGACGTTGCGGACAACATGGAACTTCTCGCTAAAAAGGTCTCTGAACTGGTGGTTCAGAGTGTAAGCGTGTGGGAGCAGCAGGTTAAGCGTGCAAGGAGCTTTGCGGGGCCAATCGCACTCATTCTGAGCGACTACTTTGATATGGTTCCTCTGCTTGGACAGCAAGTCAATAAGGTATACCCCAGTGGAAACGTCGCGCTGACCGCTCGATTTGGCGGCATTGACGTGTGGGGTCATGCCATCCTTGTTGACCAGGACGGTAAAGAAATCCTTGTGAGCGAGGAAGAAGCTTCTGTTGTGCCAGCGGTTTAACCGCTGCTCTAGCTGTCAATCTAACTGCGGCAACGCGGCTGTGTCGTCAGCTACTCTGCGGCTTGAGCAGACTGCTTCCAAATCAGATAAATGCCACGCATAGTAAGCTGTGGATCAACCACGTCAAAGACATCTGTTGCTTCGCTGACGGTGTTTGCAAGGCCACCTGTTGCAATAACAGTTGCACCCTCAATACCAGGCTCTTTGAGTGTCCTGGCAACCAGACCCTCTGCCTGAGCCGCTGCGCCCACTACAATACCTGCCTGGACAGCGCTTTCTGTAGTGTTGCCCAAGACAGTTTCGGGAGCCTTGATAGGAATGCTAGAAAGCTTGGCTGCGCGCGCAAACAGAGCGTTTGCAGAGATCATAATGCCTGGTGAAATGGCACCTCCGCGGAATACGCCGTCCTTATCAACAACGTCCAAATTGGTTGCGGTGCCAAAATCAACCACAATAACTGGATAGCCATAGCGCTCAGTTGCGGCAACGGAATTTGCTACGCGGTCGGCACCAACAAGCTCGGGGTGGGGGATATTGAAGCGAATCTTATCTGTGGAAAGCGCGTTAATGCGGGTTAGCGGCTTGTTAAGCAGCAGCTCAAAGCAGCGCTGCCAAGCACGTGTGATAACAGGAACCACGCACGAAAGTCCACCCGCCTCAACGTCGTCTAGACTCAGTCCATCTTTCTGGAAGAACGTGAAGAGACGGCCGTGCAGAATGTCGGAGGTGTCGCTTTGATCAGTAGGCATTCTCCAGCCGCGCACCATAGTGCCTTCGCTGTCAAATAAACCAATGGCAGTTTGCGTGTTACCCACATCAATCGATAAAAACATTATGCCTCCGA
>CAUUEB010000061.1:0-4206 GCA_963544135.1 uncultured Atopobium sp. | reverse complement strand
ATCATCGCTGAGAACGTACCTCTGTACCCAGTTCTCTTTGCTAAGACCTTCACCGCTTCCTGGAGCGAGAAGCCAAACAGCAACGGCGTTGCTCTCAAGGGCTTCAAGGGTATCGGAACCACCGGTCTGTCCTTCATTGATGTCAACACAGTTACTGCTAGCTAATTTGTTGCCATCACGCGCTTAGCATCTCATACATTGGGGCCCGAGCGTTTTACCTATAACGCTCGGGCTCTTGTGCGCAAAATTTCGTCCTGAGGTGCACAAAGTCTCATCAAATTTTATTTGTACGGTTTGTTTTAAAGAGAGAGGGGGAGATAGTGAACAACCTATTACGTCTTATCGGACGCCGTCTTATTGCGCTGCCGATTATGGCTCTAGGCGTCACCTTTCTCGTATTCTTCCTAATGTCTTTCTCGCATGTAGATCCTGCATACAATGCCTTAGGCGAGTCTGCTTCTGAAGAAGCCATCCAGCAGTATCACATTGAGAATGGCCTTGATGATCCATGGCCTGTGAGATATGTACGTTATATCAGTGATGTTGCTCATGGAAACCTGGGTACCTATGGCACTTCTCACTATTCAGTTGCTGCAAGAATTTCAAAGGCTCTGCCAGTAACTATGCAGTTGACCTTTATGGGTCTCTTTATTGGCGCAATAGTTTCGTTTACGTTGGGTGTTATTGCGGCTCTCTATAGAGACCAATGGCCCGATCAAATCATCCGCGTATTCTCAATTGCCGGTCTTGCAACGCCATCATTCTGGTTGGCAGTTCTTCTGATTCTGGTCTTTGCGTCTACACTCAAGCTTTTGCCTGCTTCTGGAGCACTGCCAGATCCTACGGTAAATCTTGGCGGCTACCTTGCCCGTATGATTATGCCGGCATTTGCACTTGCGGTTCCAATGTCTGGTCAGATGACTCGTATTGTTCGTACCGCAATGGTCGAGGAGCTGGATAAGGACTATGTCCGCACTGCTCGCGGTGCTGGTATTCCAGAGCGAATCGTCATCGCAAGAAACGTACTGCGCAACGCTCTTATTACCCCTGTAACCACGCTTGGCCTCAAGATTGGTTACCTCATGGGTGGCGCCGTTGTTATCGAGGTTATTTTTAACCTTCCTGGCATGGGTACCGCAATTCTTGAGGGCATCCAGGGTAACGAGGCAATGCTTGTTCAGGGCGTTGTTGTTGTCGTTGCACTGTCCTTCATCATCATCAACATTGTTGTTGATATGTTGTACATCTTGATTAACCCACGCATTAGGACGGTGTAGTGCGATGGTACAAATTAGAAAAAAACAAGTCGAGAAGCTCGAAGAAGCTGCAGCAAAGGGTTCAGCCTTTGGTGGCTTTAAGAAGATGAAGACGGCTTCCAAGATTGCTCTTGTCATTCTTGTCTTTGTTGTTCTTGCTTCTGTCTTTGCAAACTTTATTGCTCCACATAACCCACTTGAGATTTTTAACGCTCGTCAGGCTCCAGGCAATGGATTCATTTTTGGTACTGACGATAAGGGCCGCGATATTCTTTCTCGTATGCTTTATGGTGGTCAGTATTCACTGGTCATTGGTTTTGGCGCTACGGGTATGGCACTGCTGTGTGGCTCAATTATTGGTGCAATTGCAGCTGTTTCTAGAAAGGCTGTCTCTGAGGTCATCATGCGTGTGCTCGACATCATCATGTCGTTCCCAGGTATTGCTCTTGCTGCAGTCTTTGTTTCTATTCTTGGTAACAGCGTTCCTTCAATCATCTTTGCTATTGGCTTTATGTACACGCCACAGATTGCTCGTATTGTTCGTGCAAATATCGTAAGCGAGTACGGCGAAGATTACGTAAGGGCAACCATTGTTTCTGGTGCTCGTGCACCATGGATTCTGTGGAAGCATGTTCTTCGTAACTGCATTGCTCCCATCATGGTCTTTACCGTTACGCTTGTTGCAGACGCAATCATCTTTGAGGCATCCCTGACCTTCATTGGTGCAGGTATTGCAGAGCCAACTCCAACATGGGGTAACATCCTGGCTGATGCTCGTGCTGGCGTTCTTGCTGGCCGTTGGTGGCAGGCATTCTTCCCAGGCCTGGCTATTATGATGACCTGCCTGGCACTGAATATCCTCTCTGAGGGTCTTACTGACGCTATGGCAGCAGCACCTGGCGCTCCTGTTGATACAGAGAACTCTGACTCCAGGCGTGCAGATGACATCCTTGCATCTGATCCAGTTCGTGCGTACGCAGAGCAGGCAGAGTCCCTGGAGCGCAGGCTCAACGCACTTAAAGAAGTTGAGCTTTCCAGAACTGATAGGCGTAAGCCAGACTTTGATGTAAAGCCACTGCTTAGCGTTAAGAATCTTTGCATCAGCTTTGAGTCTCACGGAGACGTTAAGGTTGTTGACCACGTAAGCTTTGATGTTCGTCCTGGTCAGTGCATGGCACTGGTTGGTGAGTCTGGCTGCGGCAAGTCTATTACCACCAAGGTCATCATGGGCCTGACTGATCCAAAAGAAACCATTACTGGTGAGGTTCTCTACAAAGACCAAGACCTCCTGAAGCTCTCCAAAGAAGAGCATCGCAAGTTGCTTGGACACGAGCTTGCCATGGTCTACCAGGATGCTCTGTCTTCGCTGAACCCTTCCATGCTTATCTCTTCTCAGATGAAGCAGCTTACCAGCAGGGGAGGTACTCGTTCTGCTGAGGAGCTTCTGGAGCTTGTAGGCCTGGATCCAAAGCGTACGCTTGAGTCCTATCCACACGAGCTTTCCGGTGGTCAGCGCCAGCGTGTTCTGATTGCTATGGCACTTACCCGCGATCCTTCTCTGGTTATCTGCGACGAGCCAACAACCGCTCTGGACGTTACTGTTCAGAAGCAGGTCATCAAGCTCTTAAATGACCTCCAGCGTCGTCTTGGCTTTGCAATGATCTTTGTAAGCCACGACCTTGCACTTGTTGCAGAGGTTGCTTCTGAGATTACCGTTATGTACGCTGGCCAGGTTATTGAGCAGGCAGCTACTACTGAGCTTCTGACCAATCCTGTTCACGAGTACACCCGCGGTCTTCTCGGCTCTGTTCTTTCCATTGAGGAAGGCGCGCAGGACGGTACCAGGCTTCACCAGGTACCAGGTTCTGTTCCTTCTCCAGAAGACTTCCCAACAGGCGATAGGTTTGCTCCTCGTTCAAGTCACCCAGACTTGGGCCTTGAGGTTCACCCTGTTATCAAGGAGATTCCTGGTAAGCACCATCGTTTCTCCGAGCTGCCTGATGAATATCTGAAGGAGCATGGTCTTGTGCCTTACCTTGAGCGTTCTCAAAAGGAGGTGAGGTAAATGGCTACAACAACTGAAGAGCAGCCAATTATCTTCCTCGATGATATTTCGGTTACGTTTAAGACGCGTACGGGCTCAATCTTTAAGCCTAATAAGGTTCACGCAGTACAGAATGTTTCTCTCAAGCTTATGCCTGGTGAGACCATTGGTATTGTTGGTGAGTCTGGCTGCGGAAAGTCTACTACCGCAAATGTCATGTGTGGTCTTCAGTCACCAACGTCCGGTCATGTGTACTTCAAGGGAATGGATGTTACCAAGCGTACTCCAGAGCTTAGGAAGCAGATTGGCCGCGTTGTCTCCGTTGTCTTCCAGGACCCAGCAACTGCTCTTAACCCTCGTATGATTGTTAAAGATCAGCTTATGGATCCACTGCTGGTACATAAGGTAGGAACAGAGGAGGAGCGAGAAGCCCGTATTAATGAGCTTGTCGGTCTGGTTGGACTGCCACATTCGGCACTTCGCGCCCTTCCTGGTCAGCTCTCTGGTGGTCAGCGTCAGCGTGTTGCAATTGCACGTGCGCTTTCTCTGAACCCATCGGCAATCATTGCTGACGAGCCTACTTCCGCACTGGACGTTTCTGTTCGCGCACAGATCTTGAACCTGCTCACCGACCTCAAGTCTGAGCTGGGTCTCTCGATGATTTTTATTTCGCACGATATTCAGACTGTCCGCTATGTTTCTGACCGCATCATTGTTATGAACCACGGCCAGATCATGGAAGATGGTCCTGCTAAGCAGGTCTTTGAGCATCCAACAGATCCTTACACTAAGACGCTTTTGGGTGCTGCGCCATCTTTGCTTCATCCTAAACTGGGTGAGTAGCGCTTACGTTTTTGTTTGACTAGAGCGCAGCTTAGGCTGCGCTCTTTTAGCTTGTTAGGTGGA
>CAUUEB010000060.1:0-4264 GCA_963544135.1 uncultured Atopobium sp. | reverse complement strand
CAGGTACTTTCCAGCAAGCTCAATGGCCTGTGTTGGATTAACCCACGCACTCTGGCCACTCTCGCGGATACCATATGCGAATAGGGTCTTGGTCTCGCGCAGAGTTGGCTGAGCGGTGAACACTGAAATAATGCTTTTGTTTCCCATCGCACTCTCGGCCATCTCAACACGCTTCTCCGCGTAGAGAAGCTCGTATGTAGTACCGTCTACCTCGAAGGTAAAATCTGCCATTTCTTACTCCTTAACTAATAAAAAAGGGGCAGCCGAAGCTACCCCGTGAGTTGTGTTTGTGGACGCGCCTATCGTCCTGTTGGCTTGGTAATTGCCTTAGCCTTAGCGGCTGCGTCAATGTCAAACCACGTCCACTTGCCTGTGCCTGTGAGAGATACAGACGCGGTGCGTACGTCATCGGTTGGCGAGTCGGCCTCGTACTTGGTAACGATGACCGCGCCGCCGCCGATTGGCGTGAAGTCGGTATTGTCCAGGAACTCCTTGACGCACAGAATAGTGCCATCGGCTAGTGCCTGGCGGAACAGTTTATCGCTCTCAGCGTCCTTGACGGCCACCGTATCAACGGAAACCTCGAAGGAACGGGTAGATGCGCGGTTAACCTTCCAAGCACCACGAGAAGACTTCGTGGAGACGCTCGTAGTATCGGCGGAAAGTGATACCTTGTGAGACTTCTCGCCAGCGATTGCGAGGAGCTTAGAACCGTCCGCGCTGAATACGCCGAGAAGTACCTCTGCGCCATTTACAGCGTTAACGCCACCGGCGGAAACGTCGCAATATGCGCCACTATCGAATGCAGTTGGCTCTGGCATAGTAATGCCCCTTTCTACTTAATAATCAGACCATAGGAGACGACCACCTCGAACGGCACAACCGCGTGCCATTCTCCTGTCTCGTCTCTTTTAATTGTGTTTAGACCGTTATCTGTTTGACGGATGACCTGGAACGGACAAGCCAAATTAATTTGCTGGCTCATGGCTTCTTCTAGAGCCGTCACCATCTTGAATATCTCCTCGCGCGTCTTAGACGGCTTGGAGATTGCGTGAAGCTCGATGGTGTAGACGTCCAGCCACATTGTTTTTGTTTTGTCCGGACGAACTGAGAGTGCGCCGACGGAATAAAGAGGAGAGGGTTCTTTATTCGCGTCGGTCACACATTTAACGCCCGTGCCTTCTTTGACACGTGCCACAACCGCCGCGACAAAGTCGTCGAGCGGGAGTCGCCTTAGTGCTTGCCTCATAAGCCCTTACTCCTTAGATACTCGCCGCACCGCTTCTTCAGAACAGCGCGCGCCGCTTTGATTTCCGTAGCAAAGAAGTGCTGGCCTTCCACGAATGGAGCCTTTAGGCGCTTCCCAATTCTCGGAACGTACTGGCCAACGTTTTGACGATGGCCATATTCAACGTGTGGCGCGTATTCTCCTGTGTAGCCAATCTCTCCTTCGCCACCTTTGACGCTTTGACGAATGGATCCAATCAATTCGCCCGTGTCTCTCGGTGTGGTTGCGCGTAGGTCTTCGGCTATCTCATTCACGGTACGCTTCATAACAATCTCAGGCTTAATGTTCGCAAGCTCCTTCAGTGCATCGCCAAGTCCGCCGTCGTCAAACTCCAGGCGAACACTAGGCATCTTCATCACCCTTTAGCTTCTTCAGTACCAAAACGCGGCGGCGTCCGAAATCTCTAACTTGAATAATTTCGTAAACGTCACCCGCGCCAATTACGGGGAAGCGTACAAGAGACGCACGGAGGGCAAGCTCGGCAGGTACTGTCGTGATAAGCGTCAAGTCACACGCCGCGTAGTCGTTGCCTTCGTTTTGTGTCTCAACAAGGGACGCAGGGCATACCCTCGCCCGGGTGGTTGTAAGCACCCGGCGCGAGAGCACGCGATTGCCTAGCTTGTCGCGCGCGTCGGTATCCGCGAGCTCAATCAACTCGCACATCCGCCACTTCATACAAACCTCACCTTTGGAAACTGCAGAGCGGCGGTATTGTCCGCCCTAGCAATCTCAGCCAAGGCTGAAAGCTCCGCGGCATACTCCGCGAGAAGGTCGTCCACAAACTGAAGGGACAAGGTTCCGCCCTGCCCCTCCGCCTCCTGTGTGATGCCTTCATCGAATCGGCGATTCACCGCCTTGATGGTCGCATCGACCACAAGAGACTCGGCTGTGGTGGGTAGCGTGGATACACCAACGCGCAAACAGATGCGGTCCGTGAGCGTATGCGTGACCTCTTCCAGCCACTTATCGCTCGGCTTATCCTCGACCGCTTCGAGTCGTGTCTTGACACGATCTAATACGCTCATACGCTCACCTCCTTACTCGTGGATTAGACGGTTGCCTTAATCTCAGCCTTGATAACGCCGTCAGTGATCTCTGGGAAGATCTTGACGCCAGACATAACCAAGGTGTCGCAGGTTGCGTTATTGGTGTTGATATTGTGAGTAATACCAACGAAGCCGGTGGCGTCGGAGGTCAGGCCGAAGGTGGAAGCAAGGTCGGAACCGTTTGCTGGAATATATGCCAGGTTAAGGTTCATAGCTGCAGTACCAAAGAGAGTACCTGCCCTAACCGCGGAAGAGGTGATTGCGGTACCCAGGCCAAGGAAGTCCTTGAGATAAGTGATGCCTGCAGCGTTCTGGGTGGTTACGGTTGCGGTGCCGAGGTAGTCAGCCACATCGAGAGGGTTGACAAAGAAGACGAATGGGTTAGCTGCGTCAGTGTCAAATCCGTCGTAACCCTCAAACTTAGCGGTCAGAGTTGCCCAGAGGTTAGCCATAGCAGCCTGAAGAGTCTTGCCATTCTTAGCTGCTGCAGTGGTGGCGGAGACGCTTGCGACCAGGTCGCTTCTGATACCGTTCTGGATGGTGCCAATAAGCTGAGCGTCAGCTTCATTGATTGCACGGTCGCGGCCACGAAGCTGAATAGCCTCGGCGGAGGTTACGCGGCGATACTTTTTAAGAGGAAGCTCGATGGTCTGGTCAAGCTGACGCTTGATGTTGGATGCTGGAATGGTGTCACCCTCAGCAACTACACCATTCTTAACGTCCTTCACGAACTTGTAAGTCTTGATGGTGCCGCCCTGTGGTACTGGAATAAGGTTGGTGATACCGAGAGCCTTCTGAAGCTCCTGGATGCCCTGGGAGAATCGGTTGACGTAATCAATAGAAATCTCAGGAGCGATGTCGGTCTTTACGGTAAGTCCTGTTTCTGCTGGCATAATGTGCCACCTTTCTTAGTGTTATTACATAAATAATCCGATGTTGTCGCGGATAGCCGCCTGGCGAGCGATTGGGTCCTTAATGGCCAAGATCTCATCTTTGGTCATTGCCTTAGTTGTTACGCCCGCCGCAGGAGCTTTACCCGCGAGCTGTTTCTTCACGGCATCTTCGACGGCCGCCGTGAAAGCCGTTGAGAAAGCGTCAACGGACGCCTTGGTCTCTTCTGCAGTCTCACCCACCAAACACGCGAGAATGTCATCACTGACCGTGATACCTTGCTCAGAGAGTTGACGACGAGACTCAGCCACCATCGCGTTTACTGTGTCGCGACGCTTGTACTCGTCAAGCTCCTTCTGGACTTTGTCACGTTCGTACTCTGCTTTTTGCTGAGCGTTCATCTCGGCCAGTTTTGCAGCTTCCTCAACCTTTGCGGCTTGCTGCTTTTCCCACTTCGCGAGACGTTTGGAGACAATCTCGTCAACATCAGCGTCCGTGTACTTTGGCTGCTGCTTGTTGTCCTGCTTTGGCTCTGCCTGTGTGGTGGTTGCGCCCTCATTAGCGCCCTTGCCATCCACTACAGGAGCCTGAGCTTGCTTAGTCTCCTCTGTGGTCTCTGTGGTTGTTACTGCGTCAGTTTCTGCACCCATTGTTTTTTTCTCCTAATCCCCGGCGCTCCAAGGCGCGTCGGCGTGCCTTTTCTCCTTAGCTTTTAGCGACATCAAAGCTTGGTCGATGCATTAAAAAAGCGACCGCCTAGTCGCTCTCAACACACAGTTCAATCATCTTTTCCAGTACCTCATCTGTGGGACATCCACGACAACGCATGAGCTCGCGTTCTCCTGCGTCCACAACACACACCGTAGGGAGGTGAGTGATGCTCTTCGCGTCCTTGGACCTTGGTGAGCAGTCCACGTCGATAATCTCGTACTCAATATCCTCCTCGGATAAAGCCGGAACTATACGCTTAATAGTCCCGCGACAGATGCTGCACCACTCAGCCATGTAGATCACTACTCGCGCCATATTCTCACCTCCT
>CAUUEB010000059.1:0-4307 GCA_963544135.1 uncultured Atopobium sp. | reverse complement strand
CTTTGTCATAACTAAGCGGACTATAATTACGTAGGTTCTTTGAAGTTGCTTTTGATCAATGCTTTGGTCGGCTACTTCAGTACATTGTTGTATGAAACCAGTTGGATTTTCCAACGTGTGAAAGGATAAAGCATGTCCAGTAACGTACCATTTAGCGGTGTTGTTCCACCAGTTGTAACCCCAGATACTCCAGATCATCAGCTTGATGTTGTGTCATTTGAGCGCTCTATTAATCGTCTCATTGAGGCTGGCGTAGACGGCCTGTTCTTCCTTGGCTCTTCTGGCGAGGTTGTTTTTGCAACTGATGAGCGTCGCGATCAGATTGTGCGCGAGGCTGTTCGCATTGTTGACCACCGCGTTCCGGTCCTTGTGGGCATCATTGATACCGAGACCGAGCGCGTCTTGGAGCATGGTCGCCGTGCCCTCGCACTGGGTGCAGATGCTCTTGTAGCAACCGCTCCTTTCTACGCACTTGGCGGCCCAGCTGATGTTGAGGAGCACTTCCGCATTCTCCACCAGGAGCTGGATGCACCTCTGTTTGCGTATGACATTCCTGTCTGCGTTCACACTAAACTACCTTGGAAGATGCTTGCTCGTCTGGGTGCAGAGGGCGTTCTTGCAGGCGTTAAGGACTCTTCTGGCGATGACGTCTCCTTCAGGTATCTTGTTCAGGAGAACGAGAAGAACGGTCATCCTCTAACCCTTCTGACTGGTCATGAGATTGTTGTTGACGGCGCCCTTCTTTCTGGTGCAGACGGTTCTGTTCCTGGCCTTGCTAATGTTGAGCCAGAGGGCTACGTCCGCATGTGGAAGGCAGCTCAGGAAGATAACTGGGCAGAGGTCAAGCGTGAGCAGGACCGACTTAACGAGATTTCCCACATCTTTGATGTCACTTCAGGCGTTCAAGGCTATGGTGCTGGCGTTGGCGCATTCAAGTGCGCACTTAACCTCATGGGAATCTTTGATTCTGACCAGATGCCTCGCCCTGTTAAGCCACTTGATGGTCAGAACCGTGAGGCAATCAAGCAGGTTCTTATTGCAAACGGCCTTCTCTAAACAAGAGGGGACATCATGGACTCTAAATTTGTTTCTCCAACACATGTTTGTGCTGTTGATATTGGCGGCACAAAAATTGCCTGTGGCATAGTCACCCTTAACGGCACTGACGCTCCAAACGTCCAGTCCGTAAAGAAGGTCCCAACTAACGCAAAAGAGGGAGGCAAGCAGGTTCTTGCCACCGTTCTTCAGGCAATTAGAGAGGCACTTGCTCGTGCAGAAGAGCTGGACCTTATCATCTCTGGCGTGGGTATTTCTTCTGCTGGTGTTGTTGACCCTCGTACGGGCGACATCACCTACGCAAATGAGCTTATGCCCGGCTGGGGCGGAACCGCTCTTGGCTCTGCAGTTACCAGCGAGTTTGGCCTTCCGTGTAGCGTTCTTAATGATGTTCATGCTCACGCTCTGGGTGAAGCTCGCCATGGTGCTGGCCACGGCAAAGATAGCGTTTTAACCGTAGCAGTTGGCACGGGCATTGGTGGCGCCTTTGTGAACCACGGCATCTTGATGCTGGGCGCTCACGACGAGGCTGGTCACATTGGTCACGTTGCAACTCCAGCAGCTGCAGGTGTTGACTGCCCTTGTGGTGGAACTTCTCACCTTGAGCCTGTTTCTGCAGGTCCTGGCATTATTCGCGAGTACGTCCGCCTTGGCGGCTCCGATACGCTTGAAGATGGCTCCGCTCTTGATGGCGCAGAGATTGACCGCAGGGCTCTTGCTGGCGAGAAGATCGCGCAGGCTGCAGAGGAGCGCTCGGGCCGCGCACTTGGTGAGGTTCTGGGAAGCATGTGCAACATGCTTGACCCTTCTGTCATCATTCTGTCTGGTTCCGTTGCAGAGTGTGGCAAGTACTGGCACGAGGCGCTTGCATCTGCATTTAAACTGCAGGCAATGCCACCTGTTCAGGCAACGCCTCTTGTGAAGGGCACGCTTGGTGGAGAAGCTCCTCTTATTGGAGCTGCAGAAAACCTTGTTCTACCTGGCTATTTAGAGACACGTCTTTAGGAAAAAGCACATCAGCAGGTTAATTCTTTGCTGACCAGACACGCCGCAAAGACACATACCTTTTATGTACGTACATTCTTGTGAGGAGAATATCGTGGCACATTCAGAGCTTGTTGAGTCACTTAAAGGAAAACTCATCGTCAGCGTCCAGGCGTATCCTGGTGAGCCTATGAGGCATCCAGAGACCATGGCTCAGATTGCTCGCGCTTGTGAGCTTGGTGGCGCTGCAGCTATTAGGTGCCAGGGCTTGTCTGACATCTCTGCCATTAAAGGTAGGGTTGAGATTCCTGTTATTGGCCTCTGGAAAGAGGGTCACGAAGGCGTCTACATTACTCCTACGCTTCGTCATGCGCGTGCTTGTATTCACGCAGGTGCAGATGTTGTTGCCCTGGATGCAACAGACCGTCCAAGGCCTGATGGTAGAACCTTTGAAGAGACCGTTGCAGCTCTGCGCGCAGAGTCTGACGTACTTATCATGGCTGACTGCATGACTATGGATGACATCCGTCGCGCTGTTGCCGCTGGTTGTGACCTCGTTTCAACTACGCTCTCTCACAATAAGGCCGCTATTGATACAACACTTGATGATGGCCCTGATATTGCCCTTCTTAAGCAGGCAACCACTGAATTCCCAGGTATTGCCATTATTTGCGAGGGTCACGTTCACACACCACAAGACGCAAAAGATGCTCTGGATGCAGGTGCTTGGGCAGTTGTTTCAGGTACAGCCATTACACATCCAACTTCAATTACCTCTTGGTTTGCTGCAGCACTTGAGGATTAACGCTTGGAGCGGTAAGGTTTTCTCGTCACGTATTTAAGGAGCGCCTGTGAAGAAAAACGATCCTACATCTTCAGTTATTCCCGACATTGTCATTATTACGGGTATGTCTGGATCGGGTCGTACGCAGGCGCTTCATGTGTTTGAGGACATGGGTTATTTCTGTATTGATAACCTGCCACCAGCTCTTATTTTGCAGCTTTCTAACCTTGTGGGCATTAATACGGGCGTTGGTCGCCATTTGGCCGTTACCTGTGATTTGCGCTCGCAGGGTCTTTTTGATGACATCTCTGAAGCGCTGAAGTCACTTGCAGATCACGAGCTCACGTACAAGATTGTCTACCTGGACTCTTCAGACGAAGTGCTTATGCGTCGCTATAGCGAGAATCGCCGTCGTCATCCTCTGGCGCAGGAGGGAGAAAATCTCTCATCTGCAATTTCTAGGGAGCGCTCACAGCTACAAGACATAAAAGCACTGGCAGATGTGGTCCTAGACACCTCATCTATGCGCACAAATACGCTCAAGAGTCGCCTTCGTCGCGCATTTTCAGAGCTTGCTGAACAGCAGCTTATGGATGTCAGCGTGTTTTCCTTTGGCTTCAAAAACGGTTTGCCCGTTGAGGCTGACCTTATGATTGACGTGCGCTTCCTGCCCAATCCTTACTATGATCCAGAACTCAGGCCACTTACGGGTCTTGATGAGCCAGTAGCTCAGTTTGTTCTTACGCATGGCACTACTAAGAAATTCCTTAAGTCTTGGTTTGAGCTGCTTGATGTAGTTATGCCTGGCTATGTGCAGGAGGGCAAGAGCTTGCTCTCTATTGCAATAGGTTGCACGGGCGGACAACATAGAAGTGTTGCAATCGCACGCGCTACTGCAGAGCACCTTACCAGCCAGGGATATCGCGTAACGCTGTTCCATCGCGATCTTGATGCGGCTAAGAAGAAGTCTCAGCAGGCTGAGTAGAAGTTAGTCTGCCATGTCCTATACTGCCTTAGTAAAAAATGAGCTGGTCAGCGTACCAGAACTTCAGACGGAGTGTGAATTAGCACAGCTTTCTGCGCTTATTCGTGTCTCGGGCACGTTGTCGATGCACGGTCCTGGTAAATTTGCTGTTCGCATTGTTACCGAGACTGGTACGGTTGCCCGTACCGTTATTAGTTCTTCTCGCCGTTTGTTTGATCTGGGTACTTCCGTTGAGTACCGCCGCTCTATCATGCATAAGAAACGCAACTATTTGCTTGAGATTGCTAACCAGGATTCGCTTGCAGAAGCGCTTTCTGCTCTTGGTATTTATATACCGGGAGAAGGCCTGGTAAGCGGCATTCCAAAGAGCGTTATCCGCACCAAGCAGGCGCAGCGTGCTTTTTTGCGCGGAGCGTTTATGGCTGGCGGATTTTTGGCTGATCCCTTAAAAGATTTTCACCTAGAGATTGCTGTCTCGGGAGAAAGATTTGCCACTGA
>CAUUEB010000058.1:0-4331 GCA_963544135.1 uncultured Atopobium sp. | reverse complement strand
AAGTCCTCTACCTTGCCACGCATAGCCATAACGCCGTCGCGCAGAATACCAATGCTGGTAGAAATCTCAAAGACCTCTGCCAGGCGGTGTGTAATGTAGATGATGCCAATGTTCTTCTGCTTGAGCTCCTGGACTACCTTGAAGAGGCTCTGTACCTCGTCAAAAGTAAGTGCGGAAGTTGGCTCGTCTAGAATAAGAATCTCGGAGTGGCGCATAAGACCGCGGAGAATCTCAACCATGCCCTGCTCAGCAATAGAAAGCGTCATTGCCTTGCGGTCCAGATCAAGCTCCCAGCCAATCTCTTTCATAGTATCTTCGAGCATCTTGTTGAGCTCAGCTTTTGGAGCCTCAAAACCAATGGTGATGTTCTCTCTAACAGTCATGTTAGGGAACAGCATTGGCTCCTGAGGAACCATATAGATACTGTGCGCAAGCGCGGCCTTAGGGTTGGAGATATCAACCTTTTGACGATCGATAGAAATTTCTCCCTCATCGGCAGAGTAAATACCCATGATGATCTTCATGAGGGTAGATTTACCGGAACCGTTGCCACCAATAAGAGAGATGACCTCTCCTGGCGCCAAATCTAAGTTAATGCCTTTTAATACCTCGTTGGAACCAAATGACTTCTTGATTCCGCGGACGGAAAGAAGTGTGTCGCACTGCTCACACGCATCTTTTCCTTCAGGCGACTTTGGGTCAGTGGCATCGATATCGATGTCAAAAGTTTCACCCATAGTACCTCCTACCAAAAATAACAAACGGCCGTACAAAATTTCACACTTTGAAGATATCTATAAATAGGCATTCTTCAAAGCACCGTCACGGCAAACGGTATTATTACTGCCGTGAATGGTATTTTTGATTGTATCATGAACAATAGTCCGCAATACCTCTATACGCAATTATGGTATTTGTAGTATATCTTCCTGTTAATAGGGAGAATAATTACTATAATGAAGTCTAGTATGTTAGATACAAATGTTTTATCATTAAACAAAAGTATCAACTGGAGGACGGATGGACGAGCAGACATATGCACTAGCCACCAAGGCTGCATGGTATTACTACATGGAAGATAACACCCAGGCTCAGATTGCTGAGGTCATGGGCGTTTCTCGTGCAAAAGTTATCCGTCTACTTGAAGAGGCTCGCGCGCAGGGCATTGTTCAGTTCAGCTTCAGAAAAAACGATAGCCAGCGCGTTTCCGCAGAACAGCTCCTTATTGACCGCTTTGGCCTCAAGGACGCTTTTGTGGTTCCAACGCCCCTGGACAGCTCTGCCATTAACCAATCTATTGCTCAGGGCGCAGCTCACTACGTCTCTGACCACCTGCGCGAGGACGGCTACCTCAACATTGGCTACGGCGATACCGTTAGCCGCATGCTGGGGTTTCTCGCCAAGAACCGCGAGGAGTCGCTCAACGTTGTTAGCCTTACGGGCGGCGTGAGCTACTACCTGCCATCCGTTGGCACCACCGCCTACTCCATGCACCTGTTCCTGACACCGTCTCCACTTGTTGTGTCTTCTCGCCAAGTGCGCGATGCACTTCTTGACGAGAAAAGCCTGCAAGACGTATCTACCATGACGGAACATGCGGACATGAGTGTGGTCGGCATCGGCGCCGCAGTTGAGGGCGCAACCGTTTTGCGCAACGGCATCCTTAACGAGGGTGAGCTGGCCGTACTTAAGATGCAGGGAGCCGTTGGCGACGTCCTCAATCACTTTATGGATAAAGACGGCGCCCTTATTAAGACAGAAATTGAAGATCGCGTCATTAGCACCGATCTGGACAAGCTTCGCCAGCTTAAGAACGTTGTTGGCGTTGCTGGTGGTAAAGATAAAGTTACGGCAATTAAAGCAGTACTTAACGGCGGCTATCTGAACGTGCTCATCACGGATTCAGACACCGCTGCTGAGCTGCTTCTTTCGTAAACAAGGAGGATCTGATGAGAAAGTATCTTCTTGCACTAGACGCGGGAACAGGAAGTATTCGCGCCGTTCTCTTTAGTGTTGACGGTGAGCAGGTTGGGGTTGCTCAGCGCGAGTGGGAGCACCATGAGGACCCTCGTTGGCCTGGCAGCATGGACTTTGATTGGGTTACTAACTGGCAGCTTGCTCTGGACTGCATCAAAGAGGTTTTGGCAAAGACCTCCATTGATCCTAAAGAAATTGCAGGTATTTCCACCACCTGCATGCGCGAGGGCATTCTTCTGTATGACCAAGACGGCAACGAGATTTGGGCATGCGCTAACGTTGACGCCCGAAGTGTCGATGAGGTTAAACAGCTCATTGATATGGATCCAGAGCTTGAGAAGAAGATTTACCAGAAGAGTGGTCAAACCTATGCACTAGGCGCTCTACCTCGTCTTCTTTGGGTTAAGAACAAGATGCCAGAGATCTACAACAAGGCAGCCAAGATTGGCATGTTCAACGACTGGCTTGCTTACAAGCTCACCGGTATTCTGGCGGTTGAGCCATCGAACGGCAGCACCACCGGTATCATGAGCTTGGAAGAACGCGCCTGGGATCCGGAGATTGCAAAGGAGTGCGGTCTTCGTGATGATCTCTTTGGCCAGGTTATCGAGTGCGGAGAAGTTCTTGGCACTGTAACTGCAGACGCCGCAGTAGAGACGGGCCTTGCCGAAGGTACACCTGTTGTTGTCGGCGGCGGTGATTGCCAGCTGGGCATGATTGGCGTTGGCGCTTGCGAGCCTGGCCAGGCTGGCGTTTTTGGTGGTAGCTTCTGGCAGTACGAGTTCAACACCGATAAGAGCACTCCAGATCCAGATTATCGCGTCCGTGTAAACTGCCACGCTATTCCACAGATTTGGCAGTACGAGGCCCTGGCATTCAAGCCTGGTCTGGTTATGCGTTGGTATCGTGACGGCTTCTGCCAGGCAGAAAAGGCCGAAGCAAAAGAGCGCGGCATTGATGACGTGTATGAAGTCATGAACGAGCGCGCTGCAGAGATTCCTGCTGGTAGCTACGGTATGCTTTGCTGCTTCAGTGACGTTATGAACTACATCCACTGGACTCACGCAAGCCCAACATTCACCAACTTTGAGCTTGATTCAGAGCGTTTCAACAAGTACACCTTCTATCGCGCAATTTTGGAAAACACCGCTCTTCTCGTCCGTGGTCATATTGAGCTGGTCAAAGAAGCTACCGGCAATGAGCCAGACGAGCTCATCTTTGCAGGCGGTGCTTCCAAGTGCTCTCTGTGGGCACAGATTGTTGCCGACGTTACCGGCAAGAACGTCCATATCCCAAAGGTCAAAGAGGCAACTGCCCTGGGCGCCGCTGTCCTTGCGGGCTACGGTGTGGGCATCTATCCAAGCATTGCCGAGGGCGCAAAGCGCGTTGTTAAATGGGATAAGACATTCTCCCCCAACCCAGACAACAAAGCTGTTTACGATCAGCTCTATGTTCAGTGGAAGGATGTTTACAAGAGTCAGCTTGAGCTTGCAGAAGAGGGCAAGGTCAAGAGCATGTGGAGAGCGCCTGGTCTATAAGCACCGGGACTCCGCCGTGCCACGGTTACGCGTGGCGCGCAAGAAGAACGTTTGGTCGCATCACAAGTTGCGCCTGAAAGGAAAGCAAGATGTTTATTGTCAACGAGAACGATTTTGAGTATAGGTGCGGAGATCACGGTCCTAAGTACCTGATGAAGGGCCCTCGCATGAACTATGCCATGGTCCAGTTCCAGCCAGGCCAGGATTTCCAGGCCCACTACCACAACATCATGGAGGAGAACTTCCACATCCTCCAGGGCAAGGTTGACATTGTGGTTGACGGTGAAGTCCACACCCTCTCGGCTGGCGACTTCATCCACATTGAGCCCGGCGAGGTCCACTACGTCAACAACCCTTATGACGAGCCAATCGTTATGGTCTCAACCCTTGCTCCTTTCCAGGAGGTCGACAAGGTTGAGGTAGAGAACCCTACCTACTAAGTTCATCATCTGGCGAGAAAACCAGCGCCTGACGAGAAGATCGTTCAAGCGCAACGTTCTTCTCGCCAGCGCAAACGCAAAGAGGGCTGCCTAGTGGTGACCCTCTTTTTTAAGGAATACTTACTGAGTCTATAGGTCTGAACTGGGCGTTTGTTCTTGCAAAAGACTAGGAGAATCCCCTAACCCCAACATCAAACGAGCCTTGTAGATTTTTCAGGGTCGATTGATCCAAAACCCGGGTAATTATGTGTCTGGTCAATCCAAAAGTAGGGTAATTATGTGCCGAAAGGCACATAATTAGATAGGTTTTGGATCAAAATCGGGTCGTGTCCCGAAAAGTGGTGTAAGCAAGCATTTCAGGTGTTTAAAAGAAGTG
>CAUUEB010000057.1:0-4451 GCA_963544135.1 uncultured Atopobium sp. | reverse complement strand
TCCTCTGGAGTAAGCATGTCATCCCTTATACGAAGCTCAGACAGGGCATGCACCTGCGTAACCGAGAGAATATTAACAAAAGGAAGACGCAGGCGAATAACAGGTCCAAGCACACGGCGATTCTCCAGAGGCCATTTATTGCCTGTGATATCAAGTACCCATTTGCGCGTGAGTGACATCTCAGAAAGAACCATCTCTGAAAGCTCAGGGCGATCACCTAAGGCCAGATAAAGCCTTGCAATACGAGCGTCAATCTTTGAGATAGACATCTCAATGTTGTCAATAAAGGTAGTGAACAGTGGCCACTCTCTGTATGCTTCACGCAAACGCTCGATATCCCCTACTGCCTCGCAAGCGCTACCAAGTCCGTACCACGCAGCCAAGTTGATACGAGCCTGTGACCACGAGAAAATCCATGGAATCGCACGTAAGTCATCAAGAGACTTGGCGCCCAGGCCACGTTTTGCAGGTCTTGAACCAATGGGGAGAAGACCAATCTCTGTCAGAGGGGTAACAACCGAGAACCACTCAGCAAAGCCATCGGAGTGAATGAGCTCCAAGAAACGCTGCTTGGACGCTTTATCAAGCTCAGAAGCGAGCGAAGCAAACTTCACGTCTGTCTGGGTATTCTTCTGCTCAATAGAAGGTGCCATCTGAAGCAGTGTTGCTCCAGCAACGGACTCTACGTGACGACGAGCAAGCGTTGGGTCACCATAGCGAGCAAAAATAACTTCTCCCTGCTCAGTAAGTTTAAAGCGACCGTTGACTGAGCCTTTGGGCTGAGAAAGAACAGCACGGTTTGCAGGACCACCGCCACGACCAACTGCACCGCCTCGGCCATGCATCAAGATGAGGTCAATGGAGTTCTTCTCTGCCCACTCTGCCAAAGCAGCCTGAGTCTTATGTAGAACCAACGTTGCCGTAGTTGGTCCCTCTTCCTTCGAGGAATCAGAATAACCCAGCATAACCTCAAGTTTGCGGTCTGTCTGAGCAAGACGTGCCTGTACCTCAGGAAGCTGAATTACCTGGTCAAGTGTAGCAACAGCGTTCTCAAGGTCTTCAATTTGCTCAAAGAGCGGAATAACGTCTAGTACAGGAACGTCTTCTTCATTTGCAAACGCAAGACGAGCAAGCTTATAGACATTCTCAACATCCTGAGCAGACTGCGTAAACGAAATAATATAGCGACGAGCAGCGTTAATGCCATTCTTCTTTTGAATTGATCCAATGGAACGGAAGGTGTCTAGCACCTCCTGCGTCATAGCATCAAGTTTGGCGGGTTTCTCGGCAGTTGACGGGTGTGTCTCAATATCTGCAAGTGCGCGCTTATGTACCAAGGAATGCTGACGGAACTCCATCTCTACCAGGTGGAAGCCAAAAGTCTGAGCCTGCCAGATAAGTTTCTGAACAGGACCATAGGCAATTCGACAAGCACCAGCCTGAGCCAGAGAATCCTGAATAACACGCAGATCAGCAATGAACTCTTCAGCATTTTCATACATAAGATCAGCGTTGCGCTCAACTGTAGCGCTCAGACGAGCAGAAATGACGCGCATAGCTGCACGGTGAAGCTCAGAGCCAGCTTTATCGATAGCGCGAGCAGTAAGTACCTGGCTCATTTCTACCTGCTGTGCCCAAAGATTAGCAAGCGCAGGCGAAGCTGGAGTAGAAATACCATCAAGCGTCAGGCCTCGACTGACTTCCTTGGTAGCTCTAGACAGTGCCTGCAGTACGTGTACACGGTACTTCTCGGCAACTTGGCGAGAAACCAGAGCGGTAACATTAGGGTTACCGTCGCGGTCGGAGCCAATCCAGCTACCTGGACGGAAAAATGGTGGGCAGACAGGCGACACACAACCAGCGTTTTCTCCCAGCACCCAGTTATCAAAGCGGCGATACACCGAAGGAACCATCTCAAAAAGGGTGGTATCAAAAATGTTGAGGACAGTATCTGCCTCCTCCAAAGGAGTTGGCTTTTTATGACCGATAGGAGACGTACGGAATAGGCCATCAATCTCTTGCAGCATGCGACGCTCGTTTTCCACACGAGCAGGACCACCAAGCCTCTGACGCTCATCAAGAAGCTCTGAGATGGTGCGGATTCGGCGCTCAACGTTTTTACGACGAGCCTCAGTTGGGTGCGCGGTAAAGACGGGGTGGAACTCAAGACGATTAAGACGTGCTTTTGCCTCTTCTTCACCGCACTCCTCGATAAGCTGCCTATATGCAACGGTTATCTCATTGATGGGGTCATCTGACGAGGTTGGCTCAACAGAAGCCTCACGAGAGCGCAGGCTGGTAACGCGATAATTCTCTTCACAAAGATTTGCTAAGTGGAAGAAAGTTACAAAAGCACGCATCAAAAGCACGGAGTCTTCGATGCTGAGATTATCAATAGTAGAGGCAAAGCGAAGAAATGCGTTAAGAGACTCTTTCTCTGAATCTACTTTGAGTACCGCATTGATTGCCTCAAGCAGCAAAGGTGCGCGAGTTGTAGACAAATCATCTGGTCCAGCCTTAATTGCCTCAACAAGCAATTTATCAAAACTAGTAAGAAGATCTGGATTGTACTCAGCAAGCACTTTTCTTACCAAACGCAAAAAGAAGGTAAGGTTATCGCGCAGAGGAGCTGGCGCTTTAAGTGCTTGAATAAGGGTGCGAGCTGCGGCAATCTCATTTCCGCGACGCTCAAGAAGCGTCTGTGTTACCTCGGAGATTGCTGCACCATCGATGGGTTTCTCGTCAACAGAAGCATTGCTGGACTCTAGATTTGAATCTTGAGGATTGCCTGCCATGCTCATCCTTTCGTCACATGACTCAGAATACGTACTATCTACCATACCCTTTTGTAACAATCTTCGCACGATTGTTTGTCAATCTGTTACCTAATGTACATCGTGGACTACAATCGATATAACAAATAAAAATTGATATATCAAAGTTTCTGGCCAAGTTAAAGAAGATTTTAGGTTTTACATGCTCAATCCATTCAAGAAAAGTCGTACTGCGTACAACAATTCTTCCGTACATAAGCAGGTAGAGCGCCTTCGCACACCTCGTTATGAGCTTGATGACTCGCGCACAAACGGGGGTCAACCTGGCATTGTGGTTACATGGTGGACCAGGCTTCTCTCTGCCGTGGTCTCTGGCGATATTGCTAATCAAGACGAGCAATACTTGGCACATCAAACGTCCCAGGATTATCTCTTCAATGCACTTGGACAAGGTGCCTGGGGTGCACTTTTCCCGCTTTTAACTGTTGTTTGCTCCCAGCTTGTTGGCATTGAACAAGCAGGACTTTTCTCCATGGCATTTGTTGTGGCAACGCTTTTGTTATTTATTGCCCAATACGGTGTTCGTACGTATCAAGTTTCCGACATAGCTGAACAACGTAGTTTTTCTGATTACCAGATTCAACGCGCAGCTACCGTTGTTGTCATGGTGACAGTTGGCCTTATTTGGTGTTTCTTTAAAGGCTACACCGAGCCCATGTTTTCTATCTGTACCGGAGCGTTGCTCTTTAGGGCAGTTGACGGTATGGCCGATGTCTACGAAGGCCGCTTGCAACAAAAGGACAAGCTCTATCTAGCAGGACTCAGTCAAGCGCTTAGGTGTGGCGCAAGTTTTATTCTTTTTACTGTTGTGTTGTTTGTTACCAGAAATCTTGTATGGGCAAGTTGGAGCATGGGTATTTGTGCCCTTGTTACCTTGGTATTTGTTTCTGCTCCCCTAGCCATTCTTGAGACCGATAAAAGCGTGCGCTTCAAGCTTGCAAACATCAAAGATATCTTTGTGCAATGTTGGCCTCTCTTTTTGGCACTTTTCCTCTACAACCTTATTGATTCGCTGCCAAAGTTTGCCATGGAAGGCACGCTCTCTTACAGCAACCAGCTGTACTTCAACGCACTCTATTTCCCCGCTCACACAATTTTGATGATCTCTACGCTCATCTACAGGCCGCAGCTCTTTAAGCTTGCCAGCCTGCTAGAAACTTCTATCCATAATCCTGCTAGTAAGAAGCGCTTTGGCGTAATGGTACTGGCGCTGTTTGGAGCCATTGCCGTAGTCACCGCAGGTACTGCAGCATTTGTCGAGTTCATTGGCATTCCTCTTAACAGCTTCTTGTACGGCGTTGATTTTGAGCAGTATCGCGGACTTGCGCGCATTATGGTAGCCACCGGCGGCCTTTGTGCTGCAATTGACTTTTTATACCAGCTCATCACCATCATGCGAGCTCAAAAGGCAGTTAAGCGCGCATACCTTATTTCATTTGTTGTATCCATCCCTATTATCTGGATGATGGTCAGCTTTACTGGTCTTAACGGCGCAGTTATTGGTAGCTTCTCATCCATCCTTATCCTCTTCTTACTGCTTATCAGCGAATATGCCGTAGCACGTATGAAAAACTAGCAAAACAATTGATGCTCAAACGCAAAACCCCTCTGCTCCAT
>CAUUEB010000056.1:0-4636 GCA_963544135.1 uncultured Atopobium sp. | reverse complement strand
AAAACGCGTGGTAGACGGACTTAAACTGACAAAGTCCGTTGGGGTCATTCATCCAACCTTGAGGCGGGAAGAGATGAAATTGTGGCGTCCAAAAGTCGTTTGTCATAGCTCTCCGTCTTTCGCGTTTCTTGCAATTATTATGGCATGTGCGCGCAAAGTTCGTGCAGGTAGGTTTAATTCGTTTTGAGTTGCGGTACAGTAAATGCATACAACATTCAACGACGACGGTCTCGCTCGAGCCGACGCTCGCGCCTACGCACCCGCGCCGCGACCTGCACCACTCGCCCCGCCGGTCTTGCCCGAACCAGAAAGGATACCTATGCCTGAAACCACACCTAACCAGCTCCCCGATGTCGCCGAGCGCTTCATGCGCTATGTGCAGGTTGACTCCCAGTCCAACCCCGACAACGACACCGTCACGCCGTCCACGCCTGCTCAGCACGAGATGGCTCGCTACCTGGGCGAAGAGCTCAAGGCGCTGGGCTGCACCGACGTCACCGTCGACGAGCACGCCTACGTCACCGGCACCTTCGCCGCATCCAAGGGCGCCGAGTCGGCTCCCGCGCTGATGCTTTGCTCGCACCTGGACTCCGTCATCGACGCGCCTGCCTCGGGCATCAAGCCGCACGTCGTCCACTACGAGGGCGGTGACCTGGTTGCCGGCGTTGTCAACGGCAAGATCATCGCTACCACCCAGGAGCAGGTCTCTGACCTCAAGGATTTTGTGGGCATGGACATCATTTGCTCCAACGGCTCCACGCTGCTTTCCGCTGACGATAAGGCCGGTGTGGCTGAGATCTGCGCGCTGCTCAAGCGCCTGGGCGACAACCCCGAGCTCGCACACCCTACACTCAAGATTGCATTTGTCCCTGACGAGGAGATCGGTCACGGTGCAAGCCTGCTTGACCTGGATAAACTCGGTGCTGCGTACGGCTATACCGTCGACGGCGAGGCTCTCGGCGAGTTCAACTACGAGTGCTTCAACGCTGCCCACGCCGATATCTACTTCAAGGGCGTCATGGTTCACCCCGGCAGCGCCAAGGACGTCATGATCAACGCAATTACCGTGGCTTCCGAGTTCCAGCAGATGGTCCCGGCCTTTGAGCGCCCTGAGCACACCGAGGGCTACGAGGGCTTCTACCATCCAATCGCCATCGAGGGCTCTGCGTCCGAGGTCAAGCTCAGCTACATCGTCCGCGACCACGACGCCCAGATTTTTGCCAACCGCCAGCAGGTCCTGCAGGATATCGCCGCGTTCTTGAACAAGCGCTATGGCGAGAATACCGTCCGTGTTGAGATTCACCAGGAGTATCGCAATATGGCCGAGAAGTTCGAGGGCTACGAGTTCCTGATTGATTATGCGCTTGAGGCAAACCGTGAGGTTGGTATTGAGCCTAAGCCAGTTGCTGCTCGTGGCGGTACCGATGGTGCCCAGCTCACGTTCCGCGGCCTGCCATGCCCCAACATTGCTACCGGTGGATATAACGCCCACTCCGTGCGTGAGTTTGTCCCCGTGCCAAGCCTTGAGGTCACCGTGGACCTTCTGGAGAAGCTCGTCGCCAAGTTTGCTGCCCGCGGCTAGCGCCTGCGCTGACCGCGCTGTTTGCAGCTAGCGCCTGCGCTGACCGCGCTGCTTGCTGCTCGCGGCTAGCGTTCGTCGCTCCCGCTCCCGCGCCGCGCCTGCACCCGCGCCGACCGTCCCCGCCGCACCCGTGCCGTCCATGACCGCTTGACGTGCGACTTTGCCATTCATAGCTTGATTGCTACCGTCTACGCTCCCGTTCACCCTTGTCAACTAATGGCGGGCGGGAGCGTAGCATAATTAAGAGGGGTTATCGTTCTTTTTTCGTGGGGGAAGGGAGGTCGCAATGCTCGCGGTGTTGTTTGGAATAATTGTCGTTGCGGCACCCGTTACCGCTGCGATTTTGGAGCATTCGGGCAACGTCGGAATCTCCGAGCGCCGCCACAGCCACCACGATACTTATGTGACTCCCGCTTCGCTCACGCGTTCGCTTATTATCGACATGGCGTTTGTCAGCGCCATCGCTGTTATTCTCGGCTGGCTCTGCTACGTTAACGTGTTTACGCCAAACCCAGACATTGTTATGGCGTTTTTTGCGTCCTTCTCGGTTGTTATGTTTATGGCGTGGTATATCTTGAGCCGCTACAAAGTCTCGCTGTTTGACGATGAGATGGTTATGGTTCCGTTCCTTGGACACGAGATTACCATCAATTACCAGGACATTAAGCGTATGGAGTGGGTTGGCGGCCGACGAGGCTCTGGATTTAGAGATCTTCTAATTTGGAGTTCGGATGCGTCAAAGGTGCGTCTCTCGGGTATGATTGGACTAGACCAAGTGTTGCTCAAGATTGATCGTTTTGACGTTTTGGCGCACAGTTCAACTAGATAGAAGTACAATGCTGCGACTTAGCTCGTGTCGGCTTAGCTCGTGCCAGCGTAGAGCTTGCCAGCTTGGAGCTGCTTTGGCGTAGGGCTGCGTCCGCTTGGGTCGCAACGCGCGTCGCGTTTGCCCAGCTACGCAGCGTACAGCAACGGGGGACGTTTGTGATTAAGCTTGTTTTATCTGATATGGACAACACGCTGGTACCTTTTGGAAACAAGCGTGTCTCGGACTTCACGCGCAACGCAATTCATACGCTCCTTGAAGAAACAGATATTGCATTTGGCCCTTGTACCGGCCGAGATTACGTTGAGCTGATGCGGCTCTTTAGCCTCGACGAGGCGTGCATGCAAACGGGCGTCATGTCTACGGGCAAGCGCGTGCTGTACAAAGGCAAGACCATCTCGCTCTCCATCTTCGATCACAAAACGTTGCAGGGTGTCGCAGATGCTCTTGCTGATGAGAAGAACATGTTCTTGGTCTGCTATCCAGAGAAGACTAATCTCTTTAACCCGGCATATGTTGTCGGTCCGCTGGACAAAGACATTCTCGCCGATTACGAGCGCAAACTGGTGTTTGTCTCGGGCATTGTTGATCAAGTCCCGGACGACGTTGATTTTGTCGCCGCAACAATTGCGTGCCCAGGCACGGAGGAGGATATGGAGCGCTGTCGCCAAAAGGTGGCCGCAGCTTGTCCAGACGTGTACACCATGTCGGTGGTTCCTCAGTGGTTTGACGTGCTGCCTAAGGGTGTGTCTAAGCTGACTGGCTTTGAAACTCTTCTGGAAAGAACGGGTATTTCTCCAGAAGAGGTGCTCGTTTTTGGAGACGGCGAGAATGACATTGATATTCTAAGTAAAGTTCCGCACTCGGTGGCGGTGGCAAATGCAATTCCAGAGGTCAAGCAGGTAGCAAAGCACCACGTAGGTGCATCTGCCGATGACGGCGTTGCGCATGCCTTGCTTGAGCTGGTACGCGCAACAAAAGCAGGGGAGACTCCCCGTTTTATGATGGAGAACTAGCATGATTAGACTCATTGCATCGGACATGGACGGTACGCTGCTGGACCAGAATTCCGAGGTTCCGCCAGAGACATTTGAGCTTATCGAAGAGCTGTACAAACGTGGCGTTCACTTTGTCGCAAGTTCCGGTCGTCGTTACGATACACTGCGTTGGTTGTTTGAGCCGGTCGCAGATAAGATTGACTACGTGGCCTCTCTTGGCACGCAGGTCTATGTAGAGAATGAGGTCATCGACCGCGAGGTTTTCTCGTCAGCTTCTATTCGTAAGCTGTTTGAGTTGACGTCTGAGTTTGACTGCATTCATCTGGTTGTTTATGACCGCACGCATACGTATCTGCTGGACGATCAGAGTTCGTTTGTGCGTGAGCTGGACAAAGACCTGCCAAACGCCGAGCGCGTGTTTGATCCGCCTTCACCTGACGTCAGCATCATCAAGGCTGCTATTTGCTGCGATTCCAGGGCTCGCTCTATGGACATGGCCATGATTCTTGAGCGCGAGATGGGCGACAGGCTTTCGTTCATGCCTTCTGGAGAGACCTGGATTGACGTGGTGCCTCGTGGTGTGAACAAGGCTACAGGACTTGAGCAGATCCGCAGGTACTATGGCATTTCTCGCGACGAGATTGCCGTCTTTGGTGACTCCATGAACGATTACGCTATGCTGCGTTATGCGGGTACCGCATACGTTATGGACAATGCTCGCTACGCACTCAAGACGATTGCCTCCAAGGTCATTGCACCTAACACCGAGCAGGGTGTCCAGAAAGAAATGCGCCGTATTCTGGATGAGTTGTCGTAGGATTTGTGCAAAGGTCGTGCAATGAAGGTGCAGAATTCATAATTGCCGCCGAAGAATTGTGGAAGCTGTGATAAACTTCTACAGTCACGGGCGATTGGCGCAGCGGCTAGCGCAGGTGCTTTACACGCACAAGGCCGGGAGTTCAAATCTCTCATCGCCCACCATGGAACCTCACGCGGCGCCCTCGGGTGTCGCGTTTTTTCTTAGGAGTGCAATGAATAACCAGGTAGAAAACGCGTTTTCTGGCGAGAAGCCCGCGCAGGTCGACGCCGCCACGCAGACCGGAGCCACCGCCCAGGTCGACGCAGCTACGCAGGCCGGATCCGTCACGCAGACCATCGCCGCCACGGAGCTCGTGCGCTCGTTCGACCGCGCGTGGGACCAGATGCGCCCCGTCACCCTTGAGCGCAACG
>CAUUEB010000055.1:0-4782 GCA_963544135.1 uncultured Atopobium sp. | reverse complement strand
GCGTCAAGAATTGCACGCTTGAGCGGGGATTCATTGGAGCCCATGAGGGTGTCAAACAAGATATCTGCTGCCATCATCTTATTGCGCTGGTCAGGCGTTCCAAGCACGTAGCCCAGGCCAATGCTGGAGTTGTCGGCTGTGGTGTTCATGCGGACCTGGCAAGGCTCGGGCAACACGGGTGCCTGCAGGTTAAGCGGATTAGGGGCACCTGCATTGCGTTTCTCGGCAGCTGCAAACCTCTGGGCAATAAAGGAGAGCTCACGCTCGCAATCAAGGTCGCCGTAGAGGAAGGTATAGCTGTTAGAGAGGTCGTAGTGGCGAGCGTGGGTGTCCAGGAAGTTCTCGTAGGTGAGCTCAGGGATTGCGCGAGGCTTGCCGCCAGACTCTTTGCCGTAGGCGGTATCAGGGAAGAGGGCCTCGCTGACAGAATCGTAGAGTACGCGATCTGGATCAGAGAGGGCGCCCTTCATCTCGTTGAAGACAACACCGTTGTAGCTAAGATTGCCCTGCTCGTCAGCTTCTAGGTGCCAGCCTTCCTGCTCAAAGATGCGCTTGCGCTTATAGATTGCAGGATGCAGAACGGCGTCCAGGTACACGCTCATGAGGTTTTCCAAGTCAGCTACGTTAGTGCTGGCCACAGGGTAAACCGTTTTGTCAGGGTAAGTCATTGCATTCAAGAACGTCTGCATAGAGGTCTTGAGCAGGTTAACAAACGGCTCCTTAACAGGATAGGCATCGGAGCCACAGAGAACTGAGTGCTCCAGGATGTGGAAGACGCCGGTGTGATCTACAGGAGGTGTCTTAAAAGCAATGGCAAACGAGCGGTTGTCATCGTCGCAGGCAAACCACATAAGGCGGGCACCTGTGGGAATGTGCTTAAAGATGTACGCGTAACCAGAAATCTCATTAACCCACTCAGCCGAGATTACCTCAAAGCTTTTGTCTTCTGCGTGAAGCGTGCCAACAGAAAACGCGCTGTCCATCTGCGAATACTTAGACGTCATAAGCTGCCAATCTATACGAAAACTTACGTGAGCATTAATGCCGTTTTTGAGACCATCTTGCCTTAACGGGGCCGTTTAGAGACCTAAGGCTCTGCGCGGAGCAGGGTAAGGTGGATTTTTGTTATTGTGATACTACCGCGTCAGAGAAAAAGTGACACTTGTATCCGTATTTTGTAATGAAAGATTTATACCCAGATGAATGATTTCATTTCTAATGAGAGTGGTGTGGAGTCTTCTAAAGCCATAGACGTCGTAGAGACCTCTGTAGAAGAGGAAGCACTTGGCAGCGACGACGCTGAAATAACCCCTGATAATAAGAAGAAAATCTATCGAGGAATGCTGTTTGTCTTGATTGGCGGAGCTTCCTGGGGCGCATTTGGAACCGCCGCAAAATACCTGCTAGATACCTATCACGTTGATCCCATGTGGTTAATTGATATTCGCGAGCTTTGTGCCTGCTGGTTATTCTTGGGAACTGCTTTTGCGTTTGATAGAAAAAATCTCACAACTGTAATCAGGAAGCCAAAAGAGCTGGCAAAGATTTTTGTAGTTAGTTTGTTTGCCATTTTATTCTCGCAAGTTGCTTACATTTATGCAGTTAATGCCACTAATTCTGGAACTGCAACTATCATGCAGTCGTTGGGTATGCTGGGTGTTTTGGCCTTTGTCTGCGTGGTTGGTAGGCGCTGGCCTCGTCGTCGCGAGATTCTTGGTATTGTTTTGGCACTCATTGGCACCTATCTCTTGGTAACAGGAGGAAATCCTGGCACGCTTCACCTGCCAACATCTGGTATTTTCTGGGGCGTTATGTGCGCGTTTGCTCAGGCGGCCCTCTCCATTTTGCCTAAGCCTCTGATGGAAAAGTGGGGAAGCTTTACCGTAAATGGCCTTGCTTTTTTGTTCTCTGGCACGCTCATCGCTGTTTTTTATCAGCCCTGGAATCACATGCCTCAGCTGGATGCCTTTGGTGTTTTGCTGGTAGCCATTGGCGTGCTGGTGGGAACGTTCTTGGCGTACGGCCTTTACCTGCAGGGCGTTAAGGATGCAGGCTCACTCAGGGCCGTTCTTCTGGGCACTATCGAGCCCGTCATGGCAACCATCACCACCGTATTGGTGCTGGGAATCACCTTTAGCGTTGCCGACCTCATCGGCTTTGCCCTTATCCTCGCCATGGTCATGCTCACCGCGTAGCCGTCTGCCGCCCACCCGTGCCGCCCGCACGCGCTGCCCGCCATCTGGCGAGAAACCCGTCCACTCCAAGCTCAACTCAACCTACAATCGCCTCTGCACCCGACAACAAAAACCCCGCAGGTAAACTGCGGGGTTTTAACGTTCTCTAAAGGTTATGTGGCCAGAAGCTTAGATGAGCTCCATCTGCGTAAGAACTGCCGAGTACCAACCATTTGGATTTGCTGGGTTGTACTTTGCAGCGCCAGAAACAGAAAGCCTTCCGCCGTAGCCAGCGGCAAGACCAGCTGTATGATCCCAGATAGCCTCTTCCCAGCTACCCCAGCTAGCAGAACCCCAACCCCATGCGTTGTAGGGGAGGAAGTTATACCTACCCTTTGTACTCTCAACTGCAGAAATAGCAGGCGAGAGACGCGGATCAACGCCGTAGGCCCATGCAGCCTCAGCAAAGGTTGAGCCGTAGCCGGCAAGAGGGGAACCAGCAAGATACGCATCAATTCGAGCACCCCAGCTGCTTACAAAGTTGGTCTTATCGCTTGACCAGTCAACATTTTGAGCCGAAGGAGTTGATGGGGTAGTGACCTCAGTGGTATTACCAGAAGCGTTGGTAAAGGTAGTCTCAGTAGAAGCTTCTTTCAGAGCCTCTTCTGCAGCTGCTGCCTCTGCTGCTGCCTGCGCAGCCTGCTCAGCCTGCAACTGCTCTCTTGTTGCAATTGCTGCATTCATAGCATCCTCAGCAGCCTTCTTCTGCTCTTCTGCTTCTGCCATCTGTGCATTTAAAGATGACTGAGTCTCAGAAAGCTCTTTGCTAAGGTCAACAAGGTGGTTGATAGCATCTGAATTTTTGTTCTGGATAATCTCAAGATACTGAACAACAGCAATCAAATCATTAAAGTTATCTGCCGACAAAAGCAGATCAATAATTCCCATGGAGCCCTGCTGCATACGATACATAGCTCTAATAGACTCTGCAGCTTTTAAGCGCTGCTCTGGGAGCTGCTGTTCAATCTCTGCAATACGTGCCTCATTGTCTGCAATCTGTTTTTGCAGCTCAGCTACGCGCTGGTTAGCGGCATCGTAATCAGAATTGGTCTGCTCTACCTTGGCCTGGAGCTCTTCGAGAGTCTCTGCCTGAGCTCTTGAGACGCCAAACAAAAAGGTATTAACAACAAGCACTGCTACAAGAAGTGCTGTCATAAGGGTAGAGCATGAAGGTAAGCGTCTGTGACGCATATATTTGTTCAAATCGACCTCCGCGATTGGGGCTTCCGATTAGTACGCATTTCATGCCGTCCGCTCATTACTGGCTTCAAGCGCGAGGTCAGATAACACTTGACCTCAAAAATACGCATAATCGCTTCTCTCCGCTCGTGCGAGGGTGTCAATTCTACTTGTTTTTGGCTCCAAATGCCAACTTTGCAGAAAACAAGGCACTTTTAAAGTAGTAAAGTCGTTATATAAAGCCGTGAACGGTAGAAAAAGAAAGGGCGAACGGATTGCGTACAATAGGTTCGTAATCAGTCCCCAAGGAGGTTTTAGTGGAGTCGGCAATTTTGTGGATTGAAGCGCTTAAATCAGCGTTATTTGGCGTAGTTGAAGGTATTACCGAGTGGCTACCTATCTCATCAACAGGCCATATGCTGCTACTCAATCAGTTCTTACCACTCAATGTTTCTGAAGACTTCTGGAATATGTTCCTCGTTGTTATTCAGCTTGGCGCAATTCTTGCAGTATGTGTGGGATTTTTCCACAAGCTCAATCCCTTCTCGCCAAAGAAATCTAAGGACGAGAAGCGCTCTACCTGGAAACTCTGGGCAAAAGTGGTGGTCAGCTGTGTTCCTGCTGCAGTAATTGGTCTTCCGCTTAACGACTTCATCGAAGAGCATCTTGGAAGCCCTTTTGTTATTGCCGCAACCCTTATTTTCTACGGCATCATCTTCATTGTGCTTGAGCTACATCGCGAGAAGGTCGCTGCAACGGTAAAGGTTGAAGCACCTCGCGGTAAACACATGCGTCCAGATGCCGCCGCATCCCTGAAGGCCCCCTCAGCCGACAACCTGGCTCGCGTTCAAGACATTGACAATCTTGACTGGAAGACCGCACTTGGTATTGGTGTGTTCCAGGTACTTGCAATTGTTCCAGGCACTTCAAGATCTGGTGCAACTATTCTTGGCGGCTTAGCACTTGGTTGTTCAAGGGCTGTAGCTGCTGAGTTTACGTTCTTCCTGGCAATTCCTACTATGGCTGGCGCCTCTGCGTTGAGGCTTGTTCGCTACTTTATGAAGGGCAACACCTTCACTGCTCCCGAGGCAATTATTTTGGGCGTTGGCTGCTTGGTAGCGTTTATTGTGTCGCTTGTTATGGTTCGCGCACTTATGGGCTATGTCCGCAAGCATGATTTCAAGCCTTTTGGCGTGTACCGCATTATTCTGGGTATTGCAGTTATCGCATACTTCCTGCTTGTTAAGTAAGTTTTTAACTGACAAGCGATACAACATATGCGTTCAAGCGCGGTGAGTTTCTCGCCGCGCTTTTTTATGCCAAAACATATGGAAAATACGTGGAAAACCTATGAAAGATATATGTAATC
>CAUUEB010000054.1:0-5024 GCA_963544135.1 uncultured Atopobium sp. | reverse complement strand
ACTGACCGCCGCGAGAAGCTTTCGCTTTCTGACCGAATTGCTAACAGGGTTCGTAAATCTAATTAACGGGTACAAGGTATGGGGTCGCTCTTTGGAGCGGCCCCAGTTTGTATATTAATTTCAGTCTGAAAGGACTCATACATGGCACTGAGCAAGAATGCAAAGGTTGCTTTTATCGGAACGGGCATTATGGGTGCTCCTATTGCTGAGCACCTTATTTCTGCTGGTTACGATGTTACTGTTTACAACAGAACACCAGAGAAAGCACAAAAGCTTGTCTCGTTGGGCGCTCATGCTGCAGAGAGCGTAGCAGACGCTGCAAAAGACGCTGATGTTGTCTTTACCATGGTTGGTTATCCAACTGACGTTGAAGACGTTTATTTGGCAACAGATGGTCTTATCCGCGTTGCTAAGAAGGGTGCGTACCTTATTGATCTGACTACTTCTTCATCTCAACTTGCACGTGACATCCATGACGCAGCTGAGATTGAGGGAAAGCATGCATTTGACTGTCCTGTTACCGGTGGCCAGAAAGGCGCTCAAGACGGTACTCTTACCCTGATTATTGGTGCAACTGAGAATGACGTTGAGCCAGTACGTGCACTTCTCGAGACCTTCTCGGCAAAGATTTTCTGCATGGGTGGTGCTGGCAAGGGTCAGACCGCAAAGCTTTGTAACCAGGTTTCTCTTGCTTCCTGCATGATTGGCTACGCCGACGCAATGGCTCTGGCAGAGCAGGGCGGACTTGACGTTGAGCAGATGCTTGAGGTTGTTGCCAGCGGCATGGGTTCTTCTCGCGCACTTAAAGAGCTTGCTCCTAAGTCGCTTGAGGGAGACTTCCAGCCAGGATTTTTGGCCGAGCATTTCCGCAAGGATATTGCGCTTGCACTTGCTCAGTCTGAGGACCTTGAGATTACGCTTCCTGGTGCAGAAACTGCATTTACCCTCTATGACATGCTGTGCCAGATTGGCGGCGCTCGTAAGGGTACTCAGGCAATCTCGCTGCTCTATGCTGACGAGGCAACCAGCACTGCAGCTGGTCTTGACTGGTCGCTCCTCGAGAGCCAGGAAGATGAGGGTGAGCATGAGTGCTGCTGTGGTCATGACCATGAAGATGGCGATCACGAGTGTGAGTGCCATGGCCATGGACATCACCATGACCACGAAGGCCACGAGCACGGTCATGACGGCCACTGCTGTCACTAAGTGCTAGCCGCAAAGGAACCCCGATTATGAGTGATATTTCTACTCCTCAGAGCTCTATTGCGGTTTTCATCGACTATGAAAATTTGGCACTAGGAACAGGCAAAAGAAAGAGAAACGGTCATCAAGAGCCAGGCCATCTTCCAGAGATGAAGCTCATTATGGAGAGGCTGGTTGATAAGGGACGCATTACTGCCAAGCGTGCATATTGTGATTGGCAGCGCTTTCCAAATGCTATTACGCCCTTGCATGAGCTTGGCATTGAGCTCATTGAGATTCCAGATAGGGCTTATACCGGCAAGAACTCTGCCGATATTAGACTTGCGGTAGACGCTGTTGAGATGTGTCTGACTAAAGACCACATTGACACCTTTGCTGTGCTTTCTGGTGACTCGGACTTCTCGCCACTTGTGGCAAAGCTTAAAGAGGCTGGTAAAACAGTTATTGGCGTTGGTATGAAGGAGTCTACCAGCTCGCTTCTTGCTGAGGTCTGTGACGAGTTTATCTTCTACGAGGATATTTTGAGTTCTGGCAGAATTCCAGACTTCAAAGAGAAGGTACCTGTCGAGAAACACGACTGCTATCAGCTTTTATTTGAGACCATTGAGTCTTTGGAACGCGAAAGCGAAACGTTTATTTATGCATCGCGCTTAAAGGAGACCATGCGAAGGAAGCGTCCACAGTTTGCTGAGGCAACTTATGGATATCGTTCGTTTACTTCTCTTTTACGTGAAGCATCAAGCCTTGGATTTATTAAAATTCATGAGGATCAAAAAAGCGGCACCGTTGTCGTAGACGGATTTAGAGAATAAAGGGTGTTTTAGAGAGGATTTAGGTTTCATGGCAGAGAAGAAAGAAACTGCTCAGAAGCCAAAAAAGGCTTCAACTAAGGCAACCGCAAAAGCGGGCTCTACAAAGGCGCCAAAAGAAGAAAAGCAACCCGCTAAGAAGGCTGCTAAAAAACCAACTATGGCACAGATGAAAAAGGTGAATGCACTGGTCATCGCTTTGTCTGATGCAAGTAGGCGCGCTCGTCAAGATGCGTCTCATGAGCTTGCAGAGCTTGCTCATGTTGCTCCTCTTGCCTTTGAAGAGCACATCGATTCTCTAATTGATGCACTGTATAGACCAGAGGCTCAGACTCGTTGGGAAGTGCTTGATGCACTTGCTCATTTGAGCGAGCATTTTGGTGACCAGGTCTTTAAAGCATTTGATGCCGCTGAGGCTTCTTTGTTTGATGATGACTCGGCAACGGTTCGTCTAGCAGCATTTTTGTTCCTCTGCCAGTACGGTGCAACTTCTGCAAAGCATTCTGATGAGGCATGGCCACTTCTAGATGAGGCAGTTCAGTGCTATCACGGAGATGCTGAGTACCATGACATGCTCCAGGGTCTTCTCGCCTTAGCACATGGAACTATTTCCAAGGATGTGAAGAAGGCATTGTCGCAGCGTATGAAGTTTGATGCGGAAAATGCCACTGGATACATTAAGCAGTATTCGGAAGAGATTGTTTCAGCTACCAAGTAATGTGATTTGCTTGTAAACGACTGTGTACAAACGGGGGAGTTTACTGGTTGTATGTTTTATGCATGCTAATAAGAGTAAACTACAGGTTTGTATTATGTACGTATAGTTGCATTAAGCGATGAAAGGCAAGGATATGCCATCTATTGATGTAAAAAAGAACTCAAAGATCTTTATCGGAGTAGGCGCAGTTGTACTGTTTGCTCTTGGTATTGTCATCGGTCGCTTCCTTCTGGGCGGTGGCGGAGCTACTGGTTCTTTGAACGGTCGCACCACACTTTCTGAGGGTGAGCTCAACACTCCTATTGCTTCTTATACCTATAACGGTCAGACCAAAGAAGTAACTGCTCGTGAGGTTATTGAGAACACTTCCGGTCTTGACGCAGCAAAGCAGTCTGACGGCACCTATGCTGTTCCAGCAGCCGATAAGATCATTGGCTATGTTCGCAATGCTCTTGTTGTTGCTGAAGCTCAGAGCAAGGGTATTACCGTCACTGATGACGAGGTCAACAATTACATGCAGACCAACTTCAAGACTACTGATGTTAGCCAGGTTGCTTCTGCATACAAGCTCTCTGAAGACGTTGCAAAGAAGCTCATCCATGATGCTGTCATCATGAAGAAGTATCGTGATAGCGTTCTGACTACAACCCTTCCAGATGCTCCACAGGCACCAACTGCACCTGAGGACGGCAACTCTGAGACTACAAGCCAGGAGTACGCTCAGTACATCATTGGTCTTGCTGGTGATGAGTGGGACGCTAAGAACAACACTTGGGCTTCCCAGGATGGCGATTACTACAAGCAGCTCTCTGCTTATTCAATCTCCAACGATTCCGCTTCTTATGCAGCTGCTCAGACCGCTTATCAGGTTGCAATGAGCAAGTACTCTGCTGTTGCAAGCAAGGCTTCTCAGGAGTGGTCACAGAAGATCAACGAGATTCTTGGTAAGGCATCTATTGCTGTTTACTCTCTTGCTCTCTAGGATCTGAAAAGCAATGAAAGTTGCTATTAGCGCTTGTTTACTTGGCCTCCCCGTCAGATATGACGGAGGGGCCAAGCCTGTTTCTGCAGTACAAAAGCTGGCAGAAAAAGTAAACGTCACAAAGATCTGCCCCGAGACTTCCTCAGGTCTTCCTGTGCCTCGTCCGCCCGCGGAACAGCGAGAAGGACGTGTTTGGCTCAAGGACGGCTCAGATGTAACGGAAGATTTTGAACGTGGATCTAAGATTGCTCTTAATGCCGTTACGTCTTCTGACATAACGCTCGCCGTTTTGAAGGCAAAGAGCCCGTCTTGTGGCGTGCATGAGATTTATGATGGTACGTACTCAGGAAAGCTTGTTTCTGGCGAGGGAACACTTACTCGTCACCTCTTAGAGGAGGGGATTTGCGTGGTCACCGAGAAAACCATTGAGAATGTAAGCCCATCTGTTGAGCATCCTGTTGCTCTTATTTTGGGAACCGGACTTGGTCATCTTGCTGATCTGGTAAAGCCAGTTCGTCGTATTGATTATCGTGACATTCCGGGTTTCCCTGTTGACGCTTCTTCTATGGCTGGCCACAGCTTTGAGGCAACCATTGGTACTATCGATGGCGTACCTGTGGTTGTGTATCCTGGCCGCGTTCACCTCTATCAGGGCTATTCTGCGGCCGAGGTAACCTCCCTTGTTCAGCACGCACATCACTTGGGCTGCAAAGACATTATTTTTGCAGGTGCAACGGGTGCTGTTTCTGGAAACGCAAAGACTGGCCTTGGCGTTATTACTGATCAGATTAACCTCACTGGAACCAATCCGCTTGCAGAGTGGGCAGGCCTTCGCGATGTCGAGACCCCATTTGTAGATATGAATGATGCCTTCTCGCCTTACCTAAGAACGCTTGCACGTGGCGTAGCAGATGACCTCAATATCGAGCTCAATGAGGGTGTTTTTGCTGGTCTTTTGGGACCAAACTTTGAGACTCCTGCAGAAGTTGCTATGCTTCGTAGCTTTGGCGTCTCATACGTTGGCGTTTCTACAGCTCTTGAAGTCATCATGGCCCGCGCTCTTGATATGAATGTGTTGGCTCTGACGCTTGCAGCAAACCCAGCTGGCGCTCACGGAACTACGCATAAGAGTGTTCAAGAGGCATCTGAGAAGTACGCAAATGATCTTGAGCGCCTTGTTCGTGGTGTTCTCGGGCTTCTTTAGTATTCTTGCTTGAATTAAAGAGGTCTTGCCCGTATAGTTGTTAGCGCGCTTTTGCACGCCAGCATAGCTCAGTTGGTAGAGCACCGCTCTCGTAAAGCGGGGGTCATC
>CAUUEB010000053.1:0-5288 GCA_963544135.1 uncultured Atopobium sp. | reverse complement strand
GGGAAGTTCACACCCACTTGCATATCCTCGAACCTAAACGTAGATCCATTCACGCCTTCACACTCTTCGCAGGCGCGCTCGTCATGCACCACCTCGATGGTGTAGGAGTCAAAGCCTTCACGCTTCAACTCCTCAACCTGTGCCATGCGTGAGACGTAAGTACCTTCGGTGTAGACCAGACGCATGATAGACGACTGCGGAACGTCCACAAAGCGCTTCTCGAGCGCCTTCGCGATTCGCTGGTATGAATCACCGCGCGCGAGTGCCTTCGACATATCCTGCGCCACGTAAGACGCGAGGGTCTCCGTGTTGTCCCAGATGCGCTGAGAGTATGACGTGTCACCCGTCCACGCTGTATCAACGAAACGGCGAACCGCGTCAGAATCCATGCTGTAGAACGACCGACCAAATCCCATCGCTTCAGCCGCTGTGTTTGCGCCGCGTAGAGACTGGCGCATGATGTGGTTGTCTACACGCTGAACCACGTCTCCTGTTGCTTGGTAGAGGTGTAAGCGCGCTGACGCCTGTAAGCCTTCGAGCCTGTTCAGTTGGTAGATACTCTTACGCACGTCCACAATAGACTGCATGTCTGGGTGCTGGCGCAGAAACTCGTCACAGTCACGGATAAGAAGCTCGCGGTCTTTAGGGTCCATCGTCTCCATAAGGCGGCGATACTCAAGCACGCCATTCTCGCCGTAACGTTGATAGTACTCAGCAATCTCACGGTTCAAGCGGCGGAGCTCGCTCTCGTAGGCGTTATGGACGCGTATCGACAGAGCGCGCTCGTCTTTCTCCATCGCTGCGTCAGCGAGTGTTTGGCGACTATGCCAATACGAGTCCATGTTGCTCCTTACTTAATAATTTCCGGCATAGCATCGCCCAGAAGAATCGAGCGTGCCTTGTCATGATCTACTCCAATAGACGCACTAATGACGCTTATCGCCTGAGCCTCTGACAGGCTCCCCGCGGCGTACTGTGCAATAACAGAAAGAAGGGACTGGGTCTGTGCTCCGTTGAGCGACTTCAGACCTCCTCCATCACTCGCCCCCCCGTCTGTACGGTCTGGAACCATCTGCGCGGCCTGCTCTGCGCGTTCGTCGGCCATGCGCTTCATCTCAGCCTGTGGCGAGTCAACACACGACAGAACAGACAGCTGCGTCTCCTCGGACGTAATACCGGAGAGGTTGCCAGCAATCTGAGATTCTTCGAGCAAATTCGATGGTAGGTTGCGCGTGAAGGTGGCGCGGACGGTAGTCCATGCCTTAGCGTCTAGACGTGTGTTTCCTGCGTAGTTACAGAGCAGCTTCCAGCGCCTAGAGAGTGAGCGGCGGAACTTCCTCTGCTTTACTACGGCGATATCGCTCATAGCCTGCAGGCGATACTTGATGGCGATACCTGAGCTGGTATCGAACTTCTCGCTCGAGAGGTCTGAAACCATCGACAGAACGAAGATAAGACGCTCCACGCGATCAATGAAGTTTTCCTGCGTGCCGTCTGCGTCAGGCTTAGAAAGAAACTCAACGGTGACGTTTGCCGCGTCTCTCGAGTCCAGGTTGATGATGCGCGAATCCCTCAAGTTCTGCAGCGTCTGGTCGTCCAGGCGCGCGCCGAGAATCTTCAGATAGGCATCGGCGTAGTACTCGACATCGTTAGCCTTCTCGGAGATTGCTTTGTTGTACGCGTTAATAAGTGACATGACACCCTCGAACAAACCAAGGCGCTCCTCATTGTCTACATACTCAACCACAGGCACATCGTCAAAGCCGTGGATGACGGGCTCACCGAAGATGACCTTCGAGCCATCCATCACGAACGGCGTCTCGAACATGGAGTCGTAGAGCGTGCCGCGGAGCGTGTCGCGTGCATTGTCGAACAAGTTATCGTCCAACCAGAAGCGCACCGCATAGATGATGTCATTCTCTACGGTATCATCGCGGACAACAAAGCAATTCATCGGCGTGACTGAACAAGAACGCGCAAAGGCTTCCTCGTCGCGCCACATAAGCTCATACCCTGCGCCATAGATGTCCGCCAGCTTGGAAAGCTCTGCGTCTAGGTCATCGGAGTCATTGACCGCACTCCATACATCCAAATACTCCGCAAACGCTTCATCGTCCGCGGTAGTGCGAATAGGAACGCCCAAGAAGTAGCCGACCATGGAGTCCACGATCTGCTTGGCGAAGTTGGCCACGAGTCTGTTGTCTGGCTTGTATTCCGCCTTTTCCTTCTGATGCAGAATGTCGTGGTCGCCCTCGTATGCTTTGCGAAGGCTGGCCAAGCGGTTAACCTGCTTTGCGCGGTAGTCCACCAGAAGCTTGCCGAGAAGCTCCGCGGTCATCTGTGTGTCCTTTGGTAGGCGGTAGCCGCCCCTTGGCTCAAACGTGGAAGCGTTTGCTCCCTTAACGTCAGCACTCACTAAATGCCTCCTCTAAATAGTCGAATGGTCGGCGCGTTATCGTGTAAGCGAATAGCGCACGAGAGGGAGTCAGGCGCGTCATCGTGCTCCGCTCCCTCGGTGAAGTCCATGACTTCGTTCCAGTAATCGACGCTAGCTTCGCGGACACTCTCAAGCCTGGACAGCTTGGACCATGTACCGCGACCATACGTCGCAATCTTGATGAACTTGTTTGCGGTCTCTGAGTATGTGTGAACGGGCAGCCCGTACCCGTCGAGCTTGTCGGCCACATACCCCTTATCCGCGTTCTTTTCCATGTAGACTGTGCCAAGTCTCAGCTCGCGGTGTAGCTCTAGGATGCGCGCCATGCATCTATCAACGTGCGTCTCGCGGTACAGCTCACCGTGAACATAAGCTTTATCGTCCATCCACTTGATACACGTGATGGCCGTACCGTCTGAACCGCCGTAGGCCGCGTCCACATGCATGATGCCATCGTAGAGAAGGCTCTCGTCTTTGAAGGTCTTACAATCGCCCTCGAAGACCACGCCCTCCTCTGCCACGTGACGCAGCTCGTAGTTCGCCGCAAAGAGTGAGTGCGTCATTGACGACTTCAGTTCTGTAGCAGCGTCCACACTCACAAGTCCTGTGGTATCCCATGGCCACTTCTCAGCTGGTGGCATGATCGTGAACGCGTCGTCTTTATGCCAGGGCGTGCCAGTGTTAATGATGCGTCCGCCGCGGTTCTTGACGTTCTGAAGTTCGCGGTAAATCTGCTTTGTGCGCTCACGCTCTGCGCGGCTCACACGGTCACGCAGTGTGACGATGTCGTCCGTGAAGATGATGTCCCAGTGCTTACCGGTGAGCGAACCGCCAATGCCGATGCCCGTCAGCTGTGGTGAGCCAGAGACGTTACACGCCAGACTTGTCGAGATTGCCGTGGAACTTGCTGTGGTCAGCTTCAACGGTTGGCCGTAGATGCTCTGCGCAATCTCCTGGGTGAGCGGATGCTCAACCATGCGACGAACCGCCGCGAGGACTTCCGCAACGTCATTTTCGCCTTTACGCTGAAAGCCAACAGTCAAGTCCGGACGGGTGAGCAATATCAACCACAGAGCCACCTCAACGCATGTCGTCTTGTATGAACCACGGTGAGACTGAAGCGTCATGTCGCCCTGGCCAAATACCATCGCATGAATCCATCTGTCGTGGAGTCCTTCGCGCAGAAGGTCATAGCCGAGCTCATGCGCTAGGCGTACGGGATGCTTGGCCATAAGCGTCGCGAGTGCTCTATTGGTCTCCATCGCTCTCTACCTCGTCAAGCAAGCTCTTGAACGCGGCGCTGGCTTCCTTAGCGTTGGCGGATACTTCCATCTGCTGCACCGGCTTTTGCCCGGAAGAATCACGGACAAACTCAGCCGCGCGGACGTCTCCTTCAAGCGCCTGGGTAAGCATGGCAAGCGCCATAGCTTCGCTAGCAGTCACGTTCTTACCCGTGAGCCCTGCAATAGTGGACGCCTCGGACAGCTTGCCCGGCTTCATCGGCATGGCGAGAAGATCTAGAAGCGTCTCACGAATTTCGCGTCTGCGCTTCTTAGTCTCTTTAGCCTTTGCAGCGCCCTTCTTACCCATCGCGCTCAGCTCCGCCTTTGTGCGCTTGCTGTTAAGCTTCAGGTTCTTCGCTGCGTTCGGATTGTTTGCCATTCGTGAATAAACTCCTTCACTTATGCATAAAAATGAATATTGAGCTAACAAAAAAGCGCCCTCATTTCTGAGAGCGCCCGAGTCGCTTTGTTAACTTTCGTACATTCCTACGGTATCAAAATAGCACGTTTTAATATGTATATAACTGCAAGATTATGCACGATTTATGAATATTCTTCTTGCTTTATACACAGCTTAGCAATACCCACTGTGTTTGTAAACTCCAAAGAACGTTCGCGCAGGATAAACGCTTGACGCATGGAAACGTGCGCCCTCTTGGCCGTCTCCGCCCACGTGTAACCCTCGACGAAGTACAGCTGCATCACGAGGGCCGCATCTTGGCCGAGCGCTTCACCGATTGTGTTGCATGCGGTGTAACCGTCAAGAATGACGCTCTCCAATTCACTCAACAAACCCTCTAGAAACGCCTGTGCGGTCATTTCCGCTATGCTTACGCGTGCCGTCGGGTCAGAAGTCGAATTCTTAGCTCCTGCGCCGCCAGAAGCCTTCAGAGGCTCTCTGACGGCGTTCAGCCTGTTGCGAGCGCTTTCAATGTCTTTCGCGGCCTGCCTAACACTCTCCCACCATTCCAGCCCAGTCATGCCACTACCTCGCCTTTTCCTACAATTCCTCGACCGAGAAATATATGCCCATGATGTCAGCGTAGCCTTTGTCGAGACTCTCGCTGCAGATAAAACGGTCGTCTTCAATTATCCCACACCTGGTCAGACAGTCTTCAAACGTCTTCAGCATGTTTGACATATCCGGCTTCTCCGTCATGGGGCTGCCATCGGGATGCTTAGGGCTCGCAGGGAAGCACCACTTCACCACACAGCGCAGTGGCCCGGTGAGTGGCTGGAAGTTTTCCGACACCTTCGTGACCGACTTCAGCCACACGCAAATCAGACCCTCCGCGGTCTTCAGTTCGTCCGACTTACGGATTGCGGCGTGCATTCCTTTACCACCGCCCACGATGTACGCCACAAGGGCGTTATGCGTCACGCTGGGCGGCTTCATGGGCAGAAATGCCGACACACGCCTTTTCGCGTCTCTCGCGGGCTCTGCGTGCCTTGTACGGCCGCCCGCGTTACTTCTTGGGTCAACCACATCAATCAATCTCCTAATCGTGAATCGTGAATCGTGAATCTCAGAAAATGGAACCGCGCCAATTACGCGGGCGCGCGCGGAA
>CAUUEB010000052.1:0-5625 GCA_963544135.1 uncultured Atopobium sp. | reverse complement strand
GCATCACAGGCCACATAATCAATGGAGCCATTTTCAAGTGCTTCAAAAGCATCATTTAAGTTAGAAAAACCTTGCACAGACATACCGGTGAGCACCTGACCCATTGCTCGCTCGGACAAAGAGCCCGTTTGAACGCCAACGGACTTTCCACTCAAACTATCAGCAGTAATGTCTGTTTCTGAACCCTTATGAAAAAGCGCTGTTGTGGACTCTGCATAACCAGAAATGAGCGTACTTGTTGAATCTTCGCCGCTTCTGACATCCATGACAATATCGCAGCCTGCTTGCAGACCATCGACCGGACCATTGACTGACACAAACTTAACGTCTACGCCCAACTGATCTGCAATCGCAGAAGCAACTTCAACATCAATTCCTTGCAGAGTTCCGCCTTCCGAGGCCACAATCATAGGAGCAGTCACTGACTGCGTGCGCAAACCTACTGTAAGAGTGCCAGCAGTATGCAATGCGGAATCAGGAATCTTCTGCTGACGGGCTTCTCGCTTCTCTTGAATTGCCTCTTGCACCGACTTGACGTGGAACCATTTGTCCAAATCAATGTTGATAGGACCAATGGAGCATCCTGTTAAAACAACAGCTAGTGCTATAAGAAGTAACACCTTAAGAGAGCTTTTAACGCGCGTCATCAGAACTCCTTCTTCTAAACAGGTGTCTTTTCAGCTGACCTGGTATTTGACCCCACACTCGCATACTGGAACGTTTGCTTTGCTACCGCAGCAGCTCCACTACTAGTTCTCTCGCCTGCGAGACCCTTTGTCTCATTGATATAACAGGCGGTATGGCTTACTTCTAGGACGAGCCATGATCGTTTACGTGCGCACACGCAAACTTACGTGGATCCCTTTGACCTCGTCTGTCATGGACTAAAAGCTCACAGAGAACTTCGCAACCACAGACCTGAAAAGACTTATCAAGTATAGCCGTTTGCAACCATAGGTAACTCACCATACGCGAGCTAATGCGCCTACGGTTACAGATTGCACGCCTGCGGCACAAAGTACTCTTGTGGCTTCTCTAATTGATGCTCCGGTAGTTACCACATCATCTAAAAGTAAAATATTTGATTGGTTAACTGGTACGGCACAAGCAATACTTCCTTTCAAATTGATTTGTCTTTGAGCAGATGAGAGCGTTCTTTGATCCTTTGCGTGTGGACGTATAAGCACGTCATACAAAGGCAGACCTGTAAGCTGGCAAAACGATTGAGCTACCAGCTCCATATGATCAAAGCCTCTGCGCGCGTATGCTTCTGCAGTTGCCGGAATAAAGCAAACGCCATCAATTTTTGAACTATCAAAACGAGAAGTGCCATCACGAGCACTCCATGCTGAAGCCTCTTCAAGCGCACACAAAATAGCCGCGGCAATTACCGGCGCTAGTCGAAGTTCATGGCCGTCTTTGAGCGTCAAAATCAACCGTGCAGGAGGGCCTTTAAATCCCATGGCACAAATAACTACCCTACTCTCCCACTGAACGGGTCGTTTCTTTTCATCAGCGCACTCTGAACAGACAAGCTTTCCATACGGAGCGCCGCAATTAGGACACGCCCACTGCTGAGAGATCCACGGCAGCTTTTCCCGACACTCATCACAGAGGAGCTGACCGGGTTTCTCGCACACGACACAGCGCGTAGGAGCAAGCAGCTCAAGTGTTGAGTTTGCTGTTGCAGCAAAGATAGATGTAGGTGGCATTTTTACCCCCAGAATCTGGGGGCTGACAGTGGATTAAGTCTAGACCAATGGTTGCAAAATGAAAAATATTTTAGGCAGACGGCAAAAGTTGGTTCATCTAAAACTTCTACCAGTGAGATTGTATTTTGTGAGGATTCGGTCAACGGATGTTTGCCACGGAAGCCAGAGCAAAATCAAGAAAATGAGCGTTGCCACTCCATGCGTAAGATCAAGCGGAACAGAAGCTGCAAACGCAAGAAGTGCAGACTCGAGAGTTAGAGGATGGACAAATCCAATAACAAAGTACACGTTCATGACAAGACCAAAGAAAGGTCCAGAGATAAACGCCCAGGCCATAAGCAAAAATGGTGGGAGTTTGTGGGGTTTCTCGCCCTGTGAAGGTCCTTGCTGACCAGCGGCTGCAGAATAAGCTGGTGTAAAAGTTGCAAGAAGACCACCCAGGTAGCCAACGAGTCCCCACGCATACATCTGCCACGGAGTCCACGAACCTTGTCCAAAGAACACGTTTGAAAGAAGCGCAGATAGTGCGCCTACCAGAAAGCCTGCGTGTCTTCCGAGAAACGCTCCAGCAAAGATAGCAACTGCTGAGACAGGCTTTACGTATGCGAGTGGCGCAAAAGCGATTCTACCCGCGGCTCCCAAGGCACTAAAGACGGCCGTGGGCACCAATTTGGCAACTGAAGGCTTTTGGGTCTCAAAACTTAACATAAATAATGCAACTGAAATGATTACTAAAATAATTGAAGATACCGCAGTAAAATCGGGAAAATATATCATTTCAACAGCAAGGATAATAGGAGTAGCAAAGAGTGCTACAACCTCTAAAAGAATTGATAACGTGTGCCGATTATCCACGAAAACCTCACGCTTACCGTCAAAATAAAAATATCGAGAAGGTCTGTCTTATTTTGGCATAAGATGATTTGAAACTACAACAAGGAGGTCTCATGATCTATCTGGGAAACTTTAGTTATAACGACGAGCTTGATTCTACTGACAACTACTGCCTTATGCCTTGCATTGTTGAGGCAGACTCCACAGATCACGCACTTGAGCTTTTCTCGGAGCACCTCATTGAGGTTGCAAAGACATCTGACCTGCTTGATGGTGCAAAAGAGATTTTCTTGGATTCCATTGTTGAGTTGGGAGAAGTTCCAACCACTCCTCTGATTGCTCAGTGGCAAAAGATTATGCCTGCAGGGGTTGGCCTTTGCAGCATTACTAGCGCCCTTCCAACACTTGATCTTGATGATAAGACGGCAAATGCGTACGGCTTCAATGAGCATTCTCACGATCATGAGGAAGATGAAGAAGAGCATGAGCACGAGGAGTTTGGCGACATCAACGATCTTGACGATGAGCTTCTTGAGGAGCTTGGCCAGGATGAGGAGCCTTTCTTAAGGTTCTAGCCGCCTATTCCGCCGACCACACCCACGAGTTTGCAAAGAACTCTGAAGTTGGCTCTGTCAGAGAGATCTGACCATCAAAAACTAGAGAAACGTTATCAGCAACGCGCGATATCAACTGCATGTCGTGCGTTGCTACTAGTATGATCGTACCTTCTGCTTGTGCGTAAGAGAGCAGGTTGATAACGGCTTCTTTGGTCGGAGCATCTAAACCCTTTGTAGGCTCGTCAAGAATGAGCAGACGCGCCTTTGTGAGCATCACTTTTACCAGCGCCAAAAGTTGCTGCTGTCCGCCAGACAAGTCGTATGGATGAGAAGACATAAGCTTCTGATATGTTGTACGAGCAAGAAGTCCCGAAGCTTTCAGAAGGTCTTGAATGTCCTGGTCAGAATAGGCGCCACTCTGCTGCCACTGGGCAAGTTCCTCGCCCACACTTTGGCAGGTAAAGAGCAGCTCAGGATTTTGCGGAATATACCCCTGGGACTGTTGGAGCTGGTTGTAGACGCGGCCTCTCCTTGGACGAAGAATACCTGCTGCAAGCTTTAGCAGCGTTGACTTACCTGAGCCGTTACCGCCTACAAGCGCACGAATTTCTCGCCCCGCGACCTCAAGTGAGCACTTGTTGAGCACCAGTTGCTCGCTCTGAGGATACGCAAACGTCACGGCGCTGAACTCGAGCACGGGCGAGTTGTCGGCCGCGGTGGATGCTTGGTTGGGCGCGGAGCTGCGAGGACAGAGCGCCTGGCGAGAAGGGCTGTCTGCTTGGAGTACATCGGGTTTCTCGCCGTCGAGGCAGATGCGGGTATCTGCGAGGTGCTCAAACGCGGTGACGTCATGGGTGGCAACAAGCACGGCAACGTTGAGCTCACGCGCGACGCGCTCCAAGAGCGCGGTGAAGTTCTTCTGCGCAAACGGATCCAGCTGTGAGGTTGGCTCATCCAGCAAGAGCAGCTTTGGACGCATGACAAGCGCTGCAGCAAGAGCCACTAGCTGCTGTTCTCCCCCGGAAAGCTCGCAGTTACGTTTATGCAAAAGCGGCTCCATGCCAAAGAAGCTGACCGTTTCAAAAATACGGCGGCGCATTTCTTTCTCTGAAACGCCTCGATTTTCCAGGCCAAAAGCCAGCTCTTTCAAAGGTGTCTCACACACAAGTGCTTGTGAAGTGACTTGCGGCACAAATGCAATGGTGTCTACGGATTGCGCCTGCGTCATCGTAGAAACCTCTTGGCCGCAAACAATAATGGAGCCCTCTCTCCTACCTTGAGGCGCAATCTCGGGCTTGATGAGGCTCAAAATGGTGGACTTGCCTGAACCAGTTGGTCCCAGTAAAAGACTAATCTGACCAGCACAAACCTCACAGGAAAAATCTTCTACAACATTGCGTTCTGGAGTTAGAGCATACGCAAACGAGAGATTTTGAATAGCAAGAACTACTTCTTCACGAGATAAAGACGTAGACGAATTCTGCTGGTAGGAAGGATACTCGCTCATACTGACTGCTCCCATAAGACGTTGTCAAGACGCACAAAAACTACTGGTAAAACGGCAAATAGAGCTACTCCCAAATACCAAAAACTCAGTTGAAACGCTGGCATAGTGGGGTAAAACTGCCAAGCTTGAACAAGCATATACAAAGAAGTTGCTGCTACAACGCCTAAGAAAGTAAATGACAACAGCACCAGGGTGTCGTAGGCGTCAAGCACTTCAGCGCTCCATCTGCTCCTGTGTCCTGCCATCCCCCAACCTCGAGACACAATAGACTGAAACGTACTTATCGACTTCTCCAGCGCACTCATACACACTGCGTTGATTGTGGCAGCTGATTGTGCAATAGTTTTTCTCGCGCTCAAAAGACGGCTTTGACTTAGAACACGGCTTTCCTGATGTGACTGCACGACAGAATCACACCTTCTAGCTGCGGTATTTGCTGATTGGATTTGGCGGGCTGTTGTCAGATCAGAAAGTAGCTGCGGCATAAGCTGTACAGAAAGGCTCAGGACCAGTTGCAGTCCTGGAAAACGCACACTTGAGCGCTGTAACAACTCGAGCGGAGACACCACCACAAACAAGCACTCAAGCCAGCTCAACGTGCTTACAAGTACCAGGCCCGAAGTAGCTCCGTACGCAAAACTCTCTGCGTACAGCTGTGTGTGCCCAAAAGAATACAAAACAGTAGACCCAGATGCCGAGAAAAACGGATTGATAACTGTCATCAATACAATTATGGGGGCATACCAAACAAGCTGTTTAACTGCATGTTTACTGTCAAATAGCTGAACTATGCAGGCCTCAGCACCTACAAAAGCAATCAACGCACAAAGTGGCTGAAAAGAAAAAGCAGCAAGCACAACCTCGCATCCAAACAGCACCACCGTAGCAAGTGGATGCAGGCGAGAAAAACTTGTGCGTGCCGGATTCATTAGTTCACCGCGTTAACGTATGTCCAAACAACCGAATCGCCGTCGTGCAGTACATATGCGTCTGACGTGTAGTTAGGCTGGACACC
>CAUUEB010000051.1:0-5681 GCA_963544135.1 uncultured Atopobium sp. | reverse complement strand
ACGCTGAAAATACCCCAATCATGCAGATTATCGTCATTAGGTGTGTAAAATGCCCGCAATTGAGCAGAATATCCGACTTAGGTGTGTTCCTTAGAAGTGGAATTTACCTATAGTTAAATTCTTTATATTTCTCTATTCATTATTAAGCATATTAGATGAAGTTTATGCATAGAGATGCATATCAAGTAGGGAGACCACCTGGCTGCTTGGCAATCTTGATCAGGAACATGGCAATTCTTCAGCAAGACATGCCAAAGCTGCGCTATTTTGTGCGCCAGGCCTAAAAGCCTACGCTAACACGCTACAAAATCGCATATGAATTACCTCCCATTTCTTATATCCAAGAAATAGGAGGCAGTTCAAAACGACGTAGGGGCCAAAAGAAATGCGATGCTTACACGGCGTTCGCACGTGTACTTACGTGGTGCTTACGCAGCACGTACGCGCACTTACTTGCGGTTGCAGACCTCTGCAGCAACCTTTGCGCCAAGAGCAACGTTGTTGAAGACCAGCTGGATATTGGACTCAAGGGAGTTGTTGCCAGTAATCTCAGCTACCTTTGCCAGCAGGAATGGTGTGGACTCCTTGCCATGGATGCCGTTTGCCTCTGCCTCTGCAAGGGCCTTCTCGATAGCTGCGTCGATGGTGTCCTTATCCATTGCGTACTGCTCAGGAATTGGGTTGGTAACCAGAAGACCGCTGTTCATACCAATCTGCTGCTGGGTAGTAAAGATCTCTGCCAGCTCAGCAGGGGAGTCAACGCGGTAGTCAACACTAAAGCCGCTCTTGCGGGTGTAAAACGCTGGAAGCTCCTCGGTCTGGTAGCCAAGTACTGGAACACCCTTGGTCTCCAGGTACTCAAGGGTAAGGCCAAGGTCAAGAATGGACTTTGCACCAGCGCAAATGACCATAACAGGAGTCTGTGCAAGCTCCTCGAGGTCAGCGGAGATGTCCATGGTGGTCTCAGCTCCACGGTGAACGCCACCAATGCCGCCGGTTGCAAAGACGTCGATGCCTGCCATGTGAGCAATCATCATGGTAGTAGTGACGGTAGTTGCGCCATCCTTCTTCTCAGCGATGATAACAGGGAGGTCGCGGCGGCTAACCTTAGCAACCTCGCGGCCCTTCTTGCCCAGGTAATCAATCTCGTCAGCGGAAAGGCCGGCACGCATCTGGCCGTTAATAATTGCGATGGTTGCTGGAATTGCACCGTTGTCGCGGATAATCTGCTCAACCTTCAGAGCGGTCTCGACGTTCTGTGGGTAAGGCATTCCGTGAGAAATGATGGTGGACTCCAGAGCTACAACAGGCTTGTTCTGCTCAAGAGCCTCTTTGACCTCGTCAGATACAACGAGAAAATCCTTCAGGTTAGACATATATACTCCAATCGTAAACGACTAATGGAACCGAAAGTAGTGCCGTGCAGACGCGCCTTGCCGTGCAGATGCGCTGTGCAGACGTGCAGTGCCGTGCAGACGTGCAGTGCCGTGCAGATGCGCTAAATACCTGCGCGCTTGATAACCTCTTCAACGTTGAGCTCACCGTTGATGGTGTCCTCACCCTCAATGGCCATGCTGGAAGCAGCCATACCAACCAGGCCAGTCTGCTCAAGCGTCATACCCTGAGTATACGCCCAGGTAACTCCTGCCATCATGGCATCTCCCGCACCAGTCATGTTGACCAGCTTTGCAGGAAGCAGTGGCAAGCGGATGGTCTTCTCGTGATCAGCACAAAGAAGGCCCTTCTCGCCAAGGGAGATAAACACGCGCTTAAGTCCCGTTGCAAGTAGCTCCTGAGCTGCTGCTTTAAGGGAATCGGCGTCGGTAATCTTGATGCCCGAGAGCATCTCGGCCTCAAGGCGATTTGGCTTGAGCGTGTGAATCTTGCCCAGGACCCTCTTGAGCTTCTGCGCCTTGATGGAAGAAACGGGATCGCAGAAGATGGGGCAGGTCACGTTCTTGGCAATGAACTCGATGGTCTGCTGAGGCAGGTTGGTGTCAATCACGCAAGCTGCGGCGTGCTGGATAACGTCCAGGCGCTCCTCAATACGCTCAGGGGTGACATACTCGTAAATCTGCATGTCATTGATGGCTTCCTGCATCTCACCGTGCTCGTCCATGATGAAGAGGTAGGTGGAAGTAGAAGCACCTGGCACAGTAATAGAGGCGTCAATGTCAATGCCGCAGTCCAGGCAGCCCTCTTTGAGTTCGCGCGCACGATAGTCCTCGCCAAAGGCGGTGAGCAGACGAACGTCGCTGTCGAGAAGGGCCAGGTTGTGGGCAACATTTCTGCCAACGCCACCAAAAGACATGGTGACCTTACCAGGGTTTGAATCTCCTGCCACAAGGGAAGCGTCTGGGCGACCAGCAATATCCATGTTGGCAGCGCCAATCACAATAAAGTAGGGACGCTCGCTCAAAATGTAGCGGCGGCCCAAAATTGCGCCCTTTGCAGTAAGGTTGGAGATGTGAACCGAAACAGAAGAACGCGAGATACCTGCGCGCTCTGCAATTTCCTTCTGAGTAATGGAAGGCTGCTCTTTAATCCAGTTGAAAATCATTTGTTCTCGATTGGTGAGCATTATGCCTCCTAGCAGCAAAAATAGAATCCGACTAAACAGGTGCTTATATAAAACTTCTAAACAGGTGCTTATCTTGTTTAAGCTAGTGCTTAAATCTTGCTTTGGACAACGATAAGACAGCAGCTAGAGTCTGTAAAGAATGAATTCATTAAATTTTTCCCTGGTGAGCTCAAAGATTTTCTCGCCACATTGGTTTTACCTGCTTGATTTTTCTAAGCATTTGCTGCGTACCGTTTACAGAATTTTAGTATCTGCAAACGGTTGTATCGTGAAAATCTCTTTAAATTGGGCGTCGGCGTTATGCAACTGTAATAATATATTTAATGAATAGTAATGACTCGTCCACATAAGTTAGTTCGCGTACGTATCGTGCGCAAATGCTTGTTTCGGGCGTTTTAGGAGGTAGCATGCCTAAACGTGTTTTTGTAGTTGTTCTTGATAGTTTTGGCATCGGCGAAGAGCCTGATGCAGCGGCATATGGAGATGAGGGTAGTAATACCCTTTGTGCATGCGCAACAAGTGGCGTTCTTAACATCCCAAATATGACAAAGCTGGGCCTTCTTAATATTGATGGCGCGCTTGATACCGTGTATGACGTTGATTTGAAGCCAATTGAGTCTCCTGAGGGCGCATACGCTCGCATGCAGGAGAAATCCGCTGGTAAAGACACTACGGTTGGTCACTGGGAGATGGCAGGCGTCATTTCTCCAAAGAAGTTCCCAACCTATCCTGATGGTTTTCCACAGGAGGTCATTGAGGAGTTTGAGCAGAAGACGGGCCGTAAGGTTCTCTGCAATAAGCCTTACTCCGGAACCGATGTTATTAGAGACTTTGGTAAAGAGCACGTAGAGACTGGTGCTCTGATTGTCTATACCTCAGCAGATTCTGTTTTCCAGATTGCTGCTCATGAGGACGTGGTAAGTCCCGAGAAACTCTATGAGTATTGCCGCATTGCGCGCGAGATTCTGCAGGGTGAGCACGGTGTTGCTCGCGTTATTGCTCGTCCTTTTGAGGGGGAGTGGCCATATCAGCGCACTTCTCGCCGTCATGACTTCTCGCTTGAGCCAACGGGCCCAACTATGCTTGATCGCCTTAAAGAGAACGGCTTTGATGTTCTTTCTATTGGCAAGATCTATGACATCTTTGCTCATCGTGGCATGACCGAGTTTGAGTTCACTACCTGCAACGCAGACGGAATTCAGAAAACTATTGAGGCTACCAGCAAAGACTTCAACGGTCTGTGCTTCACCAACCTTGTTGATACAGACATGATTTACGGTCACCGCAACGATCCTGTGGGATACTCCAACGCTCTTTCTTATTTTGATGAGCACATTCCTCAGATTATTGAGGGCCTTCGTGAGGATGACCTGTTCATTATTACCGCAGATCATGGCTGTGACCCAGTGACGCCATCTACTGATCACTCTCGTGAGTACGTGCCACTGCTTATCACAGGTCCAAAGGTCAAGCCAAATACCAACCTTGGTACAACCACCACATTTGCCGACATGGCCGAGACAATCCTTGATTATTTTGGCGTTGAGCAACTTGGTGTTGGAACTTCTCACCTGTCAGAGATTCTTAAGGAGAACTAATGGCTACTACCCCAACTGCCCATAACGCTGCTGTTGAGGGCCAGATTGCTAAGACAGTCCTCATGCCAGGAGATCCTCTGCGCGCAAAGCTTCTTGCAGATATCTACCTGGAGAACGTTGAGCAGTTCAACACCGTTCGCAACATGTTTGGCTACACCGGCACCTACAAGGGACAGCCTGTCTCCGTTATGGGTTCTGGTATGGGTATGCCTTCCATTGGTATTTATTCTTACGAGCTCTTTAATTTCTACGGAGTTGATAACATTCTCCGCATTGGTAGCGCTGGCGGCCTTGCTCCTGAGGTAAAGCTCAGAGACATTGTTATTGGCATGTCTTCCAGCACTGATTCTAATTATCCATCACAGTACGGAATGCCTGGAACCATTGCACCTACTGCAGACTTTGGCCTGTTGAGCAAGGCTGTTGCTGGTGCAGAGAAGCTGGGTTATCCCGTTCGTGTTGGTAATATCCTGGCAAGCGACGTGTTCTATACCGTAGACAACTCGCTTCCAAAATGGGCAAGCATGGATGTTCTTGCCGTTGAGATGGAGTCGGCAGCCCTGTATCTCAACGCCATGCACGCTCATAAGCATGCGCTTACGCTGCTAACTATCTCTGACCTGCCTCTTACAGGAGAAGCACTTACTGCTGAAGAGCGTCAGACTAGTTTCACACAGATGATGGAGGTTGCTCTTTCTGTTGTTGCTTAAAGCGCTTGTTGCACAAAGCATCACAGGTCAGCAGCTTACCATTGCTGTTTGTTTTGGAACCATGCGGATTTTCCGCTTAAGTTAGGGAAGTTTGGTCAACTTCTCATAAAGATCCAGCACAAAAGCTGGACGTTCCCGCCACATGAGGTAAGGAGAGCACGGAATGAACAAGAACGTTTCTCGTCGTAGTTTTGTGACTGGCGCAACCGGCGCTGGCGCACTTGCAGCACTCGCAGGTCTTGCAGGCTGCAACCAGAAGAAGGACGACGGCGGCCAGAAGGCATCAGGTGAGAAGAAAAAGAAGCTCACCATGGTTACCGATACTGGTGGTGTTAACGACCAGTCCTTTAACCAGTCCGCTTGGGAGGGTATGACCGAGCTCAAGGACAAGAACGGCTGGGATGTCAGCTACCTTGAGTCCAAGCAGGATTCCGATTACGCAACTAACCTTGATAAGGCTGTTGACGCTGAGTCTGACCTTGTTTGGGGCGTTGGCTTTGCTATGGCTGATGCAACTCTTAAGGCTGCTAAGGACAATCCAAACACCCAGTTTGCCATCATCGACAACGGCAACGATTCTCAGGTTTCTAACTTCACTGGCGTTATGTTCCGCGCTCAGGAGCCTTCCTTTGTTGTAGGCTACATTGCCGCTCGTACCACAAAGACTGGTAAGGTTGGCTTTGTTGGTGGCATTTCTTCCGCACTTATCGACCAGTTTGAGTACGGTTACCGCGGTGGCGTTGCTTATGCAAATAAGGAGAAGGGCACCAACGTTGAGATTTCTGCACAGTA
>CAUUEB010000050.1:0-5973 GCA_963544135.1 uncultured Atopobium sp. | reverse complement strand
TCTTCTTTACTCACGGTCACGTCTTTGGCCCTGGCATTCACAACAGCGTTGATAAGTGGCCTCAGACACCAAGTATGGATGCGTTTGTGTACGGCCACACTCACAGAAAAGTGAACATGCAGAGCGCTGACCACCCAGAGGTCACCGTGTTCAATCCAGGCTCCGTGGGCATTCCAAAAGACGGCACCCATAGCTGCGGAATCTATGAGGATGGCGAGTTCAGGCACGTCATTCTTGGCGAGTAAGTCTGTGTTATTCACACGCAAACAAAATGGCGAGAAGATCGATTGGTCTTCTCGCCATTTTTGTGTCATTATGCTGGGATTTAGTGCATAGAAATGGTCATAAATTCATAGCCATGTGCATGACGCGAGATGGAATATTCAAACGCACGGCCGTCGTCGATATAACCGATTTGCTCAACCTCCAGGAGGGGGTCGCCCGTGCTAATTTCTAGCCTCGAAGCCTCAACCTCAGTAGGCATGACTGCCCTAATAACACGGTGTGCATTAGCAATTCTAAGTCCAATTTCGTCTTCAATGTAGTTGTAAATCGAGTGCTCTAGATGGGTCATTTTAAGATTGGGAATTAGGCTAATGGGCATGTAGGTGTACTCGATGACCTGCGCAATCCCTTCAACAAGCCTGACGCGCACAATTCTGTATACAAAATCTTCGGTAGTAATATCAAGAGCTTTAGCAATGTATTCAGAGGGACGCTCAACTTCAAAGGTATAGACCTTTGATTTAACGCGCTCACCTCGGGCAGCGTGTTCAGCCATGAAGCCTTCCATTTGACCGGAGACTTCTTTACTTGGCTTAATTTGTGTTCCTTCTTCCAACTTTTTGACAAAAGTGCCGGAGCCTTTTCGCCTGAAGATAAGTCCTTGATGCTCAAGAACTTCTAGTGCCTTATTAATGGTAATTTTGCTCACTTCATAGTGTTCGCAGAGCTGAGCAACAGAAGGCAGGCGAGAATAAGCAGGATATGTGCCTATAGTAATATCAGTTTTAAGATCCTGAACAATCAAGTCGTACTTATTCATGACACCTCCTCAGGTAGCAAAATTTTACTTTGCATTCTATCTGATTTGCATTAGTATACTACATAGAAAACCTAACATATCTGTTTTAGAAAGTTGACATGTCAGGTTTAGATACTTTTGAGAAAGGATGGACATGTCGTATCAGTTGCCTGAGAATTTCTTCTTTGGTGGGGCAATGTCTGGTCCACAGACCGAGGGTAAATGGCAAGACGGAGGAAAGCTGCCAAACCTTTGGGACACCTGGTCTAACCTGGACATTCATGCATTCCACAATCGCGTTGGTTCCTACGCTGGAAATGACTTTACAGAAAGAATGGAAGACGATCTTCAGCTTCTCAAGTCTCTTGGCATGGATTCCATTCGCACTTCTATTCAGTGGAGCCGTTTGTTGGACATTAACGGCAACCTTAATCCAGAGGGCGAGAAGTACTATCACCACCTTTTTGCTGTTGCTAAGAAGGTTGGTATTGAGATTTTTGTAAACCTTTACCACTTTGACATGCCTGAATACCTCTTCAATCGCGGTGGCTGGGAGTCTCGTGAGGTTGTTGAGGCATATGCGCATTACGCACGTATTGCGTTTGAAACGTTTGGAAAAGAGATTCGTTATTGGTTTACCTTTAACGAGCCAATTGTTGAGCCAGAGGTCCGCTACACACTTGGTGGCTGGTACCCCTTTGTTAAGAATTATTCGCGTGCTCGTGCAGTTCAGTACAACATTTCGCTTGCTCACGCACTTGGCGTGCGCGAGTATCGCCGTGCAAAAGCAGCAGGCTTTATGCTTGAGGACTCTCGCATTGGCCTCATTAACTGCTTTGCACCACCATATACCAAAGAAAATCCATCTGAGGCAGATCTTGAGGCTCTACGCATGACTGACGGCGTCAACATTCGCTGGTGGCTTGACCTGGTAACTAAGGGAGAGCTTCCACAGGATGTCATTGATACGCTGCAGACCCGTGGTGTTGACTTGCCTATTCGCCCTGAGGACAAGCATATTCTTGCCGATGGCGTTGTGGATTGGCTGGGTTGCAATTATTACCACCCAGAGCGTATTCAGGCTCCTGCAAAAGATACTGACGAGAATGGCATTCCAAACTTTGCCGATCCATATATCTGGCCAGAAGCAGAGATGAATGTATCCCGTGGCTGGGAGATTTACCCACAGGGTCTTTACGACTTTGCCATGAAGGTTCGCGATGAGTATCCAGAGCTTGAGTGGTTTATTTCCGAGAATGGCATGGGCGTAGAGCGAGAAGATCTTAAGAAAGACGAAAACGGCGTAATTCAAGACGATTATCGCGTTGATTTTGTCCGTCGTCATCTTGAGTGGATTGCTCGTGCAATTCAGGACGGCGCAAAATGCCGTGGTTATCACTACTGGGCCATCATCGATAACTGGTCTTGGGCAAATGCTTTCAAGAACCGTTACGGCTTTGTTGAGGTTGATCTGGAAGATAACTACAACCGTCGTCTTAAGAAATCAGCTGAGTGGCTTAAGCACGTTGCCACTACACATATAGTTGACTAGAAACTCGTGAAAGGAGTTTGTTCATGGCAAAAGATAATGGCCAGGCATCGTTTCTAGATAAATTTGCAGAAGTTTCTGCAAAAGTAGGTAATCAAGTTCATTTGAGGAGCCTGCGCGATGCATTTGCAACTGTCAGCCCAATTTACATTTTGGCTGGTATTGCAGTACTGATCAACAACGTTCTGTTCCCACTCATCTTTGCAAATGATCCAGTTACCTTGGCTAATTTCAAGGTTTGGGGCGCAGCAATTGCTCAGGGCACTCTGAGTTTCTCGGCAGTTATTCTTGCAGGCATTATTGGTTATTGCCTCGCTCGTAACAAGCGTTTTGAAAACGCAATCTCTTGCGTTGTTATTGGTATTGCTGCACTTATCATCATGATGCCTCAGAGCATTGTTGCCACTGCAGGTGCTGTTCTTCATGCAGCAAACGCCGCTGATGCAGCAGCTGCAGGAGTTGCACTTCCTGTGGCTGATGTTGCTAAGCTCCTGCCAAGTGGTTATGCAGTTACCGGCGTTGATGTAACTGGTGCTTTCTCCACTTCCTTCACTGGTACAAACGGCCTCTTTGGTGCAATCATCATTGGTCTGCTTTCCACCACCATCTTCATCAAGCTCTCCAGCGTTAAGCAGCTGAAGGTCAACCTTGGTGAGGGCGTTCCACCAGCGGTTGCAGATTCTTTTAACACCATGATCCCTATGATGTTGACCCTTACCGTCTTTGGTATTGCATCTGCTCTTCTTGCAGTTTGCGCTGGCACTGACCTTATGACCATCATTGCAACAAGCATTTCTGCCCCACTGAAGGGCCTCATGAATGCTGGTCCATTTGCAGTTATCATCATCTACACCTTTGCAAACCTGCTCTTCTGCCTTGGCATTCACCAGTCCACCATCTCTGGTGTTCTGATTGAGCCAATCCTGACCATGCTTATTGTTGATAACATGGCAACTTTTGCAGCTGGTCAGCCAATTCCTCAGGACCACTACATGAACATGCAGATCATCAACACCTTTGCGCTGATCGGCGGTTCTGGTTGTACTCTGATGCTGCTTCTTGACACCTTTGTCTTCTCTAAGAACAAGGCTTCCAAAGATGTTGCAGCACTTTCTCTTCTTCCAGGTATCTTCAACATCAACGAGCCAGTTATTTACGGTTACCCAATCGTCTTTAACCTTCCTTTGATGATTCCATTTGTTCTTGTTCCAGATTTGTTCATCGGCCTGACCTACCTGTTCACCAACCTTGGTTGGATTAACCCTTGCGTTGCAATGGTTCCTTGGACCACCCCAGTCTTCCTGAGTGGTTGGCTGGCAACCGGTGGCGACATTCGTGCCGTTATCTGGCAGGTCATCGAGGTTCTTCTCGCCATGGCAATTTATCTGCCATTCATGAAGATTTCCGAGCGTGCACAGGCCAAGCAGGCTGAGGCTCTTGCAGAGAACGCTCAGGATGCAGAGTAGTTTGTAAGCTTATAATCTGAGTATCACTTGAAGCCAGCCATCGTATTTGGTGGCTGGCTCATCAAAAGGAGATCACATGAAAATCTTACTTGCTTGCAATGCCGGAATGTCCACGAGCCTGCTTGTTCAGAAGCTTCAGAAAGAGGCTGCTTCTCGTGGTTTGGATGCAGAGATTATTGCAAATCCTCTTAATAAGGCACTTGAGCTTATCGATGGCGCAGACGTCTTTTTGCTTGGACCTCAGATTGCGTATGCAAAGGCAGACGTTGAGGCTGCAGCAGGATCTACTCCTGTAGCTGTTATTCCTATGGTTGATTACGGCAGGATGAACGCTGCAAAAATCCTTGACGACGCACTGGAGCTTATTAAATAAGCGGTAAAAGATTTTCTGAGCTCCCAGGTGCTCAAGAAAAGAGTATGGGGTAAAAATGGATTTAGATGACGGCATGACTGCTACGCAAGAAGCAGCCTTTGAGATTATTGCTACCGTTGGAACAGCAAAGTCAATGTATATTGGAGCTATCCAGAAGGCAAAAACGGGCGATATTGAAGGCGCGCGTGCAGATATTCTTGCTGGTACAGAGATCTTTAATGAGGGCCATAGCACGCATCTGAACATGCTGCAGCAGTCCGCAATTGATAACAGCAATGTTGAGTTCTCGCTCATCTTGCTCCACGCTGAGGACCAGCTTATGCAGGCCGAGTCTTTCCGCATTATTGCTGAGGACTTTATTGACGTGTACGAGAAGCTTCTTAACAAGTAACTGGCGAGAAAAACATGTGTGCAGAGACGCTTCTTGGTGGTATTGAGTTTGGCGGAACAAAGATTGTTCTTGCCACGGGTACACCAGACGGAAAAATTTGTGAGCGTGAGGTCTTTCCCACAACAGCGCCAGAGTCTGTTTTGCCAAAGATTGTGGACTGGTTCAAAGCTCGCTCTATTCAGGCTCTAGGTGTTGGCGCATTTGGCCCCACGGGAGTCAATCCTGACCTGCCTAGCTACGGAAAGATTCTCTCGACTCCTAAGCAAGGTTGGCGCAACTTCAATCTGTTGCAGGCGTTGAAGGATGGACTGAACGTCCCTGTTGGATACGATACCGACGTTAATGCAGCTTGTTTAGGAGAAGCAGTTTTTGGCGCAGCTCGCGGCCTTGATAACGTTGTCTACCTGACCGTAGGAACTGGAATTGGCGCCGGCGTGCTGCTTGAAGGAAAACTCCAGCACGGTATGCTCCATCCCGAGGCCGGTCATATCCTTGTTGAACGTGAGGCAAACGATTCTTGGCAGCAAACTAAATGTCCGTATCACCAGAACTGCCTTGAAGGGCTGGCATCAGGTCCTGCTATTCAGGAGCGCTGGGGACTTCCAGCTGTTGAGCTTACCGAGAAAGACGAGGTGTGGGAGCTTGAGGCTGCCTACCTTGCAAAAGCCCTTTCCACATATGTAATGTGCTACTCACCTCAGCGCATTATTTTGGGCGGAGGCGTCATGGAGCAGAAGCAACTGTTCCCGCTCATTCAGCAGAAACTTGTTGCGTACCTCAACGGCTACATCAACACTCCGGAGATAGAGGACATACAGAATTACGTTGTTCCTGGAGGTTGCGAGGGAAACCAGGGCATTCTAGGTGCTTTGGTGCTTGGACAGCGCACACTTGGCGCGTAGGAGTTTGGCAAGAAGAACGACTACCGTGTAGAACGGCGTTCACTTTGTAAACAAATGGCGAGAAGATCAATCGGTCTTCTCGCCATATTTATGTCCTTTGACGTGCGGTTTTCTAGTTAGCGTTATTTCCTAGAAAGTGTGTCAGTATTCCAAGTACTGCTCTGAGAGCTGATGGTTACGGTTCTTCCACCGTTGGTGGAAGAGAGGGTGAACGGCTCGCTTCTGCCACTGACCTGGCCGTTGAAGTCAAGTTCAAGCTTTGACTCGT
>CAUUEB010000049.1:0-6102 GCA_963544135.1 uncultured Atopobium sp. | reverse complement strand
ACGCCAAAAACTGCTGCAAAAATACTGTCCAGAGAAATTATTAGTGAGGCCTGAACAGGAGCAACTGACTTCTGTGCGCGGTTCTGCAAAACACCAGTCAGTGCGGTTGCAATAAGAGTGATGTAGGCGAGAGCAACCCAGGCATTTATGGGCAGTACCGCAAAATTGGGAACCGTTTCAAAGCAAAGCGCGTAGGCAAGGCAGGGAAGGGCACTCACGCCAAGCTGCACCACCGTAAGCGTGATGATGTCGTATTTGTGAGCAAGCTCGGCAATAAGCACAAAATCAAAGGCAAAAATAATAGCTGAAAGCAATGTCATCTGCTCGCCCAAGCCAAACGAGAACGAAAAATCAGTGCCCAGTGAGATAAGACCAATGCCAGCTACGCATAAAAAGGCTGCAAAAATACTGGTTCCATGAGGTTTTTTCTTTGCAATGAGCCAGTTTACAAACGGAATCATCGCGCAATAAATTGATGCAATAAAAGCAGCTTTACCTGCAGTGGTATAAGCAAGAGCTCCATTTTGGAACAGAAATCCTAGACCGTTAAGAACGCCTAAGAGCACGCCGTATTTGATATGTGTGACATTCAAGTGTTCTTTAAGTTTTTTTCTAAAGATGATGGCAACAATACCTACGGCAAAGACAAAACGTAAGGTCATAAGCCAAGCTGCCGAGATATAACTAATTGCATCTTTGATAACGACAAATGACCCGCCCCAGATAAGTGCGCAGATAAGAAGAGCAAACTTCCATACAAGCGTAGAAGAAGTATCTAGTGTGAGTCCGGAAGAGTTTCTAGTAGAAAGATCTGATGATGCCACGCGCTATCCATTCCCGTCGAAGGTAAAAGTTAAGGTATAGGTAGTGATTTGAGAAAATCAAACGCGTGCAAGTATACGTGATTTTGCACTTGAAGCGCCCCACAAGCAGCATAAAAATGAGATTAGAAGTATACTCACATCTGCAAGAAAAATAAGTGTGTGCGATTGTTTTATGCAAGAAGATATTTCAAGGAGACTCGTATGTCCAACTACGTTCTGACCTGTTGCTCTACGGCCGATGTAAGTGAGAAGTACCTTCAGTCACGTGATGTGAAATACGTATATTTCAACTACGAGCTTGATGGTGTTCAGTGCAAGGATGACTTTGGTCGCACTAATTCACCAGATGACCTCTATAAAAAGATGCTTGCAGGCGCTGAGTGCCGTACTTCACAGGTATCAATTGGTGAGTACATGGCTTTCTGGCGTCCTTTCCTTGAGGAGGGCAAAGACGTTCTTCATGTTTCGTTGAGTTCTGGCGTTTCTGGAACGTATGAGTCTGCTTGCCAGGCAAAGGTAGAAATTGAGCAGGAGTTTCCTGACAGAAAGATTGAGGTTGTCGATTCTCTTCAGGCATCTTCTGGCTATGGTTTGCTGGTAGACGGTCTTGCCGATAAGCGTGATGAGGGCCTGTCTTTTGACGAGGCGGTTGCATGGGCTAAAGAGGCTCGTCATCGCGTGTATGGATGGTTCTTCTCCACAGATCTGACCTTCTTTGTTCGTGGTGGTCGCATTTCCAAGACAGCTGGTCTTCTTGGCGGCATGCTTAACATTTGTCCTGTTATGGATATTGAGGCCGACGGTTCTTTGGCTGTTAAAGAGAAGGCACGTGGCAAAAAGAAAGCAATCGCTCGCGTAGTTGAGATCATGACTCAAACTGCAGAGCAGGGCAGTGCTTACGCACGTAAAGTGTTTATCTCTAACTCTGAATGCGCCTCTGATGCCCAGGCTGTCAAAGAGCTTATTCAAGAAAAGCTTCCACAGACCGGTGATATCAACATCTTTACCATTGGCGCAACTATTGGTGTTCATACTGGTCCTGGAACTGTTGCAACATTCTGGTGGGGAGAAGAACCTCGCGCTTAAGATGTTGTTCGAGTAGGTAGGAAAGGTCTTTAGTCATGGTTAATTTTGAGTACGTTGTACCTACTCAAGTGGTTTTTGGAAAAGATACTCAACTTCGTGTGGCAGAGCTTGTCTCTGCTCACGGAGGTACCAAGGTGCTGGTGCATTTTGGTGGCAGTCACGTGGTAAAGAGTGGCTTGCTTAACCAGATCCACCAGCTTCTAAGCAATGCGGGAATTGCTTTTGTTGACTGTGGTGGAGTTGTCCCTAATCCTCGATTAGAGCTTGCAGAAGAAGCTGTAGAGCTGGGCAAACGCGAGGGTGTTGACTTTATTTTGGCCATCGGTGGCGGATCTGTCATGGATTCTGCTAAGGCGATTGCATATGGCCTGGCCAATGAAGTCTCTCTTGAAGACCTCTATTTGCATAAGGTCAGTGTTTCAAAGGCAGTTCCTCTTGGTGTCATTTCTACTATTGCAGGAACTGGATCTGAAACCTCTGATTCTTCCGTCATGAACATTACGCTGGCTGATGGCCGTGTTCTTAAGCGTTCTTATCACCATCAGAGCGGCCGTCCTTGCTTTGCCATCATGAATCCAGAGCTCACCTATTCCGTGAGTGCTTATCAGACGGCATCAACAGGCGCCGACATCATGATGCACACCATGGAGCGCTATTTTACGCTCGAGAAGGACGTGGCACTCACTGACGAGCTAGCCGAGGGGCTCTTACGCACCGTAAAAGAAGCTGTCTTGATTGCTGTCAAAGAACCAGAGAATTACGCTGCACGTGCAGATTTGCTCTGGGCATCGTCGCTTTCTCACTGCGGACTTACCGGAACTGGTCGCGTAAGCGATTTTGCTTCTCATGCAATCGAGCATGAGCTGAGCGCAAAGTATGATGTAGCTCACGGTGCTGGTCTCACGGCTATTTGGGCAAGTTGGGCTTGCTATGTTATGAGCCAAGATCCAGAGCGCTTTGCGCAGTTTGCGGTTAATGTTTTTGGAGTTCAAAATAACTTCCATAATCCAACCGCTACAGGCCTTGCGGGAATCGAAGCTTGGAATCAGTGGTGTCATGCAATTGGTATGCCAACCTCCCTTGCCGAGCTTGGAGTAGACCCTTCGGAAGAGGACATTCTCCAGATGGCAAAAGGCACTATTGATGCTCGCGGTGGAGATCATGCGGGCAACTTTATGCAGCTTAAAACAGCAGATGTTCAACAGATTTTAAGAATGGCCCTAAAGTAAAGTTTCTCAAGGTAAATTTTGTTTCATTGCGGGTATTATTACTACATACGAAGTTACTGAGCTAAAAGCTCAAATATACGGAAGGAAGATTCATGAGCGGTTTTGTTAAGGCAGACAATGTTTTTGTAAACCAGAACGCAGCGAGCCGTAATGATGTCCTGCGTTTTATTGCCGATAAAGCATTGGAAGCTGGCGTAACTGACGATGCAGACGCTGTTTACAATGCTTTTTTGGCTCGTGAGGAAATGGGCGAGACCGGCATGACTGACGGTTTTGCAGTTCCACACGCAAAAGATGCTGCTATCAAGGACGCAGCTGTCTTTGTCTTCAAGAACAGCACCCCTCTTGAGTGGCCTTCTTTTGACGAGAAGCCCGTTGATGTTGCCATTGCACTGCTTGTCCCAGATGGAGAGGCTGGCACCACTCACATCAAGCTTCTTTCTAAGACTGCTGTTCTTCTGATGAGAGATGAGTTTAAGTCCTTCCTTCGTGGTTCTAATGATCAGGAAGTTATTGCTCAGGCTATTAACGACGGCATTAACGAGGAGTAGGGTTTCTCGCCAGGCTATAGGGAGCTTGACGGGTACTTTCTGTAACAGTTTAACTGGGTAAAATTTTGGACACTCAAGCACAAACTTGAGTGTCCTTTTTTGTGTAAAAAGGCGTACACTTGTACTAGTTTTAGTCGAGAAGGGAGTCAGATGTTTACACCATGTACTGACAAGCGCGTTGCTGTCTTTTTTGCTGATGGTTGTGAAGAGATTGAGGGACTGAGCGTTGTTGACGTCCTGTATCGTGCAGGTATTCCTTGTGACAAAGTGTCTATATCTGATTCTTTGAGCGTGACTTCTTCTCACCAGGTTACCTTTTTAACAGACAAGCTGCTTAGTCAGGTCTCGTTTGATGATTACAGCATGTTGGTGCTTCCTGGTGGTCTTCCCGGAACCACTAATCTTGAGGCTTGTGAGCCACTTATGCAGGTAGTTGATGCGTTCGCCGCAGACGGTCGAGCGCTTGCCGCAATTTGTGCAGCTCCTTCAATTTATGCTAAGCGCGGATTGCTTACGGGTAAGAAGGCCACTTCCAACCCAGGTTTCCAGCATTTTCTCTCAGAGAATGGCGCCAATCTTTCGCAAGATGCGGTTTGTGTCGATGGCTCTTTCATTACCAGCCAAGGTGCAGGAACCGCTCTTAAGTTTGGTCTTGAGATTGTTCGTTATCTTGTAGGTAATGACGTTGCAGAAAAAGTTTCTCAAGGCATTGTGCTTATCTAGGCCATGGCACCTTCTCAAAAACAGTACCTGGTTATTGACCTAAAGAGTTTCTACGCATCGGTTGAGTGTGTTGAGCGGGGCCTTGATCCCATGAAGGCTAAGCTTGTTGTGGCTGATCTTACCAGGACAGAAAAGACAATTTGTTTGGCGGTTTCACCGGCGCTTCGTGCGTTGGGTGTTCCTGGACGTTGTCGCGTTTTTGAGATTCCCAAAAATCTTACCTATGAGGTGGCTCCTCCTCGCATGGCTTTGTATGTGGAACGCTCTGCAGACGTTTATTCGGTGTACCTCAAATACATTGCCCCAGAAGACATCCACGTTTACTCCATTGACGAGGCATTTATCGATGTAACACCGTACTTATCGCTTTACGGATGCACAGCAAGAGAGCTAGGCGAGAAGATCCGTGCAGACGTAGCAAAAACTACTGGTATCCCTGCTACTTGTGGTTTGGGCCCAAATTTGTATCTGGCAAAAATTGCGCTTGATATTACAGCAAAGCACAGCCCAAATTTCTTTGGTGAGCTTGATGAAGAGTCGTACAAACTTAAACTTTGGAATCATAAACCTTTGACTGATTTTTGGCATATTGGTGCAGGTATTCAAAAGCGTCTTGCGGCAATGAATATTCACACCATGGGGCAGCTTGCCATGGCTCCTACAGAACCTTTGTATAAAGAATTTGGCGTTGATGCAGAAATTCTTATTGATCACGCATGGGGCATTGAACCAACTACCATTGCAGATATTAAGTCCTATAAGTCTCAAAGCCATTCAGTTTCAACAGCACAGGTCTTTGATCACAACAGAGACACAGAGGGCGCGCGTCTTATCTTTAAAGAGATGGTTGAGGCGTTGACGTTAGAGCTTGTAACGCAAAAGCTGGTCTGCTCTTCTATTGGCATCTATATTGGCTACTCGGCAACAGAGGGCCAGATGGAAGAGCTGAGGCAAACAGGGGATTATAGAAGCTGGAGAAGACATATTCCCTCCAGCAGTGGTACTAGGAAACTCTCTTACCCTACTAACTCTAGAGATGAGCTTATGGCAGAGGTTTTGTCTTTCTTTGACGAGCGAGTAATACCTTCAGAAAGCGTGCATCGCGTTGGCCTTACCTTTGGAAACACTCGAGAAGAAACGGGCTCAGGTATTCAGACGTCGCTTTTTCAGGACAATACCGTTTTAGAGAAAGAGCGCCAGCGCCAAGATACCATCAACGCCATAAAGAAGAAGTTTGGAAAGAACTCTTTGCTCAAAGCTATGGACTTACTTCCCGAAGCAACTGCTCGACAGAGAAATGCTCAGATTGGAGGACACCGTAGTGGAGAAGAAACCAATGAAGCCTAGACAGGATTTCTCGCCAGCGGAAGATGGTGCAAAAGAGGAGGTGTTTGCATCGCAGATGCACTACGGACATCCTCGCATGCCTCGGGCAAACAGGGCAAAAATATTTATGCCCTTTGATGCATTGAAGGGTTTAAGAGAGACCTTAGCAGAAAGAGAACAAGAAGCTCAAGACCATATAAAAGACTTTCATGACTTACCGCACTGGTCATAGGTTTATACGATAAAATAGACAGGTCGTATAAAGAAATCGAGGAGGTTTCATGAACCCCAAAGCAAAAATTGCCATCCCAGCAATTGTGGCTCTCATTTTTATCGTCATTGATTTTGTTGCACCAGTTCAGT
>CAUUEB010000048.1:0-6177 GCA_963544135.1 uncultured Atopobium sp. | reverse complement strand
AGGAGGTGAAAACATGAACGGACAGAAGCTGCGCGAGCTAAGAAAAGCATGCGGCAAGACGGTGCGCGAAATCTCATACGAGAGCGGCGTAACACAGGACACCATCTTCCGCCTGGAGCGTGGTGATAACCCTAACGCCGCACTCTCGACTCTGCTTGCCATTTGCTCCGCCATTGGGTGCTCAATTACCGACATCATCGACGAGCAGCCAGTGAAGCACTAACGCACTAACGCGCTACCTGATTGTTGAACCTTGAAAGCTGAATAGCTAGATGTGACGTGAGACGGGGGAGCCGGTGACGCCCGCCATCTAGTAGACCTATCAAACCAATAAATATGAAGGAGGTTACATGACACCAACAACAGAGACGCCTGAGAAGTTAACGGTTTCAATCGCTGAAGCTTCGACGATTTCAGGGTTTTCGCGTGCTGTTATTCAAACAGCCATCAAGCGCGGCGAGCTTCCAAGTTTGATGCCGCATGGTTACGTTCGCGGTCGTCGCATTAAGAAGACGGAGCTTTTCAAGTGGATGAAAGAAATGGAGGTTTAAGAGTTGAAGGCAACAAAAAGTGCTCCCACGACTTTGCAGAGTCGCAGGAGCGGGTCAAACAAACCATCCAGGGAGTTTGACCTTTCTATTTTAGCAGGTAAGGCAAAGAGGTTCATCCCGCAGCTGTTTGTAGCTATGAGCCTGTGCGGTGTCACGCCGCTCATTATCTTGTGGCTGATGTGGAAGTTCGGCTTTGCGCCTGCATTTTTAGTCGCGCTTTTATCCGCGGCAGTCATGATCCATTGGATTAACAAAACAGATTTAGAGAGTAGGTAATACATGAGTGTAAAGATTGCGGCGCTTCAGTTGGAAAACGTCAAGCGTATTCACGCCGTCGAGCTGGAACCAGCTCAGGACGGACTCACCGTCATCGGTGGCAAGAACGCCCAGGGCAAGACGAGCGTACTTGACGCCCTCGCATGGGCGCTCGGTGGCGACAAGATGAAGCCTGCCGACCCTAACCGTAAAGGTGGAGCAACACCCGCAAGGCTGCGCGTTGAGCTGTCTAACGGCATCGTGGTTGAGCGTAAGGGTAAGAACGGCTCGCTCCACGTAACCGATACCACAGGCAAGAAAGCCGGCCAGCAACTACTGAACGACTTCATCAGCCAGCTGGCGCTCAACATCCCGCGCTTTATGAATGGCTCGGACGCCGACAAAGCAACCGCGCTCCTGCAGACGCTTGGCATCGATGCGGAGCTCGCGAAGATTGACGGTTCAATTCGCGCCACCTTCCAAGACCGCCAACTGGTCGGCCGTGACGCTAAGGCAAAGCGCGCACACGCTGAGAAGCTTCCACACCATGAAGATGCACCCGCAGAGCCAGTGAGCGCCGCTGAGCTTATCCAGGAGCAGCAAGCAATCTTGGCACGCAACGGCGAGAAGCTCAAGGCCAAGCAAGACGCGGAAGACACTGCGAAGAAAGCGGAGTTTGCACGCACGGCGGTAAACGCTACTAATATGCGCGTTGCAGATCTAGAGCAGCAACTCACAGAAGCACGCGCCGAGTTGGCTAGACGCACAAAGGAAGCTGAAGAAGCTGAAGAAAAGGCGAAGGTCCTAGCACAGAGCACAGCCGAGCTTGTTCTTGAGAGCACCAAAGAGATTGAGTCGTCCATCGCAAACATCGAGACAATTAACAACAAGGTGCGCGACAACCAAGCAAAGGCTGAAGCTGACGCGGAAGCAATTCGCGTAGAGCAAGAGTACGACGGTCTCACACAGAAGCTCGAAGACTTGCGCGCAAAGCGTCGCGGACTTCTTGACGGCGCACCACTGCCACTGCCCGAGCTATCCATTGATGACGAAGGCGCGCTCACTTACAAGGACCATACATGGGGCGACATGAGTGGAGCGGAGCAGTTGGTCGTAGCCACGGCCATTGTTCGCGCGACCAAGCCAGAGTGTGGTTTTGTTCTGGTCGATAAGCTTGAGCAGTTTGACACCGACGAGCTCGCGAAGTTTGGCGAGTGGGCGAAGGGTGAAGGTTTGCAGATTATCGGCACACGAGTGGCCACAGACGACTCCTGCACCGTTGTAATTGTGGACGGTCGCATTGAGGGTCAAGACCTCGCAGAGCCAGAGCCAGAGAAGTCTCACGCGCTTGATTGGAACGGAGAGACCGCCCAGCCAACCACAAACACACAGCCAACAACTCAGCAGTGGAAGGGACTGTAATGCCTGCGCTTATTGATTTATCCGGACAGAGATTCGGAAGGCTCGTTGTCATTAAGCGAATTGGTACAAGAAGCTCTCACCCGCTATGGCTGTGCCGGTGTGACTGTGGTAAGGAGATTGAGACAATCACGTCATCTTTAAGAGGTGGTCATACAAGAAGCTGCGGATGCTATCAGAGTGAAATAAGTGCCAGCCACGCAAAGACAGCCGGCATCGCGCGAGGCAAGCAACTACTTAAACATGGACACAGCGGAGAAAGGCTTTACGCAATCTGGAAAGCCATGCGTCAAAGGTGCACGAATCCGCACGACAAGTCTTATCCGGATTATGGAGGTCGCGGAATCAATGTGTGCGACGAATGGGACGATTACAAAAAGTTTCGAGAATGGTCCTACTCCAACGGATATGACTCAGCAGCACCGTTTGGAGAATCAACGCTTGACCGCATAAACAATGACCTCGGCTACTCACCGAAAAATTGCAGGTTCGTAAATCTTAAAACACAAGCAAATAACAGAAGAAAAAGGAGGACAAATGTCTCGATATCAGCTTGAGTGCGGAGCGAGAAAAACAGCACTAAAAATTGTAGTCTATGGACCAGAGGGACTTGGTAAATCAACGCTTTGTGCCGAGTTTCCCAGTCCGGTATTCATAGACATTGAGAGCGGCACAAACCAACTTCCTATAGCGAGATTACCTCGTCCAACATCATGGCAAATGTTAATGGACGAAATTAAGGAAGTCAGGGATGGATTAGTACCGTGCTCAACTCTTGTCATAGATACAGCTGATGCCGCAGAAGCACTTTGTATAAAGCACCTTTGTGCAAAGAACAATTGGGACGGTATTGAGGGAATCCCATACGGCAAGGGGTACACCTACCTCATGGAGACCTTCGGCAAACTGCTTGACCTGCTCTCCGAGGTTATGGAGCGCGGGCGCAATGTCTGCTTAATATCGCACGCAATCATGCGAAAGTTTGAGCGCCCTGACGAGTCAGGCGCCTATGACCGCTTCGAGCTGAAGTTGACGAAGAAGGTCTCGCCCATGGTAAAAGAGTGGGCGGATATGGTTTTGTTCTGCGACTATAAGACCTACGTCGAGACAAACAAAGCCGGCAAGGCTAAGGCGACAGGCGGCGCACGTGTTATCCGTACAACTCACGCGCCAACATGGGACGCAAAGAATCGCTTCGGACTACCTGACGAGCTGCCGCTAAAGCTGGGCGAGTTGCCTACGCAGCTGGGCGAGGTTATCCCGGACATGGTGGCAGAACAGGCGGCAGCCGTTCCTGCAGCACCACAGACCGCACCAGCCGCGCCATCCGCGCCCGTACAGGCTGAGTCGACCACTACAACCGCGACAAGCGAATACACTGCGCCAGACTATCCTGAGCGCATGAAGAAGCTTGTAGACCTGATGGTGGCCAACAAAGTCACAGACGCAGAGCTTCGCGACGCCGTCGGAAAGACAGGCAACTTCCCCGCGGAGTGCGCGCCTGCAGACTACCCGGAAGGGTTTGCGGATTACCTCGTGAGTGGCTGGGACACCGTCATGAACAAGTACGTCCTACCTGCGCGCGCCATTGAAGCGGCGAAGAGTGCGCCTGTTCCATTCAATTAAATCGGTATTTATTAGCTAGATAAAGGAGATAAAAATGGCTAGTACAAAAGGTTACGCAATCGGCTGGGACGACGAGATTATTGACCCGGGAGAGCCAGAGTTTATTCTGCTCACGCCTGGTGTCTACGACTTCACCGTCACAGGCTTTGAGCGCGGACACTTCGACGGCAGCGACAAGATGGACGCTTGCTCTATGGCAAAGCTGACACTCAGATGCTCAAACGGCGTACAGGAGACCACGGTATTTACTAACTTGTTCCTGTCCAGTGCGGTAGCTTTCAAGCTTTCCAAGTTTGCCAAGTCAATCGGTGACATGCCTGCGGAAAACACCACAGGACAAAAGTTCCACGTTGACTGGAACAACATCATCGGTAAACGTGGCAAGTGCAGGATCAAGACGCGCGTCTACAACGGTAAGGACTACAACGAGGTGGACGACTTCATTGTTCCAGATCCAGCGAGCGCACCCGCACCCGCACCCACGCCAACTCCAATGCCACAGGCTGCACCCGCTGCGTACTACGCTCAGCCACAACCACAGGCACAGCCAGTGTACGCACCACAGCCACAGCAGGGCACTATTCCTGCCCAGAGCGTTGTACAACCTCAACAGGTAGCGCCACAGCCTAGCCAATATCAGGGGTTGTAATTATGGAGCTGAGACCCTATCAGGTCGAAGCGGTGGAGTCAGTGTTCAGAGAGTGGGAGCAAGGTCGAAAACGAACCCTTTTGGTTCAAGCAACCGGAACGGGTAAGACCATATGCTTCGCCGAGGTCGTCCGTCGCGTGGCATCACGCGGCGGGCGTTCCCTTATCCTGGCACACCGCGGTGAGCTTTTAGAGCAAGCCGCGACGAAGATTGAGCAAACCGCCAATCTGAAATGTGCGCTGGAAAAAGCGGAGAATACAAGCTTAAACTCCTGGACGTCGGTCACGGTTGGTTCGGTTCAGACGCTCATGCGCGAGAGCCGGCTGTCACAGTTTAGACCGGACGCTTTCGACTGTATTGTGGTGGATGAAGCTCACCACACACTTGCGGAAGGCTACACCCGCATCCTCGACCACTTTAATAACGCTAACGTTCTAGGCGTTACCGCAACCGCCGACCGCGCGGACAGAAAAGACCTCGGCGAGGTGTACGACTCCATCGCTTACGAGTACGACATGGCGCACGCCATAAACGATGGTTACTTGTGTCCCATTGAAGCCGAGATGGTACCTCTACAGGTTGACCTGTCGAGCGTGTCAGTAACACATGGCGACTACCAAGCGGGACAGCTTGGAGACGCGCTTGAGCCATACCTGGACGCAATCGCGGACGCTATGGTTACACGCTGTCAAGACAGGCGCACGGTGGTGTTTCTGCCACTCATTAGAACGGCCAAGAAGTTCACAGAGAAGCTTATCGAGCGCGGACTCACAGCTTGCGAAGTGGACGGACAAAGCGAAGACCGCGAAGAGATACTGGCGGACTTTAACCGCGGAAGGTATCAAGTACTCTGCAATTCCATGTTACTCACAGAAGGATGGGATTGTCCCGCAGTAGATTGTATTGTGTGCCTTCGTCCAACGAAGAGCCGAAGTCTATACGTTCAGATGGTTGGCCGTGGAACGCGTCTCTCGCCTGAGACAGGCAAGAAGAAGCTTCTCCTGCTCGACTTCTTGTGGATGACAGGACGCCACAATCTCGTGCGCCCGGCGGCACTCTTCGCCACGTCTGACGAAGTGGCGAAGCGCATTACTGAGATGACGCAGGAAGCTGGGTGCGCTATAGATCTTCTAGGCGCAGAACCAATCGCCGAGCAAGACGTGGCGCTTGAGCGCGAGCTTGCGGTGGCGGCAGAGCTTGAGCGTATGCGTAAGCGTAAGGCGCAATTCGTGAATCCTCTGCAGTACGCAGTTAGTATTTGCGACCTAGATCTACAAACCTTCGAGCCATCGTTTGCGTGGGAAGAAGACCCAGCCACAGATGCGCAGTCAAAGCAGCTGAAGAAGCTTGGCATTGACCCTGACGGCATGACGCAAGGATATGCGGAGCTGGTACTGAAGAAAGCGCACGAACGCATCGACGCTCATCTTGCAACGCCTAAGCAGGTGCGTATGTTGGAGCGCAAAGGCTTCCAGCATCCCGGTCTTTGGACGTTTGAGCAAGCAAGCAGCATGATGAGCCGATTGGCCATGAACCGCTGGATGGTCCCGCGCGATATCAATCCTGCAACGTACGATCCAAATAAATAATTCCCTATTTTTCACAACCTAATAGAAAGGCTTAAACCATGAAGAGACTTCTTCAGTGGCTGGCTGTTTGCGTATTTGCGGTGCTGGT
>CAUUEB010000047.1:0-6227 GCA_963544135.1 uncultured Atopobium sp. | reverse complement strand
AGCTTAATCGCATGAACGAGCCAGAGTGGACAGAGGAAGCTTCTGATAAAGAACTCTCGTCTTCGCCGCTCCCTCGCGCAACCCAGATGGAACTTCTCGCCCCAGCGGGAGGTCCTGCTCCATTTACCGCGGCTCTTGCTGGCGGTGCTGATGCCATTTACTGCGGCTTGGGCAACAGCTTCAATGCCCGCCGTGGTGCGGACAACTTTGATGACGAGTCGTTTGCGCGAGCGTGCAGACAGGCTCATCTAGCTGGCGCTCGCGTATACGTCACCGTTAACGTTGTTGTTAAGTGGGATGAGATGCAGCGCGTACTGCGCCTGATTCGTCGTGCGTGGATCCTTGGCGCAGATGCCTTTATTATCCAGGACTGGGGTCTTATGGCTCAGGTCAGACAAACCTGGCCAGAGATTGAATGCCACGTATCAACACAGGCAAACGTTCACGATACGCGTGGTGTTGCTGCTTGCAAAAAACTTGGCGTGGGACGCGTTACGCTGTCCAGAGAGCTTACTAAAGAAGAGATTTCTACTATTTCCAAACTTGGCGTTGAGCTGGAGTGCTTTGGCCATGGCGCCCTGTGCTTCTGCTATTCGGGCATCTGTCATATGTCGTCTATGCGAGGAGACCGCTCTGCTAACCGCGGAGCCTGTGCTCAGCCGTGCCGCTTGCCGTATGAGCTGCTCAACTCTAAGCATGAAGTTGTCTCGATGGGTGGCATTGATAGACTGCTTTGCCCTAAGGATTACTGCACCATTGATGACGTGCCGGACATGATTGAGGCGGGCGTGGGCTCGCTCAAGATTGAAGGCCGCATGAAGGCTCCCGAGTACGTGTACTCGGTGGTGTCTTCGTATCGTCAGGCAATTGATGCTGCCGAGAAGGGCGTGGACAACCAAGCCGATGTGGCACGTCGTCACCGCTTACTCAAACGCTCATTTAACCGCGGTCTGACCAACGCGTACCTGCATGGTACCGCTGGCAACGAGATGATGAGCTATGAGCGCTCCAACAACCGCGGTGAGATTGTTGGTGAGGTCACCGGCGGACGTCCACTTGAGGATGCTCTTGAGCGCAAGAGTGGTCTCAATGGCGGCCGTGTTAAGCTGCGCCGCTACAAGCAGGCAGATGTTGACCTTATCGCACACGCACCTATTGGCAAGAACGACTTGCTTGAAATTAGGCCGCTCGATGAGCCTGACAAGTTCCTGACCGCTCTTTGTCCTGTTGACGTTGAGCCTGGTCAGACAGTTACCGTTCGCACTTCCCGCGTTATGCAGACTGGCTCTACGGTGCGCATTATTCGCTCTGAGGCGGCGCGCGTGGCAGCTGAGCAGATTTCTTCGCTGGAGTATCCTCGCAAACGTGCCGTTGACGTGGCTATTATTGCCCGCATTGGCCAGCCCTTTACGGTGACGCTCGCTACCGCAGACGGTGCTGCACGTGCGTCTGCCGAGGGTTTTGTGGTGGAGGAGGCGCGCACCAAGGCAGTAACTTCTGACGAGCTCATTGAGCATGTTGGCCGCATGGGAACCTCTCCGTTTGAGGCGGTGAACTTTGACGTTCAGATGGATGACGCCTGCGGTATGAGCTTTAGTGCTGTTCACAAAGTCCGTGCTGCAGCATGTGAGCAGCTGGAAGCGGCGCTTCTGGAGGAGTACCAGGACCGCGAGCAGAAGATTGCTCCGCTTTCCCGTCTTGCCTATCAAAAGGAGCGAGAAGCCCAGGACAAAGAGAAGCTTTTTGCCTTTGACGAGGCTACTGCAAAAACAAATGCGTCGCAGGCAGAGGTATGTGTTCTGGTTGAGACTCCCGAGCAGGCACGCGTTGCGCTCAAGGCAGGAGCAGATCGTCTGTACGCAACAAGCGATGCTCTCGCAGAGACTTCGTGGCCAGAGGATCTTCTCGCCAAGGTGACGCCGTGGCTTGACGAGGTATGCCGCGAGATTGACCACAATCGCCTAGACCCGTACATTGCTGCAGGTAGGCCGGTTGCTGTGGGCAATATCTCTGAGCTGGCGCTGACTGTTGAGCGCGGAGCCATCCCTGAGGTGCGCGAGTGCATTCCGGTCCACAACGACTACGCCCTGCAGGCGCTGGCTGACATGGGTGCAGAAGGCGTTTGGCTCAACTCCGAGCTGACTCTCCAAGAGATTTGTCACCTGGCGAGAAACGCCTCGATTCCTGTGGGTTATATGGTCAGCGGCCGTATTCGTACCATGACCACTGAGCACTGCATTTTGATGTCTACGGGCAAGTGTATCCACGATTGCGATGTCTGTAAGCTGCGCCTTGAGGAGCACACGCTTAGAGGTATTGATAACGATTACATGCCCGTAAGGACTGACAGACATGGTCGCTCCAAGATTTGGAGCCCTAAGCTCTTTGACGGCGTGCCAGAGATGGCCGAGATGTTGTCTTGTGGTGTGAAGCGTTTTATGGTGGACGCAACGCTTCTGAGCACGGAGCAGACAAGAGAGGCTACCTCTCGCGTAGCTGCAGCGATTGCGGCAACAGCGTCGGGTGCATCATTGCCTGCACGTCTGAAAGACGCCTCAGTTGGACATCTTTTCTCGCCAATTGGATAGGCGAGAAATAAGTTTGAAATTTTGGGTAGGATACCCTTGTTGTAAGTTGTGAGCGCGGACGCGCTTTGAGTAGATTTGAGTAGGAGCAAACATGGCCATTAATCGTGACCTCTTGAATGCAACCCTTGATGTTATTCGCCAGAGCCTTCAGACTGACGGTGGCGACGTTGAGCTTATCGATGTAAGCGATGACGGTACCGTTACCCTTGAGATGGTTGGTTCTTGCGCTGGTTGTCCTATGTCTGCATACGATATGTCTGAGGGTATTGAGCGCATCCTGATTGAGCACGTCCCAGGCGTTAAGCGTGTTCAGCCTGCAATGCTGTAAGTTATCGCTCGGCGTCAAAAGTGAACGTTTGGCGCTTATCGGTTGTGAGCTTCATGCGCATAAACGTGTTTTTTATGCAGAGAAGTTGTGGTGAACCATAATTGACCTGCGTAATTACAAAATTTATATATCACGCCCCGCACATTATTGCGTAGGGCGTGATATTTTATATAAACGGATAATTAGTTTTTCTGACCATACATTTGTATGACGTAAGAAAGGTGGACGTTGTGGTTCTTTCTGATTGCGACATTAAAGCCGAGATTGCTGCTGGTCGTATCGTTATTGAGCCTTTATGCGAGAAAAATGTGCAGCCTGCATCGGTTGACGTATGTCTTGGCTCAAACTTTAGAATTTTCCGCAATTCTACGCACACCTCAATTGATCCACTTGTAGCTCAAGAGGGTCTTACTGAGTCAATTGATGTTCCTGAGGGAGAAGTTTTTGTTCTTCACCCTGGTCAGTTTGCGCTTGGTACTACGCTTGAGCGCATTGCTATTCCTGACGATATCCTTGGCAAACTTGAAGGTAAGTCTACCTTGGGTCGCTTAGGTCTTATGATTCACTCAACTGCAGGTTATGTTGATCCAGGTTGGGACGGAGAGCTCACATTGGAGCTTTCTAATGTTGCTAACCTTCCAATCATTTTGCATCCTGGCATGAGGATTGGTCAGCTTTCCTTTGAGCGTATGAGCTCTCCTGTTGAGCGTCCTTATGGCTGCAAAGATCTTGGCAGCCATTATCAGGGTCAGCGCGGAGCAACTCCTTCGCATGTTCTTTCAAAGTAGTTTTAGTAAGTAGGACGTATTGTGTGGCTTGATGCTTTTTATCATTCATTAAACCCAGTAGCACTCTCACTGGGTCCGCTATCTATCAGGTGGTATGGTCTGGCATATCTCGTGGGCTTTGTGCTTGCTGGCGTAGTTATGTACAGAACTGCTCAGCGCTGGAAACTTAACGTTACCCTTGATGACGTGCTTAATTTGATGGTCGGCATCTCGTTTGGCGTTATTGTTGGCGCCCGTCTGTTCTACGTTATTTTCTACGGCGCTGGTTATTACGTGGCTCATCCACTTGATGCATTTGCCTTAAGTCAAGGTGGCATGAGCTTCCACGGTGGCCTTGTAGGCGCTGTTGTTGGAGGTTCTATTGTCTGTAAGGCATCGGGTCTCTCTATCCCTACCATCTGTGACCTGGGAGTTATTGGTGCGCCGCTTGGTCTTTTCTTTGGACGCTGCGCAAACTTCATCAACGGTGAGCTTTGGGGAAAGCCAACAGATCTGCCTTGGGGAGTAATGTTTGAGACAGGAGGAGCGGTCTACCGTCATCCTTCTCAGCTCTACGAAGCACTTCTCGAGGGCCTTGTGATGTTTGTCATTTTGTACGTCCTTTCTAGGAAGTACCCTCCTCGTCCACAAGGAACGTTCATTGGAACGTTTTTGATGCTCTATGGCATTTTTAGGTTTGTCGTGGAATTTGTCCGTGTTCCTGACGAGCAGCTTGGCTATCTCTTTGGCAGCTTTATTACCATGGGACAGTTGCTCAGTCTGCCTTTAGTTGTACTTGGAATTGTGGTGCTTGTGATGGCAAGAAAGCTCAACTCACCACAAGTTGGAAGGAATTAGAAGCATGTTTAAAAAGGCGCTCAATAGCCTTTTCTCCATACTTTTAGTGCTTGCACTCTTACCAGCTCCTGCATTCGCAGAAGCAGCGGGGGAGTTGACCACTACTGTTACTGCAACCTCCTCAACGGAGACTGCTCTTGCTGCTAATAACAGCGCTTCTGGTACAGAAGCTGCTTCTGGTACGGCAGATGCTACAGCTGGCGCAACTACAACCTCCGAAGAAACAGGTCCTGGCGTTGCAGCAACCACAAATGAGACTGACTATCCGCACAAAACGCTGGACCAGGCAGTAGAAACTCTGACTAATTCCTTCTATAAGCCAAAACCTCGCTATGGTGTAGATACTAACCTCAACACCATGGTTGCAGAAGAGCTGCGTCGCATTGGCGCTGGAGAGGTTAACGTTAGAGTGGCATCTGTTCAGATGTCTTCGACAGCCTCATATGCTCACGCAGGCATTTCTACTGATTTTGCGACTAATGGTTCTATTGAGTACTTCTGGATGGATGCGGCCGGTTTTACTAACCAGAGAAGCACTCTTATCCTTCGTCAGGCAAAAGTTACCTTTGAACTTTCCAAGGATGGAAAGACCGTTCAATATACCTGCAATGTTTTAATCCCTTGGGATGAGGCAAAATCTCAGGCGCAACTTGCTGACGTATCTCAAAACCTTGCGCCATCATACGCGGCAGGACAAAATGAATCTTCTGTAACTTCAGACTTTACCCTTCCACATAAGCTTGTTTCCGCAGATGGAAACCAACTTTCATGGTCTAAGGTCACTTGGACTAGCTCAGATACCTCTGTCGTTCGCATTGATGGATATGGCACTGAGCCTTATAAGGCAACAGTTACCCGCGGTATTCGTGACAAGCAGGTAACGCTGACTGCAAATGTTTCTTTGAGCAGCTCCGACGCTCCTCAGACAAGCTATCAGAAAATCTTTACCATAACGGTTCCCGGAGATCCTTCGGCTATTACCGATGCACAGAATAATCTGTTGAGGCGCATTAACAGGCGTTTCTCGGCATCAAGCATTAAAGATGTGTATACCAATCACTCAATTAATGCCCAGGCAGTTGCAGACGACCTGCAGATGCCTACGCCAAAGAACTTTGGCTTGGACGGAAAGCGCTATCAGTTTACGTACACTTCCTCCAATGCTGCTATTACGTTCAATGGCTATAGAGGAACGGTGTACCAGCCTCTGCCTTCTGCTTCCGCGCAGCAGGTAGACATCACTCTGACCGTTACCGATAAAGAAAATCCCGAGGTATCAGTCTCTAAGACTCTTACGGTTACGGTAAGCCCGCTTAATCAGGCTGATATTGATGCAGAGCTTGCTTTGATGAATGAGTCTAAGGCTCATTTCTGGGATGCGCTTGCTACTCCTTCTGGTCAGCAGAATAAACAAGACAGTGTTTCTGAATCCCTGGCTACACCAAACAAGTTCTATCGTGCTACTGACGGCTCTTTGACCTGGTCTTATGATGTTAACAATACCGATAAGTCCGCAAGCGGTATTGTGCCTTCAGAGTTCCCAACATACGATCCCATGGGCCCTTCTGATCAGGCGCGCACGTACAGTTCTTCTCAGCCAACAATCATTCAGAACGAGAATCTTGTTCTCACACAGACTCCTGAGTACAACACGTCTGTTACGGTTTCGGCACTTCTTTCAAGTGC
>CAUUEB010000046.1:0-6244 GCA_963544135.1 uncultured Atopobium sp. | reverse complement strand
CCAATGGCAGTTTGCGTGTTACCCACATCAATCGATAAAAACATTATGCCTCCGAGGGCTGTAGACCAGCTTTTTTATGACGTATTGGATTTTAGCCCATTGGGCGCATTTCTAAAGTTGTCTTGAGTAAGAAAAAAGTTGTTTTGCAGTTGTTGCACAGTTGTCGCACAGTTGTCGCACACAAGAATTATCTGCACAAAATGTGAATTTCTCGCCAAGTACTTCTAGCAACAGAAGGGTTGTTCTGCTATACTTTTTCAGCTTATTGTCTTGATTGAGCACGTGCTCATAAAGACACCCCTGCCCTGGTCGGAAACCAGGGCCGATGTAAGGAGTCCTGCATGAAGCAAGGTATTCATCCAGAGTACGTAGAGTGCACCGTTCGCTGCACCTGCGGAAACACCTGGACCACACACGCAACTGTTCCAGAGATGCGTCTTGACCTCTGCGACAAGTGCCACCCATTCTATACGGGTCAGCAGAAGCTTGTCGACACTGGTGGACGTGTCCAGCGCTTCGCCGACAAGTTCGGTGGCGCAGCAAACGCTGCTCTCGAGGCTGCTAAGGCTGCCAAAGAGGCAAAGGCTGCTAAGGCTGCTGAGCAGGAGGCTGCTCGTAAGGCTGCTGCTGAGGCTAAGGCTGCTGAGAAGGCAAAGCGTGCTGCTGAGTTCGCAAAGAACGCACCAGCTGCAGAGCCAGAGGCTGAGGCTGAGGCCGAGGCACCTGCAACCGAAGAGGCTGCAGAGTAGCAGGTATTTGCTCGCGCAAAGACCGCAAAGTACAGAATCGGGGTGGCTTCGGCTGCCCCGTTTTTGTTTGGCGAGAAACCCTCTCAACTCAGAGGGTATACTTGAAAGTGAAAAAATCTGCCGTCGGAGGACGAATGGAATCACTGTATACAAAGTATCGCCCGCAAACGTTTGAGCAGGTAGTTGGCCAGAAGCATGTGGTCGGCACCCTTGAGCGAGCGGTCTTGGAGCAAAAGCTCAGCCACGCATACCTGTTCTGCGGACCTCGCGGCACAGGCAAGACCACCATGGCTCGCTTGCTGGCAAAAGCTATCCTCTGCCATGAGGCTCCTGGTCATCTGCCTGACGGCACTTGCGAGGACTGCCAGCTGATTGCTGCTGGTCAGCATCCAGACGTCTTTGAGATTGACGCAGCTTCTAACACTGGCGTTGATAACGTGCGAGAAGAGATTATTTCTCGCGCCAGCTACGCTCCTGTGCGTGGCAAGGGCAAGGTTTACATCATCGACGAGGTGCATATGCTTACCTCGGCGGCGTTTAATGCCCTGCTCAAGACGTTGGAGGAGCCTCCTTCACACGTAACATTTATCATGTGTACCACCGATCCTCAGAAAATTCTTGCAACCATTCTGTCCCGCGTGCAGCGCTTTGACTTCCGCTCCATTGCTGCTGACGAGATGGCAGAACACCTGGTCAACGTCTGCAAAAATGAGGGCTTTACCTACGAAGACGCAGCTATTGATCTTATTGTTCGTCATGCGCGCGGCGGTATGCGCGATGCTCTCTCTTCTCTTGAGCAGCTCTCCGTTTATGGTGGCGGCGTCATTTCTGAGCAAACGGTTCGCGACGTGTTGGGCCAGTCTTCCGGCTCTCTTATTAACAATGCCGCGATGGCTCTGGCTCAGCGCGACATTTCTTCGCTCTTTACCACGGTAAATACGCTGTTTGAAGGCGGCAAAGATCTGCTGCAGTTCACGCGCGAGCTTGCCGTTCACATAAGAGATCTCTACATTGCCGCAGCTGTAGGCGTTGATTCTCCTGCTCTGGCAAATTTCACCGCTTCGACCGAGCAGCTTACCAAAGAGGCTCAGGCCTTTGGGTCGGTTGACCGACTTTCCAGAGTTCTGACTGTTCTGGGTGACGCCGCAAATCAGATGCGCACCGCCGTGAATCAGCGACTTGTTCTAGAGGTTGCGTTCACCAAGCTGGCGCGTCCTAACACGGAGCTTTCATTGGAAGCACTGGCCGACAGGGTAGCAGTTCTTGAGCAGCAGCTTGCAAACGGTATTGTTGTAGCTTCAGCTGGCGAGAAACCCGCAGCTCCCGCGCCTGCTCCAGTACCGCAGCCGGCTCCTGCGACTGTGGCGACTCCGGCACCGCAGACAGCTCCTGTTGCTGCGCCGGCTCCCGTCCCTGCGCCAGCTCCAACACCGCAGCCTGCACCAGCACCAGCAGACGCGCCAGCTCCGCAACCAGTGCCTGCGCCACAACCTGCGCCTACGCCTGCGCCAAAGGAAGTTGACCAGGCAGACGCACTTCTCGTCAGACAGTGGAAAGAAGTCGGCAAGGTTTGTGCGTCTAAGAACGCTGCTCATGCAGCACTGCTGGTCAGCTCAACGCTTGAGTCCGATGATGGCTCTGAGCTGGTAGTTACGCTTCCCAAGGGTTCCTCGTTTGCAATGAGGATGCTCAGCGCGCCGGCAGTTTCCGAGTTTGTAAAAGAGTGCGCCGCCCAGGTCATGGGCCCGCGCCGCATCAAATATGTTGAGTCGAGTCTTGCTGCAACGGCAATCTCGCGAGAAAAACGTGCAACTCAGACAGCTCCGGCTCCGGCTCCTGCACCCGTGCCTGCAATTCCAGTGGCTCCTGCTGCACCCGTCGCACCAGCTCCTGAGCCAGTTGCGCAGCCTGCTCCTGTCGCTGTTCCCGCTCAGATACCTGCGCCTGCACCAGCACCTGCAGCTCCCGTTGCACCAGCGTCAGAGGCGTCATATCCGATGCCTTGGGATGAGCCTGCATCTGGCAGTGCGTCTACTGAGACTCTCGACTACGATCAGGTACCTTACAGTGATGACGATGTAGCTGCGGTTTTGGACGATTCCGCTGAAGATGTCGCTCCAGCTCCAGTCGCGCCTACGCCCGCACCCGCGGCTCCAGTTGCACCTACGCCTACACCTGTTGCAGCACCCGCGCCGCAACCTGCGCCAGCACCTGAGCCCGAGCCAATTCCAGCACCGGCTCCAGCTCCAGCGCCAGCTTCACCAGAGGACATCGCTGCTCGTTCAGCACTTCCACCAGAGCTTAACAGCGTGGCGGATATGCTTGAGAAGGTGTTTGGACCTGCGGTTTCTTTGTCGGTAGAGAAGAAGTCGGACGCAGGCGTTCTTTCGGACGCAGGCATCCCTTCGGATGCCGAAACTCCCGCAGATCCTGCAAGCAACTAGTACTTCTCGCGATATGACGCTTTGGTGCATGGATCCTCATGCGCCAGCGCAAAAAGCGCAACTTGTCTAAAATAGATACGACGATAGGAGAACATATGGCACGTGGTGGATTTAACATGGGCGGCATGAACCGCAATCAGATGATGGCTCAGGCTCGCAAAATGCAGGAGCAACTGCTGGAGGCCCAGCAGAAGGCTTCCCTTATGCAGGCAACCGCAAGTGCTGGTGGTGGTGCTGTTAAGGTAACCGCATCCGGCGACCTGCGCTTGACTAACATCACTATTGATCCTGAGGCAATTGATCCTGAGGATATCGAGATGCTGCAGGACATGATTCTGGCTGCTGTAAATGATGCTCTTGAGTCTGCAGAGTCTCAGGCATCTGCCCAGATGAGCGCAGTAACCGGTGGACTGAATATCCCAGGACTGTTCTAATCTATGGCGTTTGATACCACAAATGATGGTCGTGCGCTGCAGCGTTTGCTTGACGAGTTAGGTCGACTACCAGGCATTGGTCCAAAGTCTGCTCAGCGCATAGCCTACCATCTTCTGGAGGTTGATTCCGAGGAGGCTCGCCGTTTGGCGCAGGCTATCCTGGAGCTTAAGCAGCAGGTGCATTTTTGCCCTATCTGCTTCAACTACGCGACGCGTGACGAATGCGACATCTGCCTGGACTCTTCCAGAGATCGCAGCAAAATCTGCGTGGTCTCCGAGCCTAAGGATGTCTCGGCAATCGAGCGTACCGGTGCGTTTCACGGCCTCTACCACGTTCTGGGTGGCGTAATCTCGCCTATGGACAAGATTGGTCCCGAGCAGCTCCACGTGCGTGAATTGCTGTCCCGCTTGGCTGATGGCACCGTTACCGAGGTAGTTCTGGCAACTAATCCGGACGTTGAGGGAGAAACAACTGCAACGTACCTCTCCAGAACTATCAATCCGCTTGGCGTGACGGTTACCCGACTGGCAAGCGGACTTCCCGTAGGCGGAGACCTTGAGTACGCAGATGAGGTAACATTGGGACGTGCAATTGAAGCACGTCGGGAGGTTTAAGCATGGCAAACCACATGAGAACAAGTTCATCTGGCGAGAAGACCCCTGAGGCTTCATCGGTTGACATGAAGAACATTTCAACTCTTCGTGCTGGTCAGGGTGCTCAAATTCCTCAGAGCCCACGACAGGCCGACAACACGCCTGAACCTCCAAATAGAAAATCGGTCATCATTTTAGTGGTCGCGGCTATTGTCGCACTCACTGCTCTGTTCTTTATTGTTCGCTGTGCTACAAGCACTAAGAGCGAATCCGCAAGTCAGCAGCCAAAGCAGACCCAGTCCGCCTACGCTGACGAGAAACAGCAGGATGAGCAGGCGGTTGATGGCTCAGTTACCTTCCACGGCATGAAGTATTCTCTGGAGAAGCAAAGCGACGGTAAAACCGCTGTTGTTCGCACTAGCGATTCAGGAACAAAGAGCGTTCTGTTTGAGGTAGAGGGAACTCCTACCAGTCTGATTCTTTTCAACGACACCATTTTGGTTCCGGAGAATCGCGAGTCTGGCTGGGATGTTGTTGCATGTGCCCTGGTAGACGGATCACTTCCAACTCTTATTGCCGATAAGGACGGCAAGGCTGTTGGTGGTAACGGAACTATCACCGCAGCTACGCTTGATGGAACTACGCTTAAGGTAACCGACTCCACAGGAAACACCACCAGCGTTGCTCTTCAGTAGAACTTCTCGTAAGGAAGTTGTGGATTTCTGGTGAGCGTTCACTTGTCTGACCTGCGGTTATTCTCGCCAAGTGGTTTTTTACAACAAAATTTTTAAATTCGTTGGAAATAACGCTAGACAAGAATAAAAGTTCCCTGTATTATTTCAATTCGCAACAAGGCGTCCGGGGTATTAGCTCAGCTGGTTAGAGCGCCGGCCTGTCACGTCGGAGGTCGCGGGTTCGAGCCCCGCATATCCCGCCATTGCATGTTCAAGCCCTCTTCGGAGGGCTTTTTCATTACCAAAAAAGTCCAGCATAAAAGATTTAAATTACATCTTTAATTTATTGAAACCAAGTCAGAAAATAAAGCATTGTGTGCTATCTTTACATCAGAATGTATCTAAGTGCTTCTGCTGAAGAAACATTTAAATGCAGAGGTAAAGTGAGGTGGATTGTGCGGGATCAGAATACTTTGGATGCGTTGTCGCAACGCGATAGTGCAAATTCCATATCCGCAGAATCTTCCAATACGGAACACACTTCAGATTTGATCAAGAAAATTGCTGTTTTTGATTTTGACGGAACCGTCATTTCTGGACAGTCAGGACTCTTGTTCTCTGCGTATTTGCTCCGCCGTCACTTGTCTTCAATTTCTCGTACGTTGAAGCTTCTGTGGTGGGGAACCCGCTACAAGCTGCACCTTCCTCAAAGGCAGGAAGAGGCTCGCGAGCTGGTTGTTGGTGCGCTTACGCAGTATAGCGTTGAGTTTGCAAATGCCGTCATGCACGATTTTCATCGCGAGGTAATTGAGGGGATGTATCGCCCTCAAGCGCTGGAAGAGGTGCGTCGTCGGCAGGCAGAAGGTTGCTGTGTGCTGTTGGTTTCAGCAACGTTTGAACCTATCGCGGAATTGGCCGCCCAGAAGCTGGGGGTGGACGCGTTTCTCGCCACAAAGATGCAGGTGGGAGCAGACGGGCGCTACACCAGCAAGGTTGACGGACCCGTGATTGAGGGCGCTCAGAAGTTGGTCTCGGCAACCGAGTGGTGCAACCAGCGCTTTGGCGAGGGCAACTGGGAGATTGCGTACGCGTACGGTGATCACTACTCGGACGCAACGCTTTTGTCGGCAGCTCAAACACCGTGCGCCGTTTGCCCTGGTCCAACGCTTGCCAGACTTGCAAACAAGCGCGGTTGGAAAATTTTGAACTGGTAGCAACGACTGAACTAAGAGCAAAGATTGAACTAAGAGCAACATCTGAACCGATAGCAAGAATCAACCTGTAACAACGACTGGCCTGGTCACAAGCCAGATAAGTGAGAAAAGCAGTCCCTCAAGCGGACGCACGAG
>CAUUEB010000045.1:0-6719 GCA_963544135.1 uncultured Atopobium sp. | reverse complement strand
TTTGAGCCTACGATACAATCACTTTGTTGCGCCAAAAGTCTTTTCAGGGAGCTTCATGAACTCAGAAACGTCACAGAATAATGCATCAAACTGCAACGTTTATGCATGCGAAGAACCTTCTGCTGAGCTATCAGCTGCCGAGGCTCTCTCTGACGCTTCTGCTGAGCCTGAAGCTACGCTTGTCATCAAGCTAGGCTATCGTGGCGCTGCCTTCTGCGGCTTTGCCGAGCAGCCAACCCAGCGTACCGTGGCAGGAGACCTTCGTCGCGCGCTTCAGACCGTTTTGCGCAGAGAGGTCGAACTCACCTGCGCGGGCAGAACCGACGCCGGCGTGCACGCCCAGGCCCAGTACGTGAGCCTTCCCGTATATGGCGCTGAACTGGCGCTGTCTGGCGAGAAACTCGTCCGCTCGCTTACCGCTCTGACCGACGACGACATCTCTATCCGACAACTCTTCCGCGCCCCACAGGGCTTCTCGGCACGCTTTGATGCCCAGGCGCGTTCGTATCGCTATCGCATTTGTGCAGGTAGCGCTCGTCCCGTGCTGGGCTGGGACCACGTGTGGTGGTACAACGGCCACTTGGACGCAGAGCTTATGGACAAGGCGGCGCAGGCGCTGGTGGGGGAGCATGATTTCAAGAGCTTCTGCAAGGCAATTTCTGCCGAGGGCAAGCCAACGCATCGTTTTGTGGAGCGCCTTACCGTTGAAGAAATTGAAGAGGCTGGCGAGAAACTCATTGCAGTTGATATTACGGGTAACGCCTTCTTGCATAACATGGTGCGCACGATTGTGGGCACACTGGTTGAGATTGGCCGAGGTCACAGGCCTGTTGAGTGGATCGACGAGGTTCTAGCTGCTCAGAATAGAATTGCTGCTGGCAGTTGTGCACCTGCTCAGGGCCTCACGTTTGTGAGCGTTCGCTATCCAGAGGGTGTTTTGCAACCTTGGTAGCGCTTTCGGTTCCTTGATTGCGTCGTAGTTTCTGTGTGCCAATCCAGCTCCATCGGTCTTCTCGCGCCGTTTACGAAGTCTTTTCTACCACTTGTATTGTGTGCGGTGGTTTCCCTCGCAAAGAAATAGCATCATAGAAGAGAGCGTCTTTTTTAGGAGCTCTTGCAGAACTGATGAACAGTGAGGCAGGGAGCCAGTATGTTTAGGAAAAGAGAAAGATTTGAGCGCAGCGATGTTCCGCGTGACAATCCTTATACCAACGTGATTGGCCTTGCCGTAATTGCCATTGTTGCTGTTCTTGTAGGCATTGTTGTTGTAACTCTTTGGGATCGCGCGCAGCTTGAGTCTCACCTGGGAGATCATGGGCTTAACAAGGCTATAAAGAGCCAAAGTGTTTCAGGCAATCCGGATGGCACTACACAATCTGCTGATGACTTTCTTACCTATGCCGTTATCAGCACAAATTCGCTTAAGGCAGGGGAGTCGACGCTTCAGTCTATACGGCTTTTGGTCATTGATCGCACGCAGGGAACCGGACATATAGTGTCTATTCCTACTGATGTGTATGCAGAAGTAGACTCAAACGCTAAAACACTGGCAGATATTTACAAAGATGACGGTCAGAGCGCTTTTGTTAGCGCACTTGCTTCTGTCACCAACATCAAGATTACGCACGTTATCATTGCCACAGATGATGTGTGGGAGAAAATCTCGGCACTTTCTGGTTCGGGCGCTCGTTCACTGGTAAGCAATGCTTCTAGTTTGTTGTCTTCAATGATTACCGATATGAAGCCCAATCAGCTTCTTGAGCTTGTAGAGATTGTGCAGCCAATTGGCGTGTCTAATCTTGAGCATGATGAAGCTCCTGTTGTTGAAGGTTCAAGTGGCACTACCGTTGACCCTACGGCCTTAGGAAAGCTTGTTGGCATGCTCGTATAGACGTTATGGGTGTTGTGTGTAGCGCCGCTCCTACAAAACAGGTCAGATGTCCACATAACAGCAGTTAAACACGATATGTGGAGAGATTTTGATAGAATAAAAATGTCTTTTTAATTCACTTTTTATGGGTAAACTGGTATCTAAAATTTAGGACCAGTTTGGGGGATGTGGAATGCACGAGCGCTCATACAATCCACATATGATTTCGGTTCTCATGGCCGCTGATAATGATGCTGATGCTATTAGAACGGTAATTAGGCAGCTTCAAGAGCAGACATACCCTCATTGGGAGCTCATCATCGTTGACAATAGCTCTGATCCCCAGATTGCTCGCATGTTAGATAACCTTGCCAATCAAGAGCCTCGCTTAGATGTCCTGTGCCAATCGGGCATTAGCCATTTTGTTGCGCTTGAGATTGCTCAGGGTCGTGCGCGTGGAGCTTATACGCTTACTACTGAGCCTTCTTATAGGTTTAACTCCCACCTTTTGCAGGAGCTTTATTCTGCAGCTACCGCTTTGGGTCCTGTTGGTTCACCTAAAGCGGCTGATATTGTTATTGCGCATATGAAAACTGCCAATTCACCTATGGAATGCAAAAAGGCTTTTTGCTCAAAAGCTTCTTCATTGTTGCAGGTATTTGAGGAGTCGCAGCTTCCTTATTTGACGTCTATGAGCGGAAAGCTGTGCTCAACGCGTATTCTGACCGAGATTAAGCATGAGCCAGAAACTGATGGCGAGTGCAGTTTTGTTGGCTACTGCTTTGAGATTGCAAAAAATGTTACGTACGCCCCAGAAGCAATTTTTGTTGATGTACCAGCGGAATCTTCTGAGGAAGAAAAAACTATTGCTGCCTCTATGGACAAGCTTACTCAGGAGCGTCAGGCGCTCATGGCTCTTGCCAAGCATCTTGGCTTTGCAAACTCCAAAAAAGTTCAAAAGTTGATTAGTCGCTACCTGATCAGCAAACTTCTTATGAATATGTATCCTGTATTCAACGAAGAATCCCAGCTCAGCCATGAGGAAAAAGAAAACTTCATCGTCAAGATTCTTTCTAATCCTGTAGCGCACCTTATTGTCACTGAAGCAACTTCTCCGCGACTGGTAGCTCATGCCTTGCTTGGTGCTATTTTGTCTACTACAACACGAGCTCGTTATGCCTATGTACGTAGAGCCGTATGGTATGCACGTTTTATGCGCATTCCACTTGTATAAGCCGCAGCGACACATAAGCAGCATCAAAATTTGAGCGTGTGATTCTAGAGTAGCCTGCGATTTGTGTTTAGGGCTAGTCTTTAGAGCCAGTCTTTAGGGCCAGTCTTAACGCCTGTCCATGAGCGATTTAAACGTCTGTGCTATGCCGTCATTTTTGACACGGAAAAATCCCTCTTTGGCTAGATATGCATAGCGTGCAAACTTGTTATCTTTTGGCAGAGCAATACCTCTCACCTGCGCAAAGAAAGCTTTTCCAGAGCCTGAGATTGCTGGGTTTTCAAACACGCGCTTTGCGTCCATGCGCTCAAAGCTCTTGGCGAGAAGATCGTGCACTTCTGAGTCAGTCTCACCTGCAGCATCATGTTCTTCTCGCCAGGTAAGCGCGTCTTTTGTAAGCAGAGCGTAGTTGATGCCGCGCAGTGTGAGCGCGTTGAGCACCACGTCTGAGGTAATGTTGCGTGCGTCCACAACATCCATCATGTCGTTCCAGCGCTCAAGCGGAATTTTAGGCTGACGCTGCGCAAAGGTAGCGGCTTCTGCATAGCCATTCTCGCGATAGTTGTAGAGCGCAGAGTCTGTGTACACTATGCGAGCTCCGCAGCAATGTGAGGCAATGAGGAAGGGGTTATCTACCCAGCCTGCACCAGGGACTTCTTTAAAGTTGATGTTGTTCTGGGTCAAGAATTCTTTGCGATAGAGTGCCGTCCAAATGGCAGGGTGGTGCAACAGAAGTTGAGCCATCTGGTCAATAGAACAAGGCCGCTGCTTGGGTTTGACGCGGTCCTTATAAGCGCATGGAATCCTGTGCTCGGTAAAACCAGCGCCATTCTTTAACTGCGACTTTGCTCCTGCACGACCATTTTTCTGATTACCAAACACGCGCCAATAGGCTGAGCGGGCAATATCTACCTGGTCTTCTCCACCGTTTGCCTGGATAAGATCTACCAGCTCTTGAATCATGGTTGGCTCAAGGTAATCGTCAGGCTCAACAATACCCACCCATGAGCCGTGAGCTGCGGCAATGCCACGATTGCACGTTGCTCCGTAACCCTCATTTTCCTTGTCAATGATGACAATGCGACCATCGCGAGCAGCGTATGCTTCCAAAAGAGCTAAAGACGAGTCAGTTGAGCCATCGTTGAGGCAGATAATCTCCAGGTTTGTGTAGCTCTGTGATTGAATACTTGCCAGGCATTGCTCCAGATAGTCTGCAACGTTGTATATGGGCACAACAAGAGAAACCAAAGGTTGGTGGTTTTGAGCGTGACTCATCTAAACTCCTTTTGATTGCTGCTTTATACTATATAGGCATCAACTCACTCACGAAGTCACATTTTGAGGAAATATGAAGCGCACCGCCCTTGTCATAGTTACCTTTAAACGCCAGGAACTGCTTTCTAACCTGCTCAATTCCATTACGCAGCTTACGCAGGCACCATGGCGCATCATTGTTGTGGATAACGAGAACTCCTCTGAGACGGCCTCACTTGTGTCTGACTTTTCCGAGAAGGTCAAAACCACGTGGGGAGAAACCACTGATGATCCCGACGCTCATGGTGGCACTAATCGCGTGTGTTACGTCCCTATGGAGCAAAACACCGGTGGTTCCGGCGGCTTCTCTGAGGGTGTGCGCGTAGGTTATGAGCTGGGCGCCGAGTGGTTCTGGGTTATGGACGATGACGTAGCTGTGCTGCCTGATGGTCTTGATAAGCTTGACGCATGGTCAGACAAGGCTGAGGTTATCCAAGGTCAGCGCTATGACTTTGATGGTGGTCCTTTCTTCTGGCAGTATCGCTTTAGCACTGCGCTAGGCATCTACAATCCGCTGGCAAAGGCTGGCTTTGATGGTGTTTCTTACCGCGAGTGCAATGTGATGTGCTTCGAGGGCGCTTGCTTTAAGCGTTCTGTAGTGCAGAAGATTGGCCTGCCCGATGCACGTTTCTTTATCTACTGGGATGACGCCTTATATGGCTATTTAGCCAGTAAGATAACGCAGCCTATTTTGATTCCAGACTTTGTTCTCTCAAGATGTCGAGAAGTTCCTGGTCAGAGTATTGGTTCTGTACGTCAGCTTAATTCAACCTCTGATATGACGCGCTATTACATCACACGTAACCGCGGCTATATTGCCCGTTACTTCCAGGTTCACGGTGATTACAACCCTGTGCTCTTTGGTGTTGGTACCGCTCTGACCTTTGCAAAAGAGATTATTCGACTCATTTTGGTAGATAGAGCGCACTTCTCGTCTGGCCTTTCTCGCCTTATAAAGGGCTGGAAGGATGCACGCCTTATCTATAAAGACGCAACCTGGCGCCCACAGCCTCCACTAGACTAGCCATCAAAGCCGGCATTTTGTGTCGGCTTTTTTAGTCCCCAAATGCTCAACACAAGTGAGTACTGAGGGACGAATTGTGGCGCATTTGTGAAAGGCGACGAATGCCTACTTACAAAAAATCGAATTATTTTATGACCATTAATAAATTTTGTAATTAGCGAAGTTTCTAGCTAATTTTCTACCTGCAGAGATATTGGCTGCCGCAACGTGTCAATACATAATTTTGTATTCGTGTGGAAATTTCACAATATATTGTTATAGTTCTCGAACCCAAACACTATAACTTGTGGCATAGTAGTTTCCATCACACAAGCGGGTTCCCAACTACTTCGCTTAGGCAAAAGCTTAGAAACCGCAGTGATAATCCAATTAAACACGCATGAAAGCGTTGCTTTCACCAACGTTTGTTCAAGGAGTTTGCACATGAAGATTATCAAGCGCAATGGCTCAGAGGTCACCTTCGAGGTTGAGAAGATTGTTAACGCAATTGCTAAGGCTAACGCAGAGGTCCCTGAGGATCAGCGCCTGACTGAACGTGAGATTCAGTTTGCTTCTCTCAACGTTACCGATGAGTGCGAGAAGGCTGGACACACCGTCACCGTCGAGGAGGTCCAGGACCTTGTCGAGGATCAGCTCATGGCTCTTGACCGCTTTGAGGTTGCTCGTAAGTACATCATTTACCGCTACCTCCAGAACCAGAAGCGTCACAAGAACACCACCGATGACAAGATTCTGTCTCTGATTGAGTGCAACAACGAGGAAGTCAAGCAGGAGAACTCCAACAAGAACCCTACCGTTGTTTCTGTTCAGCGTGACTACATGGCTGGTGAGGTTTCTAAGGACCTCGTTCAGCGTGAGCTTCTTCCAGAGGATATTGTTGCTGCTCACAACGAGGGTCTCATCCACTTCCACGATTCCGATTACTTTGCACAGCACATGCACAACTGTGACCTCATCAACCTTGATGACATGCTGCAGAACGGCACTGTTATCTCCGGTACTCTGATTGAGCGTCCACACAGCTTCTCCACTGCATGCAACATTGCAACTCAGATCATTGCTCAGGTAGCATCCTGTCAGTACGGTGGTCAGTCCATCTCCCTGGCTCACCTTGCTCCTTTTGTTGATGTTTCTCGTAAGAAGATCCGCAAGACCGTTATGGAGGAGATGAACTCCGTCGGTGTTGAGCTCTCTGCTGAGCAGCTCAACGAGATGGTTGAGAAGCGCCTTCGTGATGAGGTTTCTCGTGGTGTTCAGACCATTCAGTACCAGGTTGTCAC
>CAUUEB010000044.1:0-7017 GCA_963544135.1 uncultured Atopobium sp. | reverse complement strand
GTGCGCGCGAGATTGCCCCTCCATGGAGCCTGATTTTCTCGCCATGTCTGAATGATTTGCCGGAAAAGTTCACCATATCTGAGCTATTTGCCGGTTTTTCTCGCCAAGTCTGAGCTGTTTTACACAGACATGATGCGGTTTTCAGGCTAGCCAGACTTGATGAGTAGCGCATTAGCACCAAGTTAGCTCCTACAAAAGGGAAGTGCTCCTACATGCTGCATCGACCAGTTTGTGGAGAAAAATTTCTCGAAAATTGAGACTAGACCAAAGTCAGAAAAGTCTATAGAATAGCCTCTGCACTTGATGCCGCTATAGCTCAGCTGGTAGAGCAACTGACTTGTAATCAGTAGGTCCCGGGTTCGAAGCCTGGTGGCGGCACCACTTGAATTTTCAGCCAGGCATTGCCTGGCTTTTTTCGTGCGAATTTTAGGGCATTCGCGACGTATCGCGTATGGCTCCTATAGATAACTGTAAAAGCCCGTATGCGTCTGGCAAGAAACCCGCTTGGAGTGTGACGAGAAAATCGGTGGAGTTGTGGCGAGAAACCCGCTTGAAGTTGTGGCCAGAAAACCGCATGGAATTGTGGCAAGAAAATCGCTTGGATTTGTGGAAAAAATTTGATAAGATACGCCCGGTTGGGTGGATTACGTTGACAAGATTTTTATTCAATCGTAATATTTTCCCGCTTACGAGGTAATACAGAAGTTCAACAAGACTTCCTGCGTACGTTAAACCGTAAGGTAAACAGCGTACACAATTGCTTCTAGAGTGCTTGAAAACGGCATTCGGGGATATGGCACAGCGGCAACTGCGGCGGACTGTAAATCCGCTCCTTATTGGTTCCTTGGTTCGAGTCCAAGTATCCCCACCACGCCCGTGTAGCTCAGTAGGTAGAGCACTTCGTTGGTAACGAAGAGGTCACCGGTTCAAATCCGGTCGCGGGCTCCATTTTTCAAGCGGCATTTATGCCGGCGTAGCTCAGCTGGTTAGAGCACACGGCTCATACCCGTGACGTCACTGGTTCGAATCCAGTCGCCGGTACCAGACTCTTTACGGCGTACATGTCCTAGACATTTGCGCCGTTGAGTATAAACAGACGTTTTTTCACCACGGTCTAGCCCGAGGGTTAGTTCCAGAAGGAGGATTGGCAATGGCCAAGGAAAAGTTTGACCGCACAAAGCCACACGTAAACATCGGTACCATTGGTCACGTCGACCACGGTAAGACTACCCTTACCGCAGCAATCACCAAGGTTCTCTCTGAGACCGAGGGCTGCAAGGCAGACTATACCGCCTTCGAGAACATCGATAAGGCTCCAGAGGAGCGTCAGCGTGGTATTACCATTTCCGTTGCTCACGTTGAGTACGAGACTTGGGAGCGCCATTACGCTCACGTCGACTGCCCTGGCCACGCAGACTACATCAAGAACATGATTTCTGGTGCAGCTCAGATGGACGGCGCAATCCTCGTTATTGCTGCAACCGACGGTCCTATGGCTCAGACTCGTGAGCACATCCTTCTCGCACGTCAGGTCGGCGTTCCTTACATCGTCGTCTTCCTGAACAAGTGCGACATGGTCGACGATGACGAGCTCATCGACCTCGTCGAGATGGAGACCCGTGACCTTCTCTCCGAGTACGACTTCCCAGGCGATGACCTTCCAATCATCCGTGGTTCTGCTCTCGGCGCTCTTAACGGCGAGGAGAAGTGGGTTGAGTCCATCCGTGAGCTCATGCACACCGTTGACTCCTACATCCCAACACCAGCTCGTGACAATGAGAAGCCATTCCTGATGGCAATCGAGGACGTCATGACCATTTCTGGTCGTGGTACCGTTGCTACCGGCCGTGTTGAGCGTGGTGAGCTCAAGCTCAACGATCCAGTCGAGATCGTTGGTATTAAGCCAACTCAGAACTCTGTTGCTACCGGCATTGAGATGTTCCGTAAGACCATGGACTTCTGCGAGGCTGGCGACAACGTTGGTATTCTTCTTCGTGGTGTTAAGCGCGAGGACATCGAGCGCGGTCAGGTTCTCTGCAAGCCTGGTACCGTTACTCCACACAAGAAGTTCACCGGTGAGGTTTACGTTCTTACTAAGGAAGAGGGCGGCCGTCACACCCCATTCTTCTCTGGTTACCGTCCACAGTTCTACTTCCGTACAACTGACGTAACCGGCGACATCTACGAGCTCACCGATGCAAACGGTGGCAAGGTAGAGATGGCTATGCCTGGTGACCACATCACCGTTGGCTGCGAGCTCATTCACCCAATCGCTCTTGAGCAGGGTCTGAAGTTCGCTATCCGCGAGGGTGGCCACACCGTCGGCGATGGCCGTGTTTCCACCGTCATCGAGTAACTTCTTTAAAAGTTGCTAACTTGCCCGGCGTGCTCTTTTGCGCGCCGGGTTTTTTGTCGAGAAAAAATATGTGAACGCCTAGAGTAATTAGAGAAAAGTATTGACATCTCTGGGTAGTGGGTGCTAACCTAAGCAACCGCGTCACATTTCGAGAATACATCTCGTGACCGTGTTCAGGAGGATCAATGCGTACACTCGTTACTCTCGCCTGCACTGAGTGCAAGCGTCGTAATTACACTACGGACAAGAACAAGTCCAACAACCCAGATCGTATGGAGTTGAAGAAGTACTGCCCATGGTGCCACAAGCACACGGTACATCGCGAGACCCGCTAGGCTAGGTGGGTTCGTTCTAGGCCAGTAGCTCCAATGGTAGAGCGGCGGTCTCCAAAACCGTTTGTTGAGGGTTCGAGTCCTTCCTGGCCTGCCAGATAACTTCACCGGCCTTCCCATAAGGGTTGGCCGGTTTGTATGTAGGTATAACATCCAAGGGAGCGTAGGATGGCAAATAAGGAGCGCAATAAGAGGAGCGCACGTAAGGCTCGCGCAGAAGAGCGCGCCCAGCGTGAGGCCCTTCAGGCTGAAGCTACTCCTGAAGCTTCTGCTAAGGCTACTAAGGCCGAGGCAAAGAAGCAGGAGAAGTCCATTCAGCGTAACGCTAACCCTGGCTTCTTTGGCCGCCTGGGTGCTTATTTTGCAGGCGTTCGTACAGAAATGCACCGCGTTGTGTGGCCTTCAAGCTCTGAGCTTGCTGGTTTCTCTGTAGCCGTAATTGCAACAATCATTTTCTTTGGCTTGGTAACTTGGCTGGTTGATACTGGCATTGTTGCTGGTCTCGTCGCCTTTACTGGACTGAGGGGATAATCAATGGCTAAGCACTGGTATGTAGTTCACACCTATTCAGGTTATGAGAACAAGGTAAAGACAGACCTTGAGCACCGTATTGAGACCTATGGCCTTGAGCGTGCTGTTGTTGATATTCAGATTCCTACTGAGGAAGTTACTGAGGTCAAGGACGGCGGCAAGCGCGAGACCAAAGAGTCCAAGGTTTTCCCAGGTTACGTTCTTGTTCGCATGGAGCTGGATGACAATACTTGGGCTGTTGTTCGCAACACCCCAGGCGTAACTGGTTTTGTTGGCATTGACGGCAAGCCAGTTCCTCTGCGTCGTGATGAGTTCGATAAGATCATGCGTCGCGGTGGTATGAAGACGGGTAGCCCTGTACCTAAGCGTACAGCAACCAATATTGAGGTCGGTCAGGCAATTCACGTTCTTTCTGGTCCTCTCGCTGACTTTGACGGTACTGTTTCTGAGGTCAACGCAGAGTCCGGCAAGATCAAGGTTATGCTCACCATCTTTGGTCGCGAGACTCCGGTTGAGCTCACCATGGATCAGATTTCCCTGATAGACTAGTAACTAACGGCTTATCCCGCACTTCTCGTCCCTTGTGGATTGCTTCTCGGGAGTGCGCGAGAATAGACTCAAACGTATTCAAACAGGAGGCTTAACATGCCCGCAAAGAAGGTTGTTAACTTTATTAAGCTGCAGATTCCTGCAGGCCAGGCAAACCCAGCTCCTCCAGTGGGACCAGCTCTGGGTGCTGCACAGGTCAACATTATGCAGTTCTGCCAGGCATTCAACGCTGCAACTCAGGACAAGGCTGGCGACATCATCCCAGTCGAGATTTCTGTTTACGAGGATCGTTCCTTTGACTTCGTAACCAAGACTCCTCCAGCAGCTCAGCTCATCAAGAAGGAGCTTCACCTCAAGGGTGGTTCCGGTGTTCCTCAGCGCGATAAGGTTGGCCAGCTCTCCCAGGAGCAGCTCACCAAGATCGCTGAGATCAAGATGCCTGACCTCAACGCAAACGACATTGAGGCTGCAAAGAAGATCGTCGCTGGTACCGCTCGTTCCATGGGTGTAACCATCGCCGAGTAGTGTTTACTCCCGTCAGCCATGTGTGTGGCTGACGGTTGTTTTTGTCAGAGCATCCGATGTTAGTGCACGTAGTTGGGTTTCTCGCCAAGAGGGAGCAGCTGCGGACGGAAGATGCAGGAGTGGGAGGGCAGACGCCCGCTAACCACAGGAGGTACATAATGCCTAAGCACGGAAAGAACTACAAGAATGCAGTTGCCAAGGTAGACGGTGCAAACCTCTACAGCCCAAAAGAGGCAGTAACCCTTTCTAAGGAGCTTGCAACTGCTAAGTTTGACGAGACCATTGAGGTAGCAATTCGCCTTGGTGTCGATACTCGTAAGGCTGACCAGAACGTTCGCGGTTCTATCTCTCTGCCTCACGGCACTGGTAAGTCCGTTCGCGTTGCAGTCTTCGCAGAGGGCGAGAAGGCCCGCGAGGCTGAGGCGGCTGGCGCTGACATCGTCGGTGGCGACGAGCTCATCGCAGAGGTCGAGAAGGGCATGCTTGACTTTGACGCAGCAATCGCAACCCCTCAGATGATGGGTAAGGTTGGCCGTCTTGGTCGTGTTCTTGGTCCTCGTGGCCTTATGCCTAACCCTAAGCTCGGCACCGTTACCATGGATGTTGCAAAGATGGTTAACGAGCTCAAGGCTGGTCGTGTTGAGTATCGTGCAGACCGTTTTGGTATCTGCCACGTTGCAATCGGCAAGGCTTCTTTTGAGGTCCAGCAGCTTGTTGAGAACTATGGCGCACTAATCTCCGAGATCATCCGCGTCAAGCCATCCAGCGCAAAGGGTAAGTACGTCAAGACCGTTGCTATTTCCTCTACTATGGGCCCTGGCATCAAGGTTGATCCAACCAAGGTTCGTAACCTTATGGAGGACTAAGCTTTACGCTTAGAAGTACCTAGCACGTTTAATCCGGTATCTGCTTGCAGGTACCGGATTTTTCTTGTGGCGTGAGTGCGGTGTAGGCGTGGACTCGGCTTGCAATGCGCGTGCGGCCGATGTGTGCGGCTGAGTTGTGCGTAGCAGCTTGACTGCCCTTCTCGTCAAATTTTTGTGAAGAGAAAGAAATTATGCACTCAACCTTGACTCGCGTTGATTTTTGCTGCACAATATCCAACGCAAGACAGACGTCTTGTAGTTGCACGTTCGCTGCCAAAGACAGCCGGCGCCTTGAATCCAAGGCTTAATGGGAATTCCCGCCTGCCGAGGTGGTCTTGAGATTAGTACATCCAGACCCCGCTTTGGTTGCCAAAGTGGGGTCTTTTCATGTGAGGGCCGCACCTGTTGGCGCTCGTGCCCGAGACATGATAAAGGAGGTGTACTACATGCCAGCTCAGTCTAAACTTGATTTGCTCGAGAAGGTTTCCGCTTCTCTCGACAACTCCAAGGGCCTGTTTGTTATCGACTATCGTGGTCTCTCCGTAAAGGAGACTCAGGAGCTTCGCCGCGCACTTACCGCAGCAGGCGCTCACATGAAGGTCTATAAGAACAACATCGTCAAGATTGCTCTTAAGAACGCTGGTATGCCAGAGATTGACGAGATGCTCGCCGGTACCTGCGCATACGTTTTCTATGAGAATGATCCTGTCGAGGCCGCTAAGGTCATCAAGGATCAGGCCAAGAAGCTCAAGAAAGTTGAGTTCATTGGTGGTATCGCTGATGGTCAGGCACTTACTGCTGACGAGGCAAAGGCTTACGCAGACCTTCCTTCTCGCGAGGAGCTCATTGCAAAGCTTGTCTTCGTTGTTGCAAGCCCACTTACCGGTATTGCACAGGTTTGCGCTGGTCCAGCTCGTGGACTCGCAACCGCTCTTTCTGCAGTCGCAGATCAGAAGAACGCTGCATAAGCAACGTTTTGTTGTACCCGCGCATTGGCGCAAACCGCGTGAGAGTGTAAACGCACTTAAACGCACACATACAAGCCGGGCTTTTGCCCAGATGCAGTACAAAGGCTGCATCGTTTAAAAAGGAGAATTGACATGGCTGTCACTAAAGATGAGATCATTGAGGCCCTTAAAGAGATGCCAGCACTCGAGCTTTCTGAGCTCGTTCACGAGCTTGAGGACGTCTTCGGCGTTTCCGCTGCTGCTCCTGTAGCTGTCGCTGCTGCTCCTGCAGCTGGTGGCGCTGCTGAGGAGGCAGAGGAGAAGACCAACTTTGACGTTATCCTCGAGGGCTTCGGCGACAACAAGATCGGCGTCATCAAGGTTGTCCGTGCTCTTACCAACCTTGGCCTCAAGGAGGCAAAGGAGGTCGTCGAGGGTGCTCCTAAGGCTGTCCTCGAGGGCGCTAAGAAGGAGGACGCTGAGGCTGCTAAGGCTCAGCTCGAGGAGGCTGGCGCTACCGTCACCCTTAAGTAAGTCCATCCTACATTGCTTACTGGAGAGGTCAGACTTCGGTCTGGCCTCTTTTTTATTTGCCTGGCGAGAAACCCATGCGCTCGAAAATCGCATGAAGTTGAGGGCTTTTGCAGCAGCCCGAAAAGAGCAGCAAGTCTGAGATGCGTTCGCTGTAGCCCGAAAAGTGCAGCAAGTCTGAGCGATTTGCCGGATTTTCTCGCCATGTCTGAGCGATTTGCCGGATTTTCTCGCCATGTCTGAGTACTTTTGCTCAGACTTGGTGTGCATTTCAGGCTCATAAATCCTGCATGATTGCTCTAGCTTCCTGCGTGACTTGCTCTAGTGGTCGTGTCCCGAAAAGTGGTGTAAGCAAGCATTTCAGGTGTTTAAAAGAAGTG
>CAUUEB010000043.1:0-7295 GCA_963544135.1 uncultured Atopobium sp. | reverse complement strand
TCCTTGGTGGCCTAGCTCTTTATTAAACTCGTCCAAGTTTTGGGACGCAGTTCAAAGAGGGCGGCTGTTTTCTTGGACAAGACGTTTTTCTCGCCAGGAGTTACTCCCCTAGCATGGTTTGAAGATCATAACCAAAGGACTTAACAAACTCGTAAGCGTCCTTCTGCCAATCCTCTTTGAAGACGCCAGGAGCAGTCTCGAAGAAGCTAGAGTCCAAATAACGAATAATAATGAAGTTGCTGTTTGGCTGGTCAAAGCCATTGCCCCTGCTGAAATCGATTCCGTGACCAGTATTTCTTCTCATCGCGGCCTCAAGAATAGGAACTGTAAGCTCGTTGACGGGAACTACGATATCTGCCCTATCAAAGAAGCCACCCTTCTCTTTAGTGAAGACAAAGAGATTGTTGAGTGCGCCACCTGCAACGCACTGAACTCGGTGAATATCAGAAAGCTTGACCTGATGCTTTGCGCCGGAAATTACGCCGTTTGCGATTGTGATCTTTTTCTCTTTGAGGCTGAACCCGAGCTTAGTGTTTAACGTATCAAGGTTATTAGGGAACTCAGTAGTAAGCTTATTGGCTGCAAAAGCGAGGATGATAGTCTTTGTATCTAGGATGTTGTGTCCAAATGCACGAAGCTTAAGGTCTGTGTCAATGCTAGCGAGGTTATGGCCGTCGTTATCCTTAAAGGTAATCTCGTAAGGACCGTTTGAGCTGCAATAATTCAGTAAGAAGGTTGAACCGACCTCTGAAAACAAAACCTTGACCTCTGGCTTTCCATTACCTGGAACATAAGCCAGACCATCTTTTGTAACGGTATAAGAATACTTATCGTCGCACTTAATTGATACCTGTCGATCCTCAAAAATGCTTCTCATATACCTTTTACCTCCACGTTTTGCAGTACAGGAAATAACTAGGAACTACCTTAAAATTATATCGTGTTGCTGGATAATTCTTTGCTGCACACTAAGTTTTCGGCGGATGAAGATAACTTGACGTTGGCAGAGCCGTCAAAATCGTTAGGGTAATTTGATTCCTGCATAATGGAGTCTGTTTATTCATAATCGTGAATAGCGCAATTTTAGGGTACTGATTTTAGTGCCCAAAAAGGTAAAAAAGCCGTTTAGTTGGGGATGAAAATTGAAATTTCGTTATTTGAAGCCCAACTAAACGCAATTTTTACCATAGTTAAAAGTTTTTCCTGGGCAAATGCGTATGCAGAAAAATGTAACCCCCAACTAAACGCATTTTTTACCACTTGGCGCTAAAGCGGAAGTGGGAACTCTACAAAACACCAGGATAGACATACGACGGGATAGTTCTGCGCCGCACATACGGTGACTTTGGCAGCTTGGTTGCTTTGGCGGCCTTACACACGCCACGCAAAACAGGCTCCTGGTTTTACCAGGAGCCTGTTTTTAGTCAGCTATCAGCGAGTTCGAAAAGCCTGGCTATTAGCTGTTCTTCCTTCTAAGAGCAATACCAAGACCACTCAGGGACAGAGCTGCAGCTCCAACGATTGAAGCAATACCTGAAGCGTCGCCAGTATAAGGAAGACCTGGCTTCTTAGGCTCTGGAGTAGTAGGTGGCGTGGTTGGAGGAACAACAGGAGCAGTGTTGGTCACTGTGAAACCGTCGTCCTGATTACCTGTGATCTGAGTTGTATAACCAGAGATAGGAGTCTCGGAGATGGTGTATGCGTACTCGTGACCATCAGTCTTGTCGTAGAACTCAAGGTTGCTGAAGGTGTGCTTCCAGTCGTCAGCCTTGGTGATGGTTACCCTATCAACCTCGACACCATCACGATACAGAACAATCTCAGCAGAATCACCTTCCTGGTTCTCCCAAACCTTGGTGACCGGAATGTCGCGAGTCTTCATGTTAGTGTTAGTTACTACATAGTTGGTAGCGTCGCCAGTAATCTGCGTGGTGTAGCCATCATCTGCATCCTCAGTAATGGTGTAGTTGATCAGTGCGCCATTGTTGTACTGGTTAAGGTTGCTGAACGTATGCTGCCAGTTGTCTGCAGCAGTCAGAGTAGCGCTCTGAACCTCAACGCCGTCAGCAAGCAGGTGAATAGTTACGCTATCAGCAGGTGCACCAATCCACTTCTTTGTTACTGGAACAGAAACCTTACCTTCAATGGTGTTGGTAACTGTAAGCTCAGTAGCTGAAGAACCAGAGTAGGAAGTGGTGTAGTGAGCAATTGGGTCTTCCTTGACGGTGTACTCAATCTCGTGACCAGCGGTATAACGTGGCAGGCCGTTGAAGATGTGAGACCAGTTGTTACCTGCGTTCAGGTCAAACTCGTCAACCTGAGTGCCGTCTGCATAGAGCCTGACGTGAACACTAGCAGGGCGTAGACCCTGAGCATTATTGTCGTCAACCCAGACCTTCTTAACTGGGATACTCAAAGCCTCAGGAGCATGCTGGTTTGTAATCTCAAAGCCATTGATGCTTGTGGTGTAGTCAGGTACAGCGTCCTCAGAAACGGTGTAGGTAATCTCTGTGTTGCCACTGAACTTAGGCAGGTCAGAGAAGGTGTACTCCCAGTTATCTGCAGCGGTAACAGTCTTGTGCTGAACCTCAACACCATCTGCAAGAAGCCTGACAACAATGGAAGCTGGACGCTTACCGTCGTTGTTGTTAGAGTCGTCCCAGAGCTTCTTGCCAGAGACGGAGACCTTCTCCTGCTGCAGCTGGTTGGTAACACTCAGTGCAACGGAATCGTTTGGTGAATTCTCATCTGCCTGACCAGAAGTAGCAGTTACCTTGTACTTCTTACCATTGTAAGTGACCATGCCATTAGCGTCTGTGCCTACCTCTTCAAGAGTGTAGACGATAGGAGTCTTTGTGCTGGTACCATCGTTGTGAGTTTCAACGGTGTACTTACGAAGGTGTGTGAACGAAGCAGTCCAGTTATTAGCCGCGGTAAGGTCAAGTGTCTTACCAGTATCAACGCCGTCGGCAAGAAGCTTTACGGTAATGGAGGTAGCATCTGGCTGAGCAATTGCGTTGCCGTCAGCGTCAAGCCACTTCTTCTCTACCTTGACATCCATGATATCAACAAGCTGGTTTGCGACCTTCTCGGTACGACGCATAGCAGCTTCGTTGTTGTAGATAACGCTCATGTCGTTGTATGCAAGAGCCTCGGAGAGGTTTGGATCATACAGTGGTGCCTTCATGGTAAGAACAGCAGACAGAACGGTGTATGGAGGCAAAATAGTGCCATCCTTACCAACAATCTTGATTGCCGTTACCTTGGTGTAGTCAGCTGGAGTCTTAGTCCATTCTGGGCTGTTAATCTCGTTGATATCGTTCTGAGCTGGGTGTTCATCGGTGCGATAGTAAATCTCGTACTGGGAGCTGACATCAGTTGAACCAATCCTCAGATCAATAGGACCCTGAAGTGTATTGCTGAAAGCAGAGTTTCTGCCGTCGCCCACATATGGCAACACGTCGTACATAAGAATCTTATTCATTGGCGTGTTGTAGTAGTTACGAATGCTCAGACGATACTGGAAGAGTCCGCTGGTATCAGTGACGCCAGCAAAGTCAGTCATGATAGTAGCCGAGGTAAATGCCCTACCGTAGAATGTACCGCCGCCAGCAATATTTGGCTCAAGACTACGGATGTGTTTATCAGACTGGATACTCTCAACGTTGTTGCCAAGAACCTTTGCAGTTGCCTTCAGAATAGTCTCGTCAGTGACACCATTCATATTGATGTCAAGATTATCCCGAACAAAGTTACTGGCGTTATACATACCAGAGAAGTCATCTGGTGTGCCGTGAGTCCAGTTTGTGGCGTAGAAGTAGACGTCATTATTGTTGTTCAGAACGTCATTCTCGGCCTTAGAAGGAATGATGTCGTCGTTGATTACCAGGTTCCTAATCTCATAACCCATGGTTCCATACTGATACACGTATCCAGATGGAAGGGTAATCTTGATTGCATTGCGACCGGTCTCGTTGTAGTTCCTGATGTACTCAACCTTCTCAGGCTGCAGCGAGTCAGCAATTGGTGAAACCGAGGTGTTCGCGTCATAAGAAACGCCTGCAGGGAGAAGATCAACGAAGGTTGGATTCTTCAAATAACGAGCAGGTGAAAGCTCTGACAGTGCAAAGCCAAAGCGAGCACTAAAGCGCTCGTTTGGCATACCAACGCGCTGGTACCAAGAGGACTTGGACAGCCAGACCTTCTCGCTAAATGGAGTAAAGCGAGTATCCCAATTTGCGGAGAAGTTCATTGGGGTCTTGGTACCGTCGGTATTAACTTTGTTGGCATTGACCTTGATGATGTTGGTAATAGGTCTGTCACTGTAAACCTCGCCAAATGGATTCATGAACATCATCTGGATGTTGAAATCAATGTTGCTGGTTGGCTGCAGAGTTACGTTCTTAAAGTAAATACCAATCTTCCTGTACTGAGGAGACACAGCGGAAGCATTGGATGGATCAAGCGTACCCTGGTTGATCTGGTCCAGATAGGACTGCAGCTGTTGCTGGCTTGCCGAGTTCATGTCAGCGCGGTAAAGCCAGTTTGCACCATTTTTCTTAGTAGGAATGATGTCGTAGCTGCCGTCTGCCTTGTAGCCACGGACCTCAATCTGGTCCATGGAGAGTCCAACTCGCTGGCCAACTGCAACAAGATTGCCGGTCAGCGCAGTCATGAAGAGGCGGTTGTCGGTGTTGGCAACATCCTCGATGAACTCGATGTCGGTGAGTGGGGTGTCCAGCTTGTTGACCAACTTGATAGTGTAATCAAGCTTCTTAACAGCAAGACCGTTCTTGTCGTACTGGATGGTAACGGGACCGCGCTTGCTAAGCATGCCGTTACCGCTGAAATCATTACCAGCAAGGCGGAACTGCTTAGAGTCGTCATCAAAGTTGTGCTCGTTGCCTGGGACTTGGCCAACAGTCTCTTCTGCTGCACTTGGGTTGTAAGGTATGCCCTGAACCGTTGCAGTGTTGTTGAAGATTACGCGATTAGTGCCGTTGAGGTAGCGAGCGCCCGGGAAGGAAAGCTTGAGCTGGGAATATGCAGGAAGGTTATCTCTGATGTAGTCGTTAAGAATGGTGGTTCCTGCAGGAATATCAAATTTGAGGGTTACGGTACGTCCATCTGGGCTGAGCGTCCAGTTAGGGTTCTTAGCTGGGTCAAAGTGAGCGGTAACGGTCTGACCTGCTGCGTTTACGTATGTAGGAAGGGTATCAGTAATGATGATGGAGCGATAAGCACGATGATACTGGTAAAGCCTAAAATTAAAGATGACGTCTGAAGTTTTATCGTTGGAAAGCGCGGACGAATCACCTGGGGCGTTAATACCACCATACAGGAGCTGATCGTTGGTTTCTTCACCTGCAACCTGCTTCATAAGCCAAGGCTTGTCGTAGGTGATGGAGTATGTCTGATCAGGCATGTTAGCAAGCTCTGTGCCGTCTGCATTGTACACACGAACAACTGGCTTGAGCTGGAAATCTGCTGGGGTAACCATATCTCTGAAGCTCATAACGTAAGGGAGCTCCAGCTTAACGGTGGTATCGATAGTGTTGAGGTACAGGCGCTTAATGGTCCTGCCATCAGGGGTAACGATGGTCTCCTCGCGCTTGATAATAGGCTGAGTAGCTGCTGCTGGGGTAGCAAAGTTATCAAGGTAGGTGTTAGGAGTAATGTTGTTGGTGTTATTGACGTTTTCAGAGGACTGCTTGGTGTTTACCTCAATCTCCAGGTAAAGACCGTCGATTGGCTTATGAAGGCCAGTTGCGTCAATCTCGATACCTGTAGAGATGTTTGCATTGTCCTTAACGGTTGTGGGTGAAGTGGGCTTAAGGTTAACAGTAAGTTCTCCGTCAGCGCCAAAATCAATGTTCTGCGACAACGGATAGGTCACTGCCTTTGCAACAGTGCTTGTACCTAAAATAATGATACCAGTGAGCATCATTATTGCTGCAAACATAGTTGCAAACGACTTCTTAAAGTTGCTCATATCAACCCCATCTTTCCTATCGAACGTACCCCTGGAGCTATACAAAGCTCCACTAAACATACTAATGGTTTTTGACAAAATATTTAAAGAAATATCGTGTTCAAATAAATTTTTTTATTTCAATCTTGGACAAAGACTTTGAAAACTGACTAAATTGCGCTTAATTAATGCTACAAAGTGCGTAGATTTAACTTCATTACTCCTGGCGAGAAAAACGCTCACACCACGCCATCCTATTTTCCATTTCCTTCATGCTCCTTTAAAAAATTGGCTGGCGTATACGCGTCAGCCAAAAATAATTCTTCGGTCAGTACTTTCTGCAAAAAATGATACTGGAATGAGTACATATCAACAATAAACAGACATCCCTATGAATAAATAATCAAATTAATTCCACAGTTTTGTACCACGGAGTCGTCGTGGCGACGAACGTTGCTTTTTGGATTGACTTTAAGTTGCCTTTAGGTTGTTTTTACTTCCAAGTTCATCGGGTTTCTCGCCAAAATGTTGTGGATACAACAAATGAGCGTAACAAACAAACGTAAAATAGAGTTACAGCCAAGCAATCTGCAGGTAAAATTGAACAAACTGCTGTTGGACACTATGGGAGAGTCGTGCCAGAACGAGCCTACATTTCCAGATCAACTCACCTGATGGGCGCGACTATCACCATCTCTTTATTGCCACCTCCCAATGATGCGCAGGCAGAACACACCGCAGAGCAGCTTCTTGATGACGTCTTTGGGCTCCTTAACATCTACAACCAGCGGTTTAGCGCAAACGACGCCAATTCCGAGCTTATGCAGGTCAATCAAGCGGCAGGCAAACATCCTGTCTCCGTTGACCCCGAGTTGTTTGAGCTCATTCAAATTGGCAAGGAGCAAAGCCTCCTACCAGAGAGTCATTTAAACATTGCCATTGGTCCCTTGGTACAAACCTGGAGAATCGGTTTTGCTGACGCTCGCATTCCAAATAACGACGAGGTCGCGCACGCGTTGTCGCTTACCGATCCACAGCTCATTGCATTAGACCCTCTGAACTGCACCGTGTTTCTCGCCAAAGAGGGTATGAAGCTGGACTTGGGGTGCCTGGCAAAAGGTTACATCGCCGACAGAATTGCAGATTATCTGAAAAGTCAGCACGTCACTTCTGCACTTATCAACCTTGGCGGTAACATTAAGACAATTGGCGACAATGTGCTCGCGGGTAGGCCGTGGCAGATTGGCATCCAGGATCCGCGACAACCACGAGGCACCAACCTTGCTGTGCTGCCTATTTGCAACCAGTCCGTGGTGACCTCCGG
>CAUUEB010000042.1:0-7449 GCA_963544135.1 uncultured Atopobium sp. | reverse complement strand
CGCTCGTTCGACCGCGCGTGGGACCAGATGCGCCCCGTCACCCTTGAGCGCAACGTTATGAAGAACGCCGACGGATCGTGCCTGGTCACGTTTGGCGACACGCGCGTCCTGTGCACCGCTACCGTCGAAGAGGGCGTTCCTGCGTGGCGACGCAGTTCTCGCGCGGGTTGGGTCACGGCTGAATATGCCATGCTACCTGCGTCAACCAACCGTCGCACCAAGCGAGAGCGCGCCAACCGCAAGGGTCGCTCCATGGAGATTGAGCGCCTGATCGGCCGCTCGCTGCGCTCCGTTGTTGACCTCAACCGCCTGGGCGAGTACACCATCACGCTGGACTGCGACGTCCTTCAGGCAGACGGCGGCACCAGAACCGCCAGCATCACTGGCGCATGGGTAGCACTTCACGACGCCCTCTATTCACTTGTCGAGAAGGACCTCTTGCCCAGACTTCCTCTTACAGGTCAAGTAGCTGCGATTTCTATGGGTTACGTAAACGGTCAGCCGCTGCTGGACCTTGACTATCCCGAGGATTCTCATGCGGACATTGACATGAACCTTGTGGGAACAGAAACTGGACAGATAATTGAAGTACAAGGAACAGGCGAGGGTGGTCCGTTTGATCGTGACCAACTCAATCAGTTGCTCGATCTTGGTCAAGCTGGCATCGCTCACCTTGTTGACCTGCAGAATCAAGTGACTGGATTTAGGGAGTAACCATGAGTCAAAACAGTGAAAATCAGGGTTCTAACGCTGTGACCTTTGATCCAGATAAGACGGTGGTAGTTGCAACGGGCAACGCTCACAAACTTGTTGAGATTGAAGCTATCCTTTCTAAGGTAATGCCTGGTATGAGCTTTGTGGCGCTTGGTCAGCTGGGCGATTTCCCTGATCCAGAGGAGAACGGCCAGACGTTCCGTGACAACGCTCTGATCAAGGCAATGGCTGCGCTTGACGAGGTAGATTGCGTAGCGGCTATTGCAGACGACTCCGGCATTTGCGTTGATGCTCTGGACGGAGCTCCTGGAATCTATTCCGCTCGTTATGCTGGCGAGCATGGCAATGATGCTGCAAACAATCAGAAACTGCTGGCAGAGCTTGCCGACGTTGCTGACGAGGACCGTACTGCTCGCTTCCACTCCACTGTTGCTCTGGTCTATAGAGATGGATCCGTACTGGTAGGAGAGGGTGACTGCGAGGGCGTTATCGGTCACGAGCCAAAGGGTCACAACGGCTTTGGCTACGATCCACTCTTCTGGCCTGAGGATGCTCCAGGTAAAACCATGGCAGAGCTTGAGCCTGACGAGAAGAACGCCATCTCTCACCGTTTCCACGCTCTGCAGAATCTTTCCAAGCAGATTCAGGGATAGGCAACGTAGGCTCTGCGTCAGATTTGCGTCAGGGTCATGTCAGGTTTGCGTCAGCTTCCGGACAGAAAACCGCCACTATGTCAGCTTCACGTCAGAATCGCGACAGATTCCTGACAGATTCCAGACAGAAAACTACCGCCGCGTCAGACTTGCGTCAGCTTCACGTCAGAGTCGCGACAGAATCGCAACAGAATAGCGACAAAAACACGCCATATAACAGGTCAAAACCGGTCAGCGAGATATTTGTTCTTCTCGCCGACCGGTTACTTTTTTGCTTGCTTCAAATGTTAAACTAAATGTAACTGTGACTTCTGTCTTGGAGGTAGACATGAGGATTGTTCGCACCCGCGATTACGAGGACATGAGCAGAAAAGCTGCAAATGTTATTTCTGCACAAATCATTTTGAAGCCAAATTGTGTTCTTGGCCTGGCAACTGGTTCAACGCCAATTGGTACCTATGCTCAGCTCGCTGATTGGTGCAAGAGGGGAGACCTGGACTTTTCGCAGGTTTCTACGTATAACCTTGACGAGTACCGCGGTCTTTCTCACGATGATCCTCAGAGCTATCACTATTTCATGCGCAAAAACCTCTTTGACCTGGTAAATATTGATCTTGAGAATACCCATGTGCCCGACGGCTCTAATCCTGATGTCGAGGCAGCTTGCGCCGAGTACGATAGGCTTGTTGCTAAGGCTGGCTATCCTGACCTGCAGCTTCTTGGTATTGGTCACAACGGTCACATTGGCTTCAACGAGCCTGACGACCATTTCTCCAAGGGTACGCACTGCGTTGACCTCACCGAGAGCACTATTCAGGCAAATAGCCGACTGTTCGAGCGCATGGAGGACGTCCCTCGTCAGGCTTACACCATGGGTACGCAGACTATCATGTTCGCGCGCAGCATTCTGATTGTCGCTAGCGGCGAGGACAAGGCTAAGGCTGTTTACGACATGTGCTACGGCAACGTTTCGCCTCAGTGCCCAGCCTCTATCCTACAGCTTCATACTAACTGCACCGTTATTGCTGACGAGGCCGCCCTCTCGCTCTGCCCAGCTGAGTAAAACTTGGTTGGTCCAAAGCATCCAAAAGGCTTCTTAATAGCTTTAAAAGCATTTGTCGAGAAAACAAAACTCCCATTCACGAGAATGGGAGTTTTTTGTTGCGGCTTATTTTGCGCGTTCAGCGACACATGGTCAGTTGTACTCCTTTATTGGAATACCAAAAATTACTTATAATCCTTGAAGTAACTGCTGATAGCCAAAAGGACCTGGTAGTTAAGGCCAAGCACATAGTCTCCCTGATCGGTATGAACCGTGCGAAGCGTAAACTCAAGATTGTCACCAACCGTGATTTTATCGCCATCTTTTTTGCCAGTACGAGACATATCGCCAGTTGTAAGTGGGAAAACTCTACCGGCTGGATTAACCGAAGTAACAAAGAATATAAAAGGCTCGACGGCGTTTTCACCAGGGTTAATGTGCAACTGTTTGAAAATCTGACTGTTTGTTGACACGTAGACTACTTCGTTTTTGTCGAGCAGCTTCTTCAGTTCAGGAAGAGTCGCTGCTACCCAAGGTAGATCATGATGAACAAAAGGATTGTCGCTCGCGAGCGACTGCGAAATAGGCGAGCCGTACTGATAGACGTAAACGATCTTGTTGTAGAGCTCGTTGACATCATTAACAGAGGTCTGAGCTGGTGCGGCCTGGTTTGCCTGAACAAGCTCGATAATGTTCATAGAATTGAGCTGGTCAGATGAAGCACCTTTGGACTGTGCTTCAGAAACAGTCAATCCACCAAATGCGAACGACCCTACGCTAAATACCAGGCAAAGCGCTGATAAAGCAACAAGAGCTTTAGATGATTTCTTTTTGGAAAGGAATGCGATTCCGATAGCAAGAGCAACAAAAATAAGCACGATATACCAGGTCTTGCTAATGGCGTATCCCAGAGTCTCAGTCATTGGGCCTCCTTGTGTTTTGAAGTTAGTTACTAATTTTATCAGAGGACCCCTATTTGTCATAAATTTGTTGGGGTTCTGACGCGCTGTCGTTGCAAACCTGACACGATCTTCTCGCGAATCCGACGCGAAGCTGACCGACCGACTGATGTTGTTCCCGTGACATTTGTCGTAAAACCTTGAGATTTTATTTTCTACCTCGTATAGTGGAGTTTCGGAAATTCTGACTATTGTTTGTCGACCGGTACATATCTCCGACACATCAACGTGTCGCACCGCAAACGTACTGATTGACTTGGAGGATTGATGGAAAACGAGATTCCACCAGTTAATCGTGTAGATGAGATTCACGAGAAGCTCAGGGCACTTCAAGGCCAAAAACTCAAGGTCAAGGCTAACATGGGACGTTCTCGTATTGTTGAGCGCACAGGTACCCTGGTTATGGCCCATCCATCTCTTTTCATCGTTGAGGTTGGCGAGCGCCGCGGTCGCACTGCCCGTCAGTCCTACCAGTACGTTGACGTCCTGACCGGCACTGTTGAGCTTTTTGATTTTGAGACCGGTGAGCGTTTGTTTGACTTTGAGTTTGAAGAGTAGTTCAGAAGCGCACACATTACTTCGACTAGGCTCACACTCATGGCTGCCTCTTCGTCCAATTTTGGACGCCAAACCATTCAGATTCCTTGCAAGGTTAACCTTCACCTGGGCATTCATGCCCAGAAAGACCAGCGAGGATACCATAAAGTAGATTCACTCATGGTTCCCGTTGCGCTGTACGACACAGTTGTTGTCGATGACGCGCCGGAGCTTACGGTTACGCATGAGCCGCAGCTCTGCGTGTTGCCCGAGCGCACAACAACCTGGAAGGCCGCGGTTCTTCTCGCCAATAAGCTGGGCATTTCTCCAGATGTTTCCATTGATGTTCAAGTGCATATTCCCGAGAAGGCTGGTCTGGGCGGATCGTCCGCCGACGCTGCCGCGACGCTGTATTTGCTTGCCCAGCGTTGGGGCGTTGACCCGCTGGATCCGCTGGTAGTTGAGGTAGCCAAGGCTGTGGGCGCAGATGTTGCGTTCTTCTTAGACCCACGACCATCGCTTATGTTGGGTGCAGGAGATACGCTGGTAGAAACCTATGCATCTACTGTTGACGCTCCTCTTGCCATTGTTTTACCAGCAGAAACTGGCGTTGTTACCAAGGAAGCGTACGACCAGTTTGATGCGTCACCAATTGCACCGGAATCTTACGAGAATCTGTCCGCACTTTTGCGTGACGCTGGTCAGGATGTTGCAGGCATGGAACCCGCACCTGACAACGCCGCTGCAAGTAAGCAACTTATTCAGCAGGTAGCAAGCCTCCTCTTCAACAACCTTGCCCCTGCAGCAAAATCGCTAAAACCACAGGTGGCCGAGGTAGAGGAGTGGCTAAAGGCGCAGCCTGGCGTTCTTGGCGCTCAGGTTTCCGGCTCAGGTAGCAGCTCTTTTGCGCTTTGCGAATCACGCGATGTCGCAGACGCAATTGCCGCCGCAGCTCAAGCAAAAGGTTGGCGAGGCTTCTCCACTACCTGCAAGTTGTAGTGGTAACATAGAGCGGCAAATGTTTGATGGATTTATCCCATCGGACGAGGTAAAACATAACGGGTTGTGGCTCAGCTTGGTAGAGCGCTCGGTTCGGGACCGAGAGGTCGCTGGTTCAAATCCAGTCAACCCGACCATTTTTCTGATAATCAGTGAATTACCACCGTTTCTGCCGCAAAATAAGTGTTTTGGCACCCAAAGTGGTAAAAAATGCGTTTAGTTGGAATATACAAAAACGCATGTATTCTATGCAGGCCATCTACCAGCGTAAACCTTCGGTCAAATTTGATTGAAACTTTTATGAGAAAACCCAACTGGGAAAACGTAAGTGCCAAAACGCCGAACTAGAAAATAAATCTCCAACTAAACGGGTTTTTTACCCAAATCAGACACTACTTTCCGTCATATCAATTTCTTGATTAGTTTCCTTGCATATTCGAGATTGTTTATACGGTTTTGGTTAGGCGGATACATAATCGCCCGGACCTTGTATCAACCGTTCCTTAAAAATCTACATGACAGCTCTATGAGTACACTTTCTTATTGTTTTGAGCCTCATTTTTCTATCAAATGAACATTGTGAACGTTTAGTCCTACAAAAACATAAATAAATCGACACAAAATAAACACAAGTAGGCTACAATCAGACGAAGAGCACTACATTTAAGGCAACGCGCGCACCGTCGTTTCTACGCGCTTGCACACACACGCGTTTTGTTGAAAGGGGTTTTGTATGCCTGTTGTTGAGTTTTTTGTAAACGTGTTATCAACACCAGCCATCCTAGTTGGTCTTGTTGCCCTGCTAGGTTTGGCGCTTCAGGGAAAGCCAGTTGAGGACCTCATCAAGGGCACCCTCAAGACCATCGTTGGCTTCCTCGTTCTTTCTGCAGGCGCAGGTTTCTTGCAGACCGGTTCCCTCCTTGCCTTTGGCGAGATCTTCAACTTCGCCTTTGACATGCAGGGTGTCGTCCCAAACAACGAAGCTGTCGTCTCGCTGGCACTTGGCGAGTTTGGTCAGGCAACTGCAATCATCATGTGCGTCGGCATGGTCTTGAACATTGTCCTCGCACGTTTTTCTCGCTTTAACTACATCTTCCTCACCGGCCACCACACTCTCTACATGGCAGCTATGCTCGCCATCATCCTGCACGTCGGCGGCCTTTCCGGTTGGATGCTCTACATCTCCGGCGCATGCCTGCTTGCTCTGATCATGGTTCTGTCTCCTGCATACTGCCAGCCAACCATGCGTAAGGTTACCGGCAGCGATTCCGTTGCACTTGGCCACTTCGGCGGCGCTGGTTACTGGCTTGCTGGTATGGTCGGTAAGCTCTTTGCTTCCGATCGCGAGAATAGCACCGAGAATATCAAGTTCTCCAAGCGCCTCATCTTCCTGCGCGACAACACCGTTTCCATTGGTCTGACCATGATTATTATGTTCTTGGTTATCACCGGCGTTGCCGTCAGCCGTGGCCTTCTGACCCTGGTACCTGCAGGAACTACTGCTGCAGAGTTTGCCTCTAACCCACAGTATGCGGGCCTTCAGCACCTCGGCGACCTGCTGAACATTGGTACCGAGACCACCACTAACTGGATTGTCTGGGCGTTTACCCGCGGCCTTTCCTTCGCTGGTGGTGTTTACATCATTCTGTCCGGTGTTCGTTTGATCATTGGCGAGATTGTTCCTGCATTCAAGGGTATCGCTCAGAAGCTTGTCCCTGGTGCAAAGCCTGCAATCGACTGCCCAATCGCATTCACCTACGCTCCAAACGCCGTTATCATCGGCTTCCTGAGTTCCTTCGTTGGCGGCATCCTGGGTCTGCTTATTCTTGGTGTCATTAACGCACAGGTCGCAGCTATTGCCCTGATCCTCCCAGGCGTTGTTCCTCACTTCTTCTGCGGCGCAACCGCAGGCGTCTTTGGTAACGCAGAGGGCGGCATCAAGGGCTGCATCGCTGGTTCCTTTGTCCACGGCCTCCTCATTACCTTCCTGCCTGCACTGTGCATGCCAGTCTTCACCCTCATGGGCTTCACCTCCGCTACCTTCTCCGACGCTGACTTCTCCATCATGGCGCTGATCTTTGGTAACGTTGCTCTGAACGTCCAGGGTGCAGTTCTCACGGGCATCTGCGTGGTCTGCTTCTGCCTCCCAATTCTCTTCAACCTTGTTGCTCCTAAGAAGGCAGAAGAGAAGAAGGCCGAGTAACATCCGCTCACAGAATTGCAGTCATACGTCGAGGCGACCGCAATGAATGAGGGTAATATTTAAGTATCTAGGTCGGGCCTCGTCCTTGGATGGGGCCTGATTTTTAACTCAGAAAACCCACGTAAATCCACAGGTTACGCGTGGTAAATTGAAAGGAGTTCTTATGGCTATCCAGAAGATTCTTTGTTGTTGCGGAAGTGGACTTGGCTCCAGTCTTATGGTTGAGATGCAGATCCAGGACGTCCTGAACGAGCTGGGCGTGAGCGGCGTTGAGGTTGAGCACTCAACCGTTTCCGACGTTACTCCTGGCGCAGCTGACCTCTTTATTGTTGCTCGCGACCT
>CAUUEB010000041.1:0-7681 GCA_963544135.1 uncultured Atopobium sp. | reverse complement strand
TTGTCGACAAGATCAACGTAATAACCGTCCAGCTCAAGCCCCTCTCCAATAGAGGCAAGAAGCTCTTTTTCATCTTCCACTACAAGGATTTTCAATTCTTCCCTTTCAAATGCAGCTTGATGCTATTTGCAAGCATTAGAGTGCGCCTGGACCAAGCTCAAGTGGCTCAGCCCAGGCGTACTTCATACAACACTTCAAATGCTAACCGATTGAACCCTACAGCGAGAAGTTCTTCTCGCCGTGTGCCGTGAGCGGTATGTAAGTTTCTATAACCTACTTTGACTGAGCAAGGGCCTGGTCAACGCGCTTTTGAAGTTCACTGCCTTGAAGCTTGCTGGAGCCACCAGTAATTGGATCGCCCACAAGTCTACCGTTCTGGTCAATAACCATAGTAGTTGGGAACGCTGTTAGGCCTTCGATAACGTGGCCGCCATCGCTGTGAGGATCAAGAGCGACGTTTCCGTAGGTAACGCCCTGCTTCTGGAGAATATTCACAGCTTCCTTCTTAGCGTCGTCCGTGTATGCGGCTTCGGCGTTAACACCCAAGACATTGACACCTTTGTCCTTATAGGTATCAGCAAGTTCTTGAAGCATTGGCATCTCCTGAATGCAGCCAGTACAGCCATTGAACCAGAAGGTCAGAACAGTGACCTTATTCTGTCCAAAGACGGTGTTGTCATAGGTAGCGCCAGTAGTGATATCTGTTGCCTTAAAATCTGGGAAGGTATCGCCGTCTTTGAGGTGCAGTTTTGATGCTGCCTCAGGTGGAACTGCAGCAGAATTCTGCTGCTCGGCAGTTGGAGCGGTTGTTGTGCCTGTGTTGCCAGTACCACCAACGCTGCATCCAACAAGCGCAACTGCCATAAGCAGGCCAGCGACATACGTCAGGGATTTTGTTACAAATTTTTTCATTTCATAGTCCTTTCTGTCTTTTCTACGTACGAAACGTAGCTATACACGTTTTATGACACTTACTTTGATGAGCTTGTCGCCTGCAGATCAGCCAAGTGCTTTGCTGTAGCAACCTTTTCCGACTGCTCAATTTTCTTGTTGATTAACAGGAGTTTTGCATCAATCGCATGAACAGGACATACCTTTATGCACTCTCCGCAGCGAATGCACTCAAGAGCTGCGTTATTCTTCGTAATATCTACGTCCATCTTGCATGTACGCGCACACTTTCCGCAGCTTACACAGGTCTTCTCGTCAACTCGATACTGCAAAATTGAGATGCGATTGAACAGAGAATAAAAAGCCCCAAGAGGGCAAATCCATTTGCAAAAAGGACGATAAAACATAATGCTCAACAGCACGACAGTTGCCAGAATGCTGAACTTCATCGTAAAAAGTGTGCCTAGGGCTGCCTTAATGCTGACATCTGCTAAAGAAAGCGGAATTGCTCCCTCGAGAATTCCCTGTGGACAAACATACTTACAGAAATAAGGCTCTCCCATTCCTACGGCATTTTGAATCAAAGCTGGTAGAGCCCAGACAAGCACAATTAATATGACGTACTTCAAATAGCGCAAGGCTTTGAGCTTTTTAGTGCTAAATTTTTTTGGGAATGGAATCTTGTGGAGAAGATCTTGTACCCAGCCAAATGGACAAAGAAATCCGCAGACAAACCTGCCTAGCAAAGTTCCAATGAGAATCAAAAAACCCGTAATGTAATACGAGAAGCTAAATTTAGAAGATCCAACTACTGCCTGAAATGCTCCAATAGGGCAAGCGCCCGTAGCTGCTGGGCAAGAATAGCAGTTAAGTCCAGGGACACAGACTGACTTTGCAGGACCAGTATAGATAGTTCCCTTAGCAAAATTTGTTAGGTGAGGGTTGGTTAGAAAGGTTGCGCATGCCTGCACGAAACCTCTTTTAGTGATAAATTCTCGCACTTTCTTTCCAAGAAATTTTATCCCTGAGAGCACTTTCACTGCAGGTCACCTAACCAATACCTACACACTCAAGGCAGATTCGTACCGCTTTTCCCAATACGGTCTGGACCTCTCCGCGAGAAGCGCCATAGACTACAAACGCACATCCTAACAGCAAAAATAGAATAGGTAGGACACGTAGGCGGCAGCTCCAACCACAAGCTTGCTTTGATTTCATAGATACTCCCTTCTCCTGGCTCTAGTACAACAGAAGGGGTGTTAAATCCCTGTTAAGCTGATTTAAATTTTCCAGGAAGGGTTGCAAATAGCCGCTCAAATATCTTTTGAATTTCTATCAATGTCATGGCAATGCCAATGGAGATGACCCTTAAATACATCTTGAATGTGGCTCAAGTGCGGCCCAAAAGATGCCCTGAGACTTTTTATATAAATATCCGAACTTATAAAATATGCAATCACATAAAACCGCAGGTATACGGCACGCAAGAAAATCTGGTCTTATCGCCATCGGCTCGCGAGGCAAATTTCGGATTTGGAAAACACACCAAAGTCGGATAATCTGTCAAAAAGACGTATACATGACGCTGAAAATAGCTAAAGCATGCAGATTATCGTCATTAGATGTGTAAAATGCCCGCATCTGAGCAGAATATCCGACTTAGGTGTGTTCCGCAGATACAGAATTTATCGATAGTTAAATTTCTTATATAAGTCTATTCATGTTTAAGCATATTAGATGAAGTCTATGCATAAAAATGTATATCAAGCGATGCGGCCGCCTAGCTTCCTGGCTATCTTGATTAGGAACATGTCGATTCTTCAGCAGAACAGAAGAAAACTGCGCTATTTTGTGCGCCAGGCCTAAAAGCCAACGCTAACACGCTGCAGAAAAAAGCTGGTAATCCGAAAGGATTACCAGCTCAAGGTCAGTGTGTTTCTCGTCACATGAGAAAACTACGTTTGAACAGCGCATTTGTGACCGGAGGTCGCGTGGACCTGCGCCCGCCGCGCCGCACCGTGCGTGCTCTTAATGGGTTGCGTCCTCGAAGAACTCCCATGCCTGAGCGTCGGTTGCGCCCTCGTGAACGATCATGCGGACAGCCTCAGCCATCTGCAGAGGATGGGTGCTCTGGAAGATGTTACGGCCCATGTCAACGCCGCGTGCACCCTTGCGGATGACGTCGTATGCAAGGTGCAGAGCGTCGCGCTCAGCAAGCTTCTTGCCGCCAGCAACAACAATTGGAACTGGGCATGCTGCAACGACTTCCTCGAAGTCCTCGCAGTCGTAAGTCTTAACAATCTGGCAGCCCATCTCAGCGATGATACGGGTTGCAAGCTTGAAGAAGCGACCGGTGCGCTCCATGTCCTTACCAACAGCGCAAACGCCAAGGGTAGGAATGCTGTAGCGGAAGCCAGCGTTAATGACCTGGCTCAGGTTATCAATGCTGGAGAGCTGGCCATCAGCGCCGATGAAGGTCTGAACAGCCATGCAGTCTGCGTTCATGCGGATAGCGTCCTCGATGTCAACAGCAACAACCTCGTGCGAGAGGTCGGACTGCAGCATAGAAGAACCAGAAGAAACGCGAAGAGCGATGCCCTTAGAAACCTCTGGAGATACGCAGGTCCTGATTGCGCCACGGGTGCCCATGAAGCAGTCAACGTAAGGAGCAAGCTGTGGAAGCAGCAGGTCAAGACGCTCGAGACCAGCGGTTGAACCCATGAAGTAACCGTGGTCAAATGCGAACATTACAGTGTTGCCGCTCTTTGGATCAAAAATGTTGGAGAGGTGCTTCTGCATACCCCAGTCGAGGTTGTTTGCACCCTTTACATAAAATCCCTGATTGTTAGCAAAAGGAGTGTCTACGTGATAATCCTTAGCTACTTTCAATCCGTCCAGATCTGCCATGAAAATCCTTTCAATAAAACCTTAAAGCTCGCAGAGAAAGTGTGATTCTTCGGCGGCCCCCTCTAGGAGAACCGCCCTGGGAGGACCGTCCTCCTCTGCGGCTGAATTACCTCATAAGCTGGCGAGAAGAACGGTCTTCTCGCCAGCCAAAACGTACCGCTTCTACTTAGAAGGAGTAGTTGTTCATGTTCTCCTTGGTAAAGACAAGGCGCTCAGGAAGCAGGACAACGCCGTTGTTCTTATCGCCAGTCTTTGCACCCTCGGAGATGGAGTCGTTAGGCTCAACCTTAACATCGCCAATGCTTGGGATGGAGATGGTGTCGCCAACCTTGACCTCGTTACCAGCTGCAAGGAATGCTGCAACGTAGCAACCTATAGCGCCCTGAACTGCGCAGTCCCAGAGGCCCCAGTTGTAGATGGTGCCGTGCTCGCAGTAGGACTTGATGGACTGTGGAGAAGCAAAACCGGTGATGGTGATCTTCTTTGCGTCGTAGCCCTTGTTCTCTGCAGCCTGGAGCTGGCCAGGAAGAGCGGTGGAGTCGTTGCAGATGATCAGGTCAATCTCTGGGTAAGCATCAAGGATTGCCTCACCGATGGTAATTGCCTGCTCTGCGTCCTGGTTGGAGTAGTAGTTCTCGTGGACGTTCTTCCACTTAGGATACTTCTCCTTGATGATCTTCTGTGCAGCTACCTGCCAGGAGTTCTGGTCGGTAACAGTTGCCTGGGAGTAGTGCCAGACATAGGTGATCTCGTCCTTCTCTGGGTCCTTGCCGCGCTCCTTAAGGCCAGCAACGCCCATATCAACGAGCATCTGACCAAGGATCTCTGGAGTACCCTGAGAAACCATGAGGGTACGATCCTCTGGGTTAGCGTCGGAGTCCCAAGTGGTAACTACGATACCAGCAGCAGTTGCCTTCTTCAGTGCGTCGGAAACGCCCTTTGCATCAACGGTAGAGATGCTGATTGCGTCTACACCGTTAGCAACTGCCTGGTTGATGACGGAAACCTGAGCGGAAACGGAAGCGGTTGCGTCGCCGATGTAGTCAACGGTGAAGCCCCACTCCTTGGACTTGTCCTGTGCGCCCTTGTTTGCGGACTCGAAGAATGCGTTGCCGGTGACCTTAGGAATAAATGCTACGGTCTTACCCTTGACGTCTCCGCCACCCTCGGACTTCTTGGTCTCTTCCTTCTTCTCGCCACCACCATTATTGCAGCCTGCCAGAGCGAGGCCAGCGCTAACTGCGGTGATACCAGCGGCACCAATAAAACCACGACGAGTAATCTCTTGCATAGGTAACCTCCCTTGTCTGTGCCTAAGGCACAATTTCCCCAAAGCTTATGCCTTGGCTTTACTGCTGCTAGAAAGCAGCGATTTCAAAAACGCACCAATATTTGTTCCGCTTGCTGCCGATCGAGCAACGATGACAACAACCAGCAGGACACCAACAGGAATATCCAGGTACTGTGGGCTTACCTTGAAGCACAGTGGCAAGCCGAAGCGCAAGAATGCAATAACAAACGAAGCAAGTGCGGTGCCAACGATGGAGCCCTTACCACCAGTGGAGAGCGTGCCACCCAAAACAACTGCGGTGATGATGTCCATGGTAAGGTCAGCACCAAGGTCGGACTTTGCGGTACCCAGGTAAGCGGTCAGAACAACACCTGCAATAACAGCGGAAACTGCGGTGAGCATGTAGGTGGACATGATGACTGCTCGGCTGTTAATGCCTGAGAACTCAGCTGCACTCTGGTTAACGCCAACCAGAGTGATGCGACGACCATACTTGGTCTTGTGCAGCAGAATAAATGCGACGACCAGCATCAGGATGTAGATAAGAAGCTGGAATGGAATGACGCCAAAGAGCTGGAAGTTAGATACAAACTTGAAGTCCTCGGGGAAACCGCCAATTCCCTGGTAGCTCTCGGTCTTGGAGAGCGTGGAGATGAGCAGCGCCAGACCGGAGTACAGGAAGCTGCCGCCCAGGGTAACAACCATTGCTTGCACTCGACAGTACGCAATCAAAAAGCCCGAAAGCGCGCCGCAAGCAACAACCAGGACAAAGGCAACACCCACGGCGCCCCAGATAGGAAGACCAAAGTCCTGCCAACCAACGCCAATAGTGATGGACGTCAGACCAACCAGGGAAGCAACCTGGATGTCGATGCCGCCGGTAACCATAACAAGCGTTACAAAAAGCGAGATCATAAAGACTGGCAGGTTATCGTTAATGCTGGTAAACAGCAGTGCTGGACGCAAGAACTTACCGTTTGCAGCACCAAAAATTACAAACTCAAGCACAAGCAGACCAATAAGAATCATGTTCCAGCCTGTCTGACCTTTGGACAAGAATCCCTTAAGTGTCTTCATCATTAGCGAACACCGCCCTTCTTACCCAAAGGGCTCATTGCTGCCTCGCCAAAGTCTGCAATCTGCTCTGCAAGAACCTCAGAGCTTGACTTTGGAGAAACACGTGCGTTCAGACGAGCATGCCTGTTCTGAACAATGGAACGGTGCTGGAGCAGAGCGTCCACAACAACAATGACAATCAGGATGACGCCGGTAATTGCGTTGTCGTAATTTGACGAGAAGCCCATGAAGACCAACAGGTAGCTGATGGATGCCATGATGACAGAACCGACAGCCGCACCAAGGACGGAGCCAACGCCACCAAGCAAGCTAACGCCACCAAGAACGCAGGCTGCAATAGCCTTCATCTCGTAGCCGTTACCGCTCATTGGGGTAACAAAGCCAATACGGCTGCAGAAGATAATGCCGCCGATAGCTGCCATAACGCCGCAGATGACGTATGCCAGAATCTTGGTCTGAAGAGCTGGAATACCAACCAGGGTTGCACCGTTAGCGTTATCGCCAACTGCTGCAAACCAGCGACCACGACGGGTCTGGGTTAGTGCAAAGTGAATCAGAATGACCAGTGCGATAACTGCACAATAGTAAACGGTGAAGTCACCAATACCAGTTACTGCCGAGAAGTCCTTGAACTCCTTAGGAAGGTTCTCAACCCACTGACCATTGGTGTACACGTAAACAATACCGCGCAGAACACCGTTGGTACCCAGGGTAAAGATGAGCGATGGAGCCTTCATAACGGCAACGCCCCAGGCGTTTACCAGACCAATTGCTACACCAATAAGAATACCTACCAGGCAAGCAACAGGAAGTGGAGTTCCATCTCTGAGCATGCTGCCAACTACCACAGCAACAAGACCCAGGTTGGAACCAACAGAAACGTCAATCTCACCGATGAACAGGGTGAAGGCCACACCAACAGCGACCAATGTGTAGACAACGGACGTGTTAAAGCAGGCAGCAATTGTTGCAGGCGTCAAGAATGCGGGATTCATTGCACCAACAATAATAAAGAGAGCAATCAGGAATGCGAGGCTGCTCAGTCCCCTAGCCTTGAGAAGGCGCTTTACAAGATCCATACGTCACCTCCTACAATCCAAATGCAGCGGACATGAGGTTGTCCTGCGTAATTTCTTCTTTTTTGAACTCGTGATTAATGCGTCCCTGGTACATGGTGAACGCGCGGTCAGCAAGCTCAATAATCTCTTCCATGTCAGAAGAAATCAGAAGAATAGAGACACCTTGCTTACGAAGCTCCTGCAGAACAGCGTAAACATCGCCACGAGCAGCAGCGTCAATACCACGAGTTGGCTCGTCCAAAATAACAACCTTTGGAGCAACCGAGAATGCACGACCAATAACAATCTTCTGCTGGTTTCCACCAGAAAGACCGCCTACCTCCTGATCAAGGCCTGTGACCTTGGTGCGGAAGTTATCAACGTAGTTCTGAGAAACCCTATCCTCTTCTTTACGGTTAAGCAGCAGCTTACCCAGGGAAGAGTTTGCAAGCAGAGC
>CAUUEB010000040.1:0-8023 GCA_963544135.1 uncultured Atopobium sp. | reverse complement strand
AAGCAGCTGACTATTACTGACCGTCAGAAGGTTATTGCAGGTCCTATTGTCAAAGAGATTGTGGCAAGGCTACAGTTCTTGGTTAACGTTGGCTTGGATTACCTCACGCTTTCTCGCGCAGCAGCATCGCTTTCTGGTGGAGAGGCCCAGCGTATTCGCTTGGCAACTCAGATTGGCGCTGGTCTCATGGGCGTCCTTTACATTTTGGACGAGCCTTCCATTGGTCTGCATCAAAGAGACAACAACCGCCTCATTGAGACCCTCAAGCAGCTCAGAGATCGCGGTAATACCGTACTTGTGGTCGAGCACGATGAAGATACCATTCGTGCAGCTGACTACGTTATTGACATGGGTCCCGGCGCCGGTGAGCTTGGTGGTCACGTTGTTGCTGCGGGAACTCCAGAAGAGATCATTAAGAACCCTGATTCCATCACAGGCGCGTACCTTACAGGAAAGAAGCAGATTAGACTTCCAGAGACTCGCCGTAAGCCCGGTCGTGGAAAGATCAAGATTACAGGAGCTAGCGCTAACAACCTTAAAAACGTTTCTGCCGCTATTGAGCTGGGCACGTTGACGGTAGTCACAGGCGTTTCTGGTTCTGGTAAGTCTTCTTTGGTTACCGATACCCTTGCACCCGCGCTTACCAATGCAGTTCAGCACTCAAAACGTGTGGTAGGAGAGTATAAAAAGCTTGAAGGCGTCGATCTTATCGATAAGGTCATTGATATTGACCAGAGTCCTATTGGAAGAACACCTCGTTCTAATCCAGCAACCTATATTGGCCTTTGGGATGACCTGCGCGCGCTGTACGCTTCAGTCCCAGAGTCTCGTGCTCGTGGTTACTCAGCTGGTCGTTTCTCGTTTAACGTCCAGGGAGGCCGCTGCGAGGCTTGTAAGGGCGACGGCCAGATCAAGATTGAGATGAACTTCTTGCCTGACGTCTACGTTCCTTGCGAGGTCTGCCACGGTAAGCGTTACAACCGCGAGACGCTCGAGATTCTCTATCACGGCAAGTCTGTCTCTGACGTCCTTGACATGACTGTTCATGAGGCACTAGCGTTTTTTGCAAATATTCCTCGCATTAAGAACAAGTTGCAGACTCTCCACGATGTTGGTCTTGGCTACATTCACCTTGGCCAGCCTGCAACTACGCTTTCTGGTGGCGAGGCGCAGCGTGTTAAGCTTGCAAAAGAGCTTCACCGTCAGCAGACTGGTAAAACTCTTTATATTCTGGACGAGCCAACAACTGGCCTTCATTTTGAGGATGTCAGACAGCTTATTGTTGTTCTTGAGCGTCTTGTTGATGCGGGTAACACCGTTCTTGTTATTGAGCACAACTTGGATGTCATCAAGATGGCTGATCGCATTATTGACATGGGTCCAGAAGGTGGCGATGGCGGTGGAACCGTAGTTGTTTCTGGTACGCCAGAAAAGGTTGCGACAACACCAGAAAGCCACACAGGTAAGTTCCTCAAAGAGATTCTTGACCGCGATAACGCACGTCTAGCTGCAGAGAAAAAAGCTCAGAAGAAGCGCGCATAATATGGCGAGAAAAACGGTCAAGGTCCAAAAGACAAATGCAATGAGGGAGCTTGATGCTGCCGGCATTGCTTACGAGTTCCAATCTTATGAGGTAGACGAAGACGTTCCTTCTGGAGAGTTGGGTACTCATATTGCAGAGATGCTTGGAGAAGATCCAGACGCTGCATTCAAAACGCTTGTCTGCGTGTCTTCAAGTGGAGAGCATGTGGTGTGCTGCATTCCAGTAGATCAAGAGCTTGATCTTAAAAAAGCAGCAGCTGCATCCGGTCAAAAGAACCTCTCCATGCTGCCCGTTAAAGAGCTTGAGGGTTTAACGGGCTATGTGCGTGGTGGTTGTACTCCCGTTGGTATGAAGAAGCAGTTTCCCACTATAATTGACGAGACTGCTCAGCTTTTTGAGCTTATTCATATCTCTGGCGGAAAACGCGGACTCAGTTTGACGCTTTCTCCAGAAGATTTGTCTTCATTTGTATCGGCTACGTTTGCAGATATTGTTCGCGAGGTGCACTAGTGGCATATCAGCCCAAACATATGCGACTTTCAGCAGAGTCTTCTGATGGAACCTTATCTGAAGAAACTCTGAGCAAGGCTCTTGATCAGACCTTTGATAAGCCTCCTGTAGTGGATAACATTGTTGTTCCAGAGACGTTTCATCAACCAATTGAGGATGAGGCGTTTGAGCAGATTGTGAGTCAGAAACTCGAAGAGGCCGCTGCTGAAGAGGATAACTCTGAGACAGATAACAGCTCTGTGTCAGACGGCAACTTCGACGCAGGTAATCCTTATAGTGAAGAAGCTTCTGAGGAAGAGGACGTTTCTAAGCAGAAAGACTTGAGCCGTTCTACCTCTATGATGAGCGTGCTTGTTCTGATTAGTCGTATCACGGGCTTCTTAAGAACCTGGGCTCAGGCATTTGCTATGGGTGCAACTGTTCTTGCAAGCTGCTATTCCATTGCAAACACCCTTCCTGACCAGCTCTATGAGCTTGTTGGTGCAGGAATGCTCACTACAGCTTTCTTGCCGGTATATCTCTCTATTAAGAAGAAGGTTGGACAGGATGAGGCAAATGCCTATACCTCCAACCTGCTTTCCATTGTTGTTGTCGCAACAGGTCTTGTTGCCGTTTTAGGTTTCTTCTTTGCCGCAGAAGTGGTGTATACACAGTCCTTCTCGGCAGGTGCTGATTTTGATCCAACGCTGGCAGTGTACTTCTTTAGGTTCTTTGTCATCGAGGTTATGCTGTATTGCTTCTCCACCATTTTCTCTGGTGTTTTGAATGCAGAGCGAGACTATCTCTGGCCAGCTGCGGCACCTATTTTTAATAACTTTGTGACTACGGCATCGTTCTTTGCGTATGCTTTCTTGGTCAACACTAATCCTGAGCTGGGTCTTCTTATTCTTGCGCTGGGAAATCCTCTGGGCGTTTTGATTCAGGTTCTGATTCAGGTACCGTCACTTAAGCGCAAGGGGATTAAGCTCTCGTGGAGAATTAACCTCAAAGACCCCGCACTTAAAGAGACGCTCAAGATTGGCGCGCCTGCTCTGATTGTTGTGGTTGCCACGTTTGTAACTATGTCGGTGCAGACAAGCTCGCAGCTCAGTGTTTCTGCATCGGGCGCTTCCGTTGCGGCGTACGCTCGTCTTTGGTACACGCTGCCATATTCCATTTTGACGGTGCCTATTACCACAGCCCTCTTTACCGAGCTGTCCGATAGCTGGGCAAAAGAGAATATGGACCAGTTCAAGAAGGACTTCAAGCACGGTATCAACCAGATTCTTTTCTTTACCGTGCCGTTCATGATGTACTTGATGATCTTCTCGATGCCTCTTGTTTCTATTATTGGAGCAAGCAAGTTCACTGAGGATCAGCTGCTGTTAACCCAGCAATTCTTGATTGGCCAGTCTTTAGCTCTGCCTCTGTATGGCATTGGTATGTACCTGCAAAAAGTCTGTTCTGCTATGCGTCGTATGACACTCTATGCTGTTTCGGCAACACTTGGTTCTGTTGTGCAGGTTTTGGTGCTGCTGGTGGGTACTTCTCACTTTGGCATGATGTTTGTAGCAACTACCTCGGCCATCTTCTACGTGGTTATCGATACCATTATGTTAATTAGTCTTCGTAAGCACCTTGGTCAGATCGGGCTCAAATCAATGGTGTTTGCGTTTGTACGCTCGGTTGCTTTTGGCCTTGCAGGATCAGCAGCAGCACTTCTGATTATGGTGGGTCTGCACGCTGTTATTGGCGTACCAGATGGACGAGCACTTTACGGCGTGCTGTATTGCATCTTTGCAGGTATTCCAGCTGTTTTGGTTACCTATGGCTTGGCAATCCTCTTCAAATCACCAGAGTCCGCCATGCTTCGTTCACTGGTTTCTCGCGTAAGGTCATAGCATGGCCAAAAGCGGTGCCAGAGGAGGCAAAGATAACTCTCAGAACAATCTTGACCCCAACTACGTGCCTTCGGGGGCACCAGGTCTTGCACCGTCATTTTCTTCCGAACCTTCAGATGACCTGGTATCCATCAGAGAACAGGTTGATCAGGTTCCTACTAATCCAGGTTGTTACCTCTGGAAAGACGGGTCTGGCAAGGTTATCTATGTAGGCAAAGCTAAAAACCTGCGTGCTCGCATGAGGCAGTACGTTACGCTTCAAGATGACCGTGCCAAGATTCCTCTGATGATGCAGGTCGTACGTAGTTTTGACTACATCGTGGTAGAAAACGAGCACGAAGCATTGGTGCTGGAGCGCAATCTTATTGCTCAGTATCGTCCCTACTTCAACGTAGACTTTAAAGACGATAAGAGCTATCCCTACATTGCCATTACCGAGTCAGATACCTTCCCAGCAATTAAATACACGCGCGAGAAACACAAGAAGGGGACACGTTATTTTGGTCCCTACACTGATTCCTACGCTGCGCGCCAGACTATTGAGACACTCAGAAAAGTAGTACCTATCTGCTCCGCTACGTGTGTAGAGTGGAAGCGCGCTAAACGTCTGCTAGAAAAAGACCCTGACGGCGCGGCCGTTGCTAACCTGCTGCTGGCAAAGAAGGGGCGTCCCTGTTTCGACTACCACGTAGGCAAGGGTCCTGGTGTGTGCGTGGGCGCCATTGACACCGTTTCCTACGCAAAGAATGTTAGGCAGGTAGAGAACTTCCTCCGTGGAAATCGCTCTGAGATTGTCTCTGAGCTCAAAGATCAGATGCAAGAAGCTGCCGCTGATCTGGATTTTGAGAAGGCGGCTAGGCTCAAGTCCCGTCTGACTTCACTCTCTGATCTCGATGACCGCCAGCAAGTCACGTTTCCTACCTCGGTAAACATTGACCTCATTGGCATTTATCGAGAAGAAACCATCTCCGCTGCCTGCGTGTTTGTTGTGCGAGAAGGCCGTACCATCCGCTCGGTTGAGTTTATCCTGGACAAAGGCTTGGACGTTTCCGAGGAAGAGCTGGTTTCGGGCTTCTTGAAGCGCTACTACGACGAAACCGCTGACATTCCCGCAGAGGTTAACCTGCCCATCGATCTTCTCGACGCAGAGGTTTTGTCCGAGTGGTTGACGCAAAAACGAGGCCACAACTGTGTGCTTCACCACCCACAACGTGGCGAGAAGTTCCGTCTTCTCCAGATGGCTTCCGCTAACGCTCGTCATGCATTAATGCGCCACATGATTCGCACGGGCTATGCCGACGACCGCACTAACCAGGCACTTCTTCAGCTGGAAAGCGCGCTTGCGCTTGATGCGCCGCCACTGCGCATTGAGTGCTTTGATATCTCTACGCTTCACGGTAATTTTACCGTTGCCTCGATGGTGGTCTTTACTAACGGAAAGGCTGATAAAAGCCAGTATCGCCGCTTTAAGATTCGCGCTGAGCTTGATGAAGCTAACGACTTTGTCTCAATGACAGAAGTCCTGGGCAGAAGGTACAGTACGGAGCGTATGGCAGATGAACGCTTTGGATCGCGACCTGATTTGCTGGTAGTTGATGGCGGCAAACCTCAGCTGACTGCCGCAATCAATCAGCTTAATGAGCTGGGGTTGGATATTCCTGTCTGCGGTCTTGCTAAGTCTGATGAGGAAGTCTTTGTACCTTGGGACGACACACCAATTGTGTTGCCTACTGGATCTGCTTCTCTGTATCTCATCAAGCAAGTCCGTGATGAGTCTCACCGTTTTGCAATTACCTTCCATCGTGAGCTTAGAGATAAGGCAATGACCGTCTCTATTCTGGATGAAATCCCTGGTGTAGGACCTAAACGCAAAAAAGATATCATGCGTCATTTTGGCTCTTTTAAGCGCTTAAAGGCTGCAAGTGTTGAGGACATCTCTCAGGTAAAAGGTGTTTCTGTGAACTTGGCAGAAACTATTTATGAAGAGCTCAAAGCTTGGGAAGAATCTTCCACGACTGTACATGAGAAGTTAGATGCAAGGGGAGGAACTCATGAGTAAAACAGCAGACGAGAAAATCTTGGCACTTGTGAATCCAGAATACATTAAGCGTATTCCGTTCTTTGTTCGTGGACACGCAACAGGTAAGTCTTGTGAGTATATTGCTCGGGAGTATCCAGAGCTCTACACTGCATTTGAGGATGAACCTAGTGCTCAACAAGTTGAAAAGATGTCAAAGATCATCAACGAGCTCTTTGAGCAAAGGATGAAGAAGCACAATCTCTAAAATCAAATCAAACAATTGAGTTATTTGTAATAAGAATGGCAGCTATGAAGTGTTGTTATGCCATTCTTATTTTTTCATTCAACGCTGAAATATAGCCATTGGCCGACAGATTAGCTGTTAAAGCATACTCGAACAGAATATTATTAGAGCTACCTAGTTATTACTTTTACTTCAGTTGCTACAAGCAGTTCTAATGAGGTGACAGCAGATGAAGCGTAGAAAAAGGTTTGTAAAAGATCTGTCATTATTAGTAGTTCTTGTTGTTTGTGGTTTGCTAATAAATAATTGGTTTTTTAAGCTGAATACTATGAGGCTGCCAGAATTAAAAAAGCAGGCAGCTCAGTATGTTGTGCAACAATATGAGAATAAGAGAAATGGTCTTAAGTCTGATTTTGGATCCGCAGAAAATATTGACTTAGAGACCGCTACTATCTCTGGGCCATTTTTAGGAGTCAGTCAGGCTAACCAACTTTTATTGAATATAGATTTATATTGGGTAATAAGCTCTCAAGAAAAGGTTGTTGGAACAGTTGAGCAAGATTTAGGGCTATTTGCCATTGGGTCTTATTTTGGAACTCCAAAAATGTGGATTCAAACAAGGAACGCTGGGCTGTTACAAGAAATGCATAATAGAAATTATAGATGTCTAGTTAGAAGTTTTTGTGGCTTAGGGTTAAGTGGATGGCCGCCACCGTACCTAGCTGATGGTTATTTAGGAAGTTATAGCCCAGCAGATGGAAATTTTGACATTGAAAAAAATGACGAACAAGTATCAGAGATAATCGAATCTCATTTAGGGGAAGAACATCTAGATTTTATGGCGAACCCTGAGCGTGTTGTAGATTTAGTTAAGTAATTTTGCGGAGTTTTTGCTGTTCTAAGACAAGAGTCAGTTCATTTTGGACTGACTCTTGTTTAATCTTCACAACATATCCGTAATTTCTAAAGGCAAACGGTAGTAAATCATCGGTAAACGGTAGTTGACTTTATTTATTACTTATGTAGTTAATTAAATAATTTATATATTATACAAGGTAAAATAATAGTAAAGCCCGCTAACTGCGGGCCTTCTTAGCTGCTATTAAGATTTATATGCAGTAAATAATACAACAAAACACGTTTTCATATTTTGAGCAGCCAATGAGCGAGAAATTAATACCGTTGGGCGAACTGTCTTCAGAACAAATATCTTTTCTTCATATAGTTATGTAGATGTAAGCCACACAAGTGGCATTGGTGCCACGTTGTGGCAAGGAGAGTTTTTAGAAAGAGGCAGAAATGAGCGAGTTTATTAACCGTCCACTTTCGCGTCGCGGCTTCCTTGGCGGAGCAACTGTAGCAGCTGGCCTTGGCCTCACCGCTTGCGGTGGCGGACAGCAGAAGGCAGCTGAAGCTCCATCTGGAAAGGAAGGCGGCGGCACAATTACTGCTGGTACCGCTTATTCAACCCAGAACTATGATCCATCTACTACTTCATCAGCACTTGCTCTTGGTGTTAACTGGCAGGTAGTTGAGGGCCTCTACGGTCTTAACTTCCATGACTACTCAACATTCAATGAGCTTGCTACTGCTGATCCTAAGAAGGTAGACGATAACACCTTTGAGATTACCATCCGTGACGGCGCAAAGTTCTCTGATGGTAACGAGGTAAAGGCAGATGACGTTGTTGAGTCCTTCAACCGTTCTTCTGCAAAGGGTAGCGTTTACGTTCCAATGCTTGCTCCAATTGCTTCCGTAGAGAAGAAGGATGACAAGACTGTCACCGTTAAGACCACTATTGCTAACTTCTCCCTCCTCAAGGAGCG
>CAUUEB010000039.1:0-8399 GCA_963544135.1 uncultured Atopobium sp. | reverse complement strand
AAAGGCAGGCGCGTGCAGCAAAAGGCAGGCGCGTGCAGCAAAAGGCAGGCGCGTGCAGCAAAAGGCAGGCGCGTGTGGCGAGAAACCCGTGCGCTCGCAGCCGCGCTCGTACCTGCGTGTGGCGAGAAACCCGTGCGCTCGCAGTCGCGCTCGTACCTGCACTTAGTGAGAAACCCGTGCGCTCGGGGTGCATGGAGCGCCATGCGAAGCGACGTGGCGGGGGAGCGCCGCTCACCGAAAGCTATTTCTGTCTCCGTGGACCTTCTTCACAAAATCTTCACAACTAGAAAAGACGAGTTAGTCAAGGATTTACCTGCAACATAACGTTTGTGCAGTTGAAAAACATAAACGCGATAATATAGTCAAAACGTCTTAAAAAATCAAGTGTTTTTCTGTTGACGCGCATTAAAATCTTGACTAAATTACTAGGTTGCGACAATTGCCACCTTCCACCCTTTTGAAGGAGGACAACCTGGTGTCTACCGCTAAAAAGACTTCCCTCACCACGCCTCAGGCGCATACTGGACGCAGGACGTTCAGTAAGATTCCCGCAGCTATGGAGCTGCCAAATCTGATTTCTGTACAGAAGGAATCATTTGAGCGCTTTATGGGAGAGGGCCTTGCAGAGTCCTTCGCTGAGTTCTCGCCAATTGAGAACAGCGCTGGAACCATGCAGGTCACCTTTGGTGACCATCAGTTCGGCGACCCTGCCAATTCAATGGCTGAGTGTCGTGCAAAAGACATTTCATATCAAGCACCTCTTTTTGTTGACGTCCGTTTTGTCAACAAAGAGACTGGTGAGATGAAGGAGCAGCTTGTCTTCATGGGTGATTTCCCACTGATGACTGAGCGCGGTACCTTCATCATCAACGGTTCTGAGCGCGTTGTGGTTTCACAGCTCGTTCGTTCACCTGGCGTGTATTTCTCGTCAGAGATGGACAACGGTGTTCTGGTCCACAAGTCTCAGTTCATTCCTGCACGTGGTGCATGGCTTGAGTTTGAGGTTGATAAGCGCGGCCACCTGGTCGTCTCCATTGACCGCAAGCGTCGCCAGAGCGCTACCGTCTTCCTCCGTGCACTTGGCATTGCTGTTACCGATGACGAGATTCTCTCGCTCCTTGGTGATTCCGATGTTGTTCGCAACACACTTGAGCGTGACGTTGCAACCACACGTGAGGATGCTCTTATCGAGATTTATCGTCGTCAGCGTCCAGGCGAGCCACCAACTGTTGACTCTGCCCGTTCTCTGCTTGACGGCCTCTTCTTCAACGAGCAGCGCTATGACCTTGCACGCGTTGGTCGTTACAAGATCAACAAGAAGCTTGAGGAAGAGATTCCTGCAGACGTTCGTGTTCTTACCAAAGAGGACATCGTTGCAGCTCTTCAGTACCTTCTTGCAGTGCATGCAGGTGATGAGTCTAAGCACCTTGATGACATTGACCACTTTGGCAACCGCCGCGTCCGTACCGTTGGCGAGCTGGTCCAGAACCAGTTCCGCATTGGTATGAGCCGCATGGAGCGCGTTGTTCGTGAGCGTATGGCATCTCAGGACGCAGACGACATCACTCCACAGTCTCTGATCAATATCCGTCCAATTGTTGCTGCAATCAAGGAGTTCTTCGGTTCTTCTCAGCTTTCGCAGTTCATGGACCAGGCAAACCCACTTGCTGGTTTGACCCACAAGCGTCGTCTTTCTGCTCTGGGACCTGGCGGTCTTGCAGGACACAAGTCCGGCTCAAGCCGTCGTACCAACGTTCCTACCGCAGTCCGCGACGTTCACAACTCGCACTACTCCCGTATGTGCCCAATTGAGACTCCTGAGGGACCAAACATTGGTCTTATCGGCTCCTTGGCACTGTACGCTCACGTAAATGAGTACGGCTTTATCGAGGCTCCTTATCGTAAGGTCACAGACGGTGTTGTTTCTGACGACATCGTGTGGATGACCGCAGACGAGGAGGAGAATCACATTATTGCTCCTGCTAACACCCCAATTGACCCTAAGTCTAAGAAGTTTGTTGAGGTTGACGCAGACGGCAAGATTGTTGATGCAGACCGCGTTATCGCACGTACCCGCGACTTCGACGGTTCCTTCGGTGCACCTGCACAGGTTCCTGTTGAGGACGTTGACTACATGGACGTTTCTCCACGTCAGCTTCTCTCCGTCGCAGCTAACCTCATTCCATTCCTTGAGCACGACGACGCAAAGCGTACCCTCATGGGTGCAAACATGCAGCGTCAGGCAGTGCCTCTGATCCAGTCCCACGCTCCATTTGTTGGAACTGGTATGGAGGGTCGCGCAGCTCAGGACTCTGGTGAGCTTATTTGTGCAGAGTTTGCCGGCGAGGTCACCGAGGTAGACGCAGCTCACGTTGTCATCTACTCCGATGAGCACGGTTCTCAGCGCTACGATCTTCCTAAGTACGAGCGCTCTAACCAGTCCACTTGCATCAACCACCGTCCAATTGTCACAGTTGGACAGAAGGTCGAGAAGGGCCAACCAATCGCAGACGGTCCATCTGTTGACCACTCTGAACTGGCACTTGGTGCAAACCTTACCGTTGCTTACATGCCATGGGAAGGCTACAACTACGAGGACGGTATTATCGTCTCCGAGCGTGTTGTTCAGGAAGACCTCCTGACCTCCGTTAACATTTCCCGCCACGAGATTGATGCTCGTGACACCAAGCTTGGTGCTGAGGAGATTACCCGCGAGATTCCAAACCTTGGTGAGGACATGCTCGCAAACCTCGACGATGACGGTATCATCCGCATCGGCGCTGAGGTTGGCCCTGGCGATATTCTTGTTGGTAAGGTCACTCCTAAGGGTGAGACTGCTCTGACCGCAGAAGAGCGCCTGCTTCGCGCAATCTTCGGTGCTAAGGCACACGACGTTCGCGATACTTCCCTCAAGATGCCACATGGCTCTTATGGCCGCGTTGTTGACGTTGTTCGCTTCAGCCGTGAGGCTGGAGACGACCTGCCTCCAGGAGTAAACGACCTGGTCCGCGTCTTTGTTGCTCAGCGTAGAAAGATTCAGCAGGGCGATAAGATCGCTGGTCGTCACGGTAACAAGGGTGTTATTTGTAAGGTTCTCCCAGTTGAGGACATGCCTTACATGGCAGATGGTACCCCAGTAGACGTTATTCTCGACCCACTGGGCGTTCCTTCCCGTATGAACGTTGGTCAGCTGCTTGAGTGCCACCTTGGCTGGGGCGCTGCACATGGTTGGGATGACGACGACGCAGATTCCAAGCGTTACGTTGAGGGTCCAATCCCTGTTGCAACACCACTCTTTGACGGTGCTACTGATGAGTCCGTTGCAGAGATTGTTCGCCGCACCAACATCAACATGATCAACAAGGCTCTCAAGGAGTACGGCGAGGACATGCGTGAGGAGTTTGTTCCACAGCTCAACGAGCGTGGTAAGACTACCCTCTACGATGGCCGTACCGGTGAGGCTTTCAAGAGCCCAATTACCGTTGGTGTTTCTTACATCTTGAAGCTCGGCCACATGGTTGACGATAAGATCCACGCACGTTCAACTGGCCCTTACTCTCTTGTTACCCAGCAGCCTCTGGGTGGTAAGGCACAGTTCGGCGGTCAGCGCTTTGGTGAGATGGAGGTTTGGGCACTGTATGCATACGGTGCTGCTAACGTCCTCCAGGAGATCCTTACCGTTAAGTCTGACGATACCAACGGCCGTGTTAAGACCTATGAGTCCATTGTTAAGGGCGAGAACATTCCTACTGCAGGAATTCCTGAGTCCTTCAAGGTTCTGGTCAAAGAGATTCGCTCCCTGGCACTTGACATTGAGCCAATCTCCTACCGTAAGCGTGCAAATACCGCAAAGGTCACAGATCCTGAGGAGAAGAACGCTGTTGAGATCCTCAACGACCTTGGCTTCACTGAGGTAACCGCTTCCGACCTGTCCCAAGACGCTGAGGGTGCATCCGCACTTGTAGGCGACGCGACCACCGATAAGGAGTAGCGACTGTGGCAGATTTCGATTCCACTGAATTTGACGCTATTAAAATTTCTCTAGCGTCTGCTGATGATATCCGCGGTTGGTCCTATGGCGAGGTAAAGAAGCCTGAGACCATCAACTACCGTACCCTTAAGCCAGAAAAGGACGGTCTTTTCTGCGAGAAGATCTTTGGACCTGTAAGGGACTGGGAGTGCGCCTGCGGTAAGTACAAAGGCATTCGCTTCAAGGGCATTACCTGCGAGCGCTGCGGTGTTGAAGTAACCACCGCAAAGGTTCGTCGTGACCGCATGGGCCACATCGAGCTTGCTGCTCCTGTAAGCCACATCTGGTACTTCAAGAGCCCAACCAGCTTCCCTCTGGCACGTCTTCTTGACATCAAGAGCAAAGACCTCGAGAAAGTCCTCTACTTTGCATCTTACGTAATCACCAGTGTTGACACTGAGGCACGTGAGGCTGACGTAGACGATCTTCGTGAGGAGCTCGCAGCAGACCTCGAAGAGCTTGACGCAGAGCGTGACGATCAGATCGCACGTCTTCGCGAGCAGGGCCAGCCACAGGATGACGAGTTTGGCGATTTTGAGCCTCTTTCTGAGGACGAGATTCGTGCAGGCATCGCTGATCTTGAGGAAGAGTACGAGGAAGAGAAGACCCTTCGTCGTGAGGCTTTCGAGAAGTTCATGCAGCTTGAGACCAGAGAGCTCATCTCCGATGAGGGTCTGTTCTCCGAGCTTAAGCGCTACTACGGCATCTACTTCAAGGGTGGCATGGGCGCAGAGGCTGTACGTGACCTTCTCTCCAACATTGACCTTGAGAAAGAGGCCAAGGAGCTCCGCGCTATTATCGCCAATGAGGATGCTCAGAAGCAGAAGCGCGAGAAGGCCATTAAGCGCCTTGAGATTGTTGACGCTTTCCTTAAAGGTGGCAACGATCCAGCTAACATGATCCTTGACGTTGTACCAGTTATTCCACCTGATCTTCGTCCTATGGTTCAGCTTGATGGTGGCCGTTTTGCAGCTTCCGACTTAAACGATTTGTATCGTCGTGTTATTAACCGTAACAATCGTCTTAAGCGCCTGCTTGACCTTGAGGCACCTTCTATCATTGTTAACAACGAGAAGCGCATGCTTCAGGAGTCCGTTGACGCTCTGTTTGACAACGGTCGCCGTGGTCGTCCAGTCACTGGTCGTGGTGGACGTCCTCTGAAGTCTCTTGCTGAGGCCCTTAAGGGTAAGCAGGGTCGCTTCCGTCAGAACCTTCTGGGTAAGCGTGTTGACTACTCTGGCCGTTCCGTCATTGTTGTTGACCCACACCTGAAGCTGCACCAGTGCGGCCTTCCATCTGCTATGGCACTTGAGCTCTTCAAGCCATTTGTCATGCGTCGTTTGGTTGAGCTTCGTAAGGTTGAAAACATTAAGGGCGCAAAGCGCGCTATTGACCGTGGTACTCCAGTTGTTTGGGACGTTCTGGATGAGGTCATTCAGGACCGCCTCGTTCTTCTCAACCGCGCACCTACCCTTCACCGTCTGTCTATCCAGGCATTTGAGCCAGTTCTTATCGAGGGTAAGGCAATTCACCTGCACCCTCTGGTCTGCGCACCATTCAACGCAGACTTCGACGGCGACCAGATGTCTGTCCACGTGCCACTTTCTACTCAGGCACAGACAGAGGCTCGCATTCTGATGCTCTCCAGCAACAACCTCAGAAGCCCTGCTTCTGGTAAGGTTCTGACCGTTCCTTCTCAGGATATGGTCTTTGGTGTCTACTACCTCACTTCCGAGAAGACCGGTGAAGACGCTAAGACTCTTACCTTTGCAAGCTTTGAGGATGCTCTTCTGGCTATTGAGGCCAACCGTGACCTTGATCTTCAGGCAAAGGTTGTTGTCCGCGTAAGCTCCAAGGATGCAAACGTTGCTGATAGCGATCGTGCTATCTTCCGCGTTATGACTGGTCGCGGTCAGTATGAGGATCTGGACGTTACTGAGGGTACTAAGCGTTTTGAGACCACTGTTGGTCGCATTATCTTCAACCGTCAGTGCCTGCCAGAGGATTACCCATACATTAACTACAAGATGGTTAAGTCCGACATTGGTGTTCTGGTCAACGATTGCTGCGACCGTTACCCAATGGCTGATGTTGAGCCAATTCTGGATAACATCAAGAAGACTGGTTTCCACTACGCAACTCTTGCTGGTCTGACCGTTTCTGTTTGGGACGCTGTTATTCCTCCACACAAGCCACAGCTGCTTCAGGAGGCACAGGACCGCGTTGACCAGATCAACGAGTACTACGAGGACGGCTTCCTTTCCGAGCGAGAGCGTCACGTTGAGGTTGTTAACGCATGGACCGAGTGCACCGATCTTCTCGGCTCTGAGATGCTTACAGGCTTTGCAGAGAACAACCCAATTTACATGATGGCTGACTCTGGAGCTCGTGGTTCTAAGACACAGCTTCGCCAGCTTGCTGGTATGCGAGGCCTGATGGCGGATATGTCCGGTGAAACCATCGACCTTCCAATTAAGGCAAACTTCCGCGAGGGTCTTGAGCCTCTTGAGTACTTCATTTCTACCTACGGCGCTCGTAAGGGTCTGGTAGATACCGCATCCCACACCTCCGACTCTGGTTACCTGACTCGTCGACTTGTCGACGTTGCACAGGACGTCATTGTCCGCGAGGAGGACTGCGGCACTGATGAGGCAGTTACCTATCCTCTGATTAAGCCTGGTCAGACTTCTGTTGATACTGACCTGATTGGCCGCTGCACCCTTGAGGATGTCTGCGATCCAAACACTGGCGAGGTTCTTATCCCTGCTGGTGGCTATGTTGAGTCCAAGCAGGATCTTGAGCGTCTTGTTGAGCACGGCCTTGCTAAGGTTCAGCTCCGCGCGCTTCTGACCTGTAAGTCTAAGTACGGCGTCTGCCAGAAGTGCTACGGCTGGGATCTTTCCACCCGTCGTCCTGTCAACATTGGTACTGCAGTTGGTATTATCGCAGCTCAGTCCATTGGTGAGCCTGGTACTCAGTTGACCATGCGTACCATTCACTCCGGTGGTGTTGCAGGCGCAGACGATATTACGCAGGGTCTTCCTACCGTTGCTCGTATGTTCGACGTCGTCGGCAACGTCAACGAGAAGATTCTTGGCCGCGAGGCTGACCTGGCTCCTGTTTCTGGTGTTCTTCACATTACCCCAGAGACCACCGAGTACCTGCTGCGTATTGTTGATGCAGACGATGCTTCCCGTGTCATCGAGGAGTGGCGTGTACCTGCATCTGTCCGCTTCATGCCTGGCATTGAGGATGGCGTTGTTGTCCGTGCTGGTGACCAGATTACCCGCGGCTTCGTCAACTTCCGTATGCTCCGTCGACTCACTGACATTGAGTCCACCATGCACACCTTCGTTGAGTCCGTTAAGGACGTCTATACCTCCCAGGGTGTAGAACTCAACGATAAGCACATCGAGGTTATCGCGCGTCAGATGCTTCGTCGTGTTCAGGTTACCAATCCAGGTGACTCTTCGTACTTGCTTGGTCAGTATGTGGACCGCTATGTCTTTGCAGAGACTGTCCAGAACATTGCCCTTGCTGGTGGTACTCCACCAGAGGCAGAGCCAGCAATCCTTGGTACTCTGAAGGTTGCAAGCTCTATCGATTCTTGGCTCTCCAGTGCATCGTTCATTCGTACTGCAGGCGTTCTTACCTCTGCAGCTATCGAGGGCGACGTTGACCACCTGCTTGACCTCAAGTCCAACGTTATTGTTGGTAAGCAGATTCCTGCAGGTACTGGTCTCTCCGCATACAACGATGTTGAGCTTACCTACCATGGCACCAAGATTGATGGCCCAACTTCTTCTCTTGCTAAGTCTCTTCCAGACTGGGCACCAGCAGAGCTTAAGGACATCGAGGAGCAGCTTCCTAAGCAGCTTGATTGGGTCAACGAGGATTACAACGGTGGCGTTTACTCCAAGAATGGCCGCACGCTTTCAAGCGAGGACGCAAAGCTGTACCTCTTCGATGATCTTGGCGTGTCACAGCGTTGGACCAACAAGTTCAGCGAGGTTGGCATTGAGACCGTAGGCGATCTTATCGGTAAGACCGAGGAAGACCTGCTTCGCATCGATGGTATTGGTGCAAAGGCAATCGAGGAGCTCCGCGATGGCCTTGAGGCTCGTAACCTCCTCTACATCCTTGAGCCAGAAGAGGATGAGGCAGATTCTGAGGATCTTTCTCAGCTGCTCAACATGGTCTTCTCGCCAGAAGGCGATGGCGGCTTGATGCTGGGCTCTGCAGCTCCATCCACTCACTCTGATTACACCGAGACACTCATCGGTTCTTCTTCCGACGAAGTTAGCCCTGATGTAATCAACGAGGACCTTGGTTCTCTGGATGACCTTCTCAATCAGGTTGTCCGCATGGA
>CAUUEB010000038.1:0-8422 GCA_963544135.1 uncultured Atopobium sp. | reverse complement strand
TTTACCACGGCAGTTGGCTAATATTTACCACGGCAGTTGGCTAATATTTACCACGGCAGTTGGCTAATATTTACCACGTATATTGGCCAGTGGGTCGTATCCCGAAAAGTGGTGTAAGCAAGCATTTCAGGTGTTTAAAAGAAGTGCGGTTATTTCCTAAAATATAGTCACCAAAACCAATTCAGAAAGGAAATAACCGCAATGCAAACTCTACACGAAACTGAGCTCTCCTACACCCAAGATCACAAATTAGATCTTAATGGTATGGCACGAACACTACTTGAAGACTTAGTTGAATAAATAATTATTAGCTCCTACTTCTACATTTATTTTATTAATCCGAGACCCTCAAAGTAGTCATAAAGTTCAGCTTTATACTTTTTAACAATTTCGTTTGCTCTCTTATTCCATGAATCATAAATTATCGTGCGATACAAACGGGACATACTGATACAAATGGGCTATTGACTGAGTTTCTCTGTGTCTATCCTTTATAAGTTAGATAGAGCTAACCGAAAGGAGACGCATTATGTCTGAAACACCCTCAGTCAAGAAAAAAGGGCTGCAACCGAAGGACCTTATAAACATCGGTATCTTCACCGCTCTCTACTTCATAATCATCATGGCTGTGGCAATGCTGGGCTACGTTCCCATATTCATTCCATTGCTCTCCGTCATCTGTCCGCTTATCGGAGGCATTCCGTACATGCTCTATATCACAAAAGTCAGGCATTTCGGAATGGTTTTCATCATGGGAACCATCCTCGGTCTCCTTATGGGCCTTGGTGGCATGGGCGTATATGCCTTTATTACGGGACCAGTATGTGGTCTTCTCGCCGACCTTGTCCTCAGAAGCGGTAACTATAACAGCGCAGGGCGCTCCATAATTTCACACGGAGTCCTGAGCGTATGGTTGATAGGCAACTATATTCCCATCGTCATGAATCGCGCGAGCTACTTCGCAGGTATCGCCTCTGGCTACGGACAGGAATATGCCAACGCTCTCTCCAGCTACATTCCTGACTGGAGCCTTCTACCTCTTGCTCTTGCTGCATGTATTGCAGGGTGTATCGGAGCCGTCATCGGCAAGAAACTCCTCCACAAGCACTTTGAGCGAGCCGGCATCGCATAATGAAAAAGGGGCTGTTCCTCTCAACTGCCAATAACCGAGGGCTCGTGCTTGATCCCCGCACTAAAGTGCTTGCCACACTCGTCGTCTCAACAATTATGCTTGGGTCTTATAACGTGGGGCCTCTCCTTGTGGTTAAGCCGCTGCTTATTGCAACACCTTTCATCATGCTAGCCCTCTCTCACCATTTCCGCTCAGCAATCACATACCTCACGTTATACGGGGCTGCAAGCGCTGTGGCAACAATCGCGGAATCATGCCTCACTGGAGTTGCTCTCTTTGCCACGCTGGGCATCTCGGGAATCGTAAGGCAGTTCGCCCCTGGTATTGCCATGGGAACCTGGCTAGTCACAACCACGTCAGTCAGTGAGTTCATGGCAGCATGCGACCGTATGCACATGCCTCAGGCAGTAGAAATTCCCTTTGTCGTAATGCTTCGATACTTCCCAGCGATAGCCGATGACTACCGACAGATAGCTGCTGCTATACGCATGCGCAGCAGCAAGACGTTCAGAAACCCTATCTCCGCCATCGAGAATTGCCTGGTACCGCTGCTTGTCTCGGCAGTGCGAGGCGGTGAAGACCTCTCTGCTTCGGCACTTGTGCGAGGGCTCGGTGGACCAACAGCTCGCACAAACATAAACGAAGCACGCATGCGTGTACGAGACTGGATAGTAATCGCCTTTCTCGCCATAGCCACTATTTGCGCGGTGATCACGCCATTGCTCTACTACTAGGATTGAAATGATCGAGATAAAAAATGCATGCTACTGCTATCAGGCAAGCGAGAAAAACAGCCTCTCCGAGGTCAACCTTAACGTAGCCCCTGGTGAAGTAGTCTGCCTGACGGGTGCCTCGGGATCTGGAAAGACTACCCTGACAAGGCTCGTCAATGGCCTCATCCCCCATTACTATGAGGGGAAACTCTCGGGGAAGATTGAAGTCTGTGGTCTTACACCTTCCAACCACGAGCTTTGGGAACTAGCGCCAAAGGTCGGATCGGTCTTCCAGAACCCTAAAACCCAGTTCTTCTGTTTGGACACAACTGGTGAACTCGCATTTGCGTGTGAGAACCAAGGAGTAGCGCCTGACAAGATACGCACACGACTAAAGGACGTCACCACCGCGCTTGAGCTCTCGGATCTTATCGACCGCAGCTGCCTCTCACTTTCTGGTGGAGAAAAACAACGCGTTGCCTGTGGCTCAGCCACTATGCTTGACCCAGATGTTCTCGTCCTTGATGAGCCGTCCTCCAACCTTGACTTCGCTTCCATAGGGCTTCTCCGAAAGATTGTTGCAAAATGGAAAGCTGAGGGCCGCACTGTGCTCATCTCCGAGCATCGACTCCATTGGTTGGAGGGCATCGCCGATCGCATTATTGTGATGCGCTCAGGCAGCGTGGAACGCGAGATTGACCCCACGCAATTCTATGCATCCACTGCTGACGAGGCGCGAGCGCTTGGTCTGCGTGCACCAACCTTTGCGGCCATTGCAGCTGAACAGTGCTGCGCACGATGCGAGAAGAACGAGTTTGTAGAAATACGAGATATGAGCTATCACTACCCGCAGTCAAGCCGCGGCATCAACGTTTCTCGCATCGCCTTCAGGCGAGGAGGTGTCACTGCCATCATCGGAAGCAATGGTGCTGGAAAGTCTACCTTCGCACGCTGCATCTGCGGTCTTGTGAGCGGTTGCAAAGGGACCAAAGATGTTGGAGAAGGTCCTAGCCCATTCTCAAGCAAACCAAAGAACGGCTACTTGGTTATGCAAGACGTGAGCCATCAGCTCTTCCGAGAGAGCGTATTTGATGAGGTACTCGACTCCACGAGTCGTGCTGACGAGCACCTTACCCGTACTATACTTGCATCGTTGGACTTAACTGAACTGGCACAACGCCATCCGCTGTCGCTTTCAGGAGGCCAAATGCAACGCGTTGCCCTCGCTACGGCACTTGCATCAGATCGTAATTTACTCGTGCTTGACGAACCTACCAGTGGACTTGACCTTGCCCATATGGAACAGGTTGCTGCAAGCGTTACCGCAGCAGCGGCAGAAGGACGAGCTATCGTGGTTGTAACACACGATCCTGAGTTCATCAGAGCATGTTGCACCGACTTTGCCCGCATGGAAGACGGATCATTTGTAGACCAAGGCGCGCTCGACGATGAGGGCTGGTCAAAGGTACTGTCATTTTTTGAGAACACTCTTCAGAGAAACGAAGGGGATTGGAGACACGATGGACATTGCTAACTATGCTGACATGGGTGGCAACGTCCGTCGCGTGACGCACGATACAGATCATTCTGTATGGAGGGCGGAAGGTACTGACGGACAGGGCATCATGACAATGCACGATGTCATGCCTGGAATTACCCTCATGTTCAATGACTTCACAAGCGTATGGAACCTTGAATCGGGCTTTAAGCTTACCCCAGGATCACGCATGCTCTGCCTGAACTATTGTCGAGAAGGAAGAATTGAGTGGGAGTCCGGAACCAGCTCGTGCCTATACTTGGACACAGGTGATTTAGGCATCGATGACCACTCAAGACATGAAAGCCTCTTCCGATTCCCCTTTGGGCACTACCGAGGTGTCACCGTCTGCCTTGACCTAGACACGGCAGACAAATCGCTGCAATCTGTTTTTCCCGAGGGATTTCCGGTAAAAGTTGAACTACTTTACGAGAAGTTCTGTTCAGGCGACAAACCAAGTGTGCTTCGCGGTGGAGCGTCCATTGAGCATATTTTCTGCGAAATGTACAGCGCTCAAGATTGCTTTAGGGACGCCTACCTAAAACTCAAGGTTATGGAGCTCCTGTTATTTCTTGGGAGCAGTATTCCTGAAGGCGGACGCATTGGACAGTACGGTCTCACGCGCGCCAAGGTTGACAAGATAAAGGATATAGAACGGGCCTTAACCTCCGATCTCTCTTCTCGCAAGACGCTCAAAGAGCTTTCTCAAGAGTTTGAATTCCCCTATGCCAGCATGCAGCGATGCTTTAAGGAAGTCTATGGCACCAGCGTGCACGCATACCTCACGCGCTATCGCATGGCACAAGCTGCCACGCTCCTCCGAACAACCTCCAAACCTATTGGAGAAGTTGCGTTTGAAGTTGGGTATACGAACGCCTCAAAATTTGCTTTCACGTTCCGCAGCATTGTTGGCATGTCACCTGCAGATTACCGCGAAAACGCTGGTCTAGAAAGATAGGCGCGCTTCAATACGTTTCGACACGCTTCGATACGCTTGGAGCGTACCGCGACAATCGGGCTTTTCTCATTCTACGAGCCGTGAATACAATTTGCTCATACTCGTCGTTTGGGAGGACCCATGGACTCTAGCAAAAAGAAAAAGAGCAGTTGGATACAACAGCTTGCTTTATTTACACGCGGACAGCGCCTAAAACTCGGAGCCTCGCTGTTATGTGCTGTGGTAGGTGTTGCCGGAGGCATTGTTCCTTTTTTTGCCGCCTACAAGTTGATTGCGCTCTCAATAGCAAGCACCCTTACTTTCAGTGAAGTTGGATACTGGGCTCTCATTGCCCTTCTCGGAGTGGCAGTTCAGGCGGTAGGCTATCTAGCCTCAACGTCAACATCGCACAGCGTTGCCTACCACACGCTTGAAAACCTGCGAAACGCTGCATGCGAGCACCTAGCCTCATGTTCTCTAGGCGATGTTCAATCAGCGCCCTCCGGAGCACTCAAGAAAACAATTATTGATGACATCGAGCAAATGGAGATGCCCATTGCCCACGTTATCCCAGAGTTCACCAGCAATGTGCTTCTTCTCATCTTATGTTTTGCAATCGTGTGCTCAATTGATATTCGACTTGCACTCTCTATGCTCATCGCACCAGCCTTGTCAATTATGCCCCTCTCGCTGCTTTTTAAAAACTTTGAACGAGACTATGCAGCGTACTGGGAGGCAAGTGAGCGCGTTAACTCAACACTTGTCGAATACATCGATGGCATCGAAGTCATCAAGACTTTCAACCAAGCTGACTCCTCGTACGCTCGTTTTCGTAACGACATCTCTGAATTTGAGAAACTAACGCTTGCCTGGTATAAGTCAGCTCGTATCCCCATGAACGCCATGTTTGCAATACTGCCAACGCTCCTTTTAGGAGTTGTACCAGTCGGATGCATTCTTGTAGCTTTGGGCAGTATCGACGTAGCTCAGATGGCTCTTGCATGTATGTTGTCAATCGGCGTCATTGGTCCTCTCACCAAAATTACCCAGTACACCAATATGTTCAAGGAAATCGAGAAGGTAATGGACAGCGTTAGCAAGCTGTTAGAGATGAAACCCTTGCCCGAAGTCTCCTCTCCCGCAATCATCACATCCCACGATGTCTCATTCGAGAACGTTAAATTCTCTTATTGCGACGAAGAAGTGCTCCACGGAATCTCTCTTGAAGTGCCTGAAGGTACCTCGTGTGCTCTGGTGGGACCAAGTGGTTCTGGAAAGTCAACAATGGCCAAGCTCATTGCACGATTCTGGGACGCAGGATCAGGAGCAATCCGCATCGGAGAAACTGACGTGCGCGATATGCCACTTGACCAGCTAGCTGGTCTTGTAAGCTTTGTGACTCAAGACAATTTCCTCTTTGATCGAACAATCTTTGAGAACGTAAGACTCGGACGTCCAGACGCCACTGACGACGAGGTAGAGCGCGCGCTTGCTGCTGCGCACTGTGAAGAATTGGCAGATAAGCTTGCAAATGGATTTGAAACCCTTTCCGGAGAAGCCGGAGGAGCTCTTTCGGGTGGAGAACGCCAGCGCATCTCTATCGCACGCGCCTATCTGAAAGATGCTCCGATTCTTGTGCTCGATGAGGCAACTGCGTTCATAGACCCCGAAAGCGAAGAGCTCATCCAGCAGGCACTTTCAGAGCTTGCACGTGGAAAAACGCTGATAGTAATTGCGCACAGAATCTCGACGGTACGTAATTTTGACAAGATAGTAGTCATGGATTCCGGAAATATTGTCGTCGAGGGAACACATACGGACCTCCTTGGCTCAAGCGAGCTCTATCGCCGCATGTGGGAAGCACACATTTCCAATAGAAACCATGAAGTGAGAAAGGACCAGCGTAATGTTTAGTGCGCTTATGAAAGTGGTCCGTTGGACGGGCAACAAGAAAACGCGAATTCTCTTTGGCTTTGCATACTCTTTTCTTATCTCACTTGTTTCAGCAGCACCCATCGCTATTGCCGCCTGGGCCATGTGCGGGTTTCTCGGCTTATCAAATGGCGAGAAACCCGATCTTAAAATTGCACTTACAGCTGGACTGGCTATTGTTGCCTCGATTGCACTACGCGCGGCGCTTATGTGGTTAAGAGCGCGAGCCGAAGAAACCGTAGCTGCAGAACGTTCCAACGAGGTGCGTATACATATCGGAGAAGCACTGAAACGCGTCCCTCTTGGTTACTTTGACAATCACCCATCAGGAGAAATTCTCTCGGCACTCACAACCGAACTGTCATTCGTGGAAATCCACGGTATGCGCATGGTAGACATGCTTGGCAACGGATACATAACCGCAGCTGCAATGGTGGCGTTTCTCGCCTTCATGGATCTGCGGTCCTGCATCCTCGCATTGGCTGCGATTGCGGTAGCAACGGTGGTACTGGAGCTGATGTTCAAAAATTCCGCGCGTTTGTCGCCCGCGCAAAATGACGCACGCGAGGATATGGCTCAAGCAACGTTGGAATACATCCACGGTATGCCCGTTGTTAAGAGTTACCGGCAGGTAGATGCTGCTGTTTCAGCAGTACGCTCCGCATACGCACGTTCTAGAAATGTAAATCTCAAAACCGAGCTTGCTTTCCAACCCTTCAACGCCTTGCTTCTCTTTGTGACACGCAGTGCTTCGATTGGCGTCATTGTTATCGTATGTATCTCTTTCCTGAACGGCACGATATCTCTTCTTAACTTCTGTACGCTGGTGATGTTCTCCTTTATGCTGTTCCAATCAATCGAGGCTTGTGGCGACGCTGCCTACGTAATTGGACACATCGGAGAAGTTATCGACCGTCTTGACGCTATCGAATCCGCACCCGCAATCGATGACAATTGCAAAGCTGTAAAACTTGAACATCACAACCTTGAGATGCATGACGTCTCATTCGCTTACGGAGATGGACCTCTTGTGCTCAACGGAATGTCTCTGACTATTCCCGAGGGAACAACTGCAGCTCTTGTTGGAGGAAGTGGTTCAGGTAAAACAACTGTTGCCAAGTTGTTTGCACGTTTCTATGATGCAACAGGCGGCTCCGTACGCATAGGAGGCCACGATGTACGCGAGCTTTCGTGTAACAGTATTCTTGAGGACTTCTCCATGGTTTTCCAAGACGTCTATCTTATGGATGACACGATTGAGCGTAACATCGCTCTGAGCAGGCCTGATGCACAGTTTGAAGAGATTGTAGAAGCGGCAAAGGCCGCACGCTGCGATGAGTTCATAAAAGCTCTGCCCGAGGGCTATAAGACAAAAGTTGGAGAAGGCGGAGCTCGACTATCTGGAGGCGAGAGACAGCGCATCTCAATTGCTCGCGCAATTTTGAAGGATGCACCTATTGTTGTTCTTGACGAGGCAACGGCAAGTGTTGACCCAGAAAACGAAGCGGAGATTCAAGCAGCCCTTGCCCAACTCTGTAAGGGAAAAACGGTGCTTGAAATTGCGCATCGTCTCTCAACAATTGAGGAAGCTGACCAGATTTTCTTCCTTAGAGATGGACGTGTTGCAGAACAGGGCACCCATGAGGAGCTTATTTCGCACAACGGTCCCTACCATGACTTTGTTGAAGCTCGCTCGCGTATTGAAGGCTGGCAGATTTCGAAGTAATAACGAGCTGAATGCGAAGTATTGGGAAATAATTACAGATGAATGAACAATTAGAGTCACCTGCTCTGCGGATGACTCTATATTTTTCTCGAAAACGCTCTCAACAGGTTGAAGTCTATTGATCATACTGTCTAATGTGATGGACAGTATTTGAGATTGAGTATTTGCAGCTTTTAGCACACGGGATTGCCATACTCGCGCAACATAGCATCTCGATTAATAATCCACTGCTTACCATACTTGCGAGCGTCCACTCCTGGAACTATTTTGATCAACCGCAACATCTCTGAACAATGATTCATCTTTTAGAAGCTTTTTATAAGCAAAATTGTAGACAGCTAACATCTACAGTGATATTTTGTAAAAAAATATGTTACTGACAAAAAATATGTAGCGATAATTTGGATTAGGAGTCTAAGTATGAGACATTTTAAGAATATTATTA
>CAUUEB010000037.1:0-10358 GCA_963544135.1 uncultured Atopobium sp. | reverse complement strand
TAGCAGCCATATAAACTGCTACGCTAAAAAAGTCTAACTTTTGGGGGTCACATCATACTGTGGGCACTTTTTCTACATCTAAACTCTCAAGTTAAACGTAAGAATCATGGTCACGTAACCAAACTCGCTAAATGATGATCATGGCATCACCAAATGACAAGAAGCGGTACTTCTCGTCAATGGCACTTTGATAGGCGTCCATAATCTGCTCGCGCGTTGCAAACGCAGAAACCAGCATCATCAAAGTTGAACGTGGAACGTGGAAGTTGGTCACCATGGTGTCTACCACGTGGAACGTAGAGCCTGGCATCAAATAGAGGTTGGTGGTTGCGTTTTCTCGGGCAACCATATCGCCTTTATGAGTCACTGCAGCAGAGTCTTCTGCCTCCTCAAAGCGACGAGCAACAACAGGAGGCTCAGCTGAAGGAATCTGATTATCCCAAGCACTTTCAAGCGAGCGAACACTGGTAGTACCAATGGCAATAACCTTATGACCAGCTGCTTTGGTAGCCTTTACTGCTTCTACAACTTCTGTAGCTACGTGGTAGCGCTCGGTATGAATAACGTGCTTAGTAGGGTCATCCTCTGTTACCAACCTGAAGGTATCAATACCCACCTCTAGCTCAACAGATGCCCACTGGACACCCTTTGCTTTGATGGTTTCAATGAGCTCAGGAGTAAAGTGAAGACCCGCGGTAGGAGCTGCAGCAGAATGCTCGTCCTGCATAGCGTAGACCGTCTGGTACTTCTCTGGGTCTCCCTCGTACTGTGTAATATACGGAGGCAGTGGAACGTGGCCTGCCTCATGAATAGCCTCGTCAAGAGTACGGTCTCCCTGTGCTTCAAAACGCACCAGACGACCTCCCCTGTTGTCGTCAACAAAATCCACAATGGTGCCCGTCAACACAACAGGAGCTGAGTCAGGAGCATGCAAGCCACCTGCACGGTATTCAATTACTGCACCAGGCTTAAGGCGCTTACCAGGGTTTACCAGACACTCCCATACACTACCCAAAGCATCAATGTCTTCTCGACGTTTTAAAAGTAGCGTTTCTGAGACGCCGCCCGTATTTTGCTTTTTGCCTACAAGACGTGCTGGCATAACGCGCGTCTGGTTAACTACAACCAAATCACCTGGCTCAAGATACTCCACAATATCGGTGAAGTGCTTATGCTCTAAGCGGCCATCTTCTCTATGTAGCACCAAAAGCCTACAAGAGTCCCTTGGCTCAGCGGGTGCTTGTGCAATACGCTCTTCTGGAAGGTTGTAATCAAAATCGTCAGTTCGCATGACGTGCTGCCTTTCTTGCGTCACGAGCTTCATGACGCTCTATCTGAGCCTCGGCTGCAGAATACCTACAGCCGCAATAATTTTGTCGATACATACCAAGCTCACGAGACTCTTTTGTAGCCTCAGGATAATACGGACGGAAATCTCTCCACACAGGCGTCAGCCCATGAGCATGTGCGATTGACACCAGCTCATCCTCGCAGGCATCAAAGAGCTGATAGGGCGAGACAGCCAGTGTAGTAGAAACGTATTCAAACCCGCGCTCAGCCGCCACACGACAACTCTCTGCCAGGCGGATTGCGTAACAAGCACGACATCGGCGATCTCGCTCAAATCCCTGAGGAGCCACAGCGCGCTCCCACTGCTCTCGCGGATCTGCTGCCACAATTACCTCAACATGAGCTTCTTCTTGAGCCCACGTCAGTAAGGTTTGGAGGCGCCTGTCATGCTCTTCAATAGGTTGAATATTAGGATTAGTCCAACAGATGGTTGGCTCAAAACCCTCTTCCCTCAGATGCTTTAAAGGTTCAAGCGAGCACGGACCACAGCATGCATGAAGCAGCAGCGGTGTTCCCGGCTCTACTGAAAGAGTCTCAATTGACTGAAGCATGTTTGAAGCCATTAGTTCTTCTCGCCTTGTGCCTTATAACATTTCCAACCTACTATAGCGCAGGCAGCAAGACAGACAAAAATGGTAACAACGCTTGCTTCGATACCATACGCACCGCCCGAGATAAACTCAGACGCCGCAGGATACGCCGTTAAGAGCGTTGTAGGAAGAAGTGTAGTGGTAACCGAGATGCCCAAAAGAGGGCCAGTCACAAAGTTCCAGATAAAGTGCATGGCAATGGTCATAAGCAGGTTATCGGTAAGCCAAAAAACCAGGCCATAGAGAATACCCATCAAAAAGACTGAGATTGCTGCGGCAACAGAGATATTAGGCGTTAGTCCATACGTCGCAGTAAAGAGCACTGCCTGAAGCACAAGCGCTACAGGAAAAGAGCTCTTAGCTGCAACGCCAGTTTGTAGGTAGCCTCTAAACAAGATTTCTTCTGCTGCGGACTCAATAAGTGTTGCCACAAGTAAAAAGAGGGCAGCAAAAATGTTATAGGAGGCGTTGAAGTTAAAATCAAAGCCTTCAATAAGCATGATGGAGCCAAAGGTAAACAGTACCATCAAGAAGCCAAAGGTAACTCCACGCATAAACCCTGGCCAGGAGCTTACTCGAAGACCCAAAGACCTAAAATCACGCTTATTGACGCGGGTAATCCACACAAGGATTAAGCCGCCTGCCAACATGCTTCCAAGAAGACCTAACACGGCTGGAAGAATATCGTTTGGCGGAAGCTCTCCCATAACCATCAGCGGAATATGACACACAAACATGAGTAAAAGCGCAAGGTCAGCCACAAGGAAGGGCGTCACCACAGACTTTGGTGGATCCTTTAGGACAAACTCAAGGCTTGTCTTTGGCTTTTTTCTTCCCACAAACTCTCCTTACATAATTTCTACTCACTATAGTATCGACTTCTGAATCTATTCGTGTAGTGAATCAAAAAAGATTAGAATAAGAAGATAATTTGCGTAATCTACTAATTCCAACTGCGAGGTATCCATGGCCGAAAGCTACGACATGAACATGCGCCCTCATTTTCCTAAGCGCGCTGTCATTACCGGTGGTATGCCCTACGGTAATAAAAATCTCCACTTTGGACATATTGCGGGCGTCTTTGTCCCAGCAGATTTCTTTGCTCGTTTCTTAAGAGATCGCATTGGCCAGAAAAACGTCCTGTTTATCTCGGGAACTGACTGCTATGGTTCTCCTATTGCAGAGGGTTATCGCAAAAAAGTTGAAGAAGAAGGTTACGAGGGCACCATCCTCGATTACGTCAATCAGAACCACAACCTGCAGAAAAGCGCCCTTAACGCCTATAACATCTCTCTTGATTTCTACGGTGGTTCCGCACTAGAGCCAGCTGCAAAGATTCACGAAGAGATGGCAGACAGCATCATGCACCGCCTCTATGAGCGAGGCAAGCTCTCCAAGCTCTCAACCAAGCAGTTCTATGATACCGAGGCTCACACATTCCTTAATGGTCGCCAGGTCAATGGACGCTGCCCTATCAAGGGTTGTAAGTCAGAAAAAGCTTACGCAGAAGAATGCGACCTGGGTCATCAGTTCAACCCAGAAGAGCTCATTGCTCCTGTTTCACAGCTCACCGGCACCACACCAGAGCTTCGCCCTGCACCAAGCTGGTACTTTGACTTGCCACAATACAAAGAGTTCCTAAACAACCTTGTAGAGAAGTGGAAGAACAACCCACAGATTCGCTCAGTTGTTACTTCTACCGTTCAAGAGACTCTGACCGAGCCTATTATCTACATTCAAAATTCCTACCGCCAAGACTTTGACGGCGTTGCCTCTTCCCTCCCAGCTCATAGCGTTATCGAGCCAGAAGGCAATGCATCTTCTTTCTCAGTTGTCTTTGAGAACTGGCAGGACAGAGATGAAGCTCGCGAGAAACTCAAAGAGGCTGGAATCCGCTTTAGAACAAGCAAGACCCTTCTGCCTTACCGTATGACGGGCAACATTTCTTGGGGCCTTAAGTCTCCAGACATTGAAGATCTCAAAGACCTTACCATCTGGGTTTGGACTGAGTCCCTCTGGGCTCCTATCACCTTCACCCGTGCTGCTCTTTCTGAAGACGCCAGCAATGGTGGCTCTCGCTATTCTTCTGACGAGTGGCGCGATTGGTGGTGCAGCGATGATGCGGCTGTCTACCAGTTTATTGGTCAGGACAACATCTTCTTCTACTGCATTGTCCAGAACCCACTGTGGGATGCGCTTGATTGGGGTCTTATCACCGATACTCCAGTTGCTAACTACCACATTCTCTTTATGAACAAGAAGGCTTCCAGCTCTGGTGCTATCAAGCCTCCAATGGCTGAAGAGCTTCTTGAGTTCTACACTCCAGAGCAGCTCCGTGCTCACTGGCTCTCGCTTGGCCTTGATCAGCGCGCCGTGTCCTTCTCGCCAAAGGCTTTTGACACCTCCGTTTCCAGGAAGGGCAAAGACGGCGAGCCAGATCTTCTGGTAAAGGATGATCCTCGCGTTGTTGATCCAGCGCTCAAGGAGTCCGCATTCCTCACTAACATCTTTAACCGCATGGCTCGTAGCTGCCTGTATGGTGCAGCCAATGCTTGTGGCGGTCACCTCCCTGTCAGCGAGCCTCACCAGGAAGTCATTGATGCTGCTCAAGAGGTACTGCTTAAGTACGAGCAGCTTGCATACGGCTTTGACGCACATTCCGCGCTTGCCGCTGTTGATGAGTACGCTCGCGCAGAAAACAAGCGTTGGGGCGAGGCTTCCAAGGCTGCTCAGGGCAGTGACGAGGCTTACGACCAGGCACTTGCAGATGCATTCTATGCACTCAAGACCATCACGCTGCTCATGCATCCAGCTGTTCCAGAAGGTTGCGAGCGCGTTGCAGATGCCCTCAACTTCCCACACGAGGAGTTCTTCTCTTGGGAGAACGCCTTTATGGGTCCAAAGGAGCTTGCAGCAAAGCTTGGTCAGAGCGCGGAAGAGCACCAGCTTGAAGAGCTTCCTCCTCGCTTTGACTTCTTCAAAGCACATCCAAGCCAGAAGAACTAAAACACGCAGCTAGGAGCACACGTGGTCGAGTTTCCACCCGTCTACCGTCCAAAACCCTATAACAAACCAACAGCACACCTGAAGAGCCATCTTCAGGTGTTGCTTGATGACGGTGCGGAGATTGCAACGTTTGTCTACGCTCCCCACGTCTCTGCTGGCGAGAAACCCTGTGAAGACCTCGCTTCAACTGCGGCTTATTTGAAGTCTGTTACCGACGATACCTTTGCTACACCCATTGTTTTTCTCCACGGAAACGGAGAAGAACATGGCATCTTTGGCACCGTCATTGATGAAGTATGCAAGCGTGGCTACAACGCAATAGGTATAGACTCCAGAGATCAGGGGCAAAGCACCCGAGGAACAGCTGCCTTTACCTACGAGCGGATGGCAGAAGATACATACGTTGTCCTCAAGCAGCTTGGAGTTACCTCAGCTCATATCGTGGGCTTTTCTGATGGCGCCATCCTAGGACTTCTTTTAGCGCGCGATTATTCCGATATTGTTGCTTCTCTTGTCTCTATCGGAGCAAATCTTGAGCCTGATACGCTAGGTGATATGACCTGGCTCTATGAAAGCATTGAGGGCAATAAGCGCTGGGCGACTGAAGGCTGGGAAGGCGCCGTTCTAGAAGACGGCTATCCTGTTCCTTCGCCTGCAGAAGCAGCTCGTATTGCAGAGCATCTTGAACTCATGGTAGACAACCCGCATATTGATCCTGCAACCCTGGGACATATCTCTGTTCCTGTTGTTGTCATGGCTGGTGAGTACGACGAAATTTATCCAGAGGAAACTCGTCGTATCGCTGAGGCAATTCCAACCGCACGACTTCTCTTTATTCCAGGTTGCCCTCACAATGTCCCCAAGGTTTCTCCTGGTGCTGTGGTGCGAAGAATTTTTGCAAATTTTGACCATCTTTAAGAACAGCGTTGGAACTTTAAACAATTTACCTGCTTTTATTTCAAGAAAATAAAACTTCGGTACTTAATTGTTAAGTACCTTGCTATCTCTAAAATTTTGAGTAAAATACCTAACAAGAATTATTTCTGTTAAGGGAGGTATTCATGCATCAAGCACCTACCTCACCTACTCAAGAGATGCGCATTATTCGCAATCTTGGCCATCTAGGTCACTATCTTTACATCACGCGCGGATGCCGTGGCGGTCAACAATTTATTTTGACTGCGCTCTATCGTGATGGAGATATGACTCAAAAAGATCTTCTCGCCAAGACAAAGAATACGTCTGCATCACTTTCAGAAATGGTGAGCAAACTTGAAGCAAAAGGTCTTGTTGAACGTACTCGTGTAGACAAAGACCGCAGGCAGACACTTCTTTCTTTGACAAAAGAAGGTCAAAAACAAGCAAAAGAAGCTCAAGAGGCCATCGAGTCATTTGAAGCGCGCGCATTGTCTGTTCTTTCTGATGAAGAAAAAGTTACATTCTGCGCATATCTAGATCGTTTAGTTGAACATTGGGACACAATTAACAGAGACGAGAAGGGAGAAACAGCATGTCAGAAGAAGTAACTTCAACTGAAGAACTTGAAAACATAATTGAATCAACTGAAGCAGAAACTGCTATGGTTCCCTCTGCTCTGACAGGTATTGTAGATGTCAGCAATCTTTCCATTAAAGAGATTGCTTTAGTGCTTTCAAAGAGTATCGGTGAGTTCAAAAGAGACACTATTCTCACTCCTCTCTTTGTGTTAATTGAGACCATCTTAGAAATCCTCATTCCTTTTAGAACAGCCAATCTTGTTGATACGCTTCGCACAGGGGCAGAACTAAACGCTGTCATTCAGTCTGGAGCTGTTCTTGCTGCTATGGCAATGCTGTCGCTGTTGTTTGGAACACTATCCGGCATTTCTGTTGCCAAAGCATCCACGGGCTTTGCGCGCAATCTTCGCCGTGATATGTTCCGTAATATCCAAAATTTCTCGTTTACCACTATTGATGCATTCTCTTCGTCATCGTTAGTAACACGCCTTACTACGGATATTTCTAACGTACAAATGGCATTTATGATGCTCATCCGCATGGCCGTTCGTGCTCCATTTATGTTTATTGCAGCGTTTATTGCCGGCTTTATCATGGGCGGCTGGCTTGCCATTATTTTTGTTGCCGTCATGCCTCTTCTAGGAATTGGCCTCTACTTCATTATTTCTAGAGTTATTCCTATTTTTAAAAAGGTATTTAAGAGATACGACGCACTCAATGAATCCGCTGAAGAAAACTTGGCTGGTATCCGCGTTGTTAAGTCATTTGTAAATGAAAACTTTGAGCGTCAGAAATTTGATAAAGCTTCAGAAGAGCTGCGCGAAGATTTTACAGCAGCCGAGAGGCTCATGGCTCTGAACTCTCCATTTATGAACTTCACTATTTACGTGCTGTTTGTCTTCATTCTGTACTTTGGCTCGTACCTGATTGTCTCTTCTCAAGGAACTGCATTTGGCGTTGGACAGCTTTCTTCGCTTATTACGTATGGCTTTATGATGCTTATGTCACTCATGATGCTTTCCTTTGTCTTTGCCATGATCATCATTGCAGAAGAAGGTGCTCGCCGCATCTGTGAGGTACTTCTTGCAACTTCCACTATTAACAACCCAGAAAATCCTCTGACCGAGGTTACAGACGGATCCATTGATTTTGAGAACGTTGGATTCTCCTATTCCGGTCCAGAGGGTCGAGAAGCCCTGTCTGGTGTAGATCTTCACATCAACTCTGGTGAGGTCATCGGTATCATCGGTGGTACCGGTTCTGCAAAGTCCACGCTGGTGCAGCTCATTCCTCGACTATACGATGTAACCGCTGGTAGCGTTTCTGTTGGTGGACACAATGTCAAAGACTATGACATTGACACTCTTCGTGGTGCTGTTGCCATGGTTCTTCAGAAAAACGTTCTCTTTAGCGGCACCATCAAAGAGAATCTCCTGTGGGGTAACCCTGACGCTACCGATGAAGAGATTCTTGAGGCAGCTCGTCTTGCTCAGGCTGATAGCTTTGTTCAAACCTTCCCTGATAAATATGAGACTCATATCGAGCAGGGTGGCAACAACGTTTCTGGTGGTCAGAAGCAGCGACTCTGTATTGCGCGCGCACTGCTTAGACGTCCAAAAGTACTTATTCTTGATGACTCTACCAGTGCTGTTGATACAAAGACAGATTCTTTAATTCGCTCTGGTCTTAAAGATTTCTTGCCTGATACCACCAAGATCATCATTGCTCAGCGTACTTCCAGTATCGAAGAATCTGACAAGATTATTGTTCTGGATAACGGCCGCGTTAACGCAATTGGTACGCACGAAGAACTCCTGAAAGATAACCCAATCTACCGCGAAGTGTACTTCTCACAGAACAAGCAAAGTGTTGATGAAAATCAGTCTCAGGAAGGTGAGGTGACTTCTCATGAGTAGGACAACAGAAACAAACAACACAAGACCAAAGCTTCCCGTGGGAAAAATTCTTACTCGAACCATTAAAATGCTCTGGGAGTTCTATCCTGTCCTTCTCCCTATAGCACTCCTTGGTGCTGTTATCCAAGCAATTATGCAGTCACTCCCAAGTGTCTTCTTGGAGCGAATCCTCTCTATCATCTCTAACTTTATTGATAGTGGTGACTGGAATTCTGCTGAAGGCCTAGTCTTCCAGAACGTGGCTCTTCTCGCCACCTTCTACGTCATTGGACTTCTTGCAAATATCATCTCTACCCAGGGTATGGCCATTGTCACCCAGGGAGCTCTGCAAAAATGGCGTTCAAAGATGTTCTCGCACATGCAGGACTTGCCTATTAGGTACTTTGATACGCATCTCAATGGCGACATCATGAGCTATTACACCAATGATATTGACGCAATGCGCCAGATGATTGGTACCAGTCTTCCAAACCTCCTCTTTACCTCTGTGGTTATCATCGCAGTAGTATTCATCATGTTTTACTACAGCGCACTTATGGCCATGGTTGTTCTGTTTGGATTCTCTTTGATGGGCCTTGCTACTAAAAACCTTGGTGGTAAGTCCGCAAAGAACTTTGTTAAGACTCAGAAAACCACCGCAGATGTTGAGGGTCACATTCAGGAAATGATGAATGGCGAGAAGGTCGTTAAGGTCTTTAGTCATGAGGCAGAAACTATTGAATCATTTGACAAAATCAACGATGAGCTGATGGTTGTTGCAAGAAATGCAAACCTTTATGCCAACACGCTTATGCCCATCCTCAACAATCTGGGCAACATTATGTACGTTGTAGTTGCTGTAGTTTCTGGTGTGTTTATTACTCTGAACATTCAAAACGTTTCTTTGTCTGGACTGCCTTTCACCATTGCTGTAGCTGTCCCCTTCCTCAACATGACACGTCAATTCTCCGCCCAAATCAACCAGATTTCTAGTCAGATTAACTCTGTTGTTATGGGTATCGCTGGTGCTAATCGAGTTTTTGAGCTACTTGATGAACCAGCAGAGACTGAAGAAGGTTACGTTACTTTAGTCAACGCAGAAACCATTGACGGTAAAGTTCAGGAAGCCGAGTACCGCACCGGTTACTGGGCTTGGAAGTATCCACACAGTGACGGCACGGTTACTTACACCCCTGTTAAGGGAGACGTTCGCCTCTTTGATGTTGACTTTGGCTACGAGCCTGGCCACACCGTGTTGCATGATATTTCTCTTTATGCAAAACCTGGTCAGAAGGTTGCCTTTGTTGGCGCAACAGGTGCTGGTAAAACAACCATTACTAACCTGCTCAACCGCTTCTATGACATTGAAGACGGCAAGATTCGCTACGACGGCATCAACATTAACAAGATTAGGAAGAGCGCTCTTCGTCGTGCTCTCGGTATTGTTCTGCAAGACGTCAACCTCTTTACAGGTACCGTCTTGGATAACATCCGCTACGGGCGTCTTGATGCTACTGATGAGGACTGCGTGAAGGCCGCAAAACTTGCTGGTGCCGATGACTTTATCAGACGTCTTCCTGACGGCTACCACACCATGCTCAAGGACAACGGCAGCGCCCTCTCCCAAGGACAGCGCCAGCTCATCTCCATTGCCCGCGCCGCGGTTGCAGATCCTCCCGTCATGATTCTGGACGAAGCTACCTCCAGCATTGACACACGTACCGAAGCAATTGTCCAGCGTGGTATGGACGCTCTGATGTACGACCGCACCACCTTTGTTATTGCTCACCGTCTTTCTACGGTTAGAAACGCAGATGTTATTGTCGTACTTGACCACGGTCGCATTATTGAGCGCGGTACACACGACGAACTTCTCGCCAAGCGAGGAACGTACTACCAGCTCTACACAGGAGCTTTTGAGCTTGAGTAAAGGTTGAGCTTATGTAATGTAAAACGCCTTGTCATCGAACTGCCTCCCATTTCTTGGACATAAGAAATGGGAGGCAGTTCATATGCGGGTG
>CAUUEB010000036.1:0-11295 GCA_963544135.1 uncultured Atopobium sp. | reverse complement strand
AAAATACCGACCTCCTAATCGTTAGATTTTGGTCTAACTTTTGGGGGTCGGTACAGTATTGTGAGCACTTTTTTCATACGATGATTTGTCTGGGCAAAGACTAAATTACCAGTTAAAAATCAGCCAAACAAAAGACGCAAGAATCGCTATCATGCCAAGAACAACAATGATGAAGCCAATGCGCTGACCACGAGTTGTCTCTCGAAGGATTTTCTCGCCAGTAATGAGCTCTTTAAGGGTGAGCTGCTTGGTATTGATGTTAATAACTTGCTCGTCAACAGACTTTCTAAGCTCCTCAGTAATTTCTGGTGTTGCATGAATTTCTTTAGCGTCATCAATGACTGACTGTGCTTCATCATGTTTATCTGCTGCTTCGTTAAAGAGCTCCTTGGCTGTCTTAATTTTCTCTTCAAGACCCTCTATATCTTTGCTCAGAATCCTCTGACGAGCATTAGCCTCAGCTACCACGGCATCATATTCTTGCTGTTTCTGCTCATAATCTTTACGAGCTGCATCAATAGAAGACTCTGAGGACTCCAACGATTTGCCCTGGGTCCAGTAATGCGTTTGTGCCATCTCAAGTGAAGACTGGAAAGAGTTCTGTAGTTCCTCAACTTGCTTTTGGGCCTGCTCTGCACGAGCAAGCTCTGACTTAAGGTCTTCCTCAATACGAACAATTGCATCGTGGTTAGCGGCAGGGTCTGTCTTAAGACCAGCAAGCTCTTCTCTCAGAGAAAGCTGTCTTGCCTGGGAGTTTTCCAGTGCTTTATTTGCAGACGCTACAGCAGCATCGCGTTTCTCGGTAACTTCTTTAAGCTGAGCCTCGGCGTTTTTAACACCACGTTGTGCTTCAGAGATTGTTTTTGAAATATCGTCTAGCCTGCCTTTTGCTGTGGCAGCAACTTCTTTGTAAGGCTTAATCTTTGCTTCGTCGTCAACTTTTTGCTGTTCAAGCTTCTGAATAAGCTGGTTTTTCTTAACCGTGAGAAGATCCACTTGCGTAGACTGATCACTCATGACCTGAGCGGTCTCTGCAAAAATTTTCTCTTGCTCAGCAATGATTTGATCAAATGAGCTCTGTACGTAGTCTCTGTGTTCTAGATCTTGTTTGTCTTGAGCAAGGTGTTCTTGCATCTGCTTAAGCTCTTGCTTTGCAGAGTTTGTCTCTTTGGCAGCGTTGTGGACTTCTTTGGTAGCCTGGAAACCTTCTGCAACAGCGGTTGTAGCGCTCTCAAACGCGCTGCTAACGCCTTTTGCTACAACCTGAGTAGTGTCTTTGGCAATCTTTTGAATGTCCTGGGACTTGCTGACTTCAGGTGTGTCTGCAGACTCATTCTGCTCATTAGAAGTGGTTACTTGAGTATCTATCGTGTCCAATTCCTCAGGTTTTGAGTTTTGGATATCTTTTTCAGCCATGGTGAACCTCCTACAAGAGTTCCGACTTTTTATTTTTACCCTGTTTTTGAGCAAATCATAGTCTAATTTGGTTCTTTCTGGAAATAAGATTGGATATAATACGTTATGTTTTGTTACGATAGTAACGATTAATCGAGAATAACTCTCGAGTAGATTTTTGGTTTCCGGAAGGGGAGTCCACTTATGGTTTCAAAGCAGACTACTATCATCAATGCAACTGGTCTTCACGCTCGTCCAGCATCCGTCTTTGTTTCTGAGGCAAAGAAGTTTGAGAGCAACGTCACCATCAAGAATGTTGACAAGGACTCCGCACCAGTTAACGCTAAGTCCATCATGATGATTCTTGCTGCTGGCCTTGGTACTGGCACCAAGATTGAGATTGCATGTGACGGCGCTGATGAGCAGGCAGCCCTTGACGCTCTTATTGCTCTTGTTGACAACGGCTTTGGCGAGTAAGTTTCTAACTTACATAAAAATGCACGTTAAGCCCGGCTTTTGCCGGGCTTTTTTCAAAGAGGGGTTAGTATGACATTTGTTGCAACATGGCTTGTAACTACTGTTGCTACGTTGGTGGCCTGCACCTTAATTCCAGGTCTAACTATTGTGGGAGGCTCGTGGGCAGGTCCTATTCTGTTCTCGTTAGTACTCGCAGCAGTCAATACGGGCATTAAGCCTGTTGTTAAGCTACTCTCATTGCCTATTAACGTGCTGACCCTAGGTATTTTCTCGCTCTTTATTAATGCTTTTATGCTTGAGCTTTCAAGTTTTATTTCTAGGAATTTGCTGCATGCGGGCGTTGCTATTGATTCTTTAGGCACCGCTATCCTGGGATCAATAGTTATCTCAATTGTCTCTTCAATTGTGATTAACCTTACTGGTCTGAAGAAGGAGAACCTTTCCTAAGTTCCTTCTGGGCTTTATCCAGTTTGGCAAAACTTTCCGAGATAGCAGAGGTAATCTGAGAGATCTGCGATGACTCGGTAATGTTTTCAATCAACGATGTTGCGGATGCATTGACAAGCGAACTAAAGAGGTCAAAGAAGACCTCTTTGGTTTGCTTTTCTGTTTTAGTGAGTGCCGCAACAACAGGCTGTAAGTTTGCGGGCGAGCTAATAATGTCGCTGAAATAGACTGCTCCGCCTGCAGAGAGGGCGTCAAAGAGCTCATTGGTAAAGTGCTCTCGATCAGAGAGTGGGAGTTCTTTATACCAATTGCTAAACGCCTCGTTAATCTTTTTACATTCCGGCTGGAAGTCGTCAGCAAACTCAAAGGTGTCGCGCATGACCTGCCATGAAACACCGTCGTGAGCCATCATACCTGTCTCGGAGCTTTTTACGATGAGCTTTGGTACAGCAGGATCATCAAAAATCATGCCAACTACACTAAATTCAGGCAAAATTCTGATGTATTTATCTCCAAGCACCTTGTGGGCTGTGGTGGGAAGAATTTCTGGACACATGTTAGGACCGTCGTTACTCCAGACGCGATCAATTGCGCCGAGTAGTTCTTCAGGACAGACTGTTGCTGCGTATGCTGCAAGGTTGCCGCCCTTAGAGTGGCCACCAACCATAATATTTGCGCAGGTAGTGCTATTGCCTGCTGCAAGATGTTCGCGAATGCGCTTCTCAAGGTATAGTGCCGCCGACTTATCAGCGGACGTAACCTGGAAGCTAAGGTTAAGGTTTTCTCGCCAGCCAACGAGCGTGCCGTCAGTTCCTCTAAAAGAAACAAACATCTGTCCTGTAGGAAGATAGGCGGTAAATGCTGCAAACTGCAGGTTTTTCTCGACATTAATGCGGTCTACATAGCGACCAAGATCAATGTTGGCAAAGCGGGGAGCGTTGACCAGTGCTTCAAGGAAGGTTCCATCAACGCGAGAAAATCCCGTGATAAGAGACGGGTCATCTTTAAGCTTTTTCAGCATTTTGGCGCAAGCGTCGCCAAGTTGAACGCGTTTCTCGCTACGCTCAGAAGGCACGACGCCGCCAAATCCCAAATATGAAAGGATTGAGAGAATCAGGTTATCGACGTTGTTAAAGGGATCTTTTTCAAACGTCAGATCGCCGCGCCAGTGTAGATAGTCAACGACATTTGCCATGATGCCTCTTTCCTGCTGGTACTTTTCGTATACTAAGCATAGAGGAAGATTGATTGATTTGGGGAGAAGCCCGTGGAAAAAGCTACAGTTTCTTCAAAAGCAGTTACTGTTAAGAAGCGCTTTGTTTTTGCAGATGTTCTTACCTTTTTGGCAGGTATTGCTGTTGTTATGCTGCATACCTCTCTCAACGTTTTTTCGCTTGCCCACACAAAAACTTGGGCCTTCTCTTTAGCTCTGCAAGCTGCATTTATTTACGCGGTACCTATCTTTTTCATGCTGAGTGGCATGAATTTGCTTGGGTATCGAAGTAAATACTCCACAAAGACATTCTTTATGAAGCGTGCAAGAAAGACGCTGATGGCGCTCATTTTTGGCAGCGCAGTGGTGTATCTGATGTACGTGCTTTTTCCTACAAAGTTTTGGGGTGCCGAAGAGGTTGCGGCAAGCGCTGGTGTTGCTGATTTTATTAAGCGTTTTATGACTAACAATATCAATAGCACGCTTTGGTTTATCTATACCATTTTGTATCTGTATCTTTTGACACCTGTGCTTTCTCTGGTAGTTCAAAAGAAAGAAACCCTGCTCTATGTTATGGCGCTCACACTCTTTGTGAGCTTTGGATTGCCGCTACTTGAGTTCATTGGCGTTCGTGGTGTTTACTTTGATCAGCTGTTTAGATGGGCTGCGTTTAACAGCGATGGCCTTTTCTACTATCTGCTGGGATATTACGTTAAGACGTATTACGACGAGCTTCCAAAATTTACTAAAAACAATCTTGTGCTTGCTGTAATTTTCTTGCTTTCGTCTGCGGCTATGTTTGGCTGGGGACTTATTGCTAACAACTTTGGAACCCCATTAACTCCAGAAATGACATATCAGAGTTATCCCATTACTATCAAAAACTTCCTTTGTGTAGTACAAGCGGCATCTTTGTTCTTGTTTGTGCTGAACCTTGAACCAAGTCTGCAGGAGCTCTCTGATGCTACTAAGAAGCGCATCAGCACGGTATCTGCTGGTGTTTTAGGAGTTTATCTGTTCCAGATTCCTGTTATTAACTTCTTGGGACTAAGACTTGGTCGATTCCCATACAGCTTGCTTGGTAATGCTTTTGTACGAGGCATCTTTGTCTTTGCAGTCACAATTGTTGTAGTTATGGCGTTCCAGTGGCTGATGAGACAGATCAAACAGAAATTTTCTGCTAAATAGCTTTTGTTATGTTATCTGAGAAATTGAATTGATATTTGAAATTTTTTTAATATCAGATAAAATATAGTTTATATAAACTGAAGGAGTACAGAGTTGAGCTCTTTTACGTTTTTTAAACATAAAGATTTTTCTAATAACGCGTCTGAGAATGTAATAAAAAAGTCGCATCTTCGCGCATTCAATCCCGCTAGAATACTGGGCGTTTGTTTGCTTAGTTTAATCTTTGGATTTCCTTTTCCGGTGATTTTAATTTCTAGTGAATATGTTTATTGTAATGTGCCATTAGTGTCTTTTGTTATGTGCATTTTTATTGCTTGTGTCTTCGATAAGGCTTATCGCATTCTTAATGACGGAACAGTTCAAAAGACGATCAAAAGTCTATGTTTGTGTCTAGTTATTTGGTTGATCTCAGCTCTATTTATTTACTGTTTAGCGTACATAGATTTGGGTTTTGGTGGAAAAATTGTCAATACAGGTATAGGTCTTTTTGTATTTATCTGTCTTAGTCGGATTGTGATTCGTTAATACATAGACCTGCATAAAAATTTGAACTGCCTCCCATTTCTTGGACATAAGAAATGGGAGGTAGTTCATATGCGGGTGATTATGATTCTGTAGCGTGTTAGCGTCGGCTTTTAGGCCTGGCGCACAAAATAGTGCAGCTTTGGTAGGTCTCGCTGAAGAATCGACATGTTTCTAATCAAGAGAGCCGGGCAGCTAGGCGGTTGCACTACCTGATATGCATCTCTATGCATAAACTTCATCTAATATGCTTAAACATGAATAGCGTCATATAAAAGATTTAACTATAGGTAAATTTCGCACCTACAGAACACACCTAAGTCGGATATTCTGCTCAGATGCGGGCATTTTACACACCTAATGACGATATTCTGCACGTTTGAGGTATTTTCAGCGTCATGTATACGTCTTTTTGACAGATTATCTGACTTAGGTGTGTTTTGAACTGCCTCCTATTTCTCGTGTCCAAGAAATGGGAGGCAGTTCGATTATGCAGGTCTATTTTGAAAATTTTGGCTTAGTTTTGAGCAGTGACTAGCAACCAGTTACAAGCGTAAGCGTTGCTTCTCCAGAAGCATTTACTGTGCTTACGACAACGTCAATGACGCTTGGTAGATTGCTTGCAATTTCTACAATTTGAGACACACTGACTTCTTCAGAGAGCTTTCCGCTTGCTCGCTGCTCAAAGAGGGCGCCTGCAAGTACACCACGCATATGTTTTGCGTTGTGCGATACAACACTGCGCTTTCCCGTACCAGGATCTTCTCGCTGAACAACAACTTGCAGCAGCTCGCTAGGGTGCTTTGCCGATGGCGTCCACATCTTTCTGTATTCACCCGAGCGGCAATCCACAACTATTTGATCCTTCAGAGCGGCGTTTAACAGGGGATTAAGCTGCTTTTTCCAGTAAGTTGCAACGGTACCAACGGTGGGCAGCTTGATTGAGGCAGACAGTCTATAGTTGGGGAGAAGATCGTGCGGTCTTACAACTCCCCAGAGACCAGAGAAAATCATGATTTCTGAGTTAAGGATATCTGCTGGTAATGTGACTGTTTTCCGCGTGTTTTCTAACGTGGCGTTTTCAAGTGTTTGGTTAAATTTTGCAGCTTCAAAAAGTACGCCAGTATAGAGATTGAGCGCGGTTGTGGTTGGAGCTTCATAGACGTCTAGGTTGTCGGCTATGTCACCGACGGTATTAGGACCAATTTTAAGCACTTGAGCTGCGTCTGCATGAGAGCATACCTGGTGTAAGTCCTTGATGAGTTCTTCTCGACAGCTGGTGAGCTTGGAGCCAAACAAAAGTGATGAGAGATCAAGAGAAGGCCCAGAGGTGGGAGCGGTTTTTCCTGATGATGGCGGAAGCAAAATAATCATGAAAATCCTTTTGATGCGGGATTTTTAGTTGTTGTTTAGTTTGATTCTAATTTATGTCCGGTGTGCGTGGTAACTTAAGAAGTAAGAAAAATCGGAGAGGTGACGTATGGGCTTGCTTCTGTACAAACAACAAACAGGCGCTTTCTTATCAAACTCTGTTAAAGAGCAGCTAGAGGCTTCGCTTGAGAGGTGGGGGTCTGCTCAGCTTATTGTGCCTTCTTCCGATGCTGTGTTGTTGGTTAAGAGGCAGCTTGGTGCTATCCAAGAGCTCTCTGTTGGAGTGAATGTTTCAACTTTTGATGAGTGGATGCGCGATCAATGGAAGTTGTACGGAAACTCTGATCGTCTGCTTTCAACTACGCTTCGCAAGGTATTTTTCCAGCAGGTTTTAGATGGAATGCCTGCTGATGAGCTGGGTTCTTTGAACGCTGGCAAGGGTACGGTGGAGCTTCTGTCTAAGCTTGCTCCAGAGTATCTTACAGAGCTTGATCAGATTATGAACTCTGGTCAACTTTCAGCTGGTCAGATGAGTGCTTGCAAGGTGCTAGAGCGCTATAAGACGCTGCTTGAAGAAAAGTCGTACGTTGAGGTGTGTCAGTGTCTGGATTACTTACTGCAGTCCATTCCAGTGCAAGGACCTGCACTGGTTTTCTCGCGAGTTGAAGATCTTTCGGAGGCGCGTCTTAAGTTTGTGCGTAAGTTGTCGCAGAAGCGGGATGTGGTGTTTTCTCTCTACGTGCTCGAAGGACCTGCGGGTTACGCGGCAGAGCAGCAGCTGGAGTTGCTTGGCGGCCCGGGATGCAATTGTCGTGTGGATGCGGGGCTTGCGCCAGCCGCAAAAAGTCAGGAGCTCAACGATCTTCTCGCCAGGGTGTTCAGGGCCAAGGAGGGTAATGAGGTTACGCCGAGCGGTGCAGTAACGTTTTTGTCGCCGCTGGGTCAGCATGCCGAGGCGGAGTCTATCAGCAGATATATCTCTCAGCGCGTTGAGTCTGGTAGCAAGAGCTTTGTGGTGTACACCTCAGATTCACAAAGGGTTTGGGATGCGCTCTCGCAAAAGCTTGCAGCAAAGGGGATTGCTGCTCACTATAAGCGTTCGGTGCGTATTCAAGACTCGCTTGCAGGACGTGCGTTTGCTAGCTTGATTGATGCGTACGTCACGCTCAGTGAACGTGCAGAGCTCGAGAAAAACATTGACTACCAGGCATCTGACCATCAGATGGGGGATATGTCGTGGTGGCCTCCACGTACTCTTACGGACTATCTGATTTCACCTATTTCAGGTATAAGCGTCGAGCGCGCGTGGATGCTGGATAAAAGCTGGCGCGGTAATAGAACGCTGTATGCCACCAGAGTGCTTGAGACGCTTTCTAAAGCAGCTATGAGTTCACGCCTGTGCGCAGAGACCATCAAGAGCCTTGAGCTTGGCAGAATTGGCTCTGCTGCTCAGCGCATTATTGAATACCTTTCTGCAGAAACATCTGATGAGCAGGCAGAGGTTGTCCAGTCTAAAGAGTTGACACTTCAGTCTCTTCAAAACCAAGAGTCGCTTAAGGTAATGAACAAGATTGTTTCTTCTGCTCAGGAGCTACATGAGGCAGGATTAAAGCTCACTCCTCAGACACTCAAATCTTTTATTGAGCTTTGCAAAGACCAGACGGTCATGACGCCTGTTTCTAATGGTATCCAGTCTGATATTCAGGTGCTAATCGCTCCTGTAAGCCAAGCTCATTCTTTTGAGCCACATTCTTTTGATGCCGTCATTTTCCAGGGTATGGATACGCTGAATTTTGGTGTTAAAGCATCAGACGGTGCACTTCAAGAGTTTGTTCGCCATGCGAGTAAAATGCCTAAGGTATCAGAGTTTGCACGGTATCAAAGAGGTTTTTATACGGCGCTTACAACTGCTTCTACCAGTGTTGCATTTGAGAAGGTTGAACAAAAAGATGTCTTTAATGCAGTAGCTCTCAGTGAGGTTAAAGCATGCTATCCCAAAGACTATGCAAAGAAGACAGGGGTTGCACGCGGAGAAGAAGAGGTGCTGGTAAACCTGTTGCCTCAAGCTTCAAATCCAGAACGTGTTGCAGAACTCCCAACAATCGAGTCTGGTGAGATTGACCTTAAGCTCAAAAACATTGTGGTACTTCCACGTCATTTGACGAGGGAGACTCTGGAGCAAGAACTGCAGGGTCTTATTGAGGTCTCGCGAGAAGGACTACCACTTCTTTCCGCTTCTCAGATTGAGACGTATCTTGAGTGTCCCTACAAATGGTTCACACAACGTCGTATCAAGATTTCTCAGGTAGATACTGAGTTTGCTCCAATGCAGATGGGTACTTTTATCCATCGCGTACTAGAGCTAACACACGCAACACTTTTAGCAGAAGCACTTGGTTGTGATGCTGCCGAGGTTGATTTAGCAGTTGAACCTGTGCTTCTACAAGACGTTGCTGGCTCTAGGATTACATCTGACAACTTAGACCACGCAAAGCAGGTGCTAGATACCTGTTTTGCCCAGGTGTGGGATGAACAGTTCAACAATATCAACCGAGCATCTTTAAATGAGCTTATTCCACATAGCATTCAAGAAAGAAAACAGGTTGAGAATATTCGAGAAAATCTTAAGACTCTTCTCGAGTTTGAAGCATCGCACTTTGTTGGCTATCAACCCAGATTCTTTGAGCTTCGTTTTGGTAGAGAAGAAAACGTTATTGAGTATGCAGGCGCCCAGTTTACTGGTTCGATTGACCGTGTAGATGTAAATGCTCATGGTCAGGCACTTATTATTGACTATAAGCACAAGAACACAAAAGATCTGAAGGCTTATTCAGCAAAGTTAAGTCTGGACAGTGAGCTCTCAAAAGAGATTCTGCCAAGGCATGTACAGTCTGCAATATATGCTCAGATTATGAGAAAACAGCTCACCAAGTATAAACTTGAGCCAGTTGCTGCAATTTATTTGGGCACCAAAGAGCAAAAAGATAAGCCTTCATTTGCTCTTGCGGGCATGGCAACAGAAGCGGCAACAGAACATATCTGGAATATGCATCCAGAAGATAAAAAGCTCAGGGACCAGGCAGTTATGGTTGTGTCTCAAAATTCTGCAGAGTTTGCAGAGTACTTGGACGCTTGGGAGAATTTGATTGCGCAGAAGGTTCAAGCCATGCTTTCTGGAGATGTCCGAGCTAATCCTTGTGATAAGGATGCATGTAAGTATTGTCCAGTAAAACTGTGCGACAAGAGGAGGTAAGCTACTATGGCTGACACACGTTATACGCCTGGTCAAGAGAAGACCATCAAGACGCTTGATAAGCCTCTTTTTGTTGCAGCAGGTGCAGGTTCAGGAAAAACTTTTACGCTTACGCAGAGAATTGTGTGGGCTTTAAAAGAAGGTTCGGGAGCTGACGGAAAGTCGTATTTGAATAGCCTTGATCAGGCATTGATTATTACGTTTACCAATGCCGCAGCTACAGAAATTAAAGAGCGCGTTAGAGAAGCTCTAGAAAAAGAAGGTCTTCATAGCGCTGCGTTGCAGGTTGATGATGCGTGGATTAGTACTATCCACGGTATGTGCAGCAGAATCTTAAAGATTCATGCACTTGATTTGAATCTTGATCCTGAGTTTGAAATCATTGACGACATGACCAGAAATCAACTGGTCAACATATCTATTGAAGAAGTACTTAGGGAGCTTTCTCAAGATGAAAGCTATGCTGAATTCCTCTCTACTTACGCAGGGAACAGAGATGCGCTGAAGTCCCGTATTGAAATGCTGATTTCGTATGCTCAGTCATCTCCTGTAGGCATGGATGCTATTTCGTTCGTAGGGGATAGCTCTGACCTGGAAGTTCTAAAAGCGGAGCTTGAGAATCTCTGCGGTGCACTTGAAGCGCTCAAGGGAGCAATCGCTGCCACAAAACCAGATGAAGCGGAGCAGCTACAAAGTGTTCAATCTGAACTTTCAAGTAAATTGCAGCAACACTTGGTTCTCTCGCTCACTGATTTTGACCAGGCGTTTTGGGATACGTTGCAAAAAGCACTCAAGATCGGTCGTTCCTCAAAAGAAATAAAAATTGTGAAAGATGAAGCTGCGTACCAGCTTAAAGTTTGTAGCGCTTTATTTGGACTTATTCAGGACATGTCTGAGGGTCAGTGTCTAAAAGATGTTACAGGGCAGGTCTACAAGCTCTTTAACCAGAAGAAACGTGCTATTGGCGGTCTTGATAACGATGACCTTTTGCATCTAACAGCAAAGGTGTTTGAAGAACATCCGGAGATTGCGGCTGTTTACACAGATAAATTCAAGCTTGTAATGGTTGATGAGTTCCAAGATACGGATCAGCAGCAAGTGCAGATGATTAAGAGTCTTTCTGGTAAAGATGCTCAATATCTCACAACAGTTGGTGACGCGCAGCAGTCAATTTATCGTTTCCGCGGCGCTGATGTTGACGTGTTCTTCAGACGTCAAGCAGAGGTTCCAGAAGATTTGCAACCCCGTCTTGTAGATAATTTCCGCAGCCACAATGAAATTTTGCGATTTGTTGCAAAGGTTTGTAGCGCTGAGGGCATGATTGCTAACTTTATGGATCTGTCCGCCGGGCGAGAAGAGCCTAAAACTCCGTTTATTGCTCATTCGCCACGCGTATATTTTGAAGTCACAAAATTTGAAAAGTCAGGAA
>CAUUEB010000035.1:0-11528 GCA_963544135.1 uncultured Atopobium sp. | reverse complement strand
GACGCGCTCAACTGCATTGCTCGCCTCACCAATAACAACCTCCCAGATTTCCCCGAGCTTACTCGCCGTACCGCTCCACTCATCATGACGCCACATCGTCGCGAGCTTGGTCGCCTGGTTAACCAGGTAGATAATCCTCCTGCAAGTCTGGTGGGTCAGCTTGAGGCTGCCCGCAAGATTGTCTGGGCAGACGGTGGCTCTGAGCTGGTCATTGTTGCCAAGGGTACCGCTACCGGTTGCGTTGGCGTTCAGAAAGCTGTTCTGCCCAAGCCTGGTCCCGTTACGCTGGCAACTGCTGGCTCTGGCGACGTTCTTGCTGGTACTATTGCTGGCCGCTTGGCTCAGGTTGCTGGTCAAGTTGATGACCTGCCAACCTTCTGCTCACTTGCCTGTGAGGTTCACGCATACGCAGGTCAGCTAGCTGCCGAGAAGTTCGGTGTACGTGGAGCTATGGCGGGCGACATCTGTGACGTTATTGGCCTTGCTTCCGACGCACTTGAGGAGCAGATTGCATTCCCTATGGCAGACTTTGAAGAAGCTGCGGAGTAGGTGAGTCTGATGTCGGCATATCCCCAGGATAGATGGGCTTGGATAGAGATTGATCTTTCTGCCGTCCGCCACAATGTAAAGGCGTTTAAGGCCCAGCTTAACCGCGGTGTCAAAATGATGTGTGTGGTTAAGGCTGACGCATACGGTCACGGTGCTGCTCAGTGCGCTAAAGCCATGCAGTCCGTGGGTGCCGACCAGTTTGCTGTTGCAACAGTTGATGAGGGTGTGGAGCTGCGCTGTTCTGGCATTGATAACCCTATCCTGGTGCTTTCCGAGCCGCCAGTTACTTCCATTCCAGACCTGGTTCGCTTTGACATCATGCCTTCTGTCTACACAGTTGACTTTGCCCTCGCGTACGGCGAGGCTGCTGCCGCAGCTAACAAGGTTGGCCGCTATCACCTGGCCATCGACACTGGCATGACCCGCATTGGCGTCAGGCGAGAAGATCTTCTTGAGGTGCGCGGTTCTATCGATTTCCACAGGGGTCTTGAATGCGCTGGCACGTTTACGCATTTCGCTACGGCCGATGTGCTCGACAACTGGGACTTTGACCTGCAGGTTAATCGCTTTATTGAAGCGGTTACCGCGCTCAAAAACGCAGGCTATGAGCTGGGCTTGGTGCACGCGGACAACACGCCTGGTACTATCCTGCACAAAGATATCCAGTTTGATATGGTTCGCGTGGGTATTGGTCTGTATGGACTTCACCCAAGTAAGCTCACCATTCCCCGCATTGACCTGCAGCCTGTTATGAGCGTGCGCGGTCGCGTGACGCGCGTGGTCTATCCAGCAGTTGGCGACGGCGTTGGTTACGGTATGACGTGGCGTGTTCCTCGCAATAACATCCAGGTAGCTACTGTGCCTATTGGCTACGCCGATGGACTTGCACGGAGTCTTTCAAACCGCATGGACGTTTTGACGCGCGGAGACCGTGTCCGTCAGGTGGGTAACATCTGCATGGACCAGTTTATGATTGCTGTTGATACCGCAGGTACGCATGCTAATAAGCCTGCGCATGAGATTCGCTATGGTGACGTGGTTACCCTCATCGGCAAAGACGGCGATCAAGAAATTACCGCCGATGAGATGGCTGATCTACGCGAGACCATTAACTACGAGGTAGTGTGCAACTTTGGCGCCCGCCTTGATAAGGTGTACATCTAATGGCAGTTGCGCTTGATGAGATTCGCAAGCAGATTGCTGATTGCAAGAAGTGTCCACTGTGGGAAACGCGCACCAATATTGTGTTTGGTGGTCCAAATCCCACCGCTCGCATCATGATTGTGGGAGAAGCCCCTGGTAAAAACGAGGATCTAAGTGGTCAGCCTTTCGTGGGCACATCGGGCAAAAAGCTTGATGCGCTGTTAGAAGAAGTTGGCCTTTCTCGCCAGGATGTTTTTATCTCTAATGTGGTCAAATGCCGACCGCCTTCAAACAGAAATCCCAAGGTAGCCGAGGTGGAGGAGTGTTCCCCATACCTTCGCGACCAGATTCGCGCTATTAAGCCGGACGTTATTGTCTGCCTGGGAAATTTTGCAACGCAGTTTGTCATGCACACCGATAAGGGCGTTACTGAGCTGCGCGGCAAGTTTTACCAGATAGGCGCCTTTAGCGTGCTGCCTACCATGCATCCCGCATCAACTATTTACCGCAAGGAGTGGGCGCAGTTCCTCAAAGATGACCTGCGACTTCTTGCTGATTGGCTTGAGGAACACCCTCGAGGAGGCTCTTGTGACTAACCTTTCTACCAGCGCAAACAACGCTGCAACAAACAACCTGCCAGAAAAAACTGCGGCCGGCACGTATGTTTCTACCACCACAGAGCAAACTATTGCTCTTGGTCAGATTCTGGGCAAACTCCTGCAAGCGGGAGACGTTCTGGTGCTTACGGGAGACCTGGGCGCTGGAAAAACGCAGCTCACTAAGGGCATTGCTGCTGGCATGGGCGTCACGGATGACGTGACCAGCCCAACCTTTACTATCGAGATGGTTTACGAAGGTACGCTTATGCCTCTCTACCACTTTGACCTGTATCGCCTAAACGACCCTGATCAGCTTGAAGATACGGGCCTGTACGATGCGCTTGAGTCCGACGGTCCAACTATCATCGAGTGGGGAGAGCAATTTGCAGAGCAAATTGGCGAGAGAACCCTGGATGTGTATGTTTCTAGATTGTCTGAGGAAGAGCTGGAATCAGACGACGTTGAGCCGCGTCGTGAGATTCGCTTTATCCCACAGAATGCTCGTGGAGAAGAAATCATTCAGTCGCTGTAATTACTGAATAAATAACGTTTTTGTCATCCAGTTATAGATATTTTAAGAATATCTATAACTGGATATTTTGGCAGTACACCTGCGATTTCTTTTCATATATACTTACTAATCCGTTGAAACATGTTCAAAAAAGAAAAACAATTTTTTCTTGAAATACACGAGTTAAGGAATATGAAATGAAGAAGTATTTGCATAACAACGCAAAGCTGCTCGCAATTGCAGGCATTATGGCAAGTGTGTTGGTTTTCTCGCCAGTACTTTCTGCGATAGCTCTTGCTGAAGGTACTGAGGTAGCTGAGGCAAGCGCCACAACTGAGGCCACCGCCTCGACCGAGTCGTCTGCCGCTACGACCGAAGCGACTGCTACAACTGAGACGACCGCTGCTGCCTCAACAGATGATGATAGTGACGCAGAGGCTGTTGGATCTTATATGGGTGCCGATGGCATAATGCGTGAAATCCACGTTTCAGTCTCAACAGATGGCGGCACTTATAACGGAAAAGATTATATTCCACCAACTATTTCAGATGATTTTAAGAGTGTTTCTTTTAGCAGCAATGTTCAGCGTGAGGGATACACACTGGTAGGTTTTTCAACAGGTTATTTTTCGCAAGAGGAAATAAACAATGCAACACCAGATATGTCGAAACCATATACTATCGATGAGAGCGGCAATGTTCATATGAATCTTGATGATATTGTTGCCTGGAGTGTTACCGACGATATTGATACAAACACTATTACGATTCGCTATCATCTAACTACCTTATGGGCACCAAATCCTGAACCAGCACCAGAACCTGAGCCTCAGCCAGAGCCAGAGCCCGCCCCAGCTGTGCCTGCATCTGATGCAACCCAAACTCCTGCACCAAGGCGCGAGAAAAGCGTTCTGCCTAATACGGGCGATACAAGCTCTGTAGCAGGTATTATCGCAGCAGCTGGCACTACTCTTGTTGCACTTGGTCTCCGCAGGAAAATGCAGCAGTAAATAGTCTCTCCTAGTAGAAATAAATCCTTATGCCTAAGTATTTTCACAACAGCACAAAGCTCCTTATTCTTTCCGGTGCTCTTGCAGGAGCATTGGTTTTCTCGTCAGCATTTTCTTCTCTTGCGCTTGCAGAGGGTACTGAGGTGACAGAAGCAACCGCAACTACTGCAACAACTGCAACTAACGATGCAGCTGAAGCAACCGTTACAGCTGAGACAACCGTCTCGACCGAGTTGTCTGCTACAACTGAAGCAGCCGCCGCAGCTGAGACGACTGCGACAACTGAGACAACCACTTCAGCTGAAGCTGCTGCTAGCACCACTTCAACAGATGACAATGGCGCAACTATTGTTCGTTTTTATGATCCTGAAGTTGGTTGGAATACTAGAATTAACCTTGTTGTCGGTGCATACGGCACTCAATACAACGGAAATGCCTATATCCCTGCAACGATTTCAGACGACCATAAGAGCTTCACTTTTGATGGAAATATTCAGCGTGAAGGTTACACATTGGTAGGCTATTCGTCAGAATTGCTTTCAAATGATCAAAGGGATAATGCAACTGCCGACCAGTCGATGCCTTACACCGTTGATGCTAATGGATTTGTTCATGTGAATTTTGCTGATATTACCACGTGGTCCGTTACTGATGACCTGCGCGATGACACTACAACTTACTATTACTTTTTTGCTCCGCTTTGGGCACCAAATCCAGAGCCTGAACCTCAGCCAGAGCCAAAGCCCACTCCAGTTGTGCCTGCCTCTGATGCAACCCAAACTCCTGCACCAAGGCGCGAGAAGAGCGTTCTGCCTAATACAGGTGATGCAAGCTCTGTAGCAGGTGTTGTCGCAGCAGCCGGCACTACTCTTGTTGCACTTGGTCTCCGCAAGAAAATGAAGTAATAAACTGCAAGAGCTAATAAGTAACAAATACGCCTCTAGAAATAAGATTTTTGAACTGCCTCCTATTTCTTGGACACGAGAAATAGGAGGCAGTTCAAAACACACCTAAGTCAGATAATCTGTCAAAAAGACGTATACATGACGCAGAAAATAGCTAAAGCATGCAGATTATCGTCATTAGATGTGTAAATTGCCCGCATCTGAGCAGAATATCCGACTTTGGTGTGTTCCGTAGATACAGAATTTATCGATAGTTAAATTTCTTATATTTCTCTATTCATATTCAAGCATATTAGATGAAGTTTATGCATAAAGATGCATTTCAGGCAGTGTGACCACCTAGCTGACTGGCTATCTTGATTAGGAACATGTCGATTCTTCAGCAAGACATATTAAAGCTGCGCTATTTTGTACGCCAGGCCTAAAAGCCAACACTAACGCGCTGCAGAATCATAATCACCCGCATATGAACTGCCTCCCATTTCTTGGACATAAGAAATGGGAGGCAGTTCATTTCTAGGGGCGTTTCTTTTTAAGGTATCTTTTGATTTGTGGCTTGCGGCTAGTTGAGCTTTTAGGATACGCTAAAAAATATATCCCTTTGCAACAGCCCAGTTCCAGATACGGTCAGCCTGTACTTCACAGCGCTGCTTAAGTTCAGTAGTGTTAGAACCAGTGAAAGTAACTTGCTGGACAGAAAGGGGAAGGTTATCTGGTCTAGTAATAGTTAGAGTTGCGCTGTTCATAGCCATGCGAGCCGTCTTGTTAGTACCAAGGCGGACCTTAACAGTAAAGTAACCACGATCAACAGGCCACTCAGTAACTTCTCCGCTATTAGCTGTTCCAGACCTGAATCCGCTTGCATTAGCAATAATGCTATAGCCATTCATAAAGAAACCAGCTGCAATAAGTAGGCCACCAATGGCGCACAAAAGAATTCCTGCAAAAATGGTGCCCTCACCATTTAAATTAAAGAAATTCCAGAGGCCGCCAACAGCAAAAAACGCACCGGCTGCCCAACCAACAAGAGGGCTCGCAGCTCCCTGAGGTTTACCAAAATCAATTACATCGTAAGTAAGAGGAATTGGGGAGGTGTCGTTTTTATCGTAAAGATAAACGTTACCTGGAATTTCCTGTTTTTGAGCGGGTTTTTGTGGTGCTTCTGGTGGAGTTGGAAGTGACATAAAGCGTCCTCCTTTTAGCTGGTAGAACCGTTCAGGATATTAAAATTATCCTATTTGAGAGATTTATTGTAACATATTGCATAGTAGAGGCTTAATTTTTTTAATTTTGCACCCCACCTATCGAAAGGATGCTTAATGAAAAGACGCCAACTAGCGCTGACTTGTGCACTGGTCCTTGCACTTTCATCAGGTGTTGTATTTACTGCGTGTAGCCCTAATATTTTTGGTTTACCATCACCTGAAGAGATTGCCGCTCAGAAGGAAGCAGAAGAGAAGAAAGCTGCTCTTGCTCCCTTTGTAGGCATTTGGGAAGCCAAGTCAATTGAGGATCAAAAAAATGGCACAGTCACTGAAGACATGTACAAAGATGTTAGAGATGTTTATCTAGCAATTTATGGTTATGACTTCTCTGACGATGGCACTGGTTTGTTTGTTCGCTTCGGCGCTCAGAAGCCCTTTACCTGGTCTGTTGATGCCGATGGAAAGCTTACTATCACCCTTGCAGGCAATGCTGGAAGCTATACAGCAAGCGTTGATTCTTCAGGCCAGATGACCGTTGAGGGCTCTGATGGCTCTAAAGCTATCCTTACTCGGGTAAGCACAACCTCAGGTGATTATTCTCATATTAGATATGAGCCTTTTAATCCATTAACAGGAACAGGCAATATTTCTAAAAACAAGTCATCGCATGAAACTAAACTACGCTTTACTATCACTACTGAACTTGATCAGGTCATTGTTGATACCGATGAGCTCTATGTAAGGCTTATTGGCATCGCCTCCCTTAAAGACCTCAAGGGTTTTGAAGGCTATGTTTTTGAGGTTATTAATAGAACTCCTTATACAACCGGCTATCAATTTACTATTCAAGATCCAACCGATGGCTATTGGGCTTATGGATTTAACGTGTTAGAGCCAGGTGAGAGAGTCTATGAATATGTTCTTAATGACCAACGTAGAGATAAGTCACTTTCTGAAGTCACGGATGTAAAAGGCACTCTTGAGTATGACCACTCTAGCAATGGCGCCCTTCATAATGACGAGAAAACCGTGACATTTGATTTGCCTACTGGGCAGAGCAAGTAACAGTTAAGAGTTAGTTTTATATCGCTGCACGTATGGAAGGAAGTTTAATGAAAAAGCGTCAAATGCTGTTAGGATGCCTACTCGCGCTGGTGCTTTCTGTAAGTGCAGTGCTTAGTGCATGCTCATCAGGGGATAACAGTCCCGCAGGAAACAAAAAGTCTGCTGGTCAGATTGTAGGTGTTTGGGAAGCCTATGATGTCTTTGAACCCGGACTAGGAAACCTAAAGGAGGGCGCAGCCTACGACGATTATAAAGAACAGTTCCATGCAATTTATGCTTTCAGCTTTGCTGAGGATGGAACTGGTCTGTTTACTCGCTTTGGCATAATGAAGCCTTTTACCTGGACTGTTGATGCAGAAGGAAAGATTACAGTTACCCTTGAGGGAACTGCGGGATCTTTTACGGGACAGATTGACGCTGAGACTGGCAGGTTAAGGCTCAAGGGCACAGGCGACGATGAGACTGACGCCGAGCTTAAGCAGATTTCAACTACTGCTGGAGACTATGCAAGTGCTACCTATCAGCCATTTGATCAACTTACCAATAAAGGTACCCTACCAACCATGGTTAGGTATAACGATCTCAAGATTAAGAATTTTGAAATAACTCGAGAGGTCAATAAAGTTCTTATCGATACAGATAAGCTGTATATGAATCTGTACGCTATCGCTCAGGTACCGGGAAGCTCTCAAGAAGGTTACGTTTTTGAGATTGTCAACAAGTACTCCTATAACCTTTTTATAGAATTCTCTCTTGGAGATCTACACGGTCCTTTAAAGGCCTTTAATGTCGTCTCCTTACAGCCTGGCGAGAGATTTTATATGTTTACTCCCAATATCTCAGATACACCAGGATCTCTTGTAGCACTTTCCAATCCAAAAGCTATGATTGCTTTTGGTTACACTGACCCAACAACTGGCACAGTTATTCAGGAAAGACAGAGAGTGGAGCTTGACCTAAATATCCCTCCTAAGTCTGAGTAGCAAAAGAACGCATATCTTCAGATTGATCACTACCATTGAAAGGACACTTGATGAAAAAACATAAAATACTGCCAGTTGTTGCGCTCATCTTGGCGCTCTCTGCTGGTGTTATGTTTACAGCTTGCACTCCTAACATTGGTGGGCCTTCGGCTGAAGAAATTGCAGCTCAGAAGGAAGCAGAAGAGAAGAAGGCTGCTCTTGCTCCGTTTGTGGGCGTTTGGGAAGCAAAGTCTATTAGTGATCCAAAGAAGGGCGAGATTCCCGAGAGTGTCTATCCAACAGCAAGAGACACATTCCAGGCCATTTACGGCTATGACTTTTCCGATGACGGCACTGGACTATTCATCCGTTTTGGTGCTCAGAAGCCCTTTACCTGGACCGCTGATGCCGATGGCAAGATTACCATCACCCTTGCTGGCAACGCCGGAAGCTATACAGCAACCGTTGATTCCTCAGGCCAGATGACCATTGAAGGCTCTGACGGTTCCAAGGCAGTGCTTACCCAAGTAACTAAAACCTCAGGTGATTACTCTTCTCTTAAATATGCTCCATTTGATGCGCTTACGGGTAAGGGAACTATTGGAGGAAATTATTCCTCCCATGATGACTTCTACATGAATTTTAAGGTAGTTACCGAGGTCAACAGGGTTGTTGTTGACAATGACGACATGTACGTCAGATATGTTGGAATCGCCACAACACCAAGCGGTCAAACCGAAGGTTATGTTTTTGAGGTAATCAACAAGTCCGATAAGACGGCCTCATATGACTTTAGGGTGGATAATTCGGATTCCACTGTGTTTGGAACAGCTCTTAATGTTCTTGAGCCTGGTGAGAGATTCTATGAGTTTGTAGTTGATAGCTCCAAAGCAGACGTACCTCTGGCTAAGCTTTCTGAATCTAAGGGAACTTTTAAGTATTCCCATGTTGCAGATGGAAGTAGTCTTGAAGACGAGAAGACCGAGCAGTTTGATTTGACGATTTCGCAGAATAAATAATGCACTCATACGATACCTAGATTGAGCAGAATGAACTTTGCCAAAAAAGTGTCGCCAAGAAAAGACATTGTCAATCTAGAGAGCTTTGGTGTTGGAGGGACTTTCTTGAAACAGCGTAGACTACTTTTTATGCTTGTACTTACACTTGTGCTTTCTACCAGCATTGTGTTTACGGCTTGCACTCCTAACATCGGCGGACCATCTCCTGAAGAGATTGCAGCTCAGAAGGAAGCAGAAGAGAAGAAGGCTGCGCGCGCTCCGTTTGTGGGCGTTTGGGAAGCAAAGTCTATTAGTGATCCTAGCCAGGGAGATATCCCCGAGAGCGTTTACCCAACGGCAGTAGAATCCATGAAGTCAATTTATGGCTATGACTTTGCTGACGACGGCACGGGTAATTTCATTCGTTTTGGTGCGCAGAAGCCGTTTACCTGGTCTGTTGACGCTGATGGTAAGCTCACTATCACTCTTGCAGGTAATGCCGGAAGTTACACGGCAACTGTTGACTCCTCAGGTCAGATGACCATTGAGGGTTCCGATGGCTCCAAGGCAGTTCTGAAGCAAATCTCTAAAACCTCAGGTGATTATTCCAGCCTTAAGTACAAGCCTTTTGACGCAATGGCAGACAAGGGCACCATTGCGTATAACTTCTCTTCTACTAAGGGCGAAGACAAGATGCGCTTTAAGCTAAAGACCGAGGTGGACAAGGTACTTATCGATAATGACGATCTTTATGTCAGGTATGTTGGTATTGCTAAATCTCCAGATGGTTACTCTGAAGGTTACGTTTTTGAGATTATCAATAGATCTGAAAACTGGGTAAATTGCACCTTTAAGTTAGATAATTCTGAGAATTCTGTATGGGCTTACGACTCTAACTATCTTGAGCGTGGCGAGAGGGTCTTTGCATTTGTGATAAACAGCGCAAATCAGAAAAAACCTCTTGCAGATCAGACTGAGGTAGACGCAGTTGTTGAGTATTACCACATCAAAGGCGGTAAGAGTACGGAAGACACTAAGACAGAAAACGTTGACCTGATAATCTCTCAGAAGAAGTAAGTGGACTGCCGTAATGCGCCAAGTACGTACACATAAAACATTTGAGTGTTAAGCGTGGAATATGTAGACGTCACCTGTACAATGGTGGCGTCTATTCTTTTACTGACCGCTCTTGTGGAGCTTAAGAAAGAAGCGTGATCTATCATGCAGAAGGCTTTGATTTCGATTGACTACACCTACGATTTTGTAGCGGATGACGGAAAGCTGACGGCAGGCAAGCCAGCTCAGGCTATTTCAGATGCTATTTATGAGGCAACAAAGTGCGCTTTTGATCGTGGCGATTATATTTTCTTTGCTATTGATGCTCACGATCCAGAAGATAACTTCCATCCAGAGACTAAGCTTTTCCCACCTCACAATATTATTGGAACAAGTGGTAGAGACCTGTTTGGTCCTCTGAATGATTTCTATCAGCAGCACAAAGACGATAGTCATGTGTTCTGGATGGACAAGCGTCACTACTCGTCCTTCTCGGGAACTGATCTTGATATTCGCCTGAGGGAGCGTGGCATTAACACAGTTATTCTGACTGGTGTTCTCACCGATATCTGCGTGCTTCACACAGCGGTTGATGCTTACAACCTGGGTTATCACATTGAGGTTGTTGAGCCAGCGGTTGCATCGCTGACGCCAGAGAATCACCAGTTTGCTCTTTCACACTTTAAGAACACCCTTGGAGCAACGTTGGTTGACGCAGAGCTTAATGAGATTGAGGGCGCATAATGACGCCAGAAGAACGCGCAGTTAAATGGTTTGAGAAGGTTCCTGAGGCAGATGATCTTTCATTTGACCAGCGGCTTGCTATTTGCAAAAAGACCGGAATTGCCATGGCGCTTGTCTTCGTTGTTCTATTTTCGCTTGAGTTGATACTTGCGTATGTGCTTACTGATGGTTCGTTTGTATTTACTATGACTGATACTTTGAACAGCATGCTATCAAGACCTGGTAGAAGAGTTACGGCTCAGGGAGTGGCTGTCGCGGGTATTTTTGTAGTAGCACCCTTATTGGTCATTCCTTTAGCTGCCGCGTTTCTTGCTCGTTCCATTGTTTGTAAGCAAGAAATTAAAAAGTGCTTAGGTAAATAACTACCTAAGAACCTAAGTAAATTACTTAAACGTTTATAAGACCCAAGGTAAAAAACTTGGGTCTTTTTTGGTTCGAGGCTTTAGCCTGTTGAGCGCGAGAAGCGCGCGAAACACAAAACCACCCGCTATTGAACTGCCTCCCATTTCTTGGACATAAGAAATGGGAGGCAGTTCATATGCGGGTGATTATGATTCTGCAGCGTGTTAGCGTCGGCTTTTAGGCCTGGCGCACAAAATAGCGCAGCTTTGGTAGGTTCTGCCGAAGAATCGACATGTTCTTAATCAAGATAGCCAGGCAGCTAGAGGTCGTACTGCTTGATATGCATCTCTATGCATAAACTTAACCTAATATGCTAGAAAATGAATAGCGTCATATAAAAGATTTAACTATAGGTAAATTCCGCACCTAAGGAACACAC
>CAUUEB010000034.1:0-11665 GCA_963544135.1 uncultured Atopobium sp. | reverse complement strand
ATGAAGGCGAGGTGTTCTTCTAGTGGATAGAGGACTTGACGCTTCCATGGCTGCTGCCATTGGTCTATCGGACGAAAATAGAGAGTTTGTCTCTCAGCTTGTAGCAGTTTGGCGTAAGCACTATACCAGGAATGTTCTCAGAGACCGTTACTATAACGGCAATGTCAAGGTTAAAGACCTTGGCGTTTCTGTTCTTCCTCAGTTGGCTTCCAAGATTGATGCCAAGATTGATTGGGCCGCAAAGTGTGTCAACTGGTGGGCCGATCGTGTACAGTTCCAGAACTTCAATGCAACTGATACAGCTGTTAAAGAAGAACTGCGTACCATTGCTCGTGAGAATGACTTAGAGAACTTGGTGCGCAAAGTAGTCATGAGTTCACTTAGACACTCAGTTGCGTTTATTAGTGTCACCCAAGGCAACCCAGAGTTCAATGAGCCAGATGTTGTTATCTCCGGCTATCCTGCAACGGCCGCTTCTGCGATTTGGTCAGATGCTAAGAAGCGCATTGAAGCTGCTCTTGTAGTGGTTGACGCTGAGTGGAACAGAACACAGTCGATTAAGACTCCAACGCTTGTCTATGTTTTCACAGATGACACGTTTATTACGCTCAGCTTGCTTGATGGCAGATGGTTTGCGACTGAAGAATCGCACTCAATGGGTCGTGTACCCGTTGAGCCCGTGGCATATCACTCAACGCTTGAGCGTCCGTTCGGTACTTCTCGCATTAGCCGCACGGTTATGAGCCTTGTCGATGATGCGCAGCGTGAGATTCTCAACATGAGCGCAACCGCCGCATTTGCTTCTGCTCCACAGAAGTATCTGCTTGGTGCTGACGCAAGCGTTGCTCAGAAAATTGCTGACTCACCATTTGGCGCGTTTATTGGCTCAACAATGATTGCAACGCCAAACAAGAACAAGCAAATTCCTAACTACGGTCAGCTACCACAGCTTACCATGCAGCCACATAGTGATTACATGAAGCTGCTTGCTTCCATGTTCTCAGACGCAACCAATGTTCCTCTTTCCTCGCTGAGCTTCACATCTGCTAACCCAACATCAGCAGATGCCATCATTGCTAACCAGGAAGACGCGATTATCGACATCACTAGCTACATTGCTTCTTGCAAGAGATCTCTTGTAAACGTCTCTGCTATGGCTCTCGCAGTAAAACATGACCTCGACTTCTACAGCGCCATGCGAGACAATGAGACAACGGCAGTATTCGCTAACCCTGAGACACCGTCTCCAGTCTCAATGTCTGACGCCATCACAAAGCAGGTATCTACCTTCCCATGGCTTGCAAGCTCAGATGTTCCTCTGCGAGCTCTTGGCTATAAGGATGACGTTCTCACAGAACTCCAAGCCGATAGACGTAGGTTTGCTTCACAGGAACTCGTCAAAGCTGCTTCACAGGGTGAGTAGCCATGAACATCAGCAAGAGAGAGATGGACGCATACCACGCAACGCTTACACGCTTGCAAGGTAGAGCACGCTCCAGTCTTGAACGACTTATTCAAGCTGGTTTGAAGATTAAGCCGGATATGGATGACGTTGAGTTCATTGAGCTCGTCAACAAGTCGATGGTGAGCGTCACACTTACGTATGGTGACGCAGCCGGTTCGATTGCGCTCGACTTCTTTGATAAAACAAGTGGTGAACATGCGAGTAATACAGACCTCGCGAATGTTCCGATGTTTGTAAATACCAAATACCGTGAGCAGATTGCAGAATTTGCCGCGCACAACGACATCAAGGCATCAGAGTTCTTAGAGATGTGCGGCAACCTGCTTGAGAGCGAGGTATTGCAGCAAGCAAACAGGACCACAACAAACGCAGGCTCACGTCATGGACTGAAGTTTGCACGCGTTCCACAAGGCAATGAGTGTGCATTTTGCGCTCGTCTTGCCGCGAACGGCTTCTACTTCAACAAAGAGGGCGCAACAAGACACTACCACGATCACTGTCGTTGCAAGGTTGTGGCTGGTAAGCCTGGAACACAGGTTGGCGGTTACAACCCAAAGGAATACTACGCAAAGTGGCTCGAATATCAAGAGCAACAGAAACAAAAGCAACAAGATACTGACTCTAATCAATCGGTGTAATCAACCAGCCGCACGGCTGGTTTTTTATTAGGTCCGCACGGACAGAAAGAAAGGGGCACAAGATGCCAGACACTACTGAGCAGGAGCAAGTACAAGAGACTACAGAGGAAGTCGAGCAAGCTGCACAGCCTGATGAGACTGACACTGTCGACTACTGGAAAGCCCAGGCACGCAAATGGGAGAAGCGTTCCAAGGAGAATTCCAAAGCTACAGAGGAGCTTGCAGAAGCACAGAAACGCGCACAGGAAGCTGAAGATGCAGTAAAGGGCTACAAGACCCGTGAGGAACAAGCCTCAATGAAGAGAAAGATTGCGTCTGAGTTTAATGTGCCAGAGGAGCTTGTTGTAGGTTCCACAGAAGAGGATATGCGCCAGTTTGCAGAGGTACTCGTCAAGCACCTAAAGCCCAAAGCAGGAGTAAAAGCTCCACACCCTGGCAAGTTCACCACAGAAGCAGGAGATAACTCCGCAAAGGTTGAACTTGCACGTCAATTATTTGGTAATTAAAGAAAGGATTTAACAATGCCAGCAACAAACACCACTAACATTAAGCTTCCTGTTGAGATTGCAAAGGACCTTGTCTCTAAGGTTGCAGACACTTCCGTCATTCAGACTCTGTCTGCTTCTTCTCCAGCAATCTTTGCAAATCGTGCTTCCATCCTGTTTACTCAGGATCCAGAAGCTGAGATTGTCGGCGAGTCCACGCAGCATTCTTCGCAGACTGTCGGTCTGAAGCCAGTCGACCACATCATCAAGAAGCTCTCTGTCACTGTCCGTTTCTCCAATGAGGTTCAGTGGGCAGACGAGGACAGCCAGCTTCAGATTGTTGACGCAATTGTTGACAAGTCTGCTGCTGCTCTTGGCCGTGGTCTTGACTATCTCGTCTTCCACGCTCTCAACCCTGCAACTGGTATGGCTGCTTCTGGTCTGACTGCTCTGACTGCTGGTGCTACCGCTGTCACCGCAACCACTGACCCAGCCGCTGACCTCGACGCACTCGCTGATGCAGTTGACCCAGGCTACTCCATCTCTGGTATCGGTCTTTCCAAGGCATACGCTTCCAGCCTGCGCAAGGTTCGTGTTAAGAACACTGGTCTGCGCATGTTCCCTGAGATTCCAATCAACCTCAACACTGGTGTAGTCGATGGCCTTGCAGCTGCAACTTCCAACACCGTCTCCGGTGCTCTTGCTAAGACTGCAACCAAGGTTCTCGCAGTTATGGGTGACTTCAACCTCATTAAGTGGGGCATTGTCCGCGACATCAACATTGAGACCATCGAGACTGGTGACCCAGATGGACTCGGCGACCTCAAGCGCCTTGGTCAGATTGCTTACCGTGCAGAGGTCGTTTACTCTTACGCCGTCGTTGACCCTAAGGGCTTCGCAGTTCTTAAGAGTGCTTAGTTATGGCGGGGCAGAATAAGCCCTTCGCAACTCTAAGCGACTTAAAAGCAATGTTTCCAACCCTAGAAGCAACAGATGAAGGGAGGGCAGAGAACCTGCTCTCCCTTATCTCTGCCGCTGTTGGCTCTCTCTGTGATGTTGAGTCTAAGGACCCAGCTGTTCTGAAGCTTGTCGTTTGCCAGGTGGCAATCCGAGTTCTTCAAGCTGGCTCAGAAACACCAATCGGCGTGCAGTCAGAGTCTTGGACTGCGTCTCCTTTTGGCGGCTCTGTATCCTACTCAAATCCAACCGGAGACATCTACTTCACATCGTTTGAGAAGTCACTTCTTGGAGTTGATGAGGGATACGCGATATTCGCAAACCCTCTCCCAAAGGAGGACTAATGAAGCCAACAATGACGCTTCTTGTTAAGGAGCGCACATCATCTGGTACCGACCGCTTTGGCAACGAGTCATTTACATATTCAAAGCCAATAAGCGTTCCTGGATGTCTATTTGCACCCTTCCAACCAAAGGACTTGGAAGTGAGCAGACCTGAAGGCGTTGAAGTCACAGCGACTGCTTACTTTCCTCGAGGATGGGCTGAGCGTCTTAGACGTGCTCAAGTCAGTCCAGATGGCAAACGTTGGTTTAACGTTGTTGGAGCTCCGTTTGACTTCCCAGAACAGATGATTCCAAAGGGCTGGAAATGGAGCTGCTTAGTACCGCTTGGAGTTGTAGATGGCTAGGCAGTTCACGGCTTCTAATGCTGGTGGCACAGTCAAGATGATCTATAAAGCTAACAAGCTGACATCAATCTTGACTGGCGCTAAGACGCAGGAAGTCTTACGTAAGAGTGCAGAGAAAATACGAGCTCGTGCCGCTTCAATGTATGGTGCGAAGGATTATGGCGTAAAAGTCACGGTCGGCAAGAACCGTGCTCATGCGGTAGTTCACACAGCAAGCGTACACGCAATTAACTCTAACGCTCTGCATAACACGCTGCAGAAGGCAGCTAGGAGGTAATTATGATATTCAGCTCAATGGAGCATGTCATTAAGTGGGCACATACCACAATCGGTTTGCCATGCTCAACCGAAGTTCAGAAGAACACTCCAGATGAGTTCCTTCTTGTTGACCGCACAGGCGGCGAGATGGACTATCCTCACGATTCCCCTGAGTACACTATTTCAATTTGGACGAGGAGCAGCGCACGCTCTGAGCAGGTTGCTCATGAGCTTGCCATTGCTCTTAAAGTGACCCCTCCAACAGACAGAAACATTAACGCTGTCTTCACGCCAAACGTATTCAGTTATGGCAAGCAGGAAGGCGACTTTGTCGTGTGGCAGGTCACGTTTTCTATGTCAGTCAATATTAAAGATGAAAGGAATTAACTATGGCAGTTGACGCTTCCAAAGTACTTGTTGGCGCTCTCGACCAGGCTACCACTGGCGCTGTCCTGGATGCTCCAGTTGGGACTCCTATCCCAACGGACCTAAACGCTGCTCTTAATGCTGCGTTCAAGGATTCTGGCTATATCTCCAGCGACGGTATTGCTCTATCTACCGACTATTCTACCAAGGACATCACTGAAGCAAACGGTGCTAATGTCCGCCAGCTTCTTGAGAAGTTTGACGGTACAGTCAAGTTTACCGAGCTTGAGATGTCTGAGCGTGCAGCGACTCGCGCATTTGGTAAGGATGCGGTAACCGTTACTGCTGCAACTTCTACCCGTGGTACTCAGATGAAGATTGCAATCGGTGCAAGGCTCCCAGAGGTCCGCGAGTGGATCTTTAAGCTGAAGGATGGCGCTGCGAAGATGATGATTATCGTCCCTCGCGGCCAGGCTATCCCACCTTCGGAGATGAACTTCCAGTCTGCTGAAGCTGTAACACTTCCAGTCGAGCTGAAGTGCCAGCCAGATGCACAGGGTAACAGTATCTATATCCTTACCGATGATGGAGTAGTGACTCGATAATGCTTAACTTCTCAACCTCCCACAAGACGCTCGATATTACCGTTGATGGTTCAGAGTGTCATATCCCTCTCCAGTTGACCCTCGCAGACATTGAGCGCGTTGGTATTCTAGACAATGCTGAAGCTTCTAGCATGGAAGCAGTGAAGTGGTTTGTAAGCTTCTTGAAGCCTTATGTTGTTGAGGTTGAGAAGCTTAGTATTGACGATCTATCTTCCATCATGTCTGAGTGGAATAAGATGCGTGTTGAAGCTGGTGAGGTTGAAGCGGGGGAATAGTTTGGCTCTCGCAGGTGATTCTTAAGCATACTGGAGAGCTTGAATATGACCTTATGACCCTCACAAGCTTCACATTAGATGACCTTGGAGAGCGCCTTACTTATAGGGCGCTCTTTTCTTTTATCAATAACTTGCCAAAAACTTCAGCACTTTGGAAGGCAACACATCCGGATGACATTGACTATGCGCTTTGGGAATCGCAAGAGATTGTTCCTCAACTTCTCGCAAGGCTCTCAGACCAGCTAAGCCAGCTGACGTGGATGTATTCCTCTGCTCACACAACCAAGAAGCAGCCTAAGCCTAAGCCACTCACGCGCCCTGGCGTTGAGAGCGCCAAAGAGGAGGTCTACGGCAAGGACCCAATCCCAATTAGTCAATTTAATGACTGGTGGGACTCACATTAAATTAGGAGGTGAATATGGCTAACGCAGAAGTAGGTTCTGCTTATGTATCTGTCATTCCCTCGACTAAAGGCTTTAATGAAGGCGTAGCAACAGCGGCGTTTGACGGCATGAAGACGGCTGCCTTGGGAGTTACCGCGGCAGTTGCTGCAATCGGTGCAACGATGATTGCAATCGGTAAGCAATCGCTTGACGCATATGCAAACTTTGAGCAGCTATCTGGTGGCGTTGAGAAGATTTTTGGCGAAGCATCGAGTCAGGTCATGGCTAATGCTCAAGCTGCCTATGCCGTTGCTGGTGTCTCAATGAACCAGTACATGGATCAGCTCAATAGCATGGGTGCAGCGCTTAAGCAGTCTTTTGGCGGTGATGTAGTTGCGGCGGCTCGTGCTGGCAATATGGCAATTACCGACATGGCTGATAATGCGTCAATCTTTGGCTCTAATCTCCAAGACATTCAGAACGCCTATCAAGGCTTCGCTAAGCAGAACTACACCATGCTTGATAACTTGAAGCTTGGCTATGGTGGTACAAAGCAAGAGATGGAGCGTCTTATTGCAGACGCTAACGCCTTTGAGAAGGCGCAGGGCCGTGCTGGTGACTTAACCATCGAGAAGTATGGCGATATTGTCCAGGCAATCCATGACATCCAGGAGCAGCAAGGCATCATGGGCAACTCCGCTGAAGAAGCGGCAGAGACTATTCAAGGCTCTATTCAGATGATGCAGGCTTCCTGGGAGAACTGGCTCACGGCACTTGGTGACCCAAACGGCGACATCGAAGGTATGTCTGAGAAGCTTCTGAAGTCTATTGGAACGGTTGCAAAGAACCTTATTCCAACAATCGTCAGAATTACCAAAGGACTCTTTAAGGCTCTACCAGACGTTGCGAAGGGTATCGGCGAGGAACTTGGCAACATGCTTGCTGCTGTTGTTGAGAGTCTTGACTTTAAGTCAATTGTGTCTGGTATGTTCTCATCGTTTACGAGTGCAGCAAAGGCAACAGACCTCAAAGACCTTGGAGCAAGTGTTGCAGAGAAGTTGACAGGATCTATTGAGTCGTTCTTGTCTGACAATCAAGTTGCTATCGGTGACTTCATCGATACAACAGGCTTTGATGTCTATGGCGTTGCTGATTCTCTTGAGGGACTTATAAGTTCTATTGAGGACTTCGCAAAGAGCATTGGTGATTCCTTCAATAACATTATTGAGAACACAAGCGCTCTTGATGAAGTCAATGGTATCTTCAAGGCCAATATGGAGCAGGTGTCACTGGCTCTAGAGTTCTTTATGGACTTACTCTCGAACATTTTGAACGTACTCACTCCATTTATTGAGCCGCTCATGGAGCTTGGCGTTAGTGTACTACCGCTTGTTCGTGGCGCAATGGAAGGCTTCAATGGCGTTCTCAGCTTCTTGATTGATACCATTAACGGTGTCTTCTATGCTCTACAGCCACTCATAGACCAGATCGCAAAAGACCTCACAGCTTGCATTCAGTCTGTTACCCCTCTCTTTAAAGACATGGGCGACGATATGTCCAATGCTGGTAGTGACGCAGCCAACTTTGGCGTTACTGTCCGTGAAATTTGCGGCGGTCTTAGACCAGTTATTGAGGGACTAGCAACAGTTGTTCACAACGGCATGAGCGGTATTGCCGCCGCACTATCACTTGGAACAGCGGCATTCCTTGCATGGAAGAATTTCTGTTACTCGATTGGTGACGGCATCAAGAGTAATTTCAACAACATGGTTAGCTTTATCTCTAGTATTCCTGGTAGGATTAAGAGCTTTTTTGCTGGTCTTGTTATTCAGCTTCCACACATCAAGCTTCCACACTTCAACATATCTGGTTCGTTCTCGATTGCTCCACCTTCTGTTCCACATCTTAGTATTGACTGGTATGCAGAAGGCGGCATTCTCACGAAGCCAACGATGTTTGGAATGAATGGCACACGACCAATGGTTGGCGGTGAAGCTGGTCCAGAAGCAATTCTTCCAATCGACAACATCAAAGGTTACATGGTTGACGCAATGAATGAGTCTAACCATGAGAGCGCTGTTGTTGCCGAGATTAGAAACATGCGTGAGGACCTTAAGAACATGAAGCTTTACATGGATGCAAGACTTGTTGGCGGTGTCGTATCTCCATACGTGGATGCCAACTTAGGTGCTTATAAGGTGGTGGCAAGTCGATGAACTTAGAGATGTATGTAGATGGCACACCACTTTGCGAGACATTCAACGTGATCATGACAGACTACGTTGACACGCCGCCTGCGCCCAAGACTATGCAAGTCACGATTCCTGGAGCTGATGGTGTTCTAGACCTCTCCGAGTGGTTCGCTCACCGTCCGCTTTTTGGTAAGCGCACAATCGAGTTTACTTACTATCCAAACACGGCTCTTGACTGGGCTGAGATTGAGCAGTCTCTTACTAAGCTGCGCAACTTCTTGCATGGCAGAGCGTATGACTTCAAGTTGTCCTGGGATGAAGGCTACACCTACCACGGACGCTTTGAAGTTGACACTCAGAAGATGTTCATGCAAGGCGTTGCTGTCAAAGTAAAGGTTGTTTGTGAGCCTTACAAGAGCAAAGGCATTGTCGAGTACTTGCTTAATGGCGAGCTTGGCAAGTCGTACGTTGTTGACGGTCCTGCGCATGACGCTCTAGCGGTTATTACAACCCAGTCGAACGCAATCGTAAACATCAATGGTACAAGCTTCTTCTTAAGCCCTGGCGTATGGTCGAGCGATGCCGCACGACTCCACAATGGCAAGAACACAATCACGGTAAACACCACACCTGACTATGGCACAGCCTTATGGCGTGACTATACAGGTGATAAGTGGAATCGCTTTGACGGGCTCACGCTCAGTTACCTTGCAAGAGCAGGTCAGAACAGGCTCAAAAGCCTTAAATGGCAAGCTTACACAGGCAAGACGTGGGAGAACGTTCGCGGCGCATGGCAAAACAACATGTACGTTGGAGACAACGAGAATCATCCAGGCAATGACGTATCACTCAAATTTGAGTGGAAGGACATTTAATGAGTACTAAAACAGCAAGGTTAGGACTTACAAAGCCAGATGTGACAGATGATGTTACACAGACTATTAAGGACTTGGCCAAGAACTTCGACCTCCTGGACGCTATGTATCCAGTGGGCGCGATTTATCAAAGCACCAAGCCAACAGACCCCGCAACGTTTCTGGGCGGTACATGGCAGGCTTTGAACGGCGTATTTCTTTTGGCCCAGTCGCAGAAGTTCCCCGCGGGCTCAACGGGCGGCGAGGATACTCATACGCTAACCATTAACGAGATGCCATCACACAGCCATGACACTAGCATGCACTATGGCACTGACAACGGTGGCGGAAACCAGTGGACCGCACGATCAGCTGACACATACACCAATTACCGCTTCCAGGTTGACGCGGTCGGTGGTGGCCAGCCACACAACAACATGCCACCATATCGCGCTGTGTATATGTGGGAGAGGGTGGCATAAATGTACATCTTGAAGTATGCAGGTAGTGTGCTTCATGACCCTCGTACGGATGCTCAAATCTCAGCTGGTACCCTTAAGGAAGAGTCGGGACAGTCCCCGACTCTTTCTCTTACTATCCAGCCAACGCACCCGCTCTGGGATAGCTTTACCCGTGACACAGTCATGCTCTCCAACAGAGAGGTTGAGTTGTTAGAGTTTGAGACTGGCATTGTGCTGTTCCGTGGCCGTGTCAGAGCAGTCTCCATGGAGTTTGATGGTAGTAAGAAGCTAACGTGTGAGGGTGCAATGGCGTACCTCAATGACACTACCGTGAGACCTTACAAGACCTATGACACGGACGAGATTGAGTGCGACATCAACGCTCCCGCCGAAGCTAACAAGTTATTTGAGTGGTTCATTGAACAGCACAACGCACACGTCATGAATGCGTGTGAGAAGTTCAGAATTGGCATTAATACTGGCGTGAACTATGGCAAGCTGCAACGTGGTACAGGCACAGGTCCTGCAACACTCAAAGAGATGCGTGACAAGCTTGAGAAAGCTTGCGGCGGCTGGCTGCGCGTGAGGTATGACGCAACAGGATCTATTATCGACTGGCTACCAGACACGGGCGCAGCAGAAGCCACTCAGAGAGTAGAGCTTGGCAGCAACCTCCTAGACCTCGATACACAGGTAGACGGTAAGGACATTTACACCGCTATTGTTCCCGTTGGCAAGACTGGCAAAGGTAGTGACGAGCACAAAGTCAACGTGTCAGCTGAGACCGCTTACGTTCCTTTTGGCTTTGCCATCCAGGGCGATGCAGTCGTAGACATGGCAGCGGCTGAGAAGTATGGAATCATCGAGAAGAAGATGTCTTACGACTTGGATAAGCCACAGGCACTTGCTGATAAGGCTGTTGCAGACCTTGCCGGCGGCAAACTTGATGACTCAATCGAGGTGTCAGCGTTCGATTTGCACAACCTCAACGAACAGACGTTGCCTATTGATTTTCTAGACCGTGTATTCGTCAAGAGCGGGCCACACGGTATCGAACGTTACATGATCTGCTCAGGTCGCACTATTAACCTCACTAACCCAACCGCAACTCAGTACAAGCTTGGTGCAATTACTGCAACGCTGACAAAGGGGGCCACGAGCTCACAAGAGTCTGCGCAGGAAAGCATTGCAAAGCGTGTTACTTCTCTCTCCAACGCAACAAGGAACATTGCTAAAGACGCGGCAACTACCACTATCAAAGTTGCTGCAGTCGAGGAGAAGGCGGCCGCGGTTGAGAAGAAGGCTGACGCAGCAACAGAGAAGATTGCTGACGTGGCAACCACAGCAACAGCGGCAGCGGAGAAGGTCGAGACTGTCGCGGCTAAAGCGCAGAAGGCAGCAGAGGAAGTGAGTCACGTGGCCACAGACGCTAAAGAAGCTAATACGGCAGCAAAGGAGGCGAAGACTATGGCCACGAAAGCACAGAGTGACGCTAGCGAAGCCAAGAGCACGGTCGAGAGCCTAACCAACACATTCTCACATGATGCAGACGGCGCGCATGTGGGCGATAAGGCGGGCATGCATACCACAATCGATGCTCAAGGAATGAAGTTAAAGGATGGCGCATCTGAAATTGCGGAGTTCTCTAAAAATTCAGTCAAGTTGTCTAATGGAGATTTAGTAATTAACTCTGGCTTTATTAGTGATTTCGGTTTTAAGTCAACGTCAATTAATTCTAATGTCATTGACTTGGAATCTAAAAAGATGCTGTTCTCTTATGCTCCTAGACATTATTTCAGGACCATTGAGAGCAGGGACGGTAGATTCATTAGTACCGATATTGAGATTACTCCAGACAAGATTGCCATCGGCTCTCCAACCAGGTCAAACTCAATTTATAGTGACGATTTGGCGAAACTTATTGAGTTCACACCTTGGAGAACTTTACAAGATGACGGAGCATGCCGTGTTCGCTATTGCGTCCGTGGCGGCGTGATGTATCTTGATTGCTTCTTGACTGGTGGATATCCAACATACA
>CAUUEB010000033.1:0-11701 GCA_963544135.1 uncultured Atopobium sp. | reverse complement strand
AGAAAGGAAGTTTGATGCTTAACTTTGTTGGCCTCATTGGCACCAATTCAAAAGAGTCAAATAACCGAAGACTCCTGCAGTTTATGCAGAAGCATTTTGCCGACAAGGCCACCATTGAGCTGGTGGAGATCGACAACATCCCCCTGTTCAACAAGCCTGCAAAGATGAAGGTCCCCGAGGTTGTCTCAGAGCTTGCAAAGAAAATCGAGGCTGCTGACGGCGTCATCATTGCAACTCCAGAGTACGACCACTCCATTCCAGCCGTCCTGCAAAACGCACTTGCTTGGCTGTCCTACGGCATATTCCCTATGGTCAACAAGCCAGTCATGATTGTCGGCGCATCCTTGGGTACACTCGGATCTTCTCGCGCGCAGCTGCAGCTCCGCCAAATTCTGGACGCTCCCGAGCTCAAAGCCGCAATCATGCCAGGTTCTGAGTTCCTTCTTGGTCGCGCCGCACAGGCCTTTGACGAGAAGGGCAGCTTAAAGGACAAGGCTACCGTCAAGAAGCTTGACTTGCTCTTTGACGATTTCCGTCTGTTTGTGAAACTCAACGAAAAAATGGCCGCATCGCGCGAACTTCTCCGCAAAGAGGCCGAGAACTTTGACTGGGAAAACCTGTAGGCCTGGAAGGAACTACTACTATGAAATTTGTCGGAATCGTCGGTTCAAATGCGGAGATTTCCTATAACCGAAAGCTTCTGCACTTCATCAAAAAGCACTTTGCCAAGCAGTTTGAGCTTGAGATCCTTGAGATTGATAACATTCCTCTATTCAACCAGGACCTCAAGTGGGACGAGAACTTCCAGCTCCGCCTGCTGTACAACAAGATTACCCGCGCTGACGGCGTCATTATTTCTACGCCCGAGCACAACCACACCATCTCACCTGCGCTGAAGAGCGTCATCGAGTGGCTCTCCTACGACGTGCATCCATTTGAGAACAAGCCTGTCATGATTGTCGGAGCTTCTTACTACGACCAAGGAACTTCTCGCGCGCAGGTACATCTGCGCAAGATTATGGATGCTCCGGGCGTAAACGCATACGTTTTGCCTGGTAACGAGTTCCTTCTTGGAAAGGCCAAGCAGGCTTTTGACGAGGACGGCAACATTATCGACGAGCGCACCGTCGGCTTCCTGGGCCTTTGCCTGGATAACTTTGTCAAATACGTAGAGGTGGTCTCCAAGTTGAAGAAGCCAAAGCCAATCGCGCCAGAGGATCTGGACGTAACCAACTCAATTTCCACCACTATCCAGGGCATTGATCCCGACGATCCTGATTGGGTCGAGAAGGCCGCCGAGCTTGTGGGCGCGGTCTCGGGCGACACATACGTCAAGCTTGACCACGGCATTTTGACGGTCAACCAGATTGACATGTTCCTGAAGGCAATGCCATTTGAGCTGACCTACGCGGACGACAACAACCAGTTCCTTTACTACAACAACGCCCATGACAATCCAGACACTATGCTGGCAAAACGCGTGCCAGCGCAATCGGGCGACCGTCTTTCCACAGTTCACAGCTCTCTTCCCGAGGGCCGCATGAAGAACGTTGAGTTTGTCATCGGTGTACTTCGCAACGGCGACAAAGAGTACGTGCGCACCATTGTCCCAGGTACACCAGCCGACATCATCAACACCCACAACTACCAGGCAATGTACTACCCCGATGGCTCGTATGCAGGCATCAACGAGATTGTCTTCAACTTCAAGCCATGGTTGGATTGGTACTTACAAACCACTGGCCAGCGTCTTGTAAGTGCTAGCGGCGCAGTTGTTCCGCCAGCTGGTTCTCCCGCCCCTGCTGCTGGTGCTCCTGCACCAAGTGCTGGTGTTGACGCTACCTCCGGAGCAAGCGCTTAACGTGCAGCTACGCGCGACTGCGATTGCGACCGCGATGCAGTTACCTGCGTCTGCGTACGACCAAGCGTAATGATGCACAACTGAAGTGATACACTTCCCTCGCCTTCCAGAAACAGACCTCTGGAAGGCGAGTTTTTGTGTTAAGTTGCAAAATTTCTATTTAGGTTAAATATGTATTCATTTCTACGAATATCTATGCATAGATATTCAATTTTGTGTATCACTCAATTTTTAGACCAAAATTTTAGGGGCTAAAAAGGTAAAAAATCCGTTTAGTTGGAAATCAAAACTTTAAAAAGTCATTTTTATCCCCAACTAAGACGATTTTTTACCACCGTTGCAATTTTTTATCTGCGAAAACACGATATGCAGAAAAATGAAACCCCAACTAAACGCATTTTTTACCACTTTGACAGAAATCAGCACTCGGTATTACTGGACACACCTCAATCAACTGGGCGTCTTTCAAACCACTGTTTATCGCTTAACTACCGGGCGCCGTAGAGCATTACTCAACAAGACCCGGCAGCTACTACCCTTCAAACTTGTTGATCTTTCGATCGTAAGTGAGCAGGCCGTTTACCTCTTCCTCAACGTCAGATACCTGGGTATAAACGTATCCTGCAAGACCTTCGACCTGCAGCGATTCCGCCTCTGAGAGCAGCTTTTGGACAGCTCCTCGCCAATCCTCAACTGTGACAAAATCCCCATATCCATACGAATGGTCAAGTGACGTGTGACCTGGCGTCATTTGCGCGAGGCCACCAAACTCAGAGATTATCACAGCTCGATTCTCCCGTTGCTTCCCGCTCCAACCTGCGCGAAGTGGTCGGAAGTAATTGTGAATGCTCAGAAAATCACCACAGTCCTGGTCATACCAACCGCTCGTCGCATCGATTGGACGTGTCGCATCCAATGCGCGAACAGCCTCAGTAGCTGCGCAAGCATCAAACTGTCCCCAACCCTCGTTAAAGAGCGTCCAAAATCCAATCGAAGGATGCCCGTCCAAAAGCTTGACCATTTCCTGACAAGTTTCTGTCCACTCCTTGCGATAGCCTTCGTCACCTGCAGATAAAGCCTCGTGATGCCTTGGCGTTGTATCGTCAAATCTTCCCCAGGTAAAGCTGAATAGCGTCGGCTTTTGACTCGTGTGCCAAGGACTATACGCGCTACCTCCCGAAACGCAATCCTGCCAAACTAGCATGCCAATACGGTCGCAGTGGTAATACCAGCGTTCGCTTTCAATTTTAATATGCTTACGCAGCGTATTGAAACCAGCCGACTTCATGGCTTCTACGTCATATACCAGCGCATCATCGGACGGCGCCGTCAGCAATCCGTCAGGCCAATAGCCCTGATCCAGCACGCCACGCACAAAATACGGCGCTCCATTCAAATGTACCCTTGGAACACCAGCTCCGTCAGGCTTCACCTCAACAGTACGAAACGCACAATAGCTCCGAACAAAATCGACTGCCGCGCCATCCCGCCAAAGTGTTGCCTCCACGAAATAGAGGTACGGTCTCTCCGGAGACCACAACTGAGGTTCATCTACCTGCAGCTCAGCAGATACCTCCCCCGTCGCATCTACCGGAAGCCTGGCGAGAAGAACGTCTTGTCCAAGCTCATCTTTGAGCGCCAACTCCAGCTCCAGCGCGCTTAGCTGCGCACTCGACTGCTCACTTGACGGCTCGCTTACCTGTACGCGCGCTTTAACTTCAAGCGCGCCAAACATGTCGCCCTTCAACGTCAGCAACTCAAGGTAAGCCGCAGAAACAACTTCATACCACACGCTCTGCCAAATGCCACTCTGAGCGGTGTACCAAATGTCGCCACGAGAAAGTCGCTGTTTGCCTCGCAGTTGAGAGCCGGCGTCACTTGGATCCCAAACGCAAAGCACAAGCTCAGCCGTGGCAACGCTCTCAGCCGCGTCCCCCGCCTCAGCCACGCCTGCCGTCTCGGCCGAGCCAAGCAGATCCGTGATGTCAAAAGAAAACGGCAGGTAACCACCAGTATGCGTACCAACAAGCTTGCCGTTTACAAAACACGCACACATCCAGTCGACCGCATCAAAATGCAGAATAAGCCGCTGGTCATCGGTCAGTTTTGGCAAGTCAATTTTGCGTCTGTACCACAAAAGCTCGCTCGGCTGCACCGTACGACCAACCCCTGAAAGCGGAGCTTCTGGCGAGAACGGCACCACAATCTGCCCGTCCCAACGGGAAGGAATCTCCTGTTGCGCGAGAGTCTCTGCATCTACCTCGCCATCTACCGACGCAATCGCATACTCCCACACGCCGTTCAGCATCACGTAATTGTTGCGCTGCATGCGAGGACGCGGATGCTCAGACAACACGTTCGACGCATCAAGCGCCTCTCCCCAAACAGTCGTCAGAGAATTCAGCGTTTCCTCCGTATGCTTTTTGGGTGCACTTGCCAAAACACGACGAATATCCAGCATGGTATCTCTCGTTTCTCCTGAAACAGCAGGCACAAGCACGTGTCAAACCAGTGTGACGTATGTATATCTTAGCCGCTTCGTAAAAGTATTTATATAGCGAGAAAATCAAATAAGCCCCAGCTCAACTATGGGGCAGGGGCTCAGCTAAAAGCAAATGTCCACGTGAATATTCACGTAAATGTCCACGTTAAACGTTAGCGCTTGGGAAACCACGGAATGCAACGATTAACTCGCTTGCAGTAATCTCTGTACTCATCGCCAAACTGCTCGAGAAGCCACTTCTCCTCCGTGGCTTGCATCATCACAGTTAAAAGCGCCCAGAACACAAGCGGCAGTGGCAACAGATAAAGGTTACTTGAAAGCAAAGCTGCTCCCGACATGACAAACGCAAATGCGGAGTAGATAGGGTTTCTGACCAGTGCATAAACACCAGTGGTTACCAACTGATTTGCGATGATTTTCTCGCGAAGTTTTTCTTTGATAGCGGCGGAAACCCAAAGCCAAATACCCACAATCAGAAAAGCCGTGCCCACAGCGTGCATCACGCCGACCGTGGCTCGAATGCGAAGGTATGGAAGAAATCCCAGCTTAGATAGGGCAATGCACGCGATCGTTAGCACCGTGATGGCAACCACGTAAGCGGGGCCGACACCAAGTACTGGAAGGTGATCCTTCTTCTCGTTCTGAGCAGGCATTTGTTAAGCTCCGTTCGGTTAGTGCTTTGTTAGCTCAAGTTAACTATGCCATAAAGTTTACACCTATATCTACACTTTGACGTGCGGATTTTATCTAAAACTACTTATTGCCACTTCCTATCTGAGTGTCCATTACACTGGACACTCAAAATCTTTTTTGAACCTATGATTATTCAACGATGAGAAATAAATTACCTGTTCAAACGGCTGATTTTTTCTCTAACATCTCTGAAAGGAATGCGCTATGGAACGAACAATTGACGTATCTACAAACATGAGCATGCAAGTTCCGCCTGATACCATAAACGTTGACATCACTATTCAGGGAACTTCAAAGACCCGTGAAGAATGTACTGTCAGATATAACGCGCTACTTCAAACAATCAAGGATGCGCTAGAGAAAAACGGGTTGCCTGCTTCAATTCTAAAGAACAACAAATATTCAGTTTCTAGTCACCAGGTAAATCGATATAAAAAAGATGGCGAGGGAGACTATTACGTCGCCGAGAAAAAAATTAAAGGATTTATTTTTCGCGCCAAACTGTCCATCAAAGAACATCTTGAAAAAGATCTTGTCGACAAAATCTGGAGAGCACTCAGTTCATGTGGCAATGAAGTGACTTTTTCGATTGAATTCTCAATAGAGCATGATGACGCCATTAAAGATAACCTATCTGTAGATGCTATTATTGCCTGCCGTCAAAAAGCAAATCTTCTTGCTAAGGCTGCAGGAGCAAAGGTAGTTGGACTTAAGTATGCAGATTATGACTTCAAAAGAAGAGATCTAACGTATACAGCCTGCGCATGTAGCGCGTATGACGATTTCGAAAGTAAAAATCAAGCACCTGCATTTGATCCATCAGATATTGACGTCAACTGCTATGTCAGCACCACATGGGACATCGAATTGCTACCACCAGATGATCTGCTGTAGCTGCACAATCCACCGCACCTCAAAGGGTTTCTCGCCTAGCGAGAAACCCTACTTGTAGCACGTCATTTACTTTCAGCAAGCGGTCACTGAACGCTCCCCGTTTACTGGTAGCGGAGCGACTCAACAGGATTGAGCTTTGAGGCTCGACGAGCAGGCCAGTAGCCAAAGATGAGTCCGATGCCAATACAGATTCCCGAGGTAATCATCACGATGTTTGGGGTGATGATGGGCGTGATACCAGTTTCAAGCTGTATCATGCTGCCAAACGAGCCGGCCAGACCCCATGCTCCGGCGTAACCCAGGGCAATACCAATCACACCGCCCATAATGCAAATCAAAATGGACTCGCATAGGAACTGCTTGGTGATGTCGGACGCTCGAGCACCCAGAGCTTTACGCAGGCCAATCTCCCTAATACGCTCCGTCACGTTGGTGAGCATCATATTCATGATGCCAATACCGCCAACCAGAAGTGAAATACTTGCCGTGGCGGTAACCAGAACCTGGAACGACATGAGCGTAGCATTCATCTGCTCAATAATGGACGAGAGCGTCATGACCGTTACGCGGTCTTCTGCCTGCGCGGAAGGAATGTTAAACCAGTCCAGCAACCAGGACTTTGTTTCATCCGCAAGCGCCTTCATGTCAACGTTTTCGCGAGCGTAACCAAAGACCTGGCTGATAGTTTTGGTGCCCGTCAGGCGCGCCGAATACGTGGAATATGGTATATAGGCCAGCAGTGTATCGCCTTGCCCGCCCCCATTTGGACCACTGTCAACCACGCCCACAATGGTGTAGCTGTCGTTATTGATGCGGACAACCTGTCCAATGGATGCATCTGCACTGCCAAAGAGTTTCTCGGCAGACAATTTGTCGAGAAGAACGTTTCTAGATGTGTCATCTACATCGGACTTTGTGAAGAGCGAGCCCGCGGATGCCTTGAGGCCCATGACGGTAAAGTAGTCGGGCGTGCAGCCGATGATTCGCGCGTCGAACTGTTTCTCGGCCGAGTTGACGCGGGCCATGGTGGAGTCGATGCCGGTGACAAGCTCATACCCTGGTACGCTGAGCTGCAGCATATCAAGATCTTGCTGCGTGACCTCGCGGTCTGGCCACGCGTATATCATGACCATACGCGACTGGTTGAGGCCCAGCGAGCTGACCAGCGAATACTTGATGCCGTCGATAAGCGCCGTCATAGCAATAACTGCGCTGATGCCAATAACGATGCCCAGCACCGTCAACAAGCTGCGGCCGCGGTTGGCGTTGAGCGCAGACAGGGTTTCTCGCAGCAGATCCATCAGCCTCATAGTGCGAAACCTCCCGTCCCGGGTCGCGAAGTGCTGCCTGCTGGTGCGGCATGCGCACCCAGCGCCGTATCCGCGCCCGTTGCGGACTGTGCGCCCGCTGCAGTACGCGTGCCCGTTGCGGACTGCGCGGCGTGTTGCCTCACAAACTCCTTTTCCTGCTCGTCTGTGAGCAGGCGGCCGTCGCGAATGTGTACCACGCGGTCAGCCCAAAAGGCAGTCTCGGGGTCGTGTGTAATCAGCACGATTGTCTTGCCACGCTCCTGCATGGACTTGAACGTGTTGAGTACCATCTCACTTGTTGCAGAGTCAAGGTTGCCTGTTGGCTCGTCGGCAAAAATAACCGCCGGGTCGTTTACCAGCGCACGAGCAATTGCTACGCGCTGCACCTGACCACCGGAAAGCTCGTTGGACTTATGTTCGTAGTATTCCTCGGGCAGGCCAACAGAACGCAGTGCCTTCCAAGCACGCAACTCTCGCTCTTTTGCGGGAATGTCCGAGTAGATGAGCGGCAGCATAACGTTTCGCAGCACCGTAGTGCGCGGCAGTAGGTTAAACGACTGGAAGACAAAGCCCAGACGCGTGGCGCGAATCTCCGCTAGATCGTCATCGGAAAGATCTGCAACCTCAAGTCCCTCGAGCTTGTACGAACCAGCAGTAGGCGTATCCAGGCAACCCAAAATGTTCATCAGGGTTGATTTGCCCGAGCCTGATGGACCCATGATGCAAAGAAACTCGCCCTTCTCCACAGTCAGAGAAACGCCTCGTAAGGCGTGCGTCAAACCTGCAGCCGTCTCGTAAATGCGATGCAGCTTATGTACCTCAATTACCTTGGACATACGCGTCGCCTACTTGGAATCTTTGGAGCCTGTTGCGTCATTCGCCGAGCCGGACGTTGCGCCTGCCGGAGCGTCCATAGCCGCGCCCTGAGATGGACCGCCAGCGCCACCGCCAATCATCACCTCAGTGCCATCCTCAATACCGGCGCCCTCGATGACGGCCGTCGTAGAACTTTGTGCCTTTACGGTCACCGATACGCGCTTTACCTGAGGATAGCCCTTCTCGTCACGAGAAGTAACAACATTGACGTAAGCACCATCGCCATCGTCCATGACAGCAACAAGGGGTACGGTCAGTACGTTATCCATGTACTGAATCATAATGTCCACGTTAGCAGTCATGCCTGGCTTGATGGAAGCGTCGGGATTGCTAATGAGCAGGTCAACGGTGTAAGAAACGATTGAGCGACCAGGACTATCGTAACTTGCACCAGCATCGGCACCGTTGGACGAAACAGCAGAAACGTGAGTAACCACTGCATCGCAATACAGATCTCTCAAAGCTGTAAAGCTGACCTGTGCTTTCTGATCAACAGCTATACGAGAAATGTCTACCTCGTTAATTTGAACGTTTACTTTCATCTGGGAAAGGTCCGCGATAGTAATCAGAGGACCGGCATTGCCAGAGCCCGGCGCAGATGACCCAACAGAAGCGCCGTTCACTGCATTCATTACGATGACCGTGCCGTCGCATGGAGCGGTGACTACACGCTTGTCTGCCTTGGCAATTGCGTCGTTGTAAGCAGATCGTGCCTCCTCAAGCGCAATCTGAGCGCTCTCCAGGTTTGCCTCTGCTGCTTCCACAGCAGCAGCAATGGACGCAGCATTTGCTTCTTGTCCGTCCTCGCCCGCCTCGGGGACACCGTTGCGTGCGGACGCTAGAGCTGAGCGAGCCTTACTGACCTCGTTTTCGGCTGCTTTTACCTGCTGAGATGCCTTACGAACAGCCTTGTCCAGCTCATCGTTCTTGATGGTAAAGAGCTTGTCGCCTTTATGGACGTATGTGCCCTCGGAAACCTGAACGTCCTGAATAATGCCATCTACCTCGGGAGTTACCACGGTGGACGACACGGGCTTGATGGATCCAGACGCGGAAACAGAATCGCTGAACTCGCCGCGCGTGACAAACGTAGTGCTTGGCATCACGGTGGTGTTCTGGTTCTGGCCGCCCTGGCACATAGGCAAAATAAACAATATGACGAGAAGAACAAAGACTCCAGCAGCTATTCCTGCCTTAATAAGCTTCTTTTTACGACGAGCTTTACGGTGACGCGCAAGACTCTCGTACGCCTCACGAGCCTCAGCATCTTCTTCGCTCTCACCTGGAGAAATGACACCAATCTGGGAGCCTAAGTTAGCCGTCTGATCAGCAATTGTTGGTAGCGTAGAGGCAAAGGCTGCCTGCTGATATCCTTCGGGTGGCGTGGGGATGTTAGGGGCTCCGGCGCCTGTAGCGCCTGTAGTGCCCGGCGCACCTGTGGAGCCCGCATCGCCTGCTGCACCCGTAGCACCCGCATTTCCCTCATTAGCTTCTTGTTTTGAACCGTGATTGAAGTGAAGCATAGGTCCCTCCGAAATCCATGCTTAAAACACGAGAAATCCCAGAAGAAATCAGTTTGACCTTTTAGTTTATATAAAATTTTTCAGCAAAAGTTAGTTTGCTTAAACAACTACGGCGAGCGGTATAAAAGCAGCGGTCTGTGTCAGCGAGCTACTCAAACACAAACGCGCAACCACCGTAACTGTCCAACGTGTTTCTCGCCCCTATTGCACCACAAGCTCAAAGTTGTCATTTGATCGCTGAATGCTCCATTTTATCGATGTGGCGGAATCAACCAGCGAGAGATCATGTGAGACCAACAACAAAGCTCCTGGATATTCAGACAGTAAACGTTCAAGCGCTACGGTTGAACCAAGGTCCAAATAGTTAGTTGGCTCGTCCACTACGATAAGCTCTGGTGATTCAAGCATTCCCAGCGCAAGCATAAGCTTTCTCATTTCACCTGGACTGGTTGACTCACCTGCAAGAATAAAATCAGGGTCGGAATTGAGTTGTGCCACAATAGACAACACTCTTCCACGCTGGGAGTTTGATAGCCCTTTGATTTTTCTTACTGTCTCTGTTTTTTGCAGTTCAGTTGGCTCTTGAGGAATATATAGTATCCGCACATCGTCAGAAATTCTTGAAATAATTTTCTTTATCAGCGTTGTTTTACCACAGCCATTATCGCCAACAAAACCAATATGATCCGTGTTGCCAATAAACAGCGGTGGAGTTTGTAGGCAGCTCTCTCCCATGAGAATGTTATTAGGCTCCATCCTCAACAGAACTTTTCTCTTACTTGCCTCACTATCCAACCAGATATTGGAATCGTATTGTTTCTCAACCCTAATGTCTGTGGCCTTACCCGCTGCCTTTTCAAGTCTATCCCACATGCGTACAGCCAATTTTCCCGCTTTACCATCTTGGCCTGAAACTATATAGCCCCGCTTTTTTGCGCGCGCATCACTATCATGCTTGTCAATAGTTCTTCCACTTTTGCGCGCCTGAACTCTAGAAGCCTCTTCTCTGCGCCGTTGGGTTTCTCGCTCTATGCGAGCCTTCTCTTTTTGCGCTGTTTCCTTTGCGTGCAATGCGCTAGAGCGTTCAAGCTCTACCTGCGATGACGCCTGAGAATAACCGCCGGTCCTCATATTTGCCGTGCCGTTAGCTACAAATAAACATTGAGTACAGAGTTTATCCAGCAACTCCCTATCATGTGAAATAAGCACCCCAATACCCTTGAACTGCGATAAAGCTGCAAAAAGAGCATGTTTTGTTGACACATCCACATGATTAGTAGGCTCGTCTACCACAAGAACATCAGGTGAAACCCATAAAGCGCACGCTACCTGGAGACGTTTCTGCTGGCCACACGAAAGCGTTTCAAAACGCCAAGGCCAATCATCCCCCAAAGCAAGCTCTCGCCTCAATTTAATTGCCGCATCATCGTAGGCAACAGCAAAATCAAAAAGATTCGGTGGGGTCTCCGTTGCATTTTGAGCACAATATACCGAGAAAAACGATGGGCTTATAACTCCCTTATCTGGCTGCAATAAACCACATACGATACGGGCAAGGGTTGTTTTTCCAGATCCGTTATTACCAACAAAGCCGGTCCATCCTTGTGGAAGCACAAAAGTCACATCATGTAAGGTAGGCTCTACCGCTGATGGATAGGTATATTCAATATTTGAAAGATTAAGCTGCATGATACCTCGGTTCTGCCGAAGACCACGCGGAGTAGCATGCAATTATACGCAGATAAATGACGGTGAATTAAGACATGATTAAGCAATACTACACCCGCGGTAGTACCGTCAGCGACGTTACGTGAATTCGGGTTTTATGAGTATCGCTAGTTGTTCATGCACCTAATCCCTTCTCGCACCAGCGCTTGCCAAAGGCCCTGGTGAATCAATTGAACTTATTATAGCTATAAGCAAAATCGTAGACAGCTGACATCTATCGTGATATTTTGTAAAAAATATGTTACTGACAAAAAATAAGTAGCGATAATTTGGATTAGGAGTCTAAGTATGAGACATTTTAAGAATATTATTA
>CAUUEB010000032.1:0-12069 GCA_963544135.1 uncultured Atopobium sp. | reverse complement strand
GCGGGGAATAACTATACGCACTTACGACTCGTTTGTGAAGATGATTTTGTATCTTATTAATTCCTCCACAATTTCTACACAATTCGTAGTCTTTAGTGAACTAATGCGTATATTAGGCACTGAATTCCCTTTGTCGTCTAGTAGTAACACTTTATTTTTCATCTATATATAGTGTTGTCATTTTGCGTTAGCTTTTTACGCTTTTTTGACATTATCTTTGTGCGAGCTTTACGCGATTTTGACGTTGTCTTCTTGCGCGTTTTTACACTGCCTTTTGCGATGTCTTTTACGCTGCCATTTAAACGGTCTTCTCGACACGCTTTGTTTGGGCTAAATTTCGTCTTTTACAATCTGGCAAGCTGCATCAAGAAGTTGATCGCGAAGTGTCTCGTTAGCGGCCTCAGAATACACGCGTACCAGCGCATCCATACGAGAAGGACGAATGAGCACCCAAGAATCGTCTTTAAACTGAAGCTTAAGGCCATCGGCATGGCTTACCGAAACAGGCACTTTACCTGCAACATTTTCTGGATTGAGACCCGGAAGGATGTTTCTGAACGCCTGGGTAGCTGCAGCATCAAGTCGCACTCCTCGCCTGCTATAACACATGCGACCCAGCTCAGCCTCGTCCTCAGAGACAAGCTGTGCAAGCGATTTATGGGTGTACGCTAGCATTTCGACAACAAGCAGGGCTACAAGCAGGCCGTCTCGTTCCAACAGATGGCTTGGGATGCAAATACCGCCGTATTCCTCTGCGGCGAGAAGGACGTCTCCTTGCTCAATCTCTGAATAAAGTCGAGCAAATCCAACAGGCACGCTTGCAGACTCTAGTCCAAGATGAGCCGCTTGCCTGGATACTGTTGCAGAACAGGTCAGTGTAGAAACAACGCGGCCGGTTTGCTTTCTATTTTGTACAAGATGGCGTGTGATAAGCGGAATAAGCTCGTGTGGGCTAAGGAGTCGGCCGGTTTCATCTACGGCAGCAGCACGGTCTCCGTCACAATCAAGCAAAAGGCCCAGCTGTGCATGGCGGCTTACCACCATCGAAGAGCACTCATCAGCCCAAGGGTCCGCTGGTTGTGGGTGAATGCCACCAAAATCCCTGACAGGACCTTGGTGCATCTGATGTACATCACATCCAGCTGCGGAAAGTACGTCAGCAAGCAGGTCTGTTGCTGCGCCATACATAGGATCAACTACCACGCTCGGGCGTAGCTCTTTAATAACAGACACATTAATCTGATTAAGCAGCGCACTTTTATAAGGCGTCACAATATCTGTTGTGGTAAAAGTTCCACGCTGATCTGTTGGCTCAAGCGGCGTTGCGGATTCCACGCGCTGGAGAAAATCGCGAGAAACAGGACCTCCATTAGCAGCGCGAATAATCATGCCGCAATATTCGCAGGAAAGCTCAGTTGCAGAAATAATGAGGCCACCAGCTACATCTTTATGATGTGCACAGGCCCAGCAAACAGATGGAGTTGGGCAAAAAGTCTCGGACACACGCACGTCTAAACCAAAGGAAGCCAATGTTGCAGCGGCTTCAAGAGCAGACGAATCTGCTTCAAAGCGTGTGTCAAAGCCGACAAACACAATACCGCCAGGCAGCTCCTCTGACCAGACGGTACCAAGGGCCTCTGCAAGTCTAACTACATTATCCCTGGTAAAGCCTTTATCATAGCGGGCTTGCCAGCCATCACTGCCAAAACGGAGTATGTCGGGTCTTTTATCTAATGCGGTTGGCATAGCTGCCGAGCGCCTCTTTAAATGCTGCTGCAGAGCTCTGATCAGAGAGCGCCATACGAGCATTAGTTGCTGCCCAAGCTGCAGGAGTACCGGTATCGCAGCCCTCTTCCGCGTCGATTACCAGCGCATACATCTCTTCCTCAGCAAGCAGGCGCTCCATTGCATCTGTCAGCTGAATCTCGTTGCCGGCGCCAGGACCCTGAGTTGCCAGGAGCTCCATAATCTTTGGAGAAAGCAGGTAACGACCAACAATAAACAGGTGAGAAGGTGCGTCCTCTGGACGAGGCTTCTCGACAAGGCCTGTTACCTTCCAAATAGCACCCTCGCCCTCAGAGTTATCTGAAGGAGAAGAGATGCACTCACCTGCGATAATACCGTAGCGATTCACCTGATCTGCAGGAACTGGAGCAACTGCAATGACGGATGCGCCATTGTGCTGCTTGGAAATCTCTGCCATGCGGATGCACATCTGACGATCTGGAACAAAGTAATCGCCAAGAAGTACAAAGAATGGCTGGTCACCTACGCCGTCTGCAGCGCACAGCACGGCATGGCCAAGACCACGAGGATTGTCCTGATAAGTAAAGGAAACAGGAAGTGCAGAAGCTGCATGGACTTTCTCGGCAAGGTCTTGCTTTCCACGAGAAGAAAGATCTGCCTCAAACTTCTGGTCTTCAGCAAAGTATGTTTCAATCTGTGGCTTCTCGCGAGAATTGATGATGATTACCTCATCAACCTCTTCTGGCTCAAGAGCCTCTTCTACCACGTACTGGATGACGGGCTTATCCAAAACAGGCAACAGCTCTTTAGGGGTTACCTTTGTTGCAGGTAGAAAGCGCGTACCTAGACCTGCTGCTGGGATAATTGCCTTCATGTGTTTACCTTTCACCTATGAGCCCTGTTGGCTCTGCACACCTAACGTGCGCTTTGAAGAATGACGGTTTTGCCGCCGATAAACTCAAATGACAGACGCTTTTATACGTACCTAGCTTGCATAAGCGCCAGGTTACGTTACTTGCTTGGAATCTCAATTCCACGCTTCTCAAGGAATTCAATGAGCTTGGCCAGCGTGTCAACAGAAAGTGAGTGCTCCATAAGGCAAGCCTCTGCATCTGCAGTCTCTGTGTCTACACCCAAGTCCTCCTCAAGGAAGGTGCGAAGCGCACGGTGAGCACGCCATGTGGTACGGGCGTTTGCCTCGCCTTCTTTGGTCAGCGTGACACGACCATAACGGCTCTGCTCAACCATGTCCTGCTCTTTAAGCTGGGATAGAGCCTTGTTGACGCTTGCCTTGGAAACATCAAGGCTCTCGGCAATATCAACGGAGCGGACGCTCTTATCGTCATCTGGCTGCTCAAGTGCAATTCGATAAATTGCCTCGAGATAGTCCTCGCCGGCTTTTGTCAGTGTGTGCTCGTTTTGTACGTTATCGTTGGCCATAACTCTCCTCCGACGACTGCTTGACAGTCTTTTTCATGCAAAATCAGTTGCGCTACGCAACGAAAATATTTCTAACACTTGAATGATACCCAAAAACGGCGCTTAGTTTTACTGGCGAGAAGAGCTGTTTGAAGATTCTGAGGACTCTTCTGAACTTTTCTCGGCAGCCTCAGCATTTGCCTCGGCATCTGTTTGTCCGTTTAAGCTAGACGGATCGTCTCCTGCATCAATTACTTTCATCATCTTTGCAAGTGCATCTTCATCTGCAATGACATACGACTGACCGTCAATTTCTGTTCCCTCGGATGGTACGTATGCCGTATAAATATCCTTGTCAGTGTTCATGCCAATCATCTGAGTGCCCAAAGAAATAATGTCTGAGACAGAGAGATCGGTAATAACCATGCTTGCCGTTGAATTGACAGTATTTGCAATGGCTACAGGGTCTCCTGTGTTCAGAATCTGAGCAATCATAGCCTTGATGAAGGTTCTCTGATGGCGCATGCGGGTGTAATCGCTGTCTGCAAAAGCGTAGCGAACACGAGTAAAGAAGAGTGCCTGAGCGCCATTCAGTTTCTGAACACCAGGGTACAGTTCAACAACGTCGCTGAAGTTCTCTGTATCGCGCATGTACTGCTCAACGTTTACGGTTACGCCACCAAGAGCATCGGTAATGCCTGCGAGACCATCAAAGTTGACCTCTGCATAGTGGGCAATATGTACGCCGCACAGTTCATTTACAGCTTGTACCATGCCATTTGCGCCGTCATAGTAGTGGACGGCGTTAATCTTCATGTAAGAACCCTTCCACAAAACACGGGTATCTCGTGGAATAGAAAGCATAGTCACACGCTTATGGATAGGGTCAACGCGCGCCAAAATAATGGAATCCGCACGATATTCAGTCTCGCCAGGTCGACCGTCGGTTCCTAGAAGCAGCATATAATAGGGGTCGCTTGGCGCAGAAGGCTCCTGAAGCGTCTGACGAAGCTCAGCAGTAATGACTTGCGAGTTATTGAGCTGCGCTTGAACGCTTGCATACCAGATACCTGCGCCCACCACAGCGGCAACAAAAACAGCAGCAAAGACGCCCAGAAGCGACCTGACTACCATCTGCTTTCTGAAGACACGCTTACGACGCTTGTGGTAGCCCTCTGCCTGCGTGCGACTAAAAGGAGAGCTGCTAACTGAAGCGTTCTGTGAAATATTGGCCGCAGCGCTTGGCGTAGTGCCTTGAGTACTTCCCGTAGCAGTATTTTGTGCAGCGTCAACCGAAGCGCCCTGTGAGGCCCCGTTGTCGAGCAGTTTTGCATGCTTTGGTTTAGTTGACACAAACTATCCTTCGATAAAGTCGTCGTCTGGAATGGTAGTGCGCTGAGCATCTGCTCCCAGCGTGACGAGTTTCTCGACAAATCCCTCGTAACCGCGGTCAATGTGATGGATGGCAGAAACGATTGTTTCTCCCTCGGCCACAAGACCAGCCATAACAAGTGCAGCTCCACCACGAAGATCTGGTGACTTGACCTGTGCCCCCTCAAAGCCGGAGACGCCGCGAACAATAGCGTGATGACCCTCGATGGTGATGTCTGCTCCCATGCGAGAAAGCTCGGATGCCAACATAAAGCGGTTCTCAAAGACGTTTTCCGTGATAATGCAGGTACCCTTAGCCAGAGCAAGCAGCGTCATAGTCTGTGCCTGCATGTCTGTTGGGAAACCGGGGAATGGCAGCGTCTGGATATCGATAGCTTTAAGATCTTGCTGACGAGAAGCCCGTGCCCACCTATCTCCAGTCTCGATGGTAATGCCCATCTGCTCGTACTTTTTAAGTACCAGACCAAGGTGATTTGGCTCAAAACCGTGAACAGTAATAGGCTCACCAGTAAGCGCGCCAATAGCCAGGAACGTACCAGCCTCAATGCGGTCGCCAACGACTTCGTGCTCAACAGGATGCAGCTCTGTGACGCCGTGAATCTCAATAACAGGAGATCCAGCACCCTGAATGTTAGCGCCCATTTTGTTGAGCATAGTAGCGAGGTCAACAATTTCTGGCTCACGAGCTGCGTTATCAATGACTGTTACACCCTTGGCAAAAACTGATGCCATCATCAGGTTTTCTGTTGCGCCAACGGAGGCAAAGGCCAGAGAAACGGTCTCGCCAGTTATGCCGTGAGGAGCGCTTGCGTGAATATTGCCGTGCTCAACCTTAAATTCAACACCCAAAGCCTCGAGGCCCAGGATATGCATGTCAATTTTGCGAGCACCGATATTACAACCGCCTGGCATAGCCACAACAGCTTTGCCAAAACGAGAAATAAGGGGACCCAAAACAGCAGTTGATGCACGCATCTGTGCAACAAGACTGTAAGGAGTCTCCCAGCTTGTAATATCTGTGGTATCAATTTTGAGCTCGTGAAGACCAACGACTTCAATGCGAGCGCCTAACGTCTTGAGCACCTTGCCCATGACGTGAACGTCTGCAATATTAGGAACGTTAGTGAGTGTAGTAACACCAGGAGCCATGATGGTTGCAGCCATCAATTTAAGGGCAGAGTTTTTTGCACCCTCTACAGTGACCTCTCCTGTGACAGAACGGCCACCTACTACTTTTATGACGTCCATAAACCTCCGAAAACGACAGTGAGAGAATTTTACTCCTCAACCACTTGCTTCAGAAGTAGATTACACCAGTCTATCTTTTTTTCGTAGTAGGCACGACGATTATCGTCTTCTGGAAGAGAAAGCATCTGGTCAATAACGTCGTCTCTTGTCTCGCGCACAACATCTGCATCAATATCGTCAACGCGACGGGCATGATCTGCCAAGATAATGACTCCTGTTGGATCGATTTCTGCGTATCCACCAGAAATCACTATCTTGGTCATAGATTCTTCTTCATTCTCTGGATGAGGCATGTGCAGTCTTACAACACCATCGCCAAGCGCAATGATTTCTGGTGCGTGACCTGGCCACACACCATACTCTCCATCTGATGAAGCAAGAATCAGACTTTCAACAGTTCCTTCGTAGAGGAGCTTATCTGGTCTGACAAACTGACAAGTCAACTCAGCCATGAGAAATCCTAGTTCTGTGAGCTATCCGAAGCGGACATCTTTGCAGCGCGCTCGCGAACATCTTCGATGGTGCCTGCAAAACGGAATGCCTGCTCAGGAAGGTCATCGCACTTACCGTCAATAATCTCTGCAAACGAGCGGACAGTCTCCTCAACGGTGCAGTACACACCAGGGTTACCAGTGAACTTCTCGGCAACGTGGAATGACTGAGAGAGGAACTGCTGAATCTTACGGGCGCGAGCAACGGTGCGCTGCTGCTCCTCAGAAAGCTCGTCCATACCCAGAATTGCAATGATGTCCTGAAGGTCGGAGTACTCCTGCAGGGTCTCCTGAACTGCCATAGCAACGCGGTAGTGCTCTTCACCAACAATGGATGGATCAAGAGCAGAGCTGGAGCTGGCCAGAGGATCAACTGCTGGGTAAATACCAAGCTCGGTAATAGCACGAGAAAGAACGGTAGTTGCATCCAAGTGCGTAAAGGTTGTAGCAGGTGCAGGGTCAGTAAGGTCGTCTGCAGGGACGTAAACTGCCTGTACGGAAGTAATAGAGCCTTCCTTGGTGGAAGTAATGCGCTCCTGAAGCTCGCCCATCTCTGTAGCCAGAGTTGGCTGGTAACCAACTGCGGAAGGCATACGACCGAGAAGTGCGGAAACCTCAGAACCTGCCTGAGAGAAGCGGAAGATGTTGTCGATGAACAACAGAACATCCTGGCCCTGATCACGGAAGTACTCTGCAGTAGTAAGGCCTGCAAGAGCAACACGCATACGAGCTCCTGGTGGCTCGTTCATCTGACCGTAGACGAGGCAGGTCTTGTTAATAACGCCAGACTCAGTCATCTCAAGGAAGAGGTCAGTACCCTCACGAGTACGCTCTCCAACGCCGGTGAATACGGAAGTACCACCATGCTGCTGAGCCAGGTTGTTAATAAGCTCCTGAATCAGAACGGTCTTACCAACGCCAGCGCCACCAAAGAGGCCAGTCTTTCCGCCTCGAACATAAGGCTCGAGAAGATCGATTGCCTTGATGCCCGTCTCGAAAATCTCTGTCTCAGTAGTGAGCTCTTCGAAGAGAGGTGCTGGGTGGTGAATTGGATAAAACTCAACGTCTTCAGGAATATCTCCACCGTCGACTGGCTGACCCATGACGTTCCAGACGCGGCCCAGCGTAGATTTGCCTACTGGCATCATCATTGGCTTGCCGGTGTCCTTAACGCGAAGGTTACGCTGAAGACCATCGGTTGACGACATAGCGACGGTACGAACAACACCACCGGGAAGCTGAGACTCAACCTCAAGAACGGTGCTGACGTGACCAACAGGCGTGTCATCCTCTACCGTCAGTGCGGTATAGATGCTTGGAACAGGTCCGTCGAACTTAACGTCGACAACTGGTCCAACTACGCGAACGATTACGCCATCGTCAACGTGCTGATTGCGCTTGTTGAGAATAGCTTCCTCAAAGGAAGAAGTCTCTACTTGCATATCTGACATTACATATCCTCCAATGCTGCAGCACCACCGATAATCTCATTGAGCTCAGTGGTAATTGCGCCCTGGCGTTCGCGATTGTACGTACGGCTAAGAGCGCCTAAGACGTTCTCAGCATTATCAGTTGCAGACTGCATTGCACGACGGCGTGCACCATGCTCGGCTGCAGCAGAATCAAGAAGTGCGTGGAAGATGACCGTCTTGATATAAGCGGGCATCAACGAATCAAGTACCTGAGAAGCAGATGGCGAGAATTGATATTCACTCTTGTTATACGTCTTCACCTGTGAGAGGGCTTCTTCGGTACGTGGTTTATTAGGAATCGTGAGTTTATCGCGCGAAATAGGAAGAAGTTGCTCTGTAACCTGCTCTTGGTCAACACGGTTCTTTGCATGCCAGTACTTGATTACGACACGATCAATCTTACCCTTGATATAGCCATCCATGATATAGGAGGCAATACGATCAGCCTGGTCTGCTGTAGGCTCAGAGGAAATGCCTACATAGGACATGGTGGGCTTGATATTTCTATACGTAAAGTACTCAGTTGGCTTGCGTCCGCAAGTAATTATCTCGGACGACACACCCTTAGCCTTAAGACGTGCCATCTCATGCTCAACCTCGCGTTGAGGCAGGATGTTAAATCCGCCTGCAAGGCCACGGTCAGATGCGATGACTAAGAACAGCACGTTCTTCTCGACTTTATGTGTAGCAAGAAGAGGCTGTTTCTTAGGATTAAAGCCAGCGCCTGCTACATTTGCAAGCATAAGGGTAATAGCTTCCTTATATGGCGAAGCAGCCTCGGCCCTATCAAGTGCCTTGCGGACACGCGCTGTCGAAATCATCGACATCGTGCGCGTAATCTGCATGGTGCTCCTGATGGAGCTCATACGCCTCGATATTTCGTGAAGGTTCGCCATTGATAATTACTCCTGCAATGAACCCTGGGTTACTGCGTCAAAAGAGCCTGGTGTGTCTGAATTAGCTTCTGCCTCATCCACAACCTTGTTTGGATGCTCTTCCAAGAACTTAGCCTTGAAGTGCTTAATGTGATCACTCAAGCGCTCTGCCTGCTCATCAGAAATCTTTCCGTTGCGCAGAGAGTTGCGGAGCTGTGGGTGATACTCACTCATGTACTGAGCAAGGCCATCACGGAAGAGAGCAACGTTCTCAAGATCAACGTCATCAATGAAGTTCTCTTTTGCAGCGTAAATTGCGCAAATCTGGTCTACTACGTCCAGAGCTGAATAACGTGGCTGCTTGAGAAGCTCCATCATATGAGCACCGTGGTTGAGCTGGTACTGCGTAGTTGCATCCAAGTCGGATCCGAACTGCGAGAATGCCTGCTTCTCACGATAACTTGCAAGGTCCAGACGAAGTGTACCTGCAACCTGCTTCATTGCCTTGACCTGAGCGTCGCCACCAACGCGGGATACAGAAATACCTACGTCGACTGCTGGGCGCTGGCCCTGGAAGAAGAGATTAGACTGCAGATAAATCTGGCCATCTGTAATGGAAATGACGTTTGTTGGAATGTATGCAGAAACGTCGCCTTCCTGCGTCTCAATAATTGGAAGTGCAGTAAGTGAACCTGCTCCGTTTTCATCGGAGAGCTTACATGCACGCTCCAGCAAGCGTGAGTGCAGGTAGAAAATATCACCAGGATATGCCTCACGTCCTGGTGGACGGTGAAGCGTCAGTGACATCTGACGGTATGCAACTGCCTGCTTGGAAAGGTCATCGTAAACAACAAGAACGTGTCCGCCTGGATGATCTTTGTCAGCAGGCTTTCCGTCCTTATCGTTATACATAAAGAACTCACCAATAGCAGCACCTGCCATAGGGGCAATATACTGCATTGGAGCAGAATCAGCTGCGGTAGCTGCAACAATGACGGTCTTGTCAAGAACACCATGGCGGGAAAGAGACTCGCGGATGTTTGCAACTGTAGACGCCTTCTGACCGATGGCGACATAGATACAAATCATGTCGGTGTTCTTCTGGTTTACGATTGCGTCAATTGCGATAGCGGTCTTACCGGTCTTACGGTCACCAATGATCAACTCACGCTGACCACGGCCGACAGGAACCATAGCGTCAATTGCCAGAAGTCCAGTCTGAACTGGCTCGCAAACAGGCTGACGCTGCATGATGCCAGGAGCCTTGAACTCAATAGGGCGACGATGTGTAGCGTGGATAGCGCCAAGTCCATCAATAGGCTGGCCCAGTGGGTTAACAACACGACCAAGCATGTCAAAACCAGCTGGAATATCCATGACGCGGCCGGTTGTACGGCACTCGTCGCCTTCCTTAATCTCAGAAACTTCGCCGAACAAAACAGCGCCGACTGAAGTTTCATCAAGGTTCTGAGCAAGACCGAATACGCTGTGGCCCGTAACGGAGCTAGTGAACTCCAGCAACTCGCCTGCCATAGCGCTGCGTAGACCAGCAACACGAGCAATACCGTCTGCTACCTCAATAACAGCAGATACCTCTTGCTGGGATACGGTTGAATTGACCTTAGAAAGGCGCTCTCTAAGCTGTGCCATGACGGCATCTGAGCTCAGCGTTCCTTCCTGTATGGTGGTCTTATCAGTCATTACAATTCACTTTCAACGTGATCTGAAGAGAGCCTACTCTTAATGTGAGTGAGCTGTGTCTTTACCGATGCATCATAACGATGATCACGTGCCTCAACTACAATGCCGCCCAAAATCTTGGGATTAACACGCTCAATAAGATACACCTGAGTATTGAAGTTCTTCTCGAGCTTCTCGGTGACCTTTGCACGCAACTCATCATCAAGAGGCATTGTAGTAGTTACCGTTACTGTAAGTGTCTTGTCTTCTTCTTCAAGAAGCTCCTGGAACGTAGCGGCAACATCATTGATAAGGTTGACATCCTCACTCGCCTGCATAGCACCAAGAGTCTCAAGAACTTCTGGAGAGAACTTCTTTGCGTGCTGCACCTGTACAAGGTCTGCAGTTGCACGACCCTCTGCGCGGCCAGCCTCCAGGAGCGCCCTGGTATAGCCCTCTACTTTTCTGTCTTGATCGTCTTTATTAGTGCTCATCTGGAGTACCTACTTCCGCAAGGTACTTTTCGGCAAGAGCACGCTGCTGCTCTACTGAAAGCTCGTTGCCAATAATCTTTCCGGCAATATCGACGGCAAGATCAACAACGGAATCAGAAAGCTCAGCCATGGCGTGACGACGCTCAGACTCTACAACGCCCTTACCCTTAGTAATAATCTCGACAGCTTCTGCCTTTGCCTGCTCGATAATACGAGCACGCTCTTCTTCGCCCTCACGCTTAGCAGCAGAAACAATCTCGTCTGCTTGCTGCTTAGCTGCGTCGATACCAGCTGCTGCGATTTCACGATCCTTGTTGGCTTCCTCGCGAGCCTTTGCTGCAGCGTCCAGATCGCCTTGGATCTTCTCTTGACGCTTGTCAAGCATACGTAGAACGGAAGGCCATACAAACTTTGCTACAACAGCAAAGATGATCAGAAACGCAATCAGAGCAGGAACAAACTCAGCGGGCTTTGGAAGAAGAATATCGGCACCACTTGCACCCTCTTCAGCAAGTGCGACTGAGGGAGCCATTGCCACAAGTAGAGCAGCAGTTGCGCCTACTGTGCTGGCTTTTTTAACTCCCTTACAAATCGTATTCATGCATTCCTCCAACGTAGCGTTTTCGCTGTTACAAACAGTAATTTACTTAACCATCAAGGTAACAACGAAGCCAATTAGGGTAAGTGCCTCGATGAATGCGCAGCCAAGAATAAAGACTGTGAAGAGACGACCCTGAACCTCAGGCTGACGAGCCATGTTGTTAGCGGCACTCGTTGCTACGACGCTAATACAAATTGCTGCTCCCATAACGCAAAGAGCATATCCGAAAATACCCACGATTCCTCCTTTTTCGCTCGCCCCTCTCAAGGCGACCAATATACATACCTATCATCAACTGAGCGTGGGCTCAGATGACTTCATCTTTTGTGCCGTTTGGCACCACAGTGTGGCAATGCCACCAACTAAGCGTTTTGCTTAGTGTTCAGACTCTACCAGCTGGATGTAGACAGTAGAGAGTAGGGTAAAAACGTATGCCTGAATGAAAGCAACAATAGTTTCTACCAAGTAAATGATAATCAACAGCAAGATCCAGAAAATCGAAAATCCTGCCTGGGCGGCTGTTGATGCGGAGAAGTTCTCAATCGCTGGCATAAAGTACATAGATGCAAGAATTGCAAACGTACCCATAACGATGTGACCTGCATACATGTTGCAGAACAGACGGACAGCCAGAGTAACCAGACGAAGGAA
>CAUUEB010000031.1:0-12098 GCA_963544135.1 uncultured Atopobium sp. | reverse complement strand
CAAAGAATCTGTGCCTCAAATACAGATTCTTTGCACTTTTTAGGCGCGTAATGTTGCAAAGTCGTACTTGGCGAGAAGAACGCGCCGTTGGCTCACCTGGCGAGAAACCCGCGCTGCCGCGTGACGCTCTCGAACGCTGGAGTTAGATCTCGTCGAAAGTGTTGTGGTGTTGCTGACCGTCGTCAAGAGTGAGGACGGTGCCCAGAAGTGCTGGCTCAAGAATCTGAATCCAGAGATCGCCTCTGACCTGCTTGGCATTCTCGGCAACAGCACGAGCAGTAACAGGGGAGTCGCAGATGGCAACCATGGTGGAACCTGAGCCCGAGATAACAAAGGCGCAAGCACGAGCAAGCTTAGCTACCTGCTTAAGCTCCTCGTAATCGGGGATGAGCTCCTTGCGGTACGGCTCGTGAAGCTTGTCGTTGCAAGCTGCTGCCAACAGTCCGCCGTTTCCTGTTTCCAGGGCGTGAGTGACAGCAACGGTACGTCCCATCTGGTAAACGGCCGTTTCAAGAGAGATTTCCTGGGGAACCACCTTACGGGCATCCTCAGTGTTAACCGTGTAGGGCGGCGCAATTGCGACAAAAGATAGTCCGCGCGCCACAAGCCTTCTGGTACAAATGGTATGACCACCTTCGACAAAAGACGAGGTCAAGCCACCATAAATAGCAGGAGCAACGTTGTCGGGATGGCCCTCAAAATGGCAGGCAAAATCAAGCGCGCGCTCAGGATCCCAACCGCTGTGAGACTCGGTCATCGCGGCCGCAATACCTGCAATAACGCAGGTAGAGCTTGAGCCAAGTCCACCAGAAAGCGGAATAGGCGAGTCGATAGTAATGTGCTTAGGAGTGGGCTCTTCACCCAGCTTTTCGCAGGCGCGAATATACGACGTCCACACAAGGTTGTCATCGTTTCTGAACTGCTCGGGGCAGCCATCAATGATGAGCGTAGGGGATTCCCTAAACGTAATTTTTGCGCGCAGGTTAAACGCAAGACCCAGCGTATCGTAGCCGACGCCAATGTTTGCAGAGGTAGCAGGTACAGAAACGGTCAAAATAGTGTTGTCGAGCATGTAGAACCTGCTTTCTCAGAGTCTAACAAGCAAAAATACGCCCGCATGCTTCGGAAACGTACGAAGCAAGCTGTTCCTTCTCGCGAACGTCAGTATGAATGATAACGTTATCATTCAGCGATGAAAGCTGGATTGGCGGATTAGTGCCCGTGATTTCGGCGAGCGTATGCATGCACGCGAAGTCGTCCAGGCCGGCGGTCGAGTGGCCCAGCGCGGCAAGCACGTCGGACGAGAACTTATATGGGCTTGCAGTGGACAGACATACGCGCACGTCGTTTGCCTGGCGAGAAACCCTGTCGAGCACGTGCTTTGCGACGGCTGTGTGAGGGTCAATCAGCACACGACAATTCTCCCAGGTAGAACGGATAGTCTCACGTGTCTGGTCGTCGGTGGCAAATCCAGCGTCAAAGGTTTCACGGATGGCATCCATAACTTGAGCAGGTACCGTATAAATACCCTTGGTTACCAGCTGGTTCATCAGATAGCTGACAAGTTCGGTGTCTTTGCCGGATGCAAGATAGAGGAGTCGTTCAAGATTTGATGAAACCAGAATGTCCATCGATGGCGAGATAGTCTTTTCAAATGTGCGTCTACGGTCGTAAATGCCTGTTTCCAAGAAATCAGTCAGCACCTTATTACTGTTAGAAGCCACAATGAGGCGATTAACAGGAAGTCCCATTTCTTTTGCAAAGTAACCTGCAAGGACATCGCCAAAGTTGCCAGTTGGTACGCAGAATGTGACCTTTTGGCCCTGTGAAATGGCACCCTTGGCAACGATCTGGGCATATGCGTCAAAGTAGTAGGTTACCTGTGGTGCCAAGCGACCAATATTGATGGAGTTCGCGCTGGAAAGAACGGTACCTTTGCCGGCAAGCTCCTGAGCCAAATCCTTGTTAGCAAAGATTGCCTTTGCAGCGTTTTGAGCGTCGTCAAAGTTGCCCTTAACTGCGCAAACTGCAACGTTTGAGCCCTTCTGGGTCACCATCTGAAGACGCTGAATGTCCGAGACTTTTCCCTCAGGATAAAAGACGGTAATGCCCATACCAGGAACATCTTTGAAGCCCTCAAGTGCAGCTTTACCGGTGTCTCCGGAGGTAGCGGTCACGATCATGATATTCTTGCCCGCGGCTCCCGCTACGCCCGCGGCTCCCGCAGCACCAGCTGCCTTTGCGTCCTCGCGGGCAACGCTCATCAGGCGGGGGAGCATCTGAAGCGCAACGTCTTTGAATGCCGACGTTGGACCATGGAAGAGCTCAAGCAGCCAGTCTTCTCCGATAGCAGAAACAGGCGTGATAGCCTGGGTGTCCCACTGAGAGCCATACGCGCCCTCAATACAGCGAGTCAGCTCTTCAGCAGAGTAGTCGTCCAGCAGAGCAGAAAGCACATCGAAAGCAGTAGCTTTAAAGCCCTGAGAACAAACCTTTGCAAGATCGAGGGGTTTCTCGCCAATTGAATCTTGGATATAAAGGCCGCCGTCGGGAGCAATTCCCTGCAAAATGGCTTGTTTAGCCAAAACGGTATGGTCAGAGCTTCTTGTGCTGTGATATGCGACGGCCATGAAACCACCAATCTTTAGAACGTGTCGCGTGTTGTGCGCGTGCAAATTGCGCGTCTCGCGTGTTGCGTTTCTATTATTTTAACAGTGAGAAGTAAATGTCGCTTGTAACATAGAATTGTTCATAGCATTATGAAGACGAGAAAAACTGTCGATTAGATTCTGTCTAGGTTTTTGGTAGTTTTTGTCTATGAGATTGTTATCAGTGCAGTCACCTTTGCGTGCGGTTGTCCTTGCTCTGCAATTAGCCTTGCAGGTAATCGGTTTTCTCGCAAAGTGACTGCTAGATTTGGAGTTATATGCAAAACGTTGCCCTACTTGGATTTGGAACGGTTGGTGCTTCAGTTGCGCGCATTCTTGATGAGCGCGTTTCTGACGTTAATCTGACGTCCATCTTGGTTAGAGCTGGTAAAGAGCACGTTGACCCTCGGGCAACATCTGATTTTGATGCGCTCTTGTCTGACCCTGCGCTCGATACAGTTGTTGAGTGCATGGGCGGCCTCACGCCAGCCTATGAATATATCAAAGCTGCGCTGACGGCTAAGAAAAATGTAGTCACTTCAAATAAAGCCGTGGTATCTGCTCATTTTGAGGAGTTTATGACACTTGCCGCTGAAGCGGGCGTCAACCTTAAGATCGAAGCATGCGTGTGCGGTGGTATTCCTTGGATAGCAGGAATTCAGAAAGTTCGTCGTATTGACGAGATTTCTGCGTTCTGGGGAATCATGAATGGAACCACCAACTACATTGTCTATTCCATGCTCAAAGACGGAACGGACTTTGCTGAGGTTCTGAGCAAGGCTCAGGAGCTGGGTTACGCCGAGCGAGACCCGTCAAGCGATATCGATGGCATTGATGTTCGCTCTAAGACTATGATTTCTGCATCTATTGCCTTCGACGTAATCTGCACAGACCAGATTCCTATGTCTGGTATCAGAAACTTAACTAAGCGCGATCTTGCCATGTTTGGCAGTTACGATATGACAATCAAGCTCTTTGGTCGTGGTGTTTCTGACGGTTCATCGTATGCGGTAGCTGTTGAGCCAGTTGCGGTTTCGCTCTCAACCATAGAGGCTAACGTTCCAACTAACTTTAACGTTGCAACTGCCGTGGGAAATACCATTGGCGAGCTCAAGTTTTATGGTCAAGGCGCCGGTGGCGATCCAACGGCAAATGCCGTCGTGCAGGATATTATTGACTGTGCCGCGGCTCCTACTGGGGGTCAGCAGACCTTCTCGTCAGGTCTTTCGTATAATCCAGAGCTGCTTGTTTCTGATTATGTATTTAGGACGCAAGCGGATGTTCCGGGTGGCTCGTTCTGGGAGCCGGGTGCTCAGTTGGTTAAAAATCTAAGTGCCGAGAAGGCCCGTAATCTTCTTACCAGCGCACTTTCGCAAGATCCTACAACCTTTATGGCTGCACTTGAAAAGAGGAATTAGAAATGATCAAAATTGCAAAATTTGGCGGCTCAAGTGTTGCTTCTGCAGAGCAGTTCAAAAAAGTTAAAGCTATTGTTGAAGCTGACCCTGATAGACGCTTTATTGTTTCGTCTGCAGCAGGAAAGCGCCACTCAACCGATAACAAGATTACGGATCTTTTGCTGCTGGTAAATGCCCACATTGAGTATCACGTTGACTGCACCTCTTTACTTGCAGACATCGAGGCTCGCTTTGTGGAGATTGCTGATGAACTGGGAGTTGCATGGCCTGTCGCCGAGGAGTTTGAGAAGTTTGCTACAAGCATCAAGTCCTTCTCGCCAGAGTATGTAGTAAGTAGGGGTGAATGGTTCACCTGCCAGATTCTTGCTGAGTACCTTGGCCTGCCATTCGTTGATGCGGCAGACGTTATGCTGTTCCATCATGATGGCACCATTGATATGGAGCGCACTGCTTCTAGACTCAAAGAAGTTGTTGCTCGCAGCGGCTCGTTTGTGCTGCCTGGCTTCTACGGTGCTACCGTTGACGGTGCAATTAAGTTGTTCCAGCGCGGTGGTGGCGATATTACCGGCGCCATTGTCGCTCGCTGCCTGGACGCTGACTTGTATGAGAACTGGACTGACGTTTCTGGCTTCCTTTCTGCGGATCCTCGCATTGTTCAGAATCCACGCGCCATTGGCCGCATTACCTTTGACGAGATGCGCGAGCTTTCTTACATGGGCGCTTCCGTTCTTCAGGAAGAGGCAATTTTCCCTGTTCGCGAGGCAAACATTCCAATTCAGATTAAGAATACCAACCGTCCAGAAGACACGGGTACGGTTATCCGTGAGACCGCGGATGGCGATACAAACGAGCACTTAATTACAGGTATTGCAGGCAAGAAAGACTTCTTAGCTATTCATGTCAAGAAGGCTCACATGTCCAACGAGGTTGGCGTCATCAGCCGCGCACTCAATATTGTTGAGCGCTACGGCGTCTCTGTTGAACACATTCCAACAGGCGTTGATTCGTTTGGTATTGTGGTAAATGCCTCCGACGTAAAGGATACGGTCTATTCCATCATCAGCGATATTCGTCGTGAGATTGAGCCTGATGACATTACGATGGTAGACCGCCTAGCTCTTGTTTCTGTTGTTGGCCGCAATATGTCCAGGCGTTCCGGCACTTCCGGCAAAATCTTTGGTGCGCTGGGTAATGCGGGCGTCAACATTCGTATGATTACGCAGAGCTCGGAAGAGATTAGTATTATCGTGGGCGTTGATAATGCGGACTTTGATCGCACAATTGGCGTCATTTATAACGGATTTGTTCGTGACGAAATGGTTTCGAGGTAACTATGGCTTTTGATCCAAACGGTAAGGTTGTTGCAATTCTTGGTGCTACCGGCGTTGTTGGTGCCCAGATGATGCAGTGCCTTGAAGAGCGTAATTTTCCTATTAAGGAGCTAGTACTTCTGGCATCTGCTCGAAGTGCAGGCAAGACTATTGAGTTTGCAGGACAGCAGATTGCTATCCGCGAAGCAACTCCTGAGGCTTTTGAAAGCGTGGACATTGTTCTTGGCGCAGCCGGTGACGAGCAGGCAAAAGAGCTGCTTCCTGAGGCAGTTAAGCGCGGTTGCGTCTGCGTTGACAACTCTCATGCATTCAGAATGGACCCAAATGTTCCGCTGGTAATTCCAGAGATTAACGCTGAGGACATTAAGAACCACAACGGCATCATCTCTAACCCAAACTGCGCAACCATTATTGGTCTAGTACCTCTGTATCCTCTGCATAAGGCAGCGGGTGCAAAGCGCATTATTGCTTCTACCTATCAGGCTGCATCCGGCGCTGGACTTCCTGGTCTTACCAGTTTGAAGAACCAAATGGCTGACGTTGTTGCAGGTAGGGAAGTAACCGAGACCGCTCCTTTTGCATACCAGCTGGCAGTCAACCTGATTCCACAGATTGGCGGCTTTGACGAGGTTGGCTACACCTCTGAGGAAATGAAGATGCAAAATGAGGGTCGCAAGATCATGCACCTTCCTGAGCTGCGCGTTAACTGCACCTGCGTCCGTGTTCCAACGATGCGTTCTCACTCCGAGTCCATCACGGTTGAGTTTGAGTGTCCTTTGAGCCCAGATGAGGCTCGCGCTATTCTTGAGGACGCACCAGGCATTAAGGTCGTTGACAACCCTGCAGAGCTCCAGTACCCAATGCCTCTTGATACTTCCGACCAGGACCTCATTTATGTTGGTCGTATTCGTGAGGATCTCTCTGCTGATAAGAATACTCATGCACTGACATTCTTCTGCTGCGGAGACCAAATCAGAAAGGGTGCCGCAACTAACGCTGTCCAGATTGCAGAATACCTGCTGTAATGTCCCGCGCGTTGCTGCGCGAGCTCGCGGCCTAGCCGCGCGCAGAACGGCAGCACTCGACGCGCTCCGAGCGCAAGCGCACTTGACGCGTGGGCTTTCATCGCGGTCGTGTACAGTATTTTCGCTGAACCAGTACCCGTCCGATTCTATTTCATGGAATCGGACGGGTAATTTTTGTGTACAAGTCGGATTTTTCAGAAAAAATGTGCCGTTCGGCGGCAAAGTGGTAAAAAATGCGTTTAGTTGGGGTATCCAGAAATGCTCGGATTTTATGCAAGCTATCTACCAGCAATTTTGCGCGGACAAAATTTTTGAAATTATCACAAAATTTCTGAACTGGGAAAACGTAAGTGCCAAAACTCCGAAGTTCAAAAATAATCCCCAACTAAACGGGTTTTTTACCCAAAACAGCATCTCTCGTTCGATATATCAATTTCTTGATTAGTTTTCCCGCATATCAGCCAGTGTTTATGCACAAATTGTCCGATGTCAGTTAATTGGACGCGAAAACGCAATTTCTTACGCAGTAGTCATACAGTTTGGGGGCAAAAAGGGGGCGGCTGTAGTATTGGCCTAACAAAAAAGGTAGACAGCAAGCCGTCTACCTTGGGTTTTTGGTGCCTCCTGCGCGATTCGAACGCGCGACCTGCGGTTTAGAAGACCGACGCTCTATCCAGCTGAGCTAAGGAGACATATAGCGTCGTTCATTATAGCAATAAGGATTGCAAATACGTCGTGCCATCAAAGATTTTCTTATCAGAAGAATGACAAAGGAAAAGAAAAGTAGCTACACTAAAAGCAGCTACACTGGTTATAGGCTTACGTGAATGGAGACGCTATGTCTTACGATTTTGAATCCCGCGTTGATCGCGCTGGTACTGGTTCTAGAAAATGGAACGTCATGTACGACGTTAATCCTGATGTAGCTCCTGGTATTCCACCGTTTTCTGTTGCTGACATGGAATACCACACAGCTCCAGAGATTGTCGAGGGCCTCAAGGAATACATCAATGACGCAATCCTTGGCTATTCCATGCCAACTAATCAGATGAAGCAGGCTGTGTGCAAGTGGATGAAGACTCGCCACAATTGGGACGTAAAGCCCGAGTGGCTGCTCAACTCTTCAGGCGTGGTACCTGCGCTCTTTGCATCGGTTGCCGAGTTTACCAAGCCAGACGAGGGTGTCATCCTGTTTACGCCTGTCTACCATCCGTTCTACATGGCAGTTGAGGAGAATAACCGTGCACTCGTAGAGTGTCCGCTTGTCTTGTCAGAGGGTCCTCACTACGACATTGACTTTGATCTGCTAGAAAAGCTTGCTGCTGACCCAAAGAATACCCTGCTTATTTTGTGCTCACCTCACAATCCAAGTGGTCGCGTGTGGACTAAAGAGGAGCTCACGCGCATCGCAGAGATTGCGGTTCAGCACAACCTCATCGTGGTCGCTGACGAGATCCACCACGACCTCATCATGCCAGGCTCCACACACACCGTCTTTGAGACAATCTCTGATGAGGTTGCGGCACGCACGATTACCTGCACCTCTGCTTCAAAGAGCTTCAACTTGGCTGGCACGCAGTTCAGTAACATCATCGTGAGCAATCCAGAACTGCGCAGCCGCCTTGAGAAGCGCCTGCAGGCCCGAGAGACCACCTCATGCAACCCAATCAGCTTCAAGGCCTGTGATCTGGCTTACAGCAAGGGTGGGGCATGGCTGGACGCATGCATCAAGGCTATCGACGACAACCAGAAGCTGGTCCTGGACTTCTTTGCTGCCAAGCACCCTCGCGTGAAGCTTGCGCCAATCACAGGAACTTACCTTCAGTGGCTCGACTTCAGAGATCTTGGTCTTACGCCAGAAGAGCTTGACCACCTGTTGCAGTTTGAGGCCCAGGTCTTCTTCACCGATGGCGTCTTCTTTGGCGAGGCCGCCCAAGGCTTCAAGCGCTGGAATTTGGCAGCCCCTCGGGTGGAGATTGAGGAAGCGCTGGATCGCCTGGATGCAGTACTTACGGCTCATGGTTTCTAGACACAGTCTGCAGCTTTAAGCGGACTGATTGCGGTTTCTTGACACCGCACTACTGACATACCACCATATACCTGCGCGTATAGTGCATGAAATCACCTGCGGAGAAGCTCGTTCTTCTCCGCATTTTGTTTGGCGAGAAACCCGTTGCACCGGCAGATTTCTAAGAAAATCAAAAAAGAGTTCGAAAAATCTGCGTTTCTCGCTTGCATCTTTTTCTGATTCTGTAATAATGATTTAGCTGCGTTTCATGAGGTGGCCAAATGGTGGGAGTAGCTCAGTTGGCAGAGCGACGGACTGTGGCTCCGTAGGTCGAGGGTTCGAGCCCCTTTTCCCACCCCATTCGAAACGTTAATTGGATCGTTAGCTCAGCTGGTAGAGCAGGGGACTCTTAATCCCAAGGTCCAGGGTTCGAACCCCTGACGATCCACCATTTGAATTTCAAACCCCGGCATGCGTCGGGGTTTTTATTTTTTGTGAGTCACTAGTTTCTAATTGTTTGTTGCGAGGGATTGCGTCATACTGAAGTCTCCATGATTTTATTGTAGTTCGGAGGACTCGCCGTGATTTACACAATGACGCTTAATCCCGCGCTTGACTATGTCATGCACCCAAACACATTGGACATGGGTTTTACCAACCGCTCGTCATCAGAAGAGCTGCACTGCGGTGGTAATGGTATTAACGTCTCTACGCTTCTCAATGAGCTTGATAAGGTCACCGTTGCCATGGGCATTGTCGGTGGCTTCACCGGTGAATACCTGCTGAGTGATCTTCAGCGTCAGGGTATTCCAAGTAACTTCGTCAAGCTGGATTCAGGCTTTACCCGCATTAATGTCAAGCTTAACGGCATTGTTATGACTATGGTCAACGGCAATGGTCCACGCATTCCAGAGAAAAAGGTTGATGAGCTGCTGGAGCGCATGGATGTTGTTGGCGCAGGTGACACCCTGGTTCTTACCGGTTCTATTCCAAGCTCGCTTCCAGAGGATATCTACACTCGCCTTATGGCTCAGCTTGCTGGTCGCGGTATTCAGTTTGTTGTTGACGCTCCTGGTCAGCTGCTTATGGAGGCTATTAAGGCCCAGCCATTCCTAATCAAGCCTAACAACCACGAGGTCGGCCGTATCTTTGGTGCAAGCCCAGAGACTCCAGAAGAGTGCATTCCATTTGCAAAGAAGCTCCAGGACGGCGGCGCTCGCAACGTTATCGTTTCTTGCGGTGGTGCAGGTTCGCTGCTCCTGGACGAGTACGGCACTGAGCACATTGTCCCAACTGCAAAGATTCGCCTTGTTAACGCAACTGGCGCTGGTGACTCCATGGTTGCAGGCTTTTTGGCAAAGACTACCGCTGGCTACGATTACGACACTGCGCTTATCTACGCTTCTGCTTGCGGTACGGCAACTGCAGCAAGCCGAGGAATCGCAAAGCGCGCAACCATCGATCGTGTTGTCACTGCTCTCTACAAGAAGATGGGCCGAGAAATGCCTGCTTCTATCGCAGAAGAGATTCAGCTTGCTCGCCAGAAAGAGGAGAGCCGCGAGGGCAAGTCATCTTGGCTGGCAGATTCTGAGTAGTAACCACAAGCTAATCGTCTAGGTCTTTTGGCGAGAAACCCTTAGATTGAGCACTCGTATTGCATGAAGCATACATAACTTTTTTACTATTGTGAACGCATAAACACTTGGCAAGAAGGATTTTCTCGCCAAGTGTTTTTTATTGAAATTTATTTAAAGATACTCACAACGTAACAGGTCAAAAAAATGTTACCCTGTAAAAAGACAGGTTAGTTTCTGCGACTATTGTCCTGTGTGGATAGGCTTGCAGAACGTTATACACCGCTAAACGGACAATGATAGGAGCATGTATGTTTGAGGGAGTCAATGCATCCAACGGAATCGGCATCGGTACTGCTCAGGTTGCCGTAGATCCAGACCTCACTTTTACTCCGCACACTGTTGAGGACACTGCTGCAGAGAAGGCTCGTTACGCAGAGGCTGTAACTAAGTTTATTGCACAGACTAACGCACAGATTGAGCGTATGACCAAGACAGTGGGCGAGGAAGCCGCTGCTATTATGGGTGCCCACATTGAGTTTGCTGAGGATGAGGGCATCAAAGAGGCTGTTAACGGTGCTATTGATGGCGGCACCTGCGTTGAGCAGGCTGTAAGCGACGCTTACGACATGTACTACAACATGTTCCTTGGCATGGAGGATGAGCTCTTCCGTGAGCGCGCAGCAGACGTTGCTGACGTCAAGACCGGTCTTCTCGCTGACCTGCTTGGTAAAGAGGTTGTTGACCTCTCTACACTTCCAGAGAACTCCGTCATTGTCTGCCATGAGCTGACTCCTTCTATGACTGCAGACATCGATAAGGACCACGTTGCAGGTATTGTTACCGAGACTGGTGGTCGTACTTCTCACTCCGCAATCATTGCTCGTGCTCTTGAGATTCCTGCAGTTCTTTCTGTTCCTAACATCACTTCTGAGGTTGCAACTGGCAACGCTATTGTTGTCGATGGCACTAACGGTAAGGTTGTTGTCAATCCATCCGAGGCTGAGCTTGCTGAGTACAAGGCTCAGGCTGAGGCTTATGCTGCAGAGAAGGCTGCTCTTGAGGCTTATCGCGGCAAGGAGACCGTAACTGCTGACGGTATCAAGGTTCTGCTTGTTGCTAACATCGGTAACCCAGATGACGCTAACGGCGCAGTTGACGCTGACGCTGAGGGCATTGGTCTTTTCCGCTCCGAGTTCCTGTTCATGGACGCTAAGGAGCTCCCAAGCGAGGAGGAGCAGTTTGCTGCTTACCAGAAGGTTGCTCTTCGCATGAAGGATAAGCCAGTCATCATTCGTACTCTTGATGTCGGTGGCGATAAGGAGATTCCTTACCTCAACATGAAGGCTGAGGAGAACCCATTCATGGGCTTCCGCGCTATCCGTTACTGCCTCAACAATGCCGAGCAGTACAAGGTTCAGCTCCGTGCTCTTCTCCGCGCATCTGCATTTGGCGACATCAAGATTATGCTTCCTCTTGTTACCACTGTTGACGAGGTCCGCGAGGCAAAGGCTCTTGTTGAGGAGTGCAAGCGTGAGCTTGACGCTGAGGGCGTAGCTTACAACAAGGACATTGAGGTTGGCACCATGATTGAGACTCCATCTGCATCTCTGATTGCAGATAAGCTGGCTCGTGAGTGCGACTTCTTCTCTATTGGTACCAACGATCTCATCGGTTACACCATGTGCGCTGACCGCGGCAATGATCGCGTTGCCTACCTCTACGAGGTCTACCAGCCATCCGTTCTCCGTTCCCTCAAGTTCCTCATCGGCGAGGGCAACAAGGAGAAGATTATGGTTGGTATGTGTGGCGAGGCAGCTGCAGATCCACTGCTCATCCCAGTCCTTCTTTCCTTTGGTCTGGACGAGTTCTCCGTCTCTGCACCATCTGTCCTGCGTACCCGCAAGACTATTGCTGCTTGGACAAAGGCTGAGGCAGATGAGCTCACTGCTCGCGTTATGGAGCTTGATACCGCAGCTGAGGTTAAGGCTCTGCTTGAGCGTGAAGCTCGCTAAGTTCTAGTCGTAAAGTCTTAGCTTACACGATACAAATTCAGGGGCATCTGCGCTGGCGGGTGCCCCTGTTTCTTTAACG
>CAUUEB010000030.1:0-13272 GCA_963544135.1 uncultured Atopobium sp. | reverse complement strand
TTACGCTCACCCAACTATGACTGAAGCTCTTAATGACTTATTCAAATTCTAAAAACTAAAAAAACTGACTTATCTCATAACTTGAGTAAGTCAGTTTTTTGTATGGGCCTAGAATAAAAAGTGTACAAGTTAAATAGAGAATGTCTGTTCATCAAGCGATGAGACTTTCATTTCGACTCCTTACAGCCTCTCAAAGCCCTTCTTGATTAGTTGGGCCATTAAGCCTCTACGCGCTGCTATGAACTCCTCATAGTCCATGTTTTCGAAGCCTGTAGGTAATGCGTGCTGCTTGCATGCTTCTATGTAGGCTTCTTCGCCAAGTTCGTTGCGGTATTTTGCGACATACACGGAAGGGGCATCATCGGAAATGTAGATGTTGTTCCCATAGTCCGCATACGTGAAGTTAGCACGGTTGCTACGGTTAGATAGATAGCCCGCTTCTTTCAAATAGTTGTCGGGGAAGAGGTGGTGCTTGTCCACTGCCTTCTTTGTGCCAGAAGCTCCATCGGATATGAGTTGCGAAACCGGCACGGTGCTGAAAAGGGCTTTGTATCCCAGGACAACTTGTGCAGCCACAAAGCCTTGCCAGCTTGGGCCGGTAGCTTCGTTGGCGTTGAGGTCGTTTGGCAGGGTGAGGGAAAAGTAGTCGTCTGTCATCAGTGCGGCGATACTTCTGTCGAAGTAGGCGATGAACTCTTCAGCAGTTTTGAGCTCAGAGACCTCGTTAAGCTGCTTCTCGAAGTCGGACTCGAATGAGCCAACATAGAAGGCCGTAAGGTTGGAAGCGTAGAACCAACGTCTAACGAGCTTCTTAATAGCCAGAGGCTCCATCTTGAATTCGTAACGGCCAATCAGATAGAAAGCGTAGTTGAAAATCAACGCGTTCTCAGACGTAATCTGACTTGAACTTATGTAGCCGGCTTCACCCAATGTATTTAGGAATGCCTTCCAATTATTCAGATCGAGAACGCAATCCAGGGCCTTGCCGAACTTCTCGAAGTTTTCTGCGCGCGTCTCGGGGGAAGTTTCACCGGTCTTGAGATCCTTGCCACGAAGAATCTGATACGCATAGCGAAGGCGCCCGCGCTTGAACCCGAGTCCGACGGCTGCACGGATGATGTGAGTTGCAGATGTCTTTATGAGATGGTTGTAAGAGGTGCCATCGGCGGGAACATGGCTGTCCGCGCAGAACTTCTCGATGCGAGAGCGCATTTCGGGCTCATAGACGGAGAGCAGGGTCATGATGAAGTCGTCCTGTTTGAGAGATTGACCCTGGGAGTTGACGCGCACGAAGATGTCCGAAACCATTTCCTCGTCAGCATCAGAAGTGATTTCAAGGGTTGGGAGCAAGTAGCGCTCCAATCCAAGGAGGGCGTTTATGCCCTGCTCGATAAGATCTTCTTCCTCGTCTGTCAGTTCGGGTTCACCTTTCTTTGCATTACCTTCATTCAATTGACGAATAAAGGACTTCCTGAAGGTGCTGAGCTTGTTCTCTCTGTTTGCGGTAAAGACCTCGCTGACCGATGAGATGAATCTCGGATTCCTGTCGGTGGCTGCGTCGGCATTCTCGAAAACGTGCGTTATCGGATCGAATGCGATTCGAATGTTGCGCTCCTTGAAGTCCTTGTCCTTAACCCGCACACCATAGAGCGAGCTAAGCAGGGCAGTGAGGCGCTGTTGGCCGTCGATGACGAGTTCCTTCGGGGCTTCATAGATCTTGGTGTTGGTGCCGATAGAGGACTTCTTCTCGCTGTAGTCAGCCGGGGACTCCCAGAGCATGATGTAGCCGATAGGGTATCCTCGGAACATGGAGTCGAGGAGCTGGCGAACCTTGTCGTTCTTCCAGACAAAGGGACGCTGCAGATCCGGCAAGCCGATCTTGCCTGTCTGCACGTCTTTGAGTATGTTTCCAACCTCTAATGAGACTGGTTTGTAGATAGAATTTGCCATAACTGCCAATCGCGTGCCGAATGTTGGTGTAAGGGACCGCTTCTCTGGCTGCAGAAAGCAGGAAGCGATTATCGCCTAGAATTCTAATTGCTGAAGTCAGGATTCGTAGAAAGGCAATAACCGCATATGGACAATATACACGAGATCGCGAGCGACGGGGCCGAGATGCCCAGATTCGACGACGGCATGGTCAACCTCTCCGAGCTGTTGAGGATAATAGCCGAATCCCTGGTCAACGAGATCGTGGACGCCCGGGCCGACGAGACCTGTGAGGCCGGCAACCAGAGGAACGGATACCGCGAGCGCCTGCAAAGGCACCGCCGCCGAGCGCGCGGCCAGGATCATCGCGCCCGTCGTGGCCGACAACCCCGTTGCCGGCGGGAAGGCGGCGTGACATGCGCTAAAACGACGGCATTCCAGGTGATTCTCGGTTCCTCGGGCAGCCTGCGGCCACCCTCGAGAACCGAGCCCTACACCAACATTCGCGACACTACCCTCAAAACGGGAGATTATCCACTCTCATTCATCAGACGTCCGAAAATCCACGCTCGTGCGTCCGGATTTCCACGCTCGGGCAGCGCAAGCAGAGGCATCGCGGGCTTTGATTGGGGCTGATGCGAGTCACGGCATGTGGCCGTAAGGGTTGCCCAGAGGTTGCCAAACGAAAAGCCCCTGACCCGTTGGTGCAGGTCAGGGACTCGAAAACGCTAGATTTCAACTACTCCCACTCACTAGCGATATTTGATGATGAGGGTGACTGGAGTTGACCGAGTGGGTTCTAGTTGGTTCAATTTCGCCCAGTTTGCGGTTAACTGGTACTCAGTTTGTACCCAGGTGATTATGGTAAATCTGTCTTGCGTTCGCGAAGCGCTAAAAGAAGGATTTTTGGTTTCAGCACCGCTGACATTGCGTTTTGGCCGATGCTGCTATTCGAGCCAATTGGCGCGTGACATTGTGCAGGTCGGCTCTGTATAGAAGTTTTCAGCAGGGATCCGAGTTCTTATTGGGTATCTTCTGCCATCGGCATCCAGTGCATAGAACGTCAAGGGCTGTTTTAAATCAAATAAGCCTGATTTGTCTCGGTCGATTTGTGTTGTCTTGATGCAGTCATAATCAACGCAGAGCAGTTCTTGGGCGTTTGGCTTTATCGAAACAGCAGATTTGAATAGATACGGCCTGTCTCCGAAATGACATCTAATCGAGATAAAGCCTTTGCTGGTTGGTGACGAAATGGTGTGATGACCAATGCGTGACAGTCTCTTTTTGACCGCGTCAAACGAACGGTTAAAACGTGCGCGCTCAAGAAATCCAATCAGTACAATCTCTTCCCTACATGCGTTTCTAACATTAAACCCCAATAATCTGTCATCGGAATCATCGTCGTGCAATTCTGAAGCAAGGATTAAGTATCGTGGGCTGACTAATCGAGCAAGAACATGCTCCTTCTCATAGAAATTAACGCTTATGGACAAGTGTTTTCTAGGTTTTCTAAGTCCAAGATATAATGCAATTGCTGCAGCAAGAAAGGTTGCGAAGGCGCCTAATAATGCCCCAATCGCCTGTACCTGTACCCAGTCCATAATATCCTCCAAGCTATTCTGAGGACCACAATTGCGTTAGCTTTTACAAAATGCCGCAGGAATCCCCCCCAATCTTAGCTACTTGAAGTCGTCGAGTCATCAATGATTTTTCTCGATAAGTACTCGAAGATTGCTTTTCCAGTTTTATTTTCAAGGTTCGCATGTTGCTATACCTAGAAATGTTGCGATGGAACCATTCTTGTATATCGCTTTGCTCTATTACCAAGCGATCTTCATTGTCTAACTTATCTACAATACTGCGGTAGTGGCTTTTTGCGATTTCGAGTTTCAGGTCGTCTGGGATGTCATCGAATTGTATGCATTCATCAATGCGTGAAAACATAGCAGGACCCAGAACACGTCGTATTTCTCTTTCTGTTGAGAAGTTTGATGTTAGCAAAAACAAGCCATCGCTCATATCGACCTCGTAATTTGTATCAACATAGCGACCTTCGTCAAATACTTGATAAAACATGTTGTAGAGCTGAGGGTTCACTTTATCAAATTCGTCAATAAGAACAACGTTTGACTCCCTGCTGAGGAGATCTCGCGAGAGGCTTGCTTTTGAATGCTCCGCTCCATACAGGTATTCATAGGCTTCGTTTGTTTGCATCATTGAGAATTGAATACGCGTAAGGTTGCCGCCGAGAGAATGACTTATGCATTTTGATAATTCGGTCTTACCAACTCCCGATGGTCCATACATAAGGATTACCCCTGGTCTACCTCCCTTTAGAACCGATAGCCTGTACAAGGCTGACAATACTGATTTCTTGCATTTTTCCTGCCCAAATACCTGTTCTTCCACGTTCTTAAAAATGCTCGAAAGCGTTTTTTGCTAAGGGCTGGGTAAGGATAATTAATGACTTCAATTTGAGAGGGATCATGAAAGGCTTCTATAGAAGCTCTGGCACGCTTGGGAGGATTTTGTACGTATAGAGTATCGATGTCAAAGGTCTCTTCAAGGGTAATGATATTAAAGGTATGGCCCTTAAGTGCGCGAATACCCTCTCGGCCAGCATCGAGTACTTCTGCGGTCGTTGAGACTCTTTCCATTGCATCCACCTCCCAGATTGATCCTTTTTCATTGTACTTTGAATTGCTGTCTCTGCAGATAGACGAGTATTTGAGTAGCAAAGGAAAAAGGTGAGTATCAAACGAGTATCGCTTGCGGCGTTGGAGGTCTTTGCAAAGAGCGCTTGCTTTGATGCGAATAACGTATCAGCAAATCGGATTTAGCAGGCCAATTATGTATTACTCGAATGAAGAAGATGAGCATGTTTGGAAAGATAGCGGTCTTGAGCTGCGATAGAACCTTGAGGCCATCGTGTTGCTCGTTGAGTTTGAAGTCGGTCGTTTCCGGTGGCTTGCGTATTACCTGCGTTAACTGCATAAAGATGAGGTGCTCCAGGAAACCCCGAAACACCTCATCAACTAATACATTAATGCACTGTTTTTATTCCCACTCAATGGTCGCAGGTGGCTTTGGAGTGATATCGTAGGCCACGCGGTTAACGCCAGCAACCTCACTAACGATGCGAGAAGAAATACGGGTCAGCAGCTCGTATGGGAGCTTTGCCCAGTCAGCGGTCATGGCGTCGCTCGACTCAACGGCACGCAAAATAACTGGACGAGCATACGTGCGCTCGTCACCCATAACACCAACGGACTTAATGTCGGGTAGCACGGCAAAGTACTGCCAAACGCTGTGCTCGGAGTTACGATCGCCTGTCTCGTCAAAGAGCTGAGCGTTGTAAGCGTCAATCTCTTCACGGACAATAGCGTCGGCATTGCGGAGAATCTCCAGCTTTTCTGGGGTAACGTCGCCAATGATACGGATAGCAAGGCCAGGACCTGGGAATGGCTGCCTGTAGACAAGATTCTCTGGCAGGCCAAGAGAGACGCCTAGCGCGCGGACCTCGTCCTTGAAGAAGTGATCCAGAGGCTCAATCAGGTCAAAGTGAACACCCTCGGGGAATGGAATCAGGTTGTGGTGGCTCTTGATGGTTGCCGCCTTGCCGCCGGTCTTACGAGCGCCAGACTCAATAATGTCAGGGTAGATGGTGCCCTGTGCCAGGAACTGAACGCCGTCCAGCTTCTGAGCCTCGTCAAAGAAGACCTTCCAGAACTCGGTACCAATCAGGCGACGCTTCATCTCTGGCTCGGTAACGCCAGCTAGAAGCTCTGCATAGCGCTCCTCTGCGTGAACGTGAATCAGAGGCACGTTGAACTGCTTGCGGAAAACCTGCTCAACCATCTCTGGCTCGCCCTTGCGGAGCATGCCGTGGTTAACAAACACGCAGGTAAGCTGATCGCTGATAGCACGGTGAACAAGAGCTGCAACAACAGAAGAGTCTACGCCGCCGGAAAGCGCCAAAATAACGCGACCGTCACCAACCTTCTGGCGAATCTCCTCCACCTTCTGCTCAATGATGTTGTCCATGGTCCACGTCTTCTCAAAACCACAGATATTGAATAGGAAGTTAGAAAGCATCTGGGAACCGCACTCGGTATGGTTGACCTCTGGGTGGAACTGAGTGGAATACAGGTTCTTAGCAGCATTTTCCATAGCTGCAATAGGGCAAACGTCGGTAGAAGCGGTAACGGTAAAGCCCTCTGGGACCTCGGACACGGCATCTCGGTGGCTCATCCAAACGGTCTGCTGCTCAGCGGTGCCATCAAAAATGCGGCTCTCCCCTGCGCGAGTCAGATGAGCTGGACCATACTCGCCCTTCTCGGTATGTCCAACGGTGCCGCCCAGGGTAACCGCCATAATCTGCTGTCCATAGCAGAAACCAAAGACAGGAAGGCCAAGCTCAAGAATCTCTGGGTCAATCTTTGGCGCATCCTCAGCGTAAACAGAAGCAGGGCCGCCGGACAAAATAAGCGCAGATGGATTGAGCTCACGAAGCTCATCTGCGGAAATATCACAAGGAACAATCTCGGAGTAGACGTTAAGATCGCGCACGCGACGTGCAATTAACTGGCCGTACTGGGCACCAAAGTCGAGAACTGCAACAAACTGCTTGGGCCTGGACTCGCTCATGCATGACTCCGCTTCTCCGGTTTCCCGGTCACTCTTAGATTCTGCGCCGCGCACTACCGCACGTATGGGCACATATCTCTACCACGAATTTATTGCTATTAATAATACCTTCAACCAGCCATTAACATCACGAGAGATTGCGCGCGCCAAAAAGTCTTCTTATTCTGTGCGAACAAAAGACGGCAAAGTTCTATAATTTGACGAGAAATGCTACTAATTTCTAACAATTTAAAAACATAGAATATGGCGAGAAGAGCAGGTAAAAAGTACGGTAATTTGAAATGTAATTGTTTTGTGACGACAAAAACTGGTAACAGTTTTTTAAGTACCTATCTGTAATAATTTTCTCACGCTCGCAAGACGAATTGGAGTTTAGTTTATGAAAAAAGTACTGGTCAGACTAGGTGCATTTCTTGTGCCATTTATGATTGTTGTTACTTTTGTGACAACATTCGCTTCTGCTGCAACTGTTTCACCGGTTCAAATTACCAGCATGTCTGTGGCTGATGATACCTATACACCAGTAAATGAGATTACCACTGATAATCTGTACCATATTACAATTAACTGGGAATCTACCGCATCTACCGTGGCAGAAGGTGACTATTTTGATATTACTCTGCCCGATAAAGTCCAGTTCACTGCCACACAAAACACAACTCCAATTGAAGTTAAAGATCCTAACGGTGCAACCGTAGCGTGGGCTTATCCAACTCCAGCAGCAGGCAGCATCTTCGGTGGAACTCTGCATGTTGTTTATACAGACTATGCAAACACCCACACCCAGATTAGGGGTACTTTCTCGCTGTCCGCTCTCTACGACCGCGACGCCATCAACGCTGGCGATAATACCCATATTGATTTTGGCGTTAACGGCACCGCTGTTCCTCTCAACATGATTGTTCGTCCAAAGAACACCATTGGCCAGGAGTGGCTCAACAAGTGGGGCGGCCCTGTTACCGGTACCGAGTCCGAGGTACTTTGGTATGTTCGTCTTAACTACTCCGCTTCTAACATGGCTGGTGTTGAGTTCTCTGACTCCATCTCTGATAGAAACGGTGGCGACCTGCCAGCATCGGTAACCTACATTACCAACTCTTTCCACCTCTATCGTGCAGACTTTGATGGAACGGGCAACTTCAGCAACCTTCAGGAGGTCACCATTCCTAATGGTGCACTTTCTATTGCAGCTGACGGCCACTCCTACCACCTCAACCTGAGCGGCGTTGACTTCTCCCAGGGTCAGCGTTACCTCCTGCAGTATCGCACCACCTTTATCCCAGGTATGGCTCTGCATAACTATGGTGTGCTTACCAACGCTGGCGGTGCTCCAAGAAGCGAGATTGGCTTTACCTACTACTCTCCAAGCAACTCCGGCGGTGCAATCGGCAATCTTGTCGGCCGCATCCGCATCATCAAGGTTGACGCTGACAACGCAACTACCCAGCTTCCAGGTGCAACTTTTAAGGTAACAAGCGTTGCTAACCCAGCTGATTCTTGGACTCTTACTACAGGCGCCGACGGAACTGCAACCTCCGAGAGGCTCACTACCGGCTCCTACACCATCGAAGAGATCACCGCTCCAGATGGTTATGTGCGTGACGCTACTGTCTACACCGTAAACGTTGACAATCAGTCCGGCACTATCAAGATTATTGAGAACAAGAAGAACGCTCACGCAGACATTCCTGTACAGAAAGTCTGGAATGGCGCAGAGGGCGGAGCAGTAACTGTTCACCTACTTGCAAACGGCGTTGACACTGGCAAGACCCTTACCTTGAGCTCTGACAACAACTGGCAGGATTCTTTCACGGGTCTTGAGGCTTATGCTGCCGACGGCTCCGAGATTACCTATACCATCTCTGAGGACGAGGTAGTCGGCTACACCAGCCAGATTACTGGCGACGCAACTCAGGGCTTTGTAGTCACTAACACCCAGGTTCCTCCAACTCCAGAGAAACCTGCTAAGACTCGCAAGAAGTCCAACCTCCCCTACACCGGAGATACCTCTTCTGTTGCAGGCGTCCTCTTTGGATCTTTGGCAGCACTGGGCAGCGCAGTTGCACTTAAGCGTCGCAAGTAAGCCTGACGCAAAGTCGTAGCAGCGCAGACGCGCAGCTTCACACAACGTTACAAGAACGTCTTGTCCTCGTGGCAAGGCGTTCTTTTTTGGCGAGAAACCCGTCTGGCTTGTGAGGCTCCACGGGTTTCTCGCCTCCTTAATGGCTTCTCGCCTCCTTAATTGCATACAGAAAAATGACCTATTCGGAATCACGTATAAAAAGAGACTAATGTCCCGCATTTAGATTTATTAGGAGTAATATTTATCCATTTTTATTACGCTAAGCTGCACATAGTGTGGAATGTTCGTTGTGAACAATTGTGAAGAACCTGTGAATTTAACTGTACTTTATTTAAAAGGTATCAGAAAAAGAACCGATAAATTCCTTGTACCTGCATAAATATTTGAACTTTAAAAAAGCTATATAAATATATACAGAATCTCAAATAAATTCTCTTTGTAATAGGTGAAAATAGACGCATCTATTGCAAAGGAGTCCTGATGAACAAACGACTGTTTAAGCTGTTAAGTTTTGTCTTCATGCTGGTCCTGGCGCTTCCGCTTGCTGCAAAATCAGCTTTTGCTGAGACTGCAAGCACTGAAGCTGCTACAGGCACCCCTAAAGCGGTTGTCGCAACCATTACAGACTTTAGGGTTGAAGATCGTTTTGGCAACCCAACTACCGTTGTTAACAAGGCAAACGTATATGCCATTGCCATGACGTGGGACGCCTCTGCAAATGCAAACGTAGAGCCAGGTGACTACTTTGACGTCACTCTCCCTAACGAGATGAGATTTACTGCAGCTCATCCTGCTTCTACCTTTAACATCACCGATGCTGCAACCGGCGAGGTCATGGCAGTGGCTCACGTCACCCCTGGTACCGATGGTTTTGGTGGAAACATGCGCGTGGTCTTTACCAACTACGTTAACAACCACACGGACCTGCGTGGTACTGCTCGACTTGGCTTTACCATTGATTCACAGCGTGTTCAGACAGGTACTGGTAAATCTTTTGTCTTTAGTGTCTCCGGCAGCCCTGTTCCAGTAACGTTTGACGTTACCGCTCCTGGCACCATTGGTACTGAGTACCTCTCAAAGTGGGGCAAGATTATTGAGGGCAACGCTAACGAGATTCAGTGGACTGGCCGTATCAACTACTCTGGTGGTAACTTCCACAACGTCCGCCTACACGACCAGCTATCCGATCAGGGCGGCGGCGACCTTCCTTCCGAGATTACCTATGTTCCAGGCACTTTTGAACTTTGGAGCGCTCGCTTTGATGAGTACGGCTCAACCATTCCAGGAACCGCTACACGCATCCCTATTACCCCAGGTATGCTCACCATTTCTCCTGATGGACAGTCGTTTGATCTTGACCTTTCTGGCATAGACCTCAGTAATGGCCAGAGCTTTAAGTTCACGTATCGCACCACGTACGTTCCAGGTGTTGCTCTGCGTAACCTCATTACCATGTACTCTGACAACCCTGAGTACCGCTCCGACTGGGTATATCGCAACGCAACTTCAGGTGGAGAAGGTACTTCTACCATCATCGCTCGTATTCGCATCGTTAAGGTAGACAAGAACGACCACAACACCAAGCTTGCGGGCGCTGTCTTTAAAGTGACCAGCACTACTGATCCAACCAAGACCTGGACTATTACCACTGGTGCAGACGGTACCGCTACCACCGAGAAGCTTCCTGCTGGCACCTACAAAGTTCAGGAGATTACCGCTCCTGCTGGCTACCAGCTCAATACCGATACGTACACCCTCACCGTTTCTGCAACTACCGGCGTTATTAAGACCGTTGAGGACGAGAAGACCCCAACTGTTGACGTTCAGGTTAACAAGACATGGGTGGGAACTGTCGGCGGTCCTGTTACCGTCAGGCTCTACAAAGACGGTGTAGCAAGCACTGAGACACTTACTCTTGACCAGACAAACGGCTGGACAGGTACTTTCACCGGTCTTCTCAAAAACGATGCAACAGACGGTCACGTTATTGCGTACACCGTAGCAGAAGAGAACGTTCCTGCTGGATATACCAGCGCAGTCTCGGGCAACCAGACTGACGGATTCACGGTTACCAACACCGAGATTCCACCAACCGTTCCACCTACCACCCCACCAAATACACCACCAAATACCCCACCTGCAACTCCTCCATCAGAGACTCCAAAGAAGCCAAAGAAGAAGCAGCCAAAGCTTCCTGAGACTGGAGACTTCTCCGAGATTGCTCTTGTTGCAGTAGCTACCGTGGGCAGCGTTATTACCACGCTTGGCTATGCTCTGAAGGATCGCCGTAAGTAAGGCGGCGCGAGGCAGCAAGTAGCGCCATGAGCAAAAGTCGCTCGCACTGCTCGTACTTCTCGCACCGGCCCTTCGAACTTCTCGCGTCAAGTCCTTTGAACTTCTCGCACACGTCCCCGCTTCATACGTTGAAGCGGGGATTTTTTGTGGCAGGTTTGTTTCCTTACAGCACGAAATCGCAAAATTGCGTATAGTAGATGTTTGACAAAACGCATTGGGCAAAACACAGATTAAACACAAAGGAGCCCCAATGGCCAGAAGGTCACATTCATCTCAGAATCGTGGTCGCAACAGCCGCGACAGACGCGAAGATGCCTTTGAGTACGATACAGAGGACTTTGCACAGGACGATTATGACGCTTATGATCAGGGCGCATATCAGCCTCGTACGCTGGGCAGCGTTCGCAGTGCAGGTGCAAGCTCTGCGCGCAACAATCACGAATCTCACGGCTCCAGGTTTACGCGCGAGCCTTTGATTGGCCAGACCAACGTTGGCGATGAATGGCCTGAAGAAGCTCCAGCTCAGCAGCAAAAACACACCCACTTTGCTGCGCATCGAGCAGGTGCAGTAAGCCATGCTCCTTCGCGCGCCGAAGGCGTTGGTGCGTATTCCAAGAAACGCCTTGGATCTTCTCGCGGGCGTGGTCTGAAGATCTTTGCCGGCATTCTGGGCACGTTGCTGCTAGTAGCAGGCGTAGCGTTTGCGTGGTGGATGCTGGATACCAACTCAAAGCTCCGACAGGGTTTGGACGCAAACCTGCAGGCCACGCTGGTACAGGTTGCTCCGTCTGACCCATTCTACATGCTGCTTCTTGGTGTCGATAAGGACGAAGGTCGCGCAGAGAACTGGGGCGATTCCGACGCAAACTTCCGCGCCGACACTATCATTCTGGCTCGCGTAGACCCTAAGAACAAGAAGATTACCCTCATTTCCATCCCCCGAGACACTATGGTTGACCTGGGAGAACATGGAAAGCAGAAGATTAACTCCGCATACAGCTATGGCGGCGCATCCGGAATGGTTGAGGCTGTTTCCAAGCTGGCAAACGTCAACATCTCGCACTACGCCGAGGTAGACTTTGAGTCGTTTACCAAGATTGTGGACTCCATCGGCGGCATTACGGTCAACCTGCCCGTTGCCGTTTCCGACATGCAATACTCGGGCATCGACCTTCCCGCGGGCGAGCAGCAGCTCAACGGCCAGCAAGCGCTTGGCCTTTCTCGCAGTCGTCACGCATACGACAACTACGGCGCCGGCGACTTCTACCGCGCGGCTAACCAGCGCATGATTCTAACGGCCATTGCCAAGAAGGTCCTCCAGCTGGACCCCGTTTCTATGTCGGGCGCCGTATCTACCATGGCCGAGAGCGTAACCACTGACTTAAATGTTACCGATATCGTAGGCCTGGCCATGTCGTTTAGAGGCATGGACACCTCCAAGGATATGTATTCCGCGCGCACGCCGACAACGTCCGAGCTCATCGACGATGTTTGGTACGAGATTGTCGATAAGAGCGCGTGGAAGACCATGATGGACCGCGTGAACCAGGCGCTGCCTCCTCTGGAGGATGCAAGCACCGATGAAACCACAGGTATCGTTGGTACGGTTGCGGGCGACACCTCCGCGGCGGATAGCATCAAGCCAGACTACACCGGAGAAGTTGCCGTGCTCAACGGCACAGACGTTCAAGGGCTTGCAGCTCAAAAGGCTGGCATCCTGAAGACTAAGGGCTACACCGCTTACGCCGACAGCTCGCTGGAGCATCCAACCGACTCGATTATTGTCTACGACGGCACGCGTACGGGCCTGGCAAAGGCCGTTGGCGTTGCAAAAGCGCTGGACATCCCTACTGCTAACATCAAGGCAAACGACGGCAACTACCCCACCGACGTGGACATCACCGTAGTCCTAGGCACCGATCAGACGCCTAAGCGCTAGGGGCTTGCGACCCACAGCACGACACGCGGCGATACGCAGCGGCTCGCAACCCGCGACGCGCGACCTGCGACCTGCGACGACTCGCGACACCACCCCACCCCACACAAAAAACGGGCGAGAAGATCGGTCTTCTCGCCCGTTTTACGTTTACCGTAAGCGGTTTTGTGGCTTAGACGTTAAAGCGGAAGTGCATGACGTCGCCGTCCTCGACCACGTACTCCTTGCCCTCGATGCGTAGCTTGCCCGCAGTCTTGCAGCCGGCCTCGCCGCCCAGCTCAACGTAGTCGTTGTAGCTGGCAACCTCAGCCTTGATGAAACCGCGCTCAAAATCGGAGTGGATGACGCCGGCGGCCTCGGGAGCCTTAGCGCCAATGCGGAC
>CAUUEB010000029.1:0-14692 GCA_963544135.1 uncultured Atopobium sp. | reverse complement strand
CAGATGCAGCTCCTCGCGAGTATCTGCTCCAGGACATCTTGCCTATGGGATTTGGTCCCGAGGATTTGGGCGAGTCCAGTCCTGCAGGTGCATCGGGTGACGACGCCGTGAAGGGTGCCGATGACGGTCACGAGCACGGCGCGGGCGACCACGAGCACGGTTGTGGTTGCGGGTGCAGATAACCTGGTAGGTTACATGAAATTGCGAGCCGGTAGAGTTTCTCGCTACCGGCTCTTTTACTAGAGAGTTAGCGCGCCGGCAACGGACGCGAAAGCGGAAAGAGGTTCAACTATGCGCATGTACGACGTGATTGAGAAGAAGCGCGACGGCGGCGAGCTCACCGACGCCGAGATTGATTACTTTGTCTCGGGCTATGTAGCTGGGGATATTCCCGATTATCAGGCTTCCGCACTTGCGATGGCCATTTTCTACAAGGGCATGACTGCGCACGAGACGGCTCACCTGACCATGGCAATGGCGGAGTCCGGCGACATGATGGATCTCTCCGCAATCCCCGGTATCAAGGTTGATAAGCACTCTACCGGCGGCGTTGGCGATAAGACCACGTTGGTTGTTGGCCCGATTGTTGCGTCTTTGGGCGTGAAGGTTGCCAAGATGAGCGGCCGCGGCTTGGGTCACACGGGTGGTACGCTTGATAAGCTTGAGGCAATTCCAGGGCTATCTATTGAGATTTCTGAGCCCGACTTCTTCAAGCAAGTCTCCGAGATTAGCGTTGCCGTTGCAGGTCAAACGGGTAATCTTGTTCCAGCTGACAAGAAACTCTACGCGCTGCGCGACGTTACCGCAACGGTTGACTCGATACCTCTGATTGCGTCGAGCATCATGAGCAAGAAGATTGCTTCCGGCTCCGACTGTATTTTGCTGGACGTTAAGTGCGGCTCCGGCGCCTTTATGAAGGATGTTGACTCCGCAATTGAGCTGGCAGATGCTATGGTCTCCATTGGCGAGCACGTTGGTCGCACCACTGCTGCCCTGATTACTGGCATGGATCGTCCTCTGGGCAAAAACGTTGGCAACTCTCTCGAGGTCATCGAGGCAGTGGCTACGCTCAAGGGAGAGGGACCTGAGGATCTGACTGACGTTTGCATTGAGCTTGCTGCAAACATGCTTAACCTTGCAGGCAAGGGAAGCGTTGAGGACTGTCGCAAGCTGGCTCGCCAGCAGATTGCAAACGGCGAGGGCTTGGCTAAGCTGGCTCAGATGGTCAAGGCTCAGGGCGGCACCGACGAGGTTATCTTTGACACTACCAAGTTTGAAGTTGCGCCATTCCGCCGCGATATTGTGGCTGAGACCAGCGGATATATCACTTCTATGAACGCTGAGCTGGTGGGCATTTCCTCCGTTGCACTGGGCGCCGGTCGCGAGAAGAAGGGCGATCCAATTGATCCAGCAGCTGGTATTATCCTTGAACGCAAGACTGGCGATTATGTCGAGAAGGGCGATGTAATTGCAACGCTTCTGACCGGCGACGAAAGCCGTCTTGATGAGGGCGAGCGCATCTTCCGCGAGGCTCTGGTCTTTGGCGAAAATGCTCCTGAGCTAGAGCCGCTGTTCTTTGCACGCGTCTCCAAGGACGGAGTCGAGCGTTTCGCGTAAGTGCAGGTCGCAGGCACGGCGCGGGCGGGCGCGGGTGTGCGCTGGAAGCTCCACATAACATGCAGGTCAGACCGGTGTTCACGCAGGTGGACACCGGTTTTTTGTACGGCAACAGCGTCGTGTGCGGATAAACTTGCAGATCGAATGCGCGAAGCGCCGCTGCGAGTGCACGGGGTTTCTCGCCAGGTGCCATGCAAGCCTGAAAACTGCATGAAGTCTGAGTAAATTCACTCAGACATGGCGAGAAAAACCGGCAAATAGCTCAGACATGGCGCACTTTTCCGGCAAATCATTCAGACTTAGCGAGAAAATTAGGCTCCCTGGAAGGGTGAGGTTGGACACGCTTTAAACCCCGCCTGAAAAGTGCAAAGAATCTGTATTTGAGCCACCGATTTTTTGACAAAATCAGGCAAATCTACAGATTCTTTGATGGTTTTAGGCAAAATCCACAGATTCTTTGCAGAAATTAGGCGCGCTAGCAGGCCAAAATAGAACCCTTGCGGTCAAAGTAAATCTGGCGAGAAAATCGGTCTTCTCGAGGTTGCAGTTATTGCACAGAGTGTGTAATAATACTCAGTATGTGCAATAAGTCGGGTGCTACGGTGTTGTTGTGCTGTCGCGCCCGCGCAGCCTGCAACGCTCGCACGCACCCAGTACGTACCTGTAACCAGGAGAGGCTTCAGAAACGTATGACAGAAACATTGTCTGTACCTGCTGTTTTTTCAGCTTGCAAGCTTGATCGACGCACCGCAAGAACTCGCGCGGCGCTCAGAAAAGCCCTGGCAGAAGAGATAGACGCTACCGGCGACCTTACTTCCGTGACCGTCACGGGTGTAACGGAGCGCGCCGGCCTCACGCGTCGAACCTTTTATTCCCACTACAAAGACATCCCTGACCTGGTGCTTCACATCGAAAAGGAAGCGCTGGCAGAGCTCCGACCTGCTGTCGAGCAGCTTGCTCGCGTGAACCTTGTCGAGCTCAAGGAGGCCATTGACTCCTACAGGCCATGCCCCGGTGCAACGGAGATGCTCCGAAGCATTCGCAAGCACGGCTTCTACCTGCGCCCCTTGCTGGGCAACGGCGGCGACCCTGCGTTCCAGGACAAGCTAAAGCACCTGGTACACGAGGTTATCGCCCAGCGCGCCCTGCACGATCTTGATCCGCGCGCACTCGGTCCCTTCTTTGACTACTATCTGACCTTCGCAATTTCTGCCGAGGTCGGCGTCCTTATCCGCTGGTTAATCGGCGGCATGCGCGAGAGCGACGAGCAGATGGCAGGCCTTATGACCGGCCTCATGTTTGTTGCACCTGGCGATCTGTACGGCAAGCCAATCAAGCTAGACGTTCCACGATTTGCGCTTGCAACTCTTGTTCTCGGAGAGGAAAACAATGATTAGTCCAAAGTTTGAGCTGGTAGAGAACGGTGCAGAGCTTGCACCAAACGTTCCACTTGACCTGTCTCAGGCCCACCTTATGCTGGGCATCGACGTTGGTTCCACAACGGTAAAGCTGTCCGTCATCGACGAGGACGGTACGCTGGTTTACGCAAACTACGAGCGCCACCACACGGATGTCCGCGCAACGGCTCGCTCCCTGTTCGTTAAAGCTCAGAAGCACATTGGCGAGACACCCATGTACGCCGCAATCACCGGTTCCGGCGGAATGCTGCTGGCGCAATGGCTTGACCTGGAGTTTGTCCAGGAGGTCATCGCTTCCAAGCGCGCTGTTGAGACGTTGATCCCTCAGACTGACGTTGCCATTGAGCTGGGCGGCGAGGACGCAAAGATCATCTACTTTGACAACGGTATTGAGCAGCGCATGAATGGTACCTGCGCAGGTGGTACTGGTGCGTTTATCGACCAGATGGCGTCTCTCCTCAAGACCGACGCAACTGGCCTCAATGAGCTGGCAAAAGACGTCAAGCAGATCTACCCAATTGCATCTCGCTGCGGCGTTTTTGCTAAGTCAGACGTTCAGCCGTTGCTCAACGAGGGTGCCGCTCCTGCCGACATTGCTGCTTCCATCTTCCAGGCCGTTGCAAACCAGACCGTCTCGGGCCTGGCTTGTGGTCACCCTATCCGCGGCTACGTCGCGTTTCTCGGCGGCCCGCTGCAGTACCTCTCTGAGCTGCGCCGTCGCTTCTACATCACGCTTAACCTGGACGACGAGCACATTGTCTTGCCACAAAACGCCCACCTCTTTGTTGCAACGGGCGCTGCTCTGGCGGGCGAGTCCGACCGACCAATCACCTTTACGCAGGTCATGGAGGCATTGGATAACCTCAAGGACATCCAGGGCTCCGAGGTTGCTCGTCTGGACCCACTCTTTGCTACCCAGCAGGACTTTGACGACTTCAAGGCCCGCCATGATCAAGAGGTAGTCCCTAAGGGCCAGCTGGCCAACTACCACGGACGCGTGTTTATCGGCATCGACGCAGGTTCTACCACCATGAAGGCTGCAGTTGTTGGCGAGAAGGGCGAGCTTCTTTACACCTGGTATGACAATAACAACGGCGATATCCTGGGCACTGCTCGCAAGATTATGGACTCCATCTACGACGAGATGCCTTCTGACTGCATTATTGGCCACGTCACAACCACAGGTTATGGCGAGGGCATCCTGATTGAGGCTCTGCGCGCAGACTCCGGCGAGATTGAGACCGTTGCTCACTTGCGCGGCGCTAAGGCATTTGTCCCAGACGTTGATTTTATTCTTGATATTGGCGGCCAGGACATGAAGTGTCTGCAGGTCAAAGATGGCGTCATCGAGCACATCATGCTGAACGAGGCATGTTCTGCAGGCTGCGGCTCCTTTATTGCGTCCTTTGCTGACTCCATGAAGATGGACGTTCGCGAGTTTGCAACCGCTGCAACTAAGGCAAAACTCCCAGTTGACCTGGGATCTCGTTGTACCGTCTTTATGAACTCCCGCGTTAAACAGGCGCAGAAGGAAGGCGCAACTATCGGCGACGTTGCTGCTGGTCTTTCGTACTCCGTTATCAAGAATGCCCTGTTCAAGGTCATTAAGCTTCGCGATTTCAGCGAGATTGGCGAGCACTGCATTGTCCAGGGCGGCACCTTCATGTCCGACGCAACGCTCCGCGCATTTGAGCTGCTCACCGGCAGGAATGTCATCCGTCCAGACATCGCAGGCGTCATGGGTGCCTACGGCGCCGCTCTTCTCGCCCGCGACCGCGCAGGTATTGACGGCGTATCCACCCTGCTAGACCGCGAGTCCATCGACAACCTGCAGGTCAAGCTTACCAACACGCACTGCCGCATCTGCCCTAACAGCTGCATGCTTACCATCAACGACTTTGGCAGCGGTCACAGGTTTATCACCGGTAACCGTTGCGAGAAAGGCGCAGGTAAGAAGCGTGGTGCCAAGAAGAACGAGGCACCAAACCTCTTTGCGTTCAAGAACAAGCTGCTGTTTGACCGCGAGTCGCTTCCCGCTGACGAGGCTCCACGCGGCACCGTTGGTATTCCTCGCTCGCTGAACATGTACGAGAACTATCCGTTCTGGCACACGTTTTTCACCAAGCTGGGCTTCTCGGTCATTTTGTCCGACCAGACCACTGCAAAGACCTACGACGCAGGTATCGAGTCCATGCCTTCCGAGTCCGCCTGCTATCCTGCAAAGCTTTCTCACGGACACATCATGAACCTGCTGGCCAAGGACCCAGACTTCATTTGGATGCCGTGTATTCGTTGGGAGCGCAAGGAGGACGACTCCGCAACCAACCACTACAACTGCCCAATTGTCATGAGCTACCCTCAGGCGCTGGGCCTCAACGTGGACGAGCTCTCCGATCCGTCCATCCAATATATGGCGCCGTTCATTCCGTACGACAAGAAGAACGAGCTCAAGCGCCGTTTGTATGAGCTCATCAGTGAACAGCGCGAGAAGGACGCCCAGGCCGGTAAGGGTCGCTTCCGCGGCGAGCACATTACGCGCGCCGAAATTGACGCCGCTGTTGAGGCCGCATGGCAGGAAGACATCAACGTCAAGGACCAGATGCACCGCGCAGGTGACGAGGCTCTTGCGTGGATTGAAGAGCACGACGCTCACGGTATTGTTCTTGCAGGTCGCCCATACCACAACGATCCAGAGATTAACCACGCCATCCCTGAACTGGTCTCTTCCTTTGGCTTTGCCGTTCTTACTGAGGATTCCATTGCTCACAAGATGATGCCTGAGCGCCCCATCCGCATTGTTGACCAGTGGATGTACCACTCGCGTCTGTATCGTGCGGCTCGCTTTGTTGCATCCCGAAATGACCTGGACCTTATCCAGCTCTTCTCGTTTGGTTGCGGCCTTGACGCGCTGACCACCGACCAGGTCCAGGAGATTCTTGAGGCTTCGGGCAAGATCTACACCATGCTCAAGGTTGACCAGGTCTCTAACTTGGGCGCCGCGCGAATTCGTATCCGCTCCCTGATGGCTGCCCTGAACGAGCAGCAGGCAGAACTCGAGCGACTTTCAGCAGCCGGCCTGGTTACCGAGGCCGTACCACAGGGCGTTCGCATGGCCGATGGCTCTCTGGAAAAGGCCAGGAGCGCAAGTTCTTCTCGCCGTGCACCGGTGTACCGCGAGGCAGAATCCGCAGCTTACGAGAAGGTCCGCTACACCAAGGAGATGCAGGAAGCGGGCTATACCATCCTGGCTCCGCAGATGGCGCCAATCCACTTTGAGCTGGTAGAAGAGCTGCTAAAGGGTGCGGGTTACAACGTTGTGTTGCTGCCTTCGGTTGACCAGGGCGCCGTTGACATGGGCCTTCGCTACGTCAACAACGACATCTGCTACCCATCCATCCTGGTCACAGGCCAGATTATGGAGGCAGTGCTTTCGGGCAAGTACGATCTGACCAAGACCGCAGTTCTGATTTCGCAGACTGGCGGTGGCTGCCGTGCAACCAATTACATTGCGCTGATTCGTAAGGCACTCAAAGACGCAGGTCATCCAGAGATTCCGGTCATTTCCATTTCTGCTGCTTCCGGACTTGACGAGGATAACCCAGGATTCAAGCTGTTCAAGCCCGACTTGCTCATCAAGGCAGTTTACGCGCTCCTGTACGGCGACTTGATCATGCAGCTGCTGTATCGTGTGCGTCCCTACGAGGCCGTTAAGGGTTCCGCAAACGAGCTGTATGACCAGCTCATGGCCGATACGCGCTCCAAGATCAACGGAATTTCTCGCAAGGAATTCTACAAGCAGTGCCAGCGTACCATCGAGCTGTTTGACAGCCTGCCCGTGGTCAATGACCGCCAGAAGCCACGCGTCGGCGTCGTCGGCGAGATTCTGGTTAAGTTCCACCCAACGGCCAACAATGAGCTGGTCAAGGTCATCGAGTCCGAAGGCTGCGAGGCTAACGTTCCGGGTCTGGTCGACTTCTTCCTGTTTGGCCTCTCCAACGCGATCAACACGCACAAGGAGCTTGGTACCTCGTTTAAGAGCCGCATGACGCACATCGCAGGCATTAAGATGGTCCAGGGCCTGCGCGCGCCAATCAATAAGATGCTGGAGAAGTCCGAGCGCTTTGAGCCGTACCCCAACATCGATGAGCTGGCCGAGAAAGCTGGTCAGATCCTCTCGCTCTGTAACACGATGGGCGAGGGTTGGCTGCTCACCGCTGAGATGTGCGATCTCATTGAGACGGGCACACCAAACATTGTCTGCGCTCAGCCATTTGCATGCCTACCTAACCACGTCGTTGGTAAGGCAGTCATCAAGCGCCTGCGCCAGATGCACCCCGAGTCCAACATTGTTGCTGTTGACTACGACCCAGGTGCGTCCGAGGTCAACCAGCTCAACCGTATCAAGCTGATGATTTCGGTTGCTAAGGAGAACTACAAGAACGGCGTAAACGGCGAGTTCAAGCTGGAAAACGCCGACGACCCAGTTACTAACGACGCAACCATGCCGTATACCGGCCGCGACAAGTTTGGCCTGGATTCCGTTGTCCGTGAGGGCGGCCACTCTTGCTCTTCGCACCGCGTGTCTGCACTGGAAGCAACCGGCGCTAACCTGGGCGATCTTGGTCGCACCGCGCCTGACCACGGAAAAGATTACGGTTCCATTAGGCTTTCCGAGGAGCAGATGGCTGCTATCGAGCGCGCCAAGAAGAAGGCTGGCGTCAAGTAGCGCGGCGGCGCGGCGAACGGGCTGCAGAGCTGCGGTGGGCGCGTGGCTGCGAAGTTGGTGCGCAACCAGCTACAAAGTTGTAATTTGCACGTTAATGAGCCCCAAACTTTAGTTTGGGGCTCATTTTTGGCGATTGTGGGCCCAAAAAGGTAAAAAATGCGTTTAGTTGGTGTATTCATTTTGAAAATGAGGTGTTTTGACTCAATTAGTAAAAGAAATAGTTAAAACTTTTTAGCTTATCCTGGGCAAACGCGAATATAAAAAGTTGAACTAAATTCCTTCATTCCCAACTAAACGCATTTTTTACCGCCTGAAGTCCCAAAAACGGCAATTTTCCGAGTCCTGTGAAAATTTTGCTTATAAAACGTACGGAATATGCAATTTCATGCATAATGACGTTTCTAGCCGCGAAAAAGACGTATCGCTACGGTGACAGCATTGCAAAACGCCCTGTTCTGCGCATCTTAACGCATACTCCCACTAGGTCGCGGTCATGTCGCACCCATAGTACGCCATCTACCTGCGCATCACGCGCTATAGCTGCTTGACGCTCTTTCGCGAAACTACGGTGGTGTGGAGCTGCGAAATGCACGGTGCGTAATGGGCGTCAGTCGTCTGGTCAATGAGGCGTTTAACTGCGATTTCTCCCATTTCGTGCTTGGGAACGTGCACGGAGGTAAGCGAAGGCTGGATCAGCTTGCAGATGCGGTCGTCGTCAAAACCCACAACCGAGACATCGCCCGGAACATCAATGTCCAGCTCACGTAGGGCGCGGACAACGGTGGCTGCCAGACTATCGCTCTCGCAGAAAAACGCGGTGGGCAGCGCGCCGCGCCTCTGTTCCAGCCAATCAACCAGCTGGTGATAGGCCTCTTCGGGCGCCGAGTTAACAAGCACACGGTTGTTCTCGTCAAACGGGAATCGCATGTCGTCCAGCACGCGACGCATACCGTGCTCACGCAGGGGGTAGTTCTTGCAGCGCTCGACGTGGCCGACGTATCCGATGACCTCGTGGCCGTGCTCAACCAGCAGCGTACACGCGCGATACGCTGCGGTTTCGTTAGCGGTAACCACGCAGTCAAACGGCAGCTTGTCGCTCCAGCTGTCCAGAATCACCAGCGGCAGGCTAAATTCTTCCAGCAAGGAAAACTGATCGTCCGAGACAATCTCGGTGGCGAGAAGAACGACGCCAGCTCCCTCGTTTTGTTCCAGCTCTGCAATGTTTTTCCTGCTAGTAACGGGTTCGGGGAGGTCCAAGGTCACCATCGCCGACGGCAGCCCAAGTCTGCGAGCAGCTCGTTCGATGCCGGTATAAACACCCGCTTGAAAGGCGCTTTCGTCGACGATGTGGCCGTTGACGCGCGCAATCGCAAAAATGATGCGAGAAATCTGAGCCGAGCGGCTGTATCCAAGGCGTGCAATGGCCTCCAGGATGATGTGGGTTGCCTTGGCTCCGACGTTGCCTTTTTCGTTGAGGACATTTGAGACGGTTGCAGGAGAGTAGCCTGTTTCAGCAGCTACATCGCGGATGCTTACCCTTGTCATAGCGTCCCCCTCAAACGTCAAATAAACAACTCAACTAATACGTTAAAAACGTTTTACCTGCAAGTACTTCATAAAACTAATATATCTACTATATAAAAGTTGTATAGATAAAACAACGTGGACAATCTTGTTTAATTTGTTTACAATACCAACGTTAAGTGTTTAGAAGCCGAGAAACCCGGGCAATAAACAGGTAACATCGGCACATCGGTTGGTGGGCCAGCTTGGCAGCCACCAGCACGGCAGCCGCGTGTCCCGCACGCAGCCTCCGGCACAACTGCCAGCACATCAGCCACATACCAGGGCGAGAAAATCTCGTTCTGTCTCGAAGGAGAAGACATGAAAAAGGTAGTCGTAGCTTGTGGTTCCGGTATCGCAACCTCTACTGCTGTTGAGGCAAAGGTCAAGGATCTTCTCGATTCCAACGGCCTTGCTGGAACTTACAACATTGTTAAGTGCTCCATTGGCGAGGCAGTCAGCCAGTGCGCAGACGCAGATATCCTCATTGCAACTACTGAGGCACCTGCAAGCATTACCTGCCCATATGTCAGCGGTGTTCCTTTCCTCACCACCATTGGTAAGGCAGCTGCTGAGCAGCAGATTCTTGACATCCTCAAGTAAGTAGTTCGGGTTTTTACACCCGCTCGCCAACGGTTGTCCGCTCGGCCACGCGCCAACGGCCTTTCGCCAACGGCGACGGGTGTTTGTTTTTGTTCGAAAGAAGGTAAGTGTGGAAGTAGTAATTTCATTCTTCTCGTTCCTTCAGGGCCTCGGTGTTGCAGTCATGATGCCAATCATCCTGACCATCATCGGTTGCGCTCTGGGAGCAGGCTTTGGTAAGAGCCTCAAAGCCGGCCTTATGGTAGGCGTTGGCTTTATCGGCCTTAACCTCGTCATCAACCAGCTGTTTGGTACCGCAATTGGACCTGCAGTTCAGGAGATGATTCACCGCTTTGGTCTGACTCTCAACGTCATCGACGTCGGTTGGCCAGCAGGTGCAGCAATTGCACTCGGCACCACCATTGGTCTGGTTATCATTCCTTTGGCACTCATCGTTAACCTGCTTCTTGTCCTGGTTAACTTCACCCAGACCGTCAACGTCGACATCTGGAACTACTGGCACTACGCATTCGTCGGCTCCCTTGTTGCAAACGTTACCAACAACATCATGCTTGGCTTCGCTGCAGCAATCATCGACGAGGTCATCTTGCTTGTTCTTGCTGACGCAACCGCAAAGGACGTCCAGAAGGCACTCAACATGCCAGGCGTTTCTATCTCCCAGGGCTTCTCGCTTGCTTACGCACCAGTTGCTATGGGTCTGAACTGGCTGATCGACAAGATTCCTGGCGTTCGCGACATCGACATTGACGTTGAGTCCATGCAGAAGCGCTTTGGCGTCTTCGGCGAGCCACTGTTCATCGGTACCGTTATTGGCCTCATCATCGGCTGCGTTGCATACTTCGACGCTGCTGACATCGCAGGCTCCATCACCAAGATCCTGACTATCGGCGTCACCCTTGGCTCCGTTCTGATCCTCATCCCTCGTATGGCAGCTCTCCTGATGGAAGGCCTCCTGCCAATCTCCGAGGCAGCTTCTAACTTCATCCAGCAGCGCGTTAAGAACCGCGGCAACATCTGGATCGGTCTCGACTCCGCAGTTGCAGTTGGCCACCCAGTAACCCTGTCCCTGGCTCTTATCTGCATTCCTCTGATGGTTCTGTTTGCACTCCTGCTTCAGCCAGTTGGCAACCAGACTCTGCCATTTGTCGACCTTGCTGCTGGCACCTACATGCTCGCAGTCGCAGTTCCTGTCTGCAAGGGTAACGGCTTCCGCGGCTTGATCATCGGCATTGTTTCCGTCATCATCGGTCTGCTGATCTCCACCGCTCTTGCTCCACTCATCACACAGTCTGCAACTCAGGCTGGCTTCGACATCGCAGCTGCAGTTGGTAGCACCGGCGTTGCCGGTTCTTCCCTGATCACCGTACTTTCCGACGGCGGCAGTCCACTGTCCGGCCTGTTTGTCCTGTTCTCCAGCATCAACCCAATCGTTGGCGTTGTAGTAACCGGCGCAATCGCATGCGCACTTGCTGTGTGGAACCGTAGCCGCATCCTCAAGGAGGCTGCTGCAATGCACGAGGCTCAGGAGGCTTAGTCCCGAGCAGGCCTCGTTGCCTACAGAAAATCGCAAGGAGGCTCGTCCAGGTTCCGCTTGGCGAGCCTTTCTGTTTACCGCTTGACCCAAAAGGCGAGAAACCATGTCCACTCCAAAGTCCTCATCAACCAGTAAGCGCCCGTCGGCCGACGGCCGCACCGACGCCGCAGCCGCGACCCGCGCCGACGCCGCAACCCGCACCGCCGCTACGACCAGCGCCGATGCCGCAGCCGCGACCGCGACCAGCGCCGACGCCGCGACCAAGCCGGTCACGTACACGTACGACCGCCGACGCTATCTCATCGACGTGCTGCTACCCAACTACGTCTCGATAGTCGTGCTCATTGCGGCAGTCGTGCTGTTTGCGCTCGGGTTTATCCGCTGGTTGATGCTCTTTCTGGTTGTGGTTTGCCTGTACTCGATTCTCAACGCGTTTCTCGCGCATGCCTATCCTGAACAGGTTATTCTCGCCCCGGACTCAATCACGTTTGTAACGGGTAAGCACAAATCAACTTACAAGTTGTCCCAGATCACGCAGATTCGCGTGCGAGAGGCTCCGCAAGGACTGCGTTCGTACGTGCGCATCAACAAGGCCACGCCGCTGCAGGGCCGCTTCTATCTGACCTGCGGCGATATGACCGACGCGCAGGGCAGCGACGCCCGAGAGGTCTACAAGCTGCTGCTTGACCTCGAGGCAAAACTAGATCCCGACGGATTGCGCGTGCGAGCGCGCCGCCAGCAACAGAAAGGGGAGTAGCAATGGCTACAACCGACGCTGAGCTCCTAAAGCCCGAGCTTGTTTTCTTTGACATTGAGGCAAAGGACGCCTTTGAGCTGTTTGACCAGCTCGAGACCCGCCTGAGCAACCTCGGCTACATCAAGGACACCTGGAAAGATGCTATTTCAACTCGCGAGAAGAACTATCCAACTGGACTCGCTTTTCCTGCAGGTGAGATTGCAATTCCACACACTGATCCGGTCAACCTTGAGAAGCCTTACATCGCAATCGTAAAGCCATCTAGCCCAATCAACTTTGAGCCAATGGGTGGCGACGGCGATACTGTTCCAGCAAAACTCGTCATTAACCTGGGCATTATGCGTGATGGCGGCCAGGTGGAGATGCTTCAGAGCCTGATGGGCATCTTCATGGACGAGGCAAAGTCTGCCGAGGTCTTTGGCCAGACCACCGCAGAAGGTATGGTCGCTGCGTTCTCCAAGTACCTCTCCGAGTAGCGCGACCAGCGCGAACGCGCGCAAGCAGCGCGAACGAGCGTGAACATTAAGGTTTGCACGTTAATGAGCCCCAAACTTTGGTTTGGGGCTCATTTTTGGCGAATTTGGGCCCAAAAAGGTAAAAAATGCGTTTAGTTGGTGTATTCATTTTGAAAATGAGCTGTTTTGACTCAATTAGTAAAAGAAATAGTTAAAACTTTTTCGCTTATCCTGGGCAAACATAAAGATAAAAAATTGAACTAAATTTCTCGATCCCCAACTAAACGGGTTTTTTACCACTTTAGCTCTCAAAAACGGCAAATTTTCGCGCTGAGGAAAAATTTTGCGTATAAAACGCATGAAAAATGCAATTCCATGCATAACGGCGTCAATCCGTGGCTACAAGCGGTATTCCTATGGTGTCGGAGCAAGACTACACCAAGCAAATCCACTGAATTACGCGACTAGGCTGTATGCTCGTGATTCAACAGCAACAAAAGTGCTGCTCAACGTCAGATGCTCGGACGCAGGGAACCATCGCGTCGAGAAAACTACGCGGCCACCGTTCAGGTAAATCTCCACGGTAGAGCCGTCGACAACAATACGCAGGTCAGAGAGCTGCTTTAACTCAATAGAGCGTTGAGTTCTACCTGCAGCGGTGTCCTCGTCAATGAATTGCAAGATAAAAATGCCCTTGGAGTAAGAAAGCACAAGCGCGTCGTTGAGGACAAGAGTTCCATCTCCGGAGATGCCAGAGATCTCAATATCCGCAGATAGTTGATCTATTTCGACGAAGTCGTCAGCGCTGAATTCTGCACATTCGCGTCGTATAGCATCAAGCTCTTTAACTGGGCGTTGCAGGATAACATCGTCATCAGACAGCGAAAGTTCTCGGGGCAGAGTAAGGTTGTGGCAGAAACCAATACCCGCAGGATAACTGTGGTAAATCGGATCGATGATGCCCATCCATCCAATTAAAATAGTACGCCCAGAATCGTCGACGAACGTTTGAGGTGCGTAGAAGTCAAAACCATGATCCCAGAGCACAAAGCTATCGGTGGAAACAGTTTCAACATTGATAAGCTTTTGACTTCCTGGAAGCGGAAAATAGCCCGACTGCCAGATATTTTGCCATTTGTCGAGAGGCTCGCTTGAAGTGTTTTCTTGCAAGTTAGCGGAATCGCTCAAGCGCGACCCCTTGGACGCACCGATGCTTGACTCCGTACCAGCACTTGGCTCCGTACTAGCGCCCTCACTTAGCCCTTGCGGACACATAGATAGAAACTCCTGGTCATCCAGCTGCACCAAAAAAGGACATTCCCACATGTAGCCAAACACATCGCGCTGACCCAGGGCATTAGTCCCGCGTATAACCGAGTGGAGCGTCCACGACTCGCCACAATCACTGGAGTCGTAAATCAAAACCGCTCCCGAATCATGTCGTTCATCTGCGGTTTTTGCGTTACCAGCCGCAACGTCCTTCTCGCGAGTGCCTAACAGCATGCGGAGAACCCCGTCTTGCTCCCAAACCTTCGGGTCGCGCACGTGGTTTGTGCAGGTATTGGGGTAGTCGGCCGGCTTCAAAACAACGCGCTTTGGCGAGAAACTCCGTCCATCTTCAGAGGTCACCATGACCTCGTAGGCCTCTCGACCGACGTCAATGCCGTCGGCTTCTGGGTGCGTTTCGTCCATAACGTTGCCGGTGTAGAAGAGTCGCATGACCTCGCCGGTCGCGTCGCCACCGTGATCGCAGCCGCCGGCCGCCGCATCGTCGCCGTGACTGCAGTCGCCGACTGCTGCGTCGCGCGTCTCAATCCAGGCCGAACCCGAAAACACGCCGTCCTTATCGAAAGCTGCGTCTGGAGAAATCGCAATAGGTAGAGTCTCCCAAGAGAGCAAATCCTTACTCACAGCATGTCCCCAAAAGCGGAGCTCGTTGGCAGGCCACTCGGGAGTGTACTGGTAAAACGCGTGGTAGACGGACTTAAACTGACAAAGTCCGTTGGGGTCATTCATCCA
>CAUUEB010000028.1:0-15302 GCA_963544135.1 uncultured Atopobium sp. | reverse complement strand
CTAATAAATAAAGAAAAATTGCCTTTTTTCGACTCATAAATTTTCTCCTAAATTCCAATTTGTCACTTTGTCTATGCTACAACTTATATCAAACCGGTTTTTAATAAACTACTTCTATAGTTGCATGAAAAGGTTATAACGATAAAGCGATAAAAAAGAACCCTGCTCGGCCTCGGATATTAACCGGGGTGGCGCGGGTTCTTTGACTAATATACCACATATAAAGAAAAGCCGATATTTCACGGCTTCGAGAAATTCTGGTCGGGTGGACTGGATTTGAACCAGCGACCCCTTGACCCCCAGTCAAGTGCGCTACCAAGCTGCGCCACCACCCGTTTGCTTTTGATACGATAGCATTCCAACATAAAATGAGCAAGCAATTCCCGGTAACCGTGAAGATAGAGTGAGCTATACATGGATAACTTCTTTCAGCGTGCCTTTTCAGTGGTCAAACAGATTCCTGAGGGCAGAGTCAGCACATATGGGCAGATAGCTCGCATGATAGGGGAGCCAAGAAAGGCTCGCTATGTAGGATTTGCTATGCACCAGAGTCCGGGAGTTGCTGGTGGCGTGCCATGTCACCGAGTAGTCTTTAAAGACGGCTCGCTAGCTCCTGGCTTTGCTTTTGGTGGACCAGATGCACAGAGAGATCTTCTTGAGGCAGAAGGTGTGCAATTTCTAGAAAACGGTAAAGTAGATATGAGGCACTTCCTCTGGGAAGCATAAAAAGATGAAACATTATTTTATCTTGTGAAATGTTCTCCCAGCTAAAAAGCGCTGTTTGCTGGGTACAATCGCAGTGAGTTCCTGGTAGTTGGCACGTTCCGTTTAATGGAGGTCAAATGAAGCGTAGCTCTGAGATGAGCAAGTTCTTTACTGCAATTTTTGTACTACTAGTAACGTCAGCCTTGAGTGTGGGCATTTTGTCTGGCTGCTCACAAACAGAAAACAAACAAGACCAGACACAATCCACCACATCAGAACAAAAAGAAGAGAAAAAGGACGAGAAAAAAGAGGATTCTTCAAGTTCCTCTAGTTCCTCATCAAACAATTCCAACGCTACAGGCTATGGCACCTACCATATTCCTGATGGATTCAGCTTTGATAACAGCCTGTATCCTGATCTTCAAATTACCACACAGATTGATAAAGACAGCCTCTGGCCAATCATTATTCGCATTGAGGGTACAGCAGACCAGTTTGATTTGATGAGAAAAGCAACTATCGATGCGGCTCAGAGGGCTCAAGTACTTGAGTCTGCAGAAGAGATTGGCAACACTGTTGACCAGGCTCTTGCACACCCAACTAACTACAATCTGACCGACTGTGCAATTCTTACTTCTGCACCAGAGTCGTATCGTAAGACATACGTTATTACGTTTACCGTAAAGAGCCACTACGAGGTCAAAAAGTAGTTACTCGCATCCTGTCTAACTTCCTGGGCAGTTACTACACCGATAAGGCGCGCCTGGCTAACCGCTTCAAGGAAATCGCATGGAGTGTAGGTGCCAAACAAGAAGGGAACGCAGCTACCGAGTTCGAGGATAATACGACATGGAGTGACGCAATATTTCGTGATCTGCTTGCATCTGAAGCTCCGGATTCAGACGTGATAACCGCCTGCTGCAAAGCGCTAGATAGCTTCATCTTTAGCCGCTAACTACTGCACCTTTGTTGTGGCGACTTTAATCAAGGTCGCCACAACAGTCACAACAAAAGGAACTACAGTTACACAAATAGCCCAAAAAGTGAAATACTGGTTCTCCCAAAAGGCGAAGTACGCTAATCGGCTGATTGGAATACATAAAAACAGCATCACGCCAGCTACAATCAAGGCAGGAAGGTTCCCCCTTGATAACTCTTCTTGTCTGATGCTCATTGCTGCCAGTACCGGGGCTAGGATGAAATACATAAGTATAGGAAGCCCGAGCTGAATCATCCTTCCTATCGATCCAGCAGAGAAATGTAGCAGCCGCAGCGGAATCACTGACACCAGCATAAGAATTATATAAACCAGGCTGGGCCTTAAAGCGATAGGCACCCTTTCGAGGGTTGCTTTGATGCCAATGATGTAGCTTTTAATTAATAAAATCTTCATGCTTCCTGGGCCAACTCCATTGTTTATCAAATTTGGTAAATCTGATAATAAAACACAGACTTTTAGCTCGTACTCAATAAATTAATATAACCTGATACGTGAACTAAGTAGCTTATACAAGTGGCTTATACGCATCATCAACATTGATGTGGCAATAGCCGCCAGGATTCTTCTTCAGGTAGTCCTGATGATATTCCTCGGCAAGCACATAGTTATCCAGTGGCTCTACCTCAACGGCAAGCTTCTGACCAAACAGAGACTCCTGCTCAGCCATAATGCGCTCAATTACAGCTAGGTCAGCATCGTTTGTGTAATAGATACCGGTGCGATACTGCCTACCAACGTCGTTGCCCTGCTTATTGACCGAGAGGGGATCGATAACCCTAAAGTAGTAACGCAGAATGTCATAGAGACTTACAACGGTCTCATCATACGTAACGTGCACTGTTTCTGCATGATCTGTAGCTTTGACTTCCTGATAATTGGTATCCAAAGTCTTTCCGTTTGCATAGCCAACAGTAGTTGCACTAACACCCTTAATTCTGGAGAAATACTCTTCAAGACCCCAGAAACATCCACCTGCTAAATAAATTTCTGCCATAAAAGCCTCCTAAGGCTGAATTGCCGTTATAAAAGTTTGAAGTGACTTCGCTTTACTTCAAAGACGCCTTCTTTACTCAAGGAAGATATTACAGCGCTTAAGGCGCTTCTATCTACACCAAGATAATCTGCAAGCTGCTGTCGGTTGTAGGGGATATCAAACTCCGCAGATCCTTCTGCTTGTGAGCGTGTATTCAAGTACGCCATCAGCTTGCCTCGAATACTTTTTGGCGCGGCATCTTGGATACGACGACTCAGCATAATGTTTTTCTTCGCAATTGAAGCCATAAGGTTTCTGGTGATAATGTCTACACCACCGCAAATGTCACATGTTCTGGTAGTAATCTGTCTCACGTCTAGCAGCAGAATATCCGATTTCTCTGTTGCAACAACCGAGGTCAAAAGCGGCACGTTTCCAAGGGCTGCATACGCCTCTCCAAAGGTTTCTCCCGTATGGAAGGCTCCCATTACAGAGATATTGCCTTGTGCATCTGATCCTTCAACGTGAATGGCTCCCGAAATTACAATGCCAAACTGATGAGCCTTATCACCAGCGCATAGAATAATCTCTCCAGGTTTATACGTATGTATCACCGCACGTAAATGCTTCAATAGAGCATCTAGCTGCTCTGGCTTTACGCCTCTAAATACCCCAGTATTAAGCAAAAACGAGGGCTTGATATCTTGCAAGTTCATATATGCTCCGAAAATTTCCTCGACTAGAAATCATTTTGTTGTAACTACAACATACACTATCCCACATTCCTGTAATCATGAAACGCAGAAGAGCAAATCTCTTCTCGCTATATAGTTTTATGGAGAGGAAAAATAGTGGATAACAAGATGTTCTGTTTCCAGTGCGAGCAGACAGCCGCTTGTACTGCATGTACCGGCGCGGCTGGTGTTTGTGGCAAGCCTTTTGACGTTGCGTTTGCTCAGGATGAGCTCACTGGCGCTCTGGTTGGCCTTTCTCGCACCGAGCTTGCTGCTGGCAAGCGTTCTAACCGCGCAGATCAGCTGATCGTCGACGGCCTGTTCACCTGCATCACCAACGTCAACTTTGACAAGGGCGCTGTTGACGCAATTACCGCTCAGGTTCGTGACGAGAAGAACCGTCTAGCTGCAGAGGCTGGCGTAGAGCCTGTTGAGAATCTTCCACTTGGCGGCGTTTGGTCCGACAACGAGGACATTAGGTCCCTCAAGTCCCTCATTCTCTTTGGTATCCGTGGTATGGCTGCGTATGCTTATCACGCTCGCGTTCTTGGCAAGACTGATGACGCAGTTGACGCTTTCTTTGTAAAGGCTCTTGCTGCTCTTGCTACCGAGTCCTCCGTTGACGTTTTGCTGCCTCTTACCCTTGAGGTAGGCGAGGTTAACCTCAAGTGCATGGCTCTTCTCGACAGCGCAAATACCGGCGCTTATGGCACTCCAGTTCCAACTGAGGTTCCACTGACCATTGAACCTGGTCCATTCATTGTTGTTTCCGGCCATGATCTTCTTGACCTCAAGATGATTCTTGAGCAGACTGAGGGTACCGGCGTTAACGTCTACACCCATGGCGAGATGCTCCCAGCTCACGGTTATCCAGAGCTTAAGAAGTATCCACAGCTCAAGGGCAACTTTGGTACTGCATGGCAGAACCAGCAGAAGGAGTTCAAGGACATTCCAGCTCCTGTTGTCTTCACTACTAACTGCCTCATGCCACCTCGTCCTAGCTACAAGGACCGCGTCTACACCACCGAGCTTGTTGCTTTCCCAGAGCTTGTTCACATTGATGAGGACGCTAACGGCAAGAAGGACTTCAGCGCTGTTATTAAACAGGCTCAGGAGCTTGGTGGATATGCTGAGGCTCAGGAGCTTACCGGTATCAATGGTGGCCATAAGGTAACCACCGGCTTTAGCCATGGTGCAGTTCTTGGCATTGCCGATAAGATCATCGATGCTGTTAAGCAGGGCGCTATCAAGCACTTCTTTGTTGTTGGTGGCTGCGACGGTGCTCGTCCTGGTCGTAACTACTACACCGAGTTTGTTGAGCAGACTCCTGCAGATTCTGTTGTTCTTACCGTCGCTTGCGGCAAGTTCCGCTTCAACGACCTTGACCTGGGAACCATTGGTGGCATTCCTCGTATTCTTGACGTTGGTCAGTGCAATGATGCTTACGGCGCTGTTCAGATTGCAACCGCACTTGCAAATGCGTTTAACTGCGGCGTTAACGACCTGCCACTGAGCTTTGTTCTGTCTTGGTACGAGCAGAAGGCAGTATGCGTCCTTCTGACTCTACTGCACCTTGGTATCAAGAACATCAAGCTTGGACCAACTCTTCCTGCATTTGTCAGCCCTAACGTCCTTAACATCCTTGTTGAGAACTACGGTATTGGCCCAATCGGCGATGCTTCAGAGGACCTTGCTCAGATGCTTGCCTAATTGGCGAGAAACCCCTCTAGTCCTTTCCTTAAAACACCTCCTAGCTACGCGCTGGGAGGCGTTTTTTGATCGTGGATTCTGTGGATCTGTCCTGACCATTAATAAACTCGAAAGTTAGATCGATATCCTTCATCTCAACAGGAAGGATAAACAATGAGAGCACTAACAACTAATGACATGAAGAACCTGACTATGCTGATTGAACCACATATAAAAATTGATAGGGCTTTATGTGAGTGTTTTAATCAGATCTGTGATAACTACGACAAAGTGCCTTTGACTGAAATTGAATGTCCTACTATTAGCTGGAATGCTTTTGCTTATGCCTTCTATATCATCAACTTAAAGCCTCTTAAAACTCAAAATGAATTATTAGCCGCGTTTGCTATATATTCTTTTTTAAATGTAAACGGCTATGATTTTGATCCTTCGCTACAGGATCTTCTAGCGCATATTGATCTATTAAAATCTGACCAATATTTTGCTCACGAATTTTGCTCATGGGTTGAACTAGAAATCATGTAATTAGGTCTTATATTAAAATTTCTGTTTCAGCCATAAATTGATCAAAATGTCTTTCTAGCTGTTTTTCATTTGGATAAGCTTCAAGACAAACAGGCATATGAAGCTGCTTTTTATTGAATTCAAAATATTCAGTTTTATCAAGCAACTTGGATAATCTAATACGCTTACTATCAGGCTCAACTGAAAGTAAATGTGCATCAAAAAGAAGATGCAAATCAGACCTTAGAAGAATTCCATTAGTAACTATTTGCGTTTTAGGTCCACGGTATTGACCAATATGAGCAGCCTGTAAAACCTGAGGAACATCATTTCCTGAGATAGCACATCTACTTGCATACGCTTTTAACAAGTCATTTCTAAACTGAGCCTGACCTTGTCTACGTATTGACTCTCTCAATTCTTTAATTCGCTCATCAGTGTCATCAATCTGCTCAAGCTGATTTTGAATCTCTGGTTTAAGTTCATCAAAACCCGCAGAAACAAAAGATGAATTATTAACCGTTTCCGCGTTAACTGGTCCATGCAGAGTAAACATTCCAGTAGTGCTGTTATAACGCTCTACAAATGCTAATCCCATCACCTTGTATTTCTTATTTTCATTCTTATCTTCATTATGATCTTTATTCTTAACAATCAAACCAATAGGAAGGCCATCGTTTAAACAATTCATTAAGAATGTGTTGTACATCGTTGACTGTATTTGATTGCCCTTAGATTTAACATGCTCGCTATATTCAATAGACCAAGTGCCATCAGAATAGAAAATCGGATCACCATCTTCATAACGACCATTACCATTTGAAGCGTGAACTGAAAGTGCATACTGCTTTAAACCATAAGTAACTTTACCTTTTGAAGGGCTATGAATTCCCGAATCTCTAGAAATAGAAATTCCGCCAACATTAAATCCCTTTTTAAGACGGTGAGGGAGTTTATCAATATCGTCATCTTCATGATCGATAAACCACTGATACGCGGGGACAAATTCTTTCGGAGCAATTTTAAAAGCTCTTTCAAGAGTTGGATTAAAGATCTTGCATTCTGTAATGATCTGATCAAACATCCCAGTTTCCTCACAAGTGGCCTGTACAAACAGTAAGTTTTTCTCGTCACTGTGTAAAGATCTTTAACCAAATTGATTCACGAACACAAAATTCGATTTATTAAAGAACGTTCAAGAATGACGCTCTTCTCGATAACAGAATATGGCATAATGCCACTGTCGAAGTAACAATTAATGTTAGTCATTAGTAGCATTTAACAGAGGGGTTTCTATGGCTAAAGTTGCAGTTATCGGTTGTACCCACGCAGGCGTTTTTGCCACTTCTTCAATCCTGGGTGCACACCCAGATTGGGAGGTCCACGTCTTTGAGCGCAATGACACGGTTTCCTTCCTGTCTTGCGGTATTGCTCTTTGGGTAGGTGACCACGTAAGCGATCCTAACAAGATGTTCTACAGCTCTCCAGAAGCCCTTGCAGAGGCTGGCGCTCACGTTCACATGACCACCAACGTCACTTCCGCAGATGTTAAGACCAAGCACGTTGCTTGGGAGGATCTCAAGACGGGCGAGACCTTTGAGGACGACTTCGACTACCTTGTAGTCACCACCGGCTCTAAGCCAATCGTCCCACCACTGCCTGGCATCGACGGACCTCGCGTTCTTCAGTGCAAGAACTGGGCTGATGGCCGTCGCATTCACGACACCATGGCAGAATCCAAGTCCGCTATTGTCATCGGCGCTGGCTACATTGGTGCCGAGCTTGCAGAGCAGCTCTCCGAGCGTCAGAAGACAGTCACTCTCATTGACATGCTTCCTCGCGTTCTTGCTAAGAACTTTGACAAGGCAATCACCGATCAGGTTGAGGCTGCATACAAAGAGCACGGCGTCACCCTTGCACTTGGCGAGAAGGTCATGAGCTTTGAGGACAATGGCGATTCCGTCACCGTTGTTACCGATAAGGGCTCCTACACCGCAGATTACGCAATTCTGGGCATTGGCTTCCTGCCTCGCACTGACCTCTTTGACGGTCAGCTTGATATGCTGCCTAACGGCGCTATCAAGGTTGACGAGTACATGCGCACCAGCGAGCCTGGCGTCTTTGCAGCTGGCGACTCTGCATCCATTATCTTCAACGTCACTGGTAAAGAGGACTACATTCCTCTGGCAACCAATGCTGTCCGCCAGGGTCTGCACGTTGGTCCTAACATGCTTGAGCCAACTGCTGCTTACGCAGGTACTCAGGCTTCCAGCGCAGTTCAGCTCTACAACTACTCCATGGCTGCAGCAGGCCTCACCGTTGAGGGTGGCAAGGTTCGTGGCTATGAATACGATTCCGTTTCTATCACCGAGAACTACCGTCCTGAGTTCATGCTGACCACCGAGCCAGTTACCGCTACGCTGGTCTGGGATCCAGAGACCCGCCTTATCAAGGGCGCACAGTTCTTCTCGACACATGACGATGTTGCTCAGGCAGCAAACGTTGTGTCCGTTGCTATTGCTGCTGGTATGACCATCGACAATCTTGCAGCTGTTGACCTTCTGTTCCAGCCAAACTTCACCAACCCAGTCAACTACATTGGCTCCGTTGCTATGGCTGCCTGCGCAAAGGCTAAATAAGTTTCGCACATAACACGCAAAAGAGAAGGAAGCTGGTGGAGGTGCCAGCTTCCTTCTTTGCTATCGAGCCTGAGTCTAGCTCGATTTATGCCTGTTTTGGGCGATTGTGCGTCAATCTTGAGACGACGCCTTGCTTGAAACGACGCCTTGCTTGAAACAGCGGCTATCTTGGCTTTCTGCTCACTACGGCAATGTAGTTGAGGTCGTCAGCGTGATCGTTGAAGAACGTAAACATGCTGGTAAACATCTTAGTATTCTCGGGCTTAAGGCCGTTTCTAATGACTCTTAGGGCTCCATCAGCGCCCTCGTCCGCAATAAGTCCCGCTGGATTCATGAGCGTCATCTTGCCGTTTTTAGTTTCTGGGCAGAAACCTTCTGACTCAAAGACATTCTTCCAACCTTCAAGCGTCAGTGGCTTCACATTGACGTTGATGGTTCTAGAGAGTTCGTGGACTAGCTCGTCGTCTTCTTTGAGCAGAAGCACGTCATGGGTAAGCAGCACGCCACCTGGCTTAAGTACGCGTGCATACTCTTTTACGGCTGCCTCTTTCTGCTGATCAGAGAGCATCGTGAGCATTGCTTCGTTGATTACAACATCAAAGCTCTTATCGGGGTAGGAGAGGTTCGTAGCGTCTCCTTGTTCCACTGTCACGTACTCCTCGATATTGTTTCTCGCGATATTTTCTTTTGTTTTAGGGAGCACATCTGCATTTAGGTCAATTGCCGTTACATGGCAGCGGAAACGTTTTACCAGCTCAACCGTAGTGGTTCCAATATTGCAAGCAACCTCAAGAATCTGAGTCTCCGGCGTAATCTCTACGGAATTAAGTAGCCAATTGGTTGCTTCAATACCTCCGGGACGCAGTCTTGTCTTGCCCATGCGGAGTAAAAACTCGTGACCAGCTTCCATACTAAGACCCCCTTCATATTATGAAAGAATAAAGTTAGCTTTGACTAACTGATACAAGTTAACCATAGAACTACCTGCGAAAAAAGCCAAATTAATTGCTATTTTTGAAACAATTTAGCAGGTAGATTGCGACAAAAAATAACCTATATGTCCAATCGTTCTTTTTGTGCATTTTCTTTAGCAGTTTATAAGTTTATAGTGGACGCAAGGTAAGGGCGACTTACTAATTTCCGCAGGTAATTGATGCGGAATACTAAGGAGGAAGTTATGTATTACTCTGCTGGAACGTATGAATCGTTCGCTAAGCCAGAAAAGCCCAAAGATGCCGATAAAAAATCAGCCTATATCATTGGAACAGGACTTGCAGGTCTAGCTGCTGCGTTTTATCTTGTCCGCGATGGCCAGGTAAAGGGTACAAGAATTCACCTGCTCGAGAAGCTTGAGCTTGCGGGCGGAAGCTGCGATGGCCGCAAAGATGTAAGCAAGGGTTTCTACATGCGCGGTGGCCGAGAGATGGACAACCACTTTGAGTGCATGTGGGATATGTTTAGAGACGTTCCATCCATTGAAACACCTGGCGTCTCGGTACTTGATGAGTACTACTGGCTCAATAAGCACGATCCCAACTACTCTCTCTGCAGGGCTTCCGAGAAGTGTGGTAAAGATGCTCACACAGACAAGAAGTTCAAGCTTGATAAAGAGTCTTCACTTGCACTTGCCAAGCTGTTTATGACACCTGAGAAAGACCTTGAGGGTAAGAAGATTAGCGACGTACTTCCTGATTCTTTCTGGAATACTAACTTCTGGCTTTATTGGCAGACTATGTTTGCGTTCCAAAGATGGTCCTCTGCTCTTGAGATGAAGCGCTATCTTTGCAGATTCTGTCACCATATTGACGGTCTTCCTGACTTTACCGCGCTGCGTTTTACCAAGTACAACCAGTATGAGAGCATGATTTTGCCACTGGTTAGGTATCTTGAGAATCACGGCGTAAGCGTTGACTACGGTATGGACGTCAAGAACGTCATCATCAACGACACCAATGGTAAAAAGGTAGCTACTCAAATTGTTTACGAGAAGAACGGCTCACAGCAAACCATTGATCTAACCGAAGACGATTTGGTGTTTATCACCAATGGCTGCTGCACCGATACCTCTTGCTATGGTGATCAAAATACCGCTCCTGACATCAGTAACGTGCGAAATGGCGTAGGGGAGTCCTGGGATCTGTGGAAGAACATTGCAGCTCAGGCCAAGCATGGTGAGTACGGCAATCCCGATAATTTCTGTAGTGACTTTGAGGCAACTAACTGGATGAGCGCTACCATCCAGACAAAAGACGAAGAGATTATCAAGAAGATTATTGGCGTCTGCAAGAGAGATCCAAGAGAAGGTAAGGTCACTACTGGCGGTATTGTAACCGTCAAGGATAGTACCGATAACTGGTATCTCTCGTGGACCATCAACCGTCAGCCACAGTTCAGAGCACAGGACAAGGACACCGTACTTATCTGGGTCTATGCACTGAGCACCAACAAGCCTGGTAACTTTGTAAAGAAGGCTATGCGTAACTGCACTGGTGAGGAAGTGTGCCAGGAGTGGCTCTATCACATTGGTGTTCCAACCAAGAAGATTGAGGACTGGGCCAAGAACCGCTGCAACACCACTACGTGCTTCATGCCTTACATCAACGCATTCTTCCAGCCAAGAAAGGCTGAGGACAGGCCTCTGGTTGTCCCTGAGGGTTCTGTTAACTTTGCCTTTATTGGACAGTTTGCCGAGACTCCTCGCGACACCATCTTTACTACGGAATACTCAATCCGTACTGGTATGGAGTCTGTCTACTCGTTGATGGATGTTGATAGGGGCGTACCAGAGGTTTGGGGTTCTCAGTACGACATCAGAGAGCTTCTTAAGGCAACTTACTATGCCCTAGATAAGAAAACGCTTGATAAGGCTCCACTCTCATTTAAAGAGAAGATGCTTTTGAAGATAGCTCTCAAGGCGGTCAAGGGCACCGATATTGAACTACTTCTTAGAAATAGCGGACTGATTAAGTAGATGTGCGAACGTCGCGTAAGCGATTAAATACGTACGAGTAATACAAAAGTGGCTGCATTTGACGTGTCATCTGCAGCCACTTTTTTACGGTTCAGATATAAAATTTACATCGAAATACAATGGTATTTTGAGGGGATTACAAGATGAATGACTATATAGAATTAAATATAGATAGATGGAATAAGGTAAATAATGACTATACCCAGCCATTGACGCATGAAGAATTAGAAGAGGCTAGAAATAATCCAATTGCCGTTGCATTAACCGTTGGCAAAAAAGTTCCAACAGAATGGTTTGAAAAGACCAGCGGGAAAAAGATATTAGGCTTGGCTTGTGGTGGTGGACAACAGGGTCCCATTTTTGCTGCTAAAGGTTATGACGTAACCATAATGGATTTTTCTCAATCGCAATTACAAAAAGATGAGATGGTTGCCAAAAAAGAAGGTTTAAAAATCAATACCGTTCAAGCCGATATGACAAAAACGTTTCCCTTCGAAGATGAAACTTTTGACATTATTTTTAATCCGGTTTCAAACGTATATATAGAAGATCTAGAAAACATGTATAAAGAAGCCGCTCGCGTGTTGAAAAAGGGTGGCCTGCTAATGGTCGGGTTTATGAACCCTTGGATATACATGTATGACGCTGACGTTGTATGGGACAGACCTGAAGAGGAATTACTTCTAAAATTTTCAATTCCTTTTAATTCTAGAGAGCTTGAAGAAGAAGGCAAAATTACCATAGATCCAGAATATGGATATGAATTTAGTCATACCTTAGAAACTCAGATCAGAGGGCAACTTAAAAATGGCCTCGCCATGATCGATTTCTATGAATCATGTGATAAAAGGCACAGGCTATCACAATATGGAAGTGACTATATTGCCACGCTTTGCATCAAACTCTAATTCTATAGAGCACGTTTTAGGACAGCTTGGACAACTTCAGAGTCAAAGTCTCCCTGGGCCTCTGTAAGCGCCTCTAAGAGCTGAGAGACACCTTCCTCATACACGCTAGGCAACAGATATTTTGATACAGCTTTGGCTTCGTCAGTGCCGTTTTCCATACAACATGAGTTGTAAGCTATCTTAAGAAGATCCAGGTCGTTCTCAGAATCGCCACAAACAATAACTTCTTCTGGTTTAAGACCTATAGCATCGATGAGCGTTTCAAATCCTTGTGCCTTATTCCAGCCAGAATAATTGATGTCAAACCACCCTATATAGGGAGAAACCAGTTCAACCTCTGGAACTGCGCTGGTGACTGCTTCATAAATCTCTTGCTGACGCTTTTCATCCTGAGGGAAGAGCAGACCTCCCGCATACATAGGAACATCTTTTGGAACAGATTGTGGTCCAAGGCCTGGCACAAAGGTGTTAAACGAGGCTGCTAGATGGTCTACTACCTCTTGAGTGGTGTTAATAATTTTCCAAGAGGAGGTAAATGACGTATCCAAAGGCTGCTCAAGCGGGCCTTCTTGATAATAGGTAAGCAAACAATCCTGCATTGGAGAGACTACTTCAAAGATCTTCTCCATCATCTCGTAGGTAAATTTTTTTGTAAAAATAAGCTTTCCGTTGAAGTAGAGAATTTTTCCGCTAGAAAACACGCCTGTATCAGTCAGAGAAATGTCAGACTTTAGATAAGAAAGCGCATCATATACCGGCCTTCCCGTAGAAAGACCAAACGCAATACCTGCAGCTTTAAGATTATTAATTGCCTGATGAGTTCTTTCTGAAATAGCCGGAGTTTCTGCCGGTTTTAACGTTTGATCCATATCGGAAAGAACAAGCTTAATCATCAAGGCTCCAATGTGCGTGTACTAAATGCGTGTTTTGTTAATTCTACCAGCATTTAGTTACTGTGACATAAAATTTGTCGTTATCATTACGTTATTGAAACAAAGATACCTAGACTATTCGAGGGTTCATGAATATTTACGACCACTTTGCTCACGAAGATGAATACGATGAGCTCAACATAGATGCAATGTCAGAGAGACTTGCAAAGGCACTGTCATTTAAAACAGTGTATACAGATGCCAAGACAACTGATTGGTCGCAGTTTGAGGGCCTTCAACAGCACATTTATGACAGCTTTCCGTATATTATGACGGCAGCTTCCAATGTTGAGGTGGTTGGTCATTCGCTCCTCATTGAGATTCCAGGATCTAACCCCAAGCTACCTGCGTTAATGCTCATTGCTCACCAGGATGTTGTTCCTGTTGTACCAGGCACAGAAAAAGACTGGACACACGATCCCTTTGGTGGAGACGTCGATGACACCTACGTTTGGGGACGGGGTGCGCTTGATATCAAAGACATGCTGATGGGAGAGCTTGAGGCAGTAGAGCATCTGCTCTCACAGGGTTTCTCGCCAAGGCGCTCTATCTACCTGGCATTTGGCGAAGATGAGGAGGTCTTGAGCCACGGCGCCACCAGACTTGCCGAGGTGATGGCCTCGCGAGAAATGCGTGCGGCATGTCTATTGGACGAGGGTACCACTACGTTTTTTGATGGCAGCGCCTACGGTGCGCCCGAGGCTACCGTGGCCGACATCTGTATCTCGCAAAAGGGCTTCTTGAACGTTAAGCTTACTGCGACTGGTCAGGGCGGACATTCCTCTAATCCGTTTGGTGGAACTTCACTTGAGCATTTGAGCTGCGCACTTGCCGCTCTCTCTAAGGCTAAACCTCAACCTGAGCTTAATGACATTGTCAAAGAAACCTTCAAGGTTCTTGCGCCAGAAATTACTGAGGAGCCTTTTGCTTCGCTGGTACATGACGTAGATACCAACGCAGATAAGATTGCTCTTGCCGCAGCTCAGATCAAGGAACTTTATCCGTTTGTAACCACCACGTACGCTTTCAACATGCTCGAGGGTTCAAGTAGTGCGGCTAACGTTATGCCTGGCAATGTCAGCGCAACCATTAACATAAGGCTGCTTCCTGGCGTGAGCGTCAGCAAAACCGTTGGACACATAAAACAGGTGGTAGCCCAGGTTGACCCTTCCATTGAGGTTGAGGCTTTGCATTCCACTCCTGCGGGAAGAATCGATTCCCCAGCTGGTGCTGGCTATAAAGAGCTCAAAGCCATTATGGAGCACTACCATCCAGGCGTAACCTTTGTTCCGTCCTTTGTGTGTGGTGGCACCGATTCTGTCCGCTACGAGGGAATTTGCGATTCTATTCTGCGCATTTGTCCTTTTAGGCCAACGCCAGAAGATGAGGCAAACGGTGTCCACGGCGTTGACGAACGTATCGAGAAACGCGTGTATGCTCAGGGCGTCCGCGTTCTTGTGTCCTTTGTTAAACAAATGTGCGAATAATTTGCTATCGTGCAACTTACGTTAAAATAGACGCATGTTATGTTCTACAAAAAGGGGAGAGAAACGTTGCAAACTAGGCAGCAGCTAGCTAATCAAGTAGCATCCCAAATTAAAGAAGCAGCAGACGCCGATGCAGCAAAGGCGCAGGCAGAGGGAACTATTACTGATCCAGTTGGTAGTTCTAACAACCCTTCCAACGCTATTTTTACTGTTGCAAACGTCATTACGTTTTGCAGATTGATTCTTACGATTGTCTTTCTTGTGCTCTTCTCAACAGGTGGAAATCGTTGGGTAGCACTTGGTTGTTATGTAACTGCAGCTGTTACTGACTTCCTTGACGGCCAGATTGCTCGTAGAACGCAAACCGTAAGCTGGCTGGGAAAAATCATGGATCCTATCATGGACCGAGTCCTTCTTATCACTGGCGTCCTTGGCCTCTTGATTATTGGTGAGCTCCCTCTCTGGATTCCGTTGTTTGTTATTGGCCGAGATATTTACCTTACTTTTGGTGCACTTGCTGTGCGCAAATTCCGCAGGCGTCCTATTGATGTTGTCTTTGTCGGTAAAACTGCAACTGCTTTTTTGATGACTGGTTTTAGTCTGCTTCTTCTAGGTATCCCTGTTGTATCTGGCCTTGGTCTGGTAAACGTCAGTTGGCTTCCAGGTCTTAACTCTGAGAGCAGTGCACTGGGTATCTTCTTTGTGTATATAGGAATTGTTTTCTCGGCAATTACTGCAG
>CAUUEB010000027.1:0-15804 GCA_963544135.1 uncultured Atopobium sp. | reverse complement strand
CGGCGCCCACCTTATGAAGGTGGGTTCATAGATGACTGCGGGGAAGGATATTTTTCTGCTTCGACGGTCCGCGAGCTACTTCATTCTGCCCGCATAATCATTGACATACCTGCCCCTGATTGCCACAATAAGTACCGCAACGGGGATATAGCTCAGTTGGGAGAGCGCTGCCTTCGCAAGGCAGAGGCCGAGGGTTCGAATCCCTTTATCTCCACCATGACTTTGACGCGCGCAGAGACCCTGCGCGCTTTTTATACCACCATCTGCCTGGGCAGATACGACGGGAGGCGAGAAACCCTTGGGTAGTGCATCATCACCTCATACCCTTACGTTTTCTGCCTACGACGTCTGCGAACTGTGCCCAAGGCGTTGTCATGCTCAAAGAAACGCTGGTAAAGCAGGTCTTTGCGGAGCTTCAAGCACCATTCGTGTAGCCCGATCGGCACTGCACTTCTGGGAGGAGCCTCCTATCTCGGGCGAGGCTGGATCGGGTGCAATTTTCTTCACAGGTTGCCCGCTCAGATGCGTGTTCTGCCAGAATCACCAGATCTCGCAAGAAGGTTTTGGCAAGCCAGTCACAACTGAGCGCCTAGCCCAGATGATGCTTGAACTGCAAGCTCAGGGTGCGCTCAACATCAACCTTGTAACTCCTTTGCACTTCTCGCCACACATAATTGAAGCAGTGACGCTGGCAAAAGAAGCGGGACTTACGCTCCCAATAGTGTGCAATACCTCGGGATATGAGCTGCCAGAGGTGGTACAGAAAGTCTCGAGCGTCATTGATATTTGGCTGACGGACGTCAAGTACGCAGATCCCGCGCTGGCAAAAGAGCTCTCGTACGCAGCAGATTATCCAGAGATGTCTATGGCGGCACTTGAGGTTATGCATGACTCAGTGATGAGTCGCGGCGGTCGCAAGCTGGACGACGACGGTCGCATGTTGCAAGGCATCATTGTGCGCCACCTGGTCATGCCCACGCACGCGGACGATTCCTGCGAGGTGCTCAACCGCGTCTGGAATCTTTGTCATAATGATGTAGACGTATCAATCATGAATCAGTACACGCCTAATGAGCGCATGCGTGCAGCTGGCGGTCCGCTTTCTGAAACGCTTTCTGACGAGGAGTACGAGTTGGTGCTCTGTCATGCGGATGACCTGGGCTTTGAAAACCTGTGGTGGCAGGAGGGCGGAACCGTCTCCGAGAGTTTTGTGCCAGCCTTTGACGCAACAGGCGTTGAGGGTCCCGCGCTCAAGCTCCGCTCGGCACACGGAGACGCCGCCAACGACGTCACCACCAGCATCCCCGATACACAAACCGAGGAGTAACCATGTCTGTCGAGAAACCCGAAGAGCTCCAAACCACTCCAGCGCCACAGGCGGCCGCGCTCACGGACGCGGAGCGCGCTGAGCTCGAAGCCCTTCGCGCAGAGAAGGAGCGCGCTGAGCTTGAGGCCCTTCGCGCAGAGAAGGAGCGCAGGGAGCTCGAAGCCCTTCGCGCAGAGAAGACCCGTGCAGCCCAGGCACAAGCCCAGGCAGAGGTAGCCGCGGCCGAAGATGCTCAGCTTGTTGCAGATCAGCAGCGTGCTGCACGTCAGGCAGCTCAGCAGGAGGCCGAGCAGATGCGCCGCATTCAGGAGCAGCGCGCAAAAGGTCGCGCCCTTATGGAGCCAGATGAGGACGACGAAGACATCAAAATGCCTCTGGGGCAAAAAATTGTTATTGGAACTGTGGTAATTCTCGCAGTTATTTTTGTTGTAAGCCAATTTATTTTGTAGGACTGCTACTCTAGATATATCGTCTCACCGTCAGTTTTTGACCAATCGAAAAGAGCAACTATGTCACTCACTGATCGTACCAAACCCTCAGACGTTAGCCTTAATACAGACTTGTATGAGCTCACGATGGCTCAAGGTTATTGGGAAGCCGGTCTTGTTGATGCAGAGGCATGCTTTACCGCATTCTTCCGCGAGAATCCCTTTAATGGCGGATTTGCAATTTCTTGTGGTACTGGTCAAATTGCTGACTTAGTTGAAAACTTTATCTATGAAGATGACGATATTGACTACCTGGCAAGCATTAACTCTCCTGGTGGCGGTCGTCTTTTTAAGCCAGCGTTCCTTGAGTTTTTGCGCAACCACAAGCTTAATGTAACCATTGATGCAATCCCCGAGGGAGAGCTTGTTTTTCCACGTGAGCCTATGGTCCGCGTTGAGGGCTCCATTGTTGATTGCCAGCTCATTGAGACCGCTCTGCTTAACCTGGTCAACTTCCAGACTTTGGCAGCAACTAAGTGTGCGCGTGTCATCAAGGCAGCTCAGGGAAATCCCGTTTCTGACTTTGGCCTGCGTCGTGCACAGGGTCCAGACGGCGGCTTGGCAGTTGCTCGCGCTTCTTATATTGCTGGTGCTTCCAGCACTTCAAATGTTCTTGCCGGAAAAATCTACGGCATTCCTGTTTTTGGTACCCACGCACACTCTTGGGTAATGTCGTTTGATACTGAGCTTGATGCTTTTAGGGCGTTTGCAAAATCTAGCCCAACTAACTGCTCACTTCTGCTTGATACCTATGATGTTCACGAGGGTATCAAGAACGCCATCATTGTGGCAAAAGAGATGGAAGAGCGTGGCGAGCGCTTGAGTGCTGTTCGTATTGACTCCGGAGACCTCGCACGCCTTTCTAAGGAAGCTCGTAAGGCTTTCGACGAAGCTGGCCTTCCTTACATCAAGATTTCTGTTTCAAATGATCTTGACGAGTACACCATCCAGTCTCTCTTTGCTCAGGGCGCACCTATTGACGCCTTTGGTGTTGGTACCAAGCTTGCCACCTGCGATCCTCAGCCTTCGCTTGGCGGCGTCTATAAGCTAACCGCTCGTCGTCAGTCTGCTGCTGAGCCTTGGACTCCTGTTATCAAGCTGTCCGAGATGGCTTACAAGCGTACTGTTCCAGGCATTCAGCACATTCGCCGCTTCTACGATGCAAACGGCTGCCCTGCAGGCGACATGATTTTTGACCCAGATTACCTGGTAACCAAGAGTCCAGAGTCTAAGGCAACTGTTGTCGACATCATTGACCCGTATTCAACTCACAAGCTTGAAGGAACTTCTCGCGAGCTGATGGTAAGGCTGGTAGAAGGCGGCAAGCGTGTAGGGGAGAGCGAGTCTATTGAGGTTGCTCGCGACCGTTGTCACGCTGCGCTTATGCGCCTGGACGCAGCGTATACACGTTTCTTGAACCCTCAGATTTATCCTGTGGGTCTTGAGCGTGGTCTGGCTAATTTGCGTCATGAACTTGCTGCTCAACATCAGGTAAAATCTTCCGAGGAAACTGAGTAGTTCTCTAGAAGCTACGCAACCAACTACACAACCTACCACGTAATTACGCTGCACACGTGCACTGAATTTAAAGGAGAACCATGCGCGAGAAGATCGAGGAACTTGTACGTCAAGCCTTGGCAGATGCCCAGGCTGCGGGTGAGTTGCCTGAATTCCAGATTGATGATGTGGGACTTGAGCGCCCACAGGACTCATCAAATGGTGATTGGTCTTCTACGGTTGCAATGCGTTCTGCAAAGCTGGCACACAAGGCTCCTCGTGATATTGCGACAGCTCTTGTGGCTCATATTGCTACAGACCCTCAAATTGAGCGTGTCGAAGTTGCAGGTCCTGGCTTTGTAAACTTCTATCTGTCTACCGCTGCGGGCAATGAGATTTTTAACACCGTTCGTGAGCAGGGCGCCGATTTTGGTCGTTCTACCTTTGGTGCTGGCCAGAAAGTTCAGGTAGAGTACGTTTCTGCAAATCCTGTTGGTCCTCTGCACATTGGTCATGGCCGCTGGGCTGCTCTTGGAGATTCTCTAAGCCGCATTCTTGCCTTTGCTGGCTATGACGTTGAGCGCGAGTACTATGTCAACGATCATGGCTCTCAGATGGATGTCTTTGGTCACTCCATCTCTAAGCGTTACCTGCAGCTTATTGATATCATGCAGAAGCGTGGTATTGACGCTGATGCAGCTGCTCAGGTGCTTGCAGAAGATCGCAATGCTTACGTTGCAGATGAAGACGATGCTCATCCAGAGGAGCATCCATTTACTGACGAGTTCATTAACTCTCTTGGCGGCAATGCATACGCCGGAGACTACATTGTTGACCTGGGTCTTTTCTTCCTTAAAAATGACGGAGAGGTCTGGGCAGACAAGTCCGAAGATGAGCGCATGGTTGAGTTCCGTGAGCGCGGTTACAAGATGATGCTTGAGTCCATCAAAACCACCTGCCACAACGCTCGTGCCGACTTTGATGTGTGGTTCTCTGAGCGCTCTCTCTACGTTAAGGATGACCAGGGTAAAGACGCTGTCGATCGCGCACTTGATGCTCTTGATAAGCTTGGTTACCTCTATCGTTCTGACGAGGGCGCACTGTTCTTCCGCTCCACTGATTTTGGTGACGATAAGGACCGTGTGCTCATCAAAACAAATGGCGAGTATACCTATTTTGCTTCCGACGTAGCCTACCACTGGAATAAGTTCCAGCGCGTCGACCACGTTATTGATATTTGGGGAGCAGATCACCACGGATATATTCAGCGTGTTCGCTCTGCTGCAACAGCTCTTGGATACCCAACTCAGTTTGAGGTTCTGCTTGGTCAGCTGGTTAACCTGCTCAGAAATGGCGTTGCTGTCAGAATGTCTAAGCGCAAGGGAACCGGTATCCACTTTGACGAACTTCTCGCCGAGGTTGGTGTTGACGCAACCCGCTACACCCTTGTTTCAAAGTCTTCCAACCAGATGATTGACTTTGACATTGAGCAGGTAAAGCGTCAGGACAGCTCGAATCCTGTGTATTACGTTCAGTATGCCCACGCTCGTATTTGTTCCATTTTGCGTCGTGCTGCTGGCGTTGACCTGGAAGAGGCTCAGGCGCTTGGCATGGACGCTGTTGCAGATAAGGCTATTGGCTCTGCGGTTGATCTTGGACTGCTCTCTGATGCAGCTGAGCAGGCTCTTGCTCGTAAGCTCTTTGAGTTCCCAGGTCTTGTTGAGGGCTGTGCTCGCGATAGGGCGCCATTCCGCATTACACACTATATTGAAGAGCTTGCCGGCCAGTTCCACGCATTCTATACCGTTTGCCAGGTGCTTCCTTCTGAAGGACGTCCACTTGACATGGAGCTCTCTAAGGCTCGTCTTGCTGCTTGTGACGCAACCCGCCGCGTGCTTGCAATTGCTCTTAATTTGATTGGCGTTTCTGCTCCTGAGGCAATGTAAACGATAGCTAACTATGTTGTTTTGTCATGATACCGTGCAAGTATTGAATACTTGCACGGTATCTTTTGTGAATTCCTCCAGATAATTTACACATTTCTGCGTTATGTAAAAACTTTTTTAATGTATAAAAGAGATAATAAAATTAATTTTTATTACTCAAATTTTATATTGCAGCATATAAAAGCCTATATTGATGTCATATACACGCCATTTTCTAACATATTTTTGACTAACTATTGTTTTGTCCCCACGTTAACACGTATTTTTTAGGGGTATACTCATTATGCGAGCAAATAGTAAATGGTTCGGGCATAAGAGTGGAGGTCTCTATGGAACTTCGCGAGTACATGTCCATTCGCAGGTCTTACAACTTAGTCAGAAGAGTGGTACCTGCTAACAGACGACTCACGTTTGAAGAGTTTGCTATTTTGTGTCGCCTCAATGTGAAGGGCGCCCCTGTTAAGACTTCAGAAATTGCCGAGTATCAGAGTGCTCTTCGTCCTACGATTACTCATCGTACCTCGCACCTGGCAAGGCTTGGTTTCATCAAAAGAGATGAAGGCGCCATTGATCGACGCAATGTAGTGTGCATCATTACAGAAAAGGGTGTAGAAGCAGTAGAGGAGCTGTCCAAGCTTACCTGTGCTCGTATTGCACCTGGTCAGGCACTTTCTCGCACTTCATTTGAGCGTATTGTCATGTATGTTGACGCTATGGGAGCTCTGTATTGCAGGGCTGCAGACATGGTGCTTCTTACAATTCTGGATTCTCCTAAAGACGCTCTTTCAATTACAGAGATTGTTGATGCACTTGGTCTTTTGCAGCCAACGGTTTCTATGTCTCTTACTGCTTTGGCAGAAAGTGGCTTGGTGCAGCGCAAACATGATGATGCTCTCTCAAGAAGAGTAACCATGGTTGAGCTCACACCTCAAGGCAAGACCTATATCAAAGAAATTGTTCAGCAAATTGAAGACATCATTGTTAAAAGAAAGAGTCGCACAGCTGTTTAAATGATTTATGCAGATTAAAGAAATCTAGAAGATGGGTTTCTCGAGGTTTAAGGGTTAGTGGTTATAAATCCCCATTTGCCCGTTTTATGGTGAAATTTATTTATTTTTTCATCATAAGGCGGGCATTTTCGTGGTATATTCCTTTTGGATTTGCACCTATTTGATTTTGTTTGTTATCCCTTCATCATATTTCTCACGTATTTATACAGATTATTTTGATGAGCAAACAGAGAGGTTTGTACATGTCGGACGAAACATCTTCGGTCCAAAATGATTCTTTAAATGATGTAGAAAATACTCCAGCACCACGTAGACGTGGTAGACCTCGCAAGAGTGAAAATAGTAATTCTGAAAATACTACTTCTGAAAATACTAATTCTGAGACAACTGAAGAAAAGGCTTCTAATTCAGCTGCTAAGCGCCGTCGTGGTCGTCCTACTAAGAAGGAGACCGAGGCTCGTCGCGCCGTAGAGGCTGTTGTGGCAGAGGCTATGAACGCAGCAGGCATTACAGAGCCACCAAAGCGCCGTCGTGGTCGTCCTAGTAAAGAAGAGATGGAAGAGCGTGCTCTTCATGAGCGTGCCCTTGAGGTTGCACAGGCAGAGGTCCTGGCTCAGGTCCAGGCAGGTGGCAAGGTTTCTTCTGACGTTGTAGACACTGATCGCCTTACCAAGATTGTTCAGGACGTAACTCAGCCTTCTGCGGAGGTAACCCCGGCTCCTGCCTTTACTAAAGCAGAGGCAGAGGGTGCAGCTGGCCAGAATAGCAATGCGGCTCAGAAGAACTTTGCTGAAGAGCAGGGTAGTGTTGAGCAGCAGGATGGTGCAACTCAAGAGCAGGCTTCTGGCGCAGAGGCGGATGCTGAGGCAGCTCCAGCAGAGCGTCCAGGACGCGCACGTACCGGCGCTGCGCGTCGTCGACATCGTAATGCTGAGCTAAAAGAAGCGGCTCAGGAGGGCGAGAAGATACAGGAAAACGCTCACACCAACAACCAGGAGCGTCCTTCTCGCGATCGTAGACAGAACAACCAGCGCAACAAGAATCGCAAGCAGGGCCAAGCAAGCGAGCCATCGCTTTCAAAAGAGGCACTGCAAGAGATGAAGCTTTCTGAGCTTCGTGCTAAGGCAACTGAGCTGGGCATTGAGTATGCAGGCGTTCACAAGTCTGATTTGATTGAGCTTGTATATGCCGCATCTGCAGCTGCTGAGGGCTTTAAGACTGTTGAGGGTATTCTTCAGATTAGCAACGAAGGTTACGGCTGGATTCGTACGGGCAATTATATGGAAGGCGATGACGACGCCTTTGTCCACCAGCAGATTATTAGAAATCTTGGCCTGCGTCCAGGCGATAGCGTCTTGGGTATGGTTGGACCTGCTCGCGTAAACAGCAAGTATCCACCACTTCTTAAGGTTACCCAGGTTAACGGTGGGGAAGTTGAGGGCCTTAAGGATCGTCCTCGCTTCAAAGATCTGACTCCTATTTTCCCAGACCAGCCTCTTACTATGGAGCACGGTAAAGACTCCATTACGGGTCGTGCAATTGATCTGGTGGCTCCTATTGGTAAGGGTCAGCGTGGTTTGATTGTCTCGCCTCCAAAGGCAGGTAAGACCACCATTTTGAAGCGCATTTGCCAGTCTATTACCACCAACAATCCTGAGGTCCACCTCTTCTGCCTCTTGGTAGACGAGCGCCCTGAGGAAGTTACAGACATGGAGCGTTCCATTAAGGGCACCGTTGTTGCTTCAACTTTTGATATGCCAGCAGAGAATCACACCGTTGTCTCGGAGCTTGTCATCGAGCGAGCAAAGCGTCTGGTTGAGATGGGTCAGGACGTTGTGGTTATTCTGGACTCCATCACACGTCTTGCTCGTGCATACAACCTGGCTATTCCTGCTTCTGGTCGTATTCTTTCTGGTGGTGTTGACTCCGCAGCTTTGTATCCACCAAAGAAGTTCTTGGGTGCAGCTCGAAATATCGAGAACGGCGGCTCGCTCACTATTATTGCGTCTGCCCTGGTAGATACAGGCTCTAAGATGGATGAGGTTATCTTCGAGGAGTTCAAGGGCACTGGTAACATGGAGCTCAAGCTTGATCGAGACCTGGCAGATCGCCGTATCTTCCCAGCTATTGATCCTGTTTCTTCTGGTACTCGTAATGAGGATCTGCTTATTAAGCCAGAGCTTCAGCCTATGGTATGGGGCGTTCGCCGTATTCTTGCAGGCTTCAATAACACTGAGCGTGCAACTACTGCTCTTATCAGTGGTCTTAAGCAGACCGACAATAACCAGGACTTCCTGATTAGATCTGCAAAGAAGGCTGCACAGTCTGACTATCCACAGAATTAGTCAGATTTAAAGATGACGCAAGAAGTGCTTTCCAATCTATGTTGGGAGGCACTTCTTTTTTCTCGTCATTTTTGTTGAATAACTGCCGAAGAATTATGAAAAAGTTTTAAAGACGCTGTAAAAAATAATGAATTACGCTATAGTCATTTCTAACAGCACAATTATGTGTTGCAGCGGATTATACAAAGATGAAATGAAGCCCACCCGTTGCTCACGTCGCCCGTATTGGGTTTAGTAGCATATGCAAATTTAGCGTGTGTCTTCATACATCTTCTTAGCGTTTGTAGGGGGAGTTTGTATGACAGAAGGTAGGAATCCGGCAGTAGTCGCCGGCCTGCTCAGTGGACTGGTTCTGGTAGCAGAGCCAGCATCTGCGTATGCCCTTACAGCTAATGAAATTCGCCAAACCCCACTTGGTGCTATCTTTACCGGCATCGGAGTGGGACTTGCTGCGGTTGCTGTCATTTCTGGCGCTGCGGTAGTGGTTTCTCGCGTTGCAAATCGTGGCGAGAAAACCGGTGGGGCAGAAGCAAAGATTCAGCCAAGCACTACATCTCAGGTTGAGGATGAGGCTGTGTCTCCAAAGCGAGTTGCAGCTGCATCGAACTTCTCGCCAGAAGAGAGCCTGGTGATTCCGCTGGACTCTCCAAGGCGCTCGATTGCTGCATACAAGCCAAAGCACATGAAGGCTTCTCAGTGGGATATGACTGGCTCTATTCGTGTTCAGTCTGCTGAGCAACCTGTCCAGTCTGCCGAGCCACCTGCAAAGAAGGCGCAGGTTGTAACCGCGGCCGCAGAGGGCGTGCTTCCCGTTCGTGCAAAGAAGGCTCCTGCGCACTCCACAAACGACTACGCTCAGATCGCAGAGAACTACACCAAGCTTTTGAGCTGGCGTGAGCGCACTGTTGCGCGAGCAAAGGGTGCTGCTGCCGTACTTCTTGAGCGCCTGGGACAAGATCCTATGGATGGCCTGCCTATTATCGAGCGCGCTGACGGAACTGTTGGTGACGTTGGCACAGCTTGGTGGACTAAGGCTGTGGGCGAAGAGTCTATTACGCGTGATTTTGGCATTGCCGAGATTGGCGCCGAGGCTATTCCTGAAGACTTCACCAATCATGCCGCTGATATTTCTAGTCGAATTTCTTACGTTGACCAGGGAGTCTTCCCTGAGAAGCGCACGATTGACGAGCTTGAGCACGCTGATGACTGGACGCTTGCGCTGGCTGCAATGGATGAGCACCTGGCTCGCCATGATCAGCAGCAGATGCGCAAGTACCATCCAGTACAGCTGCCACTCATTGGTCAGGCTGCTGCTGAGGCAGAAGCTACAAGCCCGGCGGAGCTGTCGGGTGCAAAACCTGCTGCGCCTCGCAAGGTTGCTGTAGCTCAGGTACGTGTTTCTCGCGAGCCAAACTACGCTGGTGTGGTTGCACAGTCAACTGCAATGCCGCTGGTCAAGGCCACAAACGATACCTCCTCGCACGTTCAGGACATCTTTGACGCGGTTGAACGCGAGATGGCAGCTGAGCTCCAGGCGGCTGACGAAAGGCCAACGCGTGAGCTTCTTCGCCTCATTGAGGGTGGCACCAGCAAGATGAAGAAGATTTCTTCGCTTGATCTTGGTGAGAAGACCAGCGCAGACAAGGCCTCTTACAAGCCTCGTCACTTTGCTGGTGAGCTTCCGCTGGTACGTGAGGCGTAAGTAGCACACGTAGACTAGCTGCGGGTAGTCAGAAGACAACCGCGCAACCGTCGCGAAAGGCTGGAGCTCGTAGAAACATCCGGTTTCTCTAAAATTATTTCAAGTTAGATAACATTTTTTGGCTGTGGTTCTTTTTTTAGAGCCGCAGCCATATTGTGTTGTGTCACATATTCAACGCTATGGAGAAAAGGAGATGAATATGGCACATAAGCTAACGCGACGACGCTTTTTGGAGGTGGCCGGGACCATTGCGGGGTCGTTTGCTCTAGCGGGTTGTTCGCCAAAGAACCAAGACCCTAACTCCATTTACGTTGGCGTGATGGGACCGTATACCGGCGACGTTGCCCAGTATGGCCTTGCGGTGCGTAGCGGCATTTTGCTGTACCTCAAGGAATTCAACAAGAATGGTGGAGCTGGTGGCCGCCAGATTGTCCCTATTGTTGAGGACGAGAAGGGCGATTCAACTGAGGCCATTCTTGTCTATAACAAGCTTCTTGACGAGAATGTCTGTGCAATTCTTGGAGACGTTACTTCAACGCCCACCATTGCACTGGCACAGAAATCGGTACTGGACAACATCCCCTGTGTAACCGCATCCGCTACCGCCGAAGATGTTGTAGCGCATGGCCACAACATGTTCCGCGCTACCGTAACTGACCCGTTCCAGGGCGTTGTTCTTGCAGAGTTTGCTAAAAAGCAGGGTTATCAGCGCGTAGGAACCATCTTTAACTCCGGCGGCGATTACGAGATTGGCGTTAATAACGCATTTGTTCAGAGGGCTCGTGAGTTGGGTGTTGAGGTTGTATCTCAGCAAGGTTACCCAACAGGAGCTGTTGACTTTAATGCCCAGCTTACCAGCATTATTGGACTTGATCCTGATGCTATCTTGGCTCCAAATTATTACCAGGATAACGGTAAGATTGTGACGCAGGCTCGTCAGCTTGGCTGCAAGAAGCCTTTTATGGGCGCAGATGGTTGGGCAGGCATCATTGGCGGCGAGCAGGACTATGCTTCTGCGGCTGACCTTGAAGGATGCTTCTATTGCTCTGCCTTTGTTGCTTCAAATCCAGATGAAAAAGTTCAGCATTTTGTTAAGGCTTATACCGAGGAATACGGTGAGGCTCCAACTAACTTCTGTTCTTTGGGCTATGACGCAGCAATGATTCTTTGCTCTGCTCTTGAGGTTGCCGAGAAACGCGGTTACACCTACAACTCCAATGAGTATAGGCAGGCAATTATCGATGCTATTGCATCTGGTGTGGTCGAAGGTGTTACTGGCACCCTTTCATATCAGGGAACAGGTGACCCAGTGAAGTCCACCTTGATTATTACCTTTAAAGATGGCAAAGAGTCCATCTATGACACGATCAATCCTTCATAGAAAAGAGAACCTCAGATGTTTTTGACTCAGGTGCTCAATGGACTTCAATTGGGCAGTATTTACGCATTGGTGGCGCTTGGTTACACAATGGTGTACGGCATCATCTTGCTTCTTAACTTTGCGCATGGTGACATCATCATGTTTGGTTCCTACGTTGCATGGATTGCCCTTGTTCAGCTTGGACTCAATCCTGCAATCGCTGTTCTTCTCGCCGTTTTTGGCTGTGTTGTGCTGGGCGTTCTTATTGATAAGGTTGCTTACGCACCACTCAGAGATGCTCCAAGACTTTCTATTCTGATTACGGCAATTGGCGTTTCTTACCTGCTTGAGAACGGTGTTCAGCTACTCCTGGGCGCTGACGCTAAGGTTGTTCCAAGCATCATTGACCTGGGAACTGTTCAGGTATTTGGTTCGACGCTCTCCGGCACGGCACTTTTGACTGTTGCCGTTACTATTGTGGCAACCGTTGTTCTGACCCTTTTGGTTCAGAAGACTCGTCTTGGTAAGGCAATGCGTGCCGTTTCTGAGGATATGGGCGCTGCTCGTCTGATGGGCGTCAACGTCAATAGCACTATTAGCTTTACCTTTGCAGTTGGTTCCGCTCTGGCAGGCATTGCAGCTATTCTGTACTCCATGGCATACCAGCAGGTTTCTCCTACCATGGGCGTCATGCTGGGCACCAAGGCTTTTGTTGCAGCAGTTCTTGGCGGCATTGGCTCCATTCCTGGCGCTGTTATTGGCGGCCTTATTGTTGGCTTCTCCGAGGTCTTTGTTGCTGCCTTTGGCCTGTCTGTCTGGCAGGATGCGGTAGTCTTCTTACTCTTGATTCTTGTTCTTGTTGTCAAACCAACTGGCCTGCTTGGTCGACCAGTTACCGAGAAAGTGTAAGGAGGCTCACATGACTAAAATGTATCCACGCGATAACAACCACAACCCAGTAATTGTCACTGGTTTTGGTGGAAAAGATGGTCAGCGCCGTGAGCTTACTATGCCTGCTCGCTATGCCATCAATGCAATTCTTGTTGCACTTTTTGTCTTTGGTGGAAACTTCCTGGTAGGAGAGGGCCTTATTTCTCGCTATCAGACCGTTGTTTTTGAGCAAATCGGCGTTTATGTTTTGATGACCGTTTCTCTGAACATTGTTACCGGATATCTGGGACAGCTTCCTCTGGGTCACGCTGGTTTCATGTCCATTGGTGGCTATGCCTGTGCAATCTTCATTATTCGCATGATGCCACTCTTTGGACTGGATGCTCAATCCATGGCTTCCGGCTCTACACCAGCGGTAATTCTCTTTGTTGTTGGCCTTTTATTCGGCGGTATTTGCGCTGCTCTTATGGGTGTGGTTATTGGTATTCCAGCACTGCGTCTCCGTGGTGATTACCTGGCCATTATTACCCTGGGCTTTGCAGAGATCATCCGCGTTGTCCTGGTTAACATTGACTCCGCTCTTGGATTCAAGCTTACTGGTGGCGCATCAGGTCTCACGGGTATTCCTGCATATACGGGTTATCTGAACACGGCTATTGTCGTTTCGCTTGCCATCTTTGCTATTCATACTCTTATGAAGTCTAGGCATGGACGCGCTATTCTCGCCATCCGCGATAACGAGATTGCAGCAGAGGCATCAGGCGTTAACACCACGTACTACAAGACTTTGGCCTTTGTTTTCTCCGCATTCCTTGCTGGCATTGCTGGCGGTCTTTACGCGGGCTGCATTGGTGTTATGGCACCAGCTAAGTTTGGCTTCATGAAGTCTGTTGAGATTCTGGTTATGGTTGTTCTGGGCGGCATGGGTTCTATGTTTGGCTCTGTTGTGTCCGCAACTGTCCTGACCGTGCTTCCAGAGGCTCTACGTGCCTTTGCCGACTACCGTATGGTTGCTTACGCAATCGTTTTGATTCTGGTCATGATCTTTAGGCCAGAGGGTCTGTTTGGCTCGTATGACTTCTCGCTGTCTCGCATCATTGAGCGAGTCATGAATAGGGATTTTCCTTGGAACAAGGATGACTCGGATGAGCAGGCTGGTGTACAGGTCAACGCGCAGGTAAACGCACAGGTGGACGCACAGGCGGATACGCAGGTAGAAGCCTCAACTGATTCGAAGGAGGCGTAAGAGCGATGGCAACTAAAAACACCACAAAACTTATCAGGCAAGAGTCTCCTAACCTCATTCCTGAGCGAGATCTTGGCGCAATTCCAGTTCTTCAGGCTGAGCACCTTGGCATTGACTTTGGTGGCTTGACGGCTGTTAACGACTTCAACATTGCTCTTGGTCCTACCGAGATTTCTGGCATTATCGGCCCTAACGGTGCAGGTAAAACGACTGTCTTTAACTTGCTTACCTGTGTCTACAAGCCAACCCGTGGTACCGTAATGATTGACGGCTACGACCTTGCTGGTAAAAGCGTTGTTGAAGCAAATCATATGGGTATTGCCCGCACCTTCCAGAACATTCGACTGTTCAACAACATGACGGTTATGGAGAACATTCAGGTTGGTCAGGGCAGCCACATGACGTCTCATTTCTTTGAGGACGTCTTCCGCCTTCCAGCTCACTGGAAGCAGGAGAAAGAGAGCGCCGATAACGCCCGCGAGCTGCTTCGCATTTTTGGCATGGAAAATCTTGCAAATACCCTTGCAGGTAACCTGCCTTATGGTGCTCAGCGCAAGCTTGAGATTCTTCGCGCTCTGGCAACGCAGCCTAAGATTTTACTGCTTGACGAGCCAGCTGCGGGTATGAACCCAGCAGAGACTGACGAGCTTATGGAGAATGTCCTTAAGATTCGTGATGATTTCAAGATTGCTGTTCTTCTCATCGAGCATGATATGAAGTTTGTTATGGGCATTTGCGAGGGTTTGGCCGTTCTTGACCACGGCAACATCATCGCAAAGGGAACGCCAGAAGAGGTTCAGAACAACCCTCGCGTTATCGAGGCATATCTTGGAAAGCAGGAGGTGCGCTAATGGCCGCTGAAAACACAAACACCCAGGCAGCAGGCGCAGAAAAAACCCTGCTGTCCGTCAAGGATCTTAATGTTTCTTACGGCGCTATCCACGCAGTTCAGGGCATTTCTTTTGACATCCACGAGGGCGAGATTGTTACCCTTATTGGTGCAAACGGCGCAGGTAAATCAACTACACTGAACACCATTGCTGGTCTGGTAAAGCCTGACTCTGGCACCATCACCCTTGGCGAGAAAAACCTTGTAGGCCAGCGCGCACACAAGATTGTTGAGGCTGGCCTGGCATTGTGCCCTGAGGGCCGCCGTGTGTTTTCTCGCATGAGTGTTGCCGAAAACCTTGAGATGGGCGGCTATACGCAATCCGATTCCCAGAACGCTAAGACCGTCAAGATGGTCTACGAGCATTTTCCACGTCTTCGCGAGCGCAAGAATCAGCTGGCAGGAACGCTGTCTGGCGGCGAGCAGCAGATGCTTGCTATGGGTCGTGCTCTGATGAGCAGGCCAAAGCTTTTGATGCTCGACGAGCCTTCCATGGGTCTGGCTCCTATTCTGATTGAGGAAATCTTCCAGATTATTCGCCAGCTCGGCGATGCAGGAACCACCATTTTGCTGGTCGAGCAGAACGCTAACATGGCACTTAAGGTTGCTGACCGTGCATACGTTCTTGAGCTTGGTAAGGTTGCTAAGCATGGCACCGGCCAGGAGCTTCTCCACGACGATGACGTTCGCAAGGCTTACCTCGGCGCATAAACGCAACTTACGGTAAACGCGGCTTGCGGTAAACGTGCTGCTACGGCAGACCGCGACACTGCGGTAAACGCGACTTAAACGACAACCCGGTTCCCACACAACGTAGGAGCCGGGTTTTGTTGTCATGTCTGAACAGTTTGCCTGAAAAGCGCACCATATCTGAGCTATTTGCCGGTTTTTCTCGCCAAGTCTGAGTAAATTTACTCAGACTTGATGTAGTTTTCAGGCTCGCAAAATTTGGAGTGGCGCAGCCTATCTTCACGCGCCTGATTTCTTCAAAGAATCTGTAACTTTTGCCTAAATACGTAAAAGAAACTGTGGATTTGCCTGATTTCATCAAAGAATCTGTGCCTCAAATACAGATTCTTTGCACTTTTTAGGCGCGTAATGTT
>CAUUEB010000026.1:0-15850 GCA_963544135.1 uncultured Atopobium sp. | reverse complement strand
AGGTCAAATTCAATTTATAGCGACAATCTCGCAAAGTTAATCGAGTTCACGCCCTGGACTACCTTACAAGACGATGGAGTATGCCGTGTTCGCTACTGCCTGCGTGGTGGCATGATGTATCTCGATTGCTATCTTGCTGCGGGTTATTCGACACGCACAACCACTAAGCAAATGCCTGACAATCTTCTGCCAGCAATTGAGGGTTATTACCCTCTAGGCACACAGACAGGAAACAATACGGCAAAGATTTGGATTGGCGCTGCTGGTGGTGGAGACGGTCATATTTACTTCTACAACTGGTCTAGCGGTTATGCTACGGGAATCATCCCGCTGTTGTCTAAGAGTCTCGAGTAGGAGGTGACAGGATGAACCCACTAACCTTCGAGCAGATTATTGCGACCGTCTCATTCTTGGGCATGATGGTATCTCTTATTAATGGCGCACGCGCTATGACTAGAGCCAGCAATGAAGACGCTATGCGACTGGTGCGTATTGAAGAAGGCGTGAAGCAGCTCAAGGGAGACGCTGAAGACAACCAGAAAGCGTTTGCCGCGTATATGGCCCGCACGGATGAGGTTATCTCAACGCTCAAAGAGAACATCGCACATCATGATACCCGCTTGGCGGTGGTTGAGGATGTGACCCGTACACAGGCGGGACGGCTAGAACGCCTAGAACAGGCGAGTACACACTAATTCTGATTTAAGGAGAATCAACATGATTAACGTAATCGTTCGTATCAAGAACCGCACTTTCTGGCTGACTCTTATCCCTGCAGTGCTTCTACTTATCCAGGTAGTTGCGGCGCCATTTGGCTACCAGTGGGACTTTGTCGCACTGAACCGCCAACTCGCTGACATTGTCAATGCACTCTTTGCGGTCCTGGCTATCGTCGGCGTGGTTGTAGACCCAACCACTAAGGGCATTGGCGATTCTGCACGTGCAATGACTTACGTACATCCTTCTGAGCGTCCTGCAAGTTATATGACAGGCAACGCTGAACCAATTAACACAAAGCCAGCAGAAGAGCCAAAAGAAGAGGTAAACAATGCTTAGGGGCATTGATGTAAGCGGTTATCAGGCATTGGGTGCGACATACTCGCACCCAAATGTCGAGACTGCATACAGTGGCTCTGATTTTGTGATTGCTAAGGCTACCCAAGGCACCCAGCCAATGAACCGCTACATGACCGCACAGCTTCAGCGCGCGCTGGCAGACGGCAAGCTCATTGGTGTCTACCATTATGCAGAAGGTGGCTCACCTGTGGCAGAAGCTGACGCGTTCGTTGCGTGCGTGTCTGGCTACATTGGCAAGGCTCTCTTGTGCCTGGACTGGGAGAACGGTGACAATGACGCATGGGGCTCAACGGTATGGGCAAGGCAGTTTGTTGACCGTGTCTATGCTAAAACGGGCATTTACCCTGTTGTGTACACCTATCCTGCTGGACGCTCGCAGGTAGCGTCTTGTGCTGATGTATCGCGTCTGTGGATAGCCGGTTATCCAGACAATCGTTTCTCGTGGGATTTGCCTGCCATGATCTACAACACTGGTGCATGGAGCGATTGGACCATTTGGCAGTATTCAAGCGCAGGCGGTACTGTTGACCTCGATGTGGCAAAACTGACCTATGCAGAGTGGGAGCAGCTCGCACAAGGTGAGTCTAAGTTCGAGCCACACTGGGTCAAGAATGCGACAGGTTGGTGGTATGCAACCAGTCCAAGCGCTTACTATTACAGCCAGTGGGCGTTTATCAACGGCTCTTGGTACTACTTTGATGCACGAGGATATGCAGCCACAGGTTGGTACTTTGATGGCTCTGACTGGTTCTACCTCTGCCCGGATGAAGGACCACAAGAGTGTGCCATGCTGACAGGTATGCAGCACATTGGAAGCTGTGACTACTACTTTGCCAATGATGGTCGAATGGCAACAGGTATCTTCGATGCTGAAGGCAAGAAGTTCCTTGCTTCTGAGAATGGCAACCTTCTTTCTGCAGGAGTCCATGTTCACAATAACCACGCTTATGCAGTCAACGCTGACGGCTCTGTCCAGGCTGACAGCACAGTGCAGGTTGACACAGATGAAGCTGGTCGGTTGACTTCACTGCACTAAACACACAACCCCTCTCGCTTCGGCGGGAGGGGTATTTTTTATGAGTAAATACTCCACTCTGTAATTTGCGTGTCTTAAAACGGCTTACAACAAGCCGTTTAACTGGGAATTTGTAACGCTGCTTTTTACTGGTTTAATCTCTGAATTATTTCAATATGGTTAAAAGCATCGTTTTTCTATCCAATATCATAATTTGAATATATCGAGGTAAATCGCCTGTCTAAATAGTTAAAACTTTTATTCGAACAGGTATTCGTTTTTTAATTTGGCTTGCAGAGGGGGTGCAAAAAGGGTGCACTTGTAAAAAAATTAAACAAAAAAGGTAGACGGCAAGCCATCTACCTTGGGTTTCTGGTGCCTCCTGCGCGATTCGAACGCGCGACCTGCGGTTTAGAAGATATACCATCAGCCGCTCATTAAATTCCGTTACGCTCGATAAATGCCGTTACGACCTGCAAAAACAAATTTTTGTCCGGTGTGTATAGTAAAACAATCCATACAGTTTGGGTGCAAAAAGGGTGCACTGCACCCCTCTGAGCGTTTGCACGTTAAGGAGAACGGCATGAATATTGCAGTCAAAAGACACGGAACTTTCTGGCAAGCTCGTGTGCGTTTCCGTGGAGCTGATGGAACTATCCAAGAAAAAAGTAAATCTCTCGGAATTCCATGTGCGGCTGGAAGAGGTAAAAAAGTTGCTCGAGCAGCTGCTGAGAAATGGGTTCAAGATGCAGGGTTCGTTGAGGTTGTTGAACAGAATCAAGCGACAAGGCTCGACTGTTCGGCATATACATACTGTCTTAATTACTTTAAGAGCCTTGTGGCCACACAGCAGATTGAACGTCGCACTTACACGTCTTATAAGAATAACGTTCGATATATTGATTTGTTCTTTGGAGAAAAGCGGCTACAAGAGATTACTGTCACGGATGTCGAGTTATACGTGTCCTGGCTTTATGATTCTGGCTATTCAGCTAATACGGTTAAGAAAGCTTTTAACTCATTCCGTGCTTGCACACGTCACGCTGTGGCAATTAGAGATCTGCAATATGATCCATGTGCGGCAATTAAAGCGCCAAAAGGTTATCTTGCTCCGCCAAATCCGCTAAACGAACCTTCGCGTAAGAAACTCCAAGTTATGCTTTCTGCTCTTGAGCTTTCTCCGATGGTACTTGCGACATATCTGGCATATTACACAGGTATGAGACGTGAAGAATGCTGTGGTCTTAAGTGGAAAGACTTAAATCTCAAAGCAGAAGATGTCACAGCTCACCTCTGCCGGGCAATCTCGTATGATGGTGGCAAAACCTACATCAAAGGCTTGAAGAACGGGAAAACGAGAACCGTGCCTGTTCCATCTCCACTTGTAGAGATTCTTAAGCAGTGGCGTTCTAAATACATCGAGGACTGTATGTTGATGGGTGTAGCGTTTACCGAAGAGATGTATGTTATTGGAGATTTTTCGGGAGAGTATCTTAAACCCGAGCGAATAACAGGGTGGTGGAAGAACCATTCTGAAGAGTGGGGACTTCTTGGAACGCAGGGGAGAAGACCAGTCTTCCATGATCTAAGACATACGTATGCCACGATTGCAGTTAGAACCATGGACATCAAGAGCGCACAAGACATTCTTGGCCACAGCGACATTAACATGACAATGCGCTATGCAGATACAGACATGGAACAGCTTCAGAGAGCTGGCAGAGCTATCGGAGAAGCTCTTAACGATGCCAACAAAGACGGTGCAGAAATATTACAGCTACGCCGAGCGGTATAAAAAGAGGAGCTTTGCGCTCCTCTTTTTTTGTTTTACTCTTCTTCAGATGCAGCTTTTGACTTTGTAGCTGGCTTCTTGCGCTCGTCTTTCTTCATTTTTGCAATGGCTTTGCGGCTGTCATCTGTTACCTTTTCGGGCAAGAACAAGCGTGAGATTAGCGCTTCTGCGATTTCTGAATTCTTCAGGTTCTGCCCTGTTGTGTTCTTGATAGCAACTCGAAGCTTATTAATGACTTCGGTTGAAATGATATGGTCTGCAAGGTTCTCGCCAGAAAGAGCAATGCGTCTCTGATAATAGTCATCAATCTCATTCTTACGATGTGCTTCTTCAGATAGCAGATAGAGCAGCTCTGTTTTCTGTGCTGGAGCTGTTTCTTTGTCGGAGATGGTAACTCTGAATACCAGTTTTGTGACAGGGATTTTTCCTTCGAGCTTAGTGCGATAGACCTGCCAATCATCACCATTTGTGAGAATAATCCAGTCAATGCCCTCATCGACAGCGTATTGACGCGCTTGGTTAAGGTGTGTTTCCTTGAGTTTAAGGCCAATCTGCTTAACCTCAACGACAAACACTTCTTCATCCGACGTTCTAACAACATAATCTGCAAAACGGGAGCCAATCATTTGCTCTGCTGTGACATTGTCAAATCTATCCCAACCAAGATACTCACACAGAATGTCTGAGACAATCTTGCGAGTGTCAGCTTCTTTGAAGTCTTCAGCGCGTCCCTTTTCGACAATTGTCGTCATGCGTCTTAGGCCTTTTTTGATACGGTCCTTTGCTTTGTCTTGGTAAACAGCCATTTCCCAAACCCTTTCACAATTCCTTCAAACTTTTATATATCGGAAGCACTTTTTGTCTGGTGTTACCACTAGATTGGAACGTGCGTTCCTTGAGAACTAAATTATTTTGACTTCTTCAAATCTTCAATTGCTGAAGCCGTGTCTTTGAGTTGAGCAATCAGAGCGTCAATTTGCTTCTCATTCTCGTGCTGCTCTTTTGTTGCTTCCCATCCAGAAAGCTCGTCAAGGGTACAATTGAGAACCTTTGTTATCTCTCTGGCTGATCCAAGAGTTACCGGTGTAATCTCTCTTTCCCAGTTGCTAACAATTTGCTTTGTGACTCCAAGTTTTTCCGCAAGCTCATCCTGCGTCAATCCTCTTGACTTGCGTATTTCTTTGAGCATCAGCTTGTATCTGCTCATAGACACCACCTTTCAACTGCAGTGTACACATATTCTACACAAAATCACAATATTTGTGAATAATACTTTTGAAAATAGCAAATATTGTTATACTAAACACAACAAAATAACAAAATTTGTTATTTTTGAACTTTGAAAATCGCATAAACAAACGAAATCGCTCTTTATCCATCATGCGCAACTTGTTTTATTACTGCGATTTTCGATTGGAGGAATTATGGAAATTAAAGACTCTATTGCAGTACGTCTTCGAGTAGCAATGGCGTCTAATGGCGTTTCAGCTCGTGAGCTTGCTGCAAAAACTGGCATCTCAGAAACAACTATTTACAAAGCAAGCAAAGAAGTCAATGACAAAAAGACCAGCTTGAGAACAATCCGAATCCTTGCTGATGCATTGAATGTCTCTACTCAATGGCTTGCATGTCTGGAGTAATAAATGCCAATACCTCAAAATACTGGCTCAGCGTGGTCATACCACTGGGAGCCAAAAGTCGAGCATAAGCTCGAACCAGAAAAGTCCAAGGCACCACACACCACAATATCTCACATTGGCGGGACATCACTTATAAAGAGTTGTTTTAACGATGCTTATTACGTTAGAGAAGATGGTGGAAACCTTTGGTTTCTTGGCAGCTTTGAGCGAGATGATGAAGCGCGTAAAGCTTTTATCTCTTGGGCAAAATGCCATTAAAAGAAGAGCCCTCCTCACGCGGCAACGTGGGAGAGCGTGTCCAAAAACAGTAGAAAGGCTGATTAGATGGACAATACAAGTATACAGGTTTTTAGTTCTCAAGAATTTGGAGAACTCAGAGCTCTTAAAGGATCTGATGGAGAACCTTGGTTCGTTGCTAAAGATGTGTGTGATGTTTTAGAAATTAGAACCGATACTATTCGTAGAATTTTAGATGATGATGAGGTTGATGAAACGAACCCCAATACTATTGGGGTTGCTGGTGGCCGAAACCCGCTTATAGTTTCTGAAGCTGGTCTTTATAGTCTTGTTTTGCGAAGCCGTAAGCCAGAAGCTCGAGAGTTCAAGCGTTGGGTTACTCATGAAGTTCTACCGTCGATTAGACGTTCTGGCGGATACATTGCCTCAGATGGTTCAGAAAGCAATGAAGACCTTCTCGCTCGTGCGGTCCTAGTCGCAAATGAAGCTATCCAGCGCAAGGACGCTCAACTTAAAGAGCAACAGCGCAAGCTTTATGAGAAGGATACAACCATCATTGAGCAAGGTGCCAAGATTGACGAGCTTGCACCGAAAGCTGGCGTATATGACACGGTTATCAACGTTAAAGGCACAATGACAATCACGGACGCAGCTCGCTACCTTGCACAATATGACCCTCTCATGAATCGTAAACGTCTTTTCGCACTTCTCCGCGCTGATGGCATGATCTGCCAGGGAAGCAACGCTCCAACAAAGCGAGGAATTGAGACAGGTAGATTCGTGCAGATCATGAGCACCCGTCGAGATGGTAAATCCAATGAGCCTTATGCCAGGATGACACAAAAAGGCTTTGACTGGTGCGTTACCGCTTACTGTACAGCTCCGCTTATTGATTAGCTTTATGGAGAGCTTGCGAAACACTGAGCTAATTACCGTTGAACAGGCTTCTCAATTATTAGGCATCCCAGTCTCCACGATGCGCAAGATGTGCGCTCGAGGGGAGGTGTATGCCAAGAAAGCCGGAAAACGATGGCTCATCAACAGACGGATTCTCTTGAGCCTTTATGGCTTGCATTCTAAGGAATAAATCATGAAAAAAAGAATAATTCTTGTGGCTTTGTTGCCTTTGCTGGTCTACTTCACAGCTGACTGCCTGGGCATTTTTGAGCCGCACAATGTGGCATATCTGATGGCTTTTAGATATGCCCTAATCGCATATGGCCTTGTAGGAGCTTTAGCCGTATGGCTCAAAGACAAAGAGAAAGAGGTTTGCAATGCTGACTAGACAGGAGCGTCAAGAGATTGCAGAGAAGGCCAAACTATACAAGGGTAAAGAACTTGACTGGGACAACATTACAGATGTTCTTACAGGCTCCCTTTGCTGGGAAAGTGATGATGAGCTCTTAGACCGTATCATTGAGCTTTGTGAGGCAGCTAATGTCGACGAACTGGCATTTATGACATCAGCGAACGAAATGTACTTGCAGGCTCTGAAAGCCAAGCATGAGCGCATTGCTGCATATGCCGAAGCTGATTCATACGTAAACACAAGACACATTATCAGTTGCATCGAAGACTTTGACACAGCGATTTCTCACTACAAGCGACTGGTCGAAAGGACTAACAATGCTAACTAAAGAAGAGCGTGCAACAATCGCTGAGAGAGCGAACCGAGCCAAATATAGCATGGACTCTATATTTGAGATTCTTCATGGTTACAGCTCGCCTGAGTATATGTCATTAAAAGACGACTTTATCGCCATGGTAACCCGCGTTCTTGACCTATGCGACACGTCAAACATGGTTGAGTTACCAGTCGATAAAGACGGCGAGGTTATCCACATTGGAGACACAGTATATGCCGGTGAAAGAGAGTTTACAGTAGACGGTTTTATATTTAATGACAGTAATGTAATAGTCCGCGCGATACACACTAAACTGTCTGCTCTTAATTTCTGCAAGCCAGGCGAACTCACACACAAGAAGCCAGGAGCAATCGAATCGCTTGTTAGCGAGATCAGACACGTTATCAATAGAGGCGAAATGACTTCTTGGTCAATGAGTAAGCTTTTTGACATCTCCGACCAGCTAGAGAAGCTGGGTGATAGCGATGACTAACTGCGAGGAGATAGCGAAGAAGCGTGATTATCGAGAGGCTAAAGGACTAAAGAGCTATATATACAACCCGGATACAAATTCGGGAGATTATGAGTTCTGTCCCAACTGTAATGGGGCAATTAAGACATCCAACATTGAGGTTGTCGATATGCAAGACGGTGACTGCGACTATGGTGTTTGTCCTCATTGTGGCGTTTTGCTCAAGTTGCGCTTGGTGCCAACGTATTATTTCGAACCCGAAATCTGTTCCGTCGAAGAATTCGAGACGGAAATGTGCGTTAAGTTTATCGAGGAACAGTAATGGATCCTGTTGAGAAAGCTGTTGACCTCATCAATCGTTATGCCTTACTGGCATATTTGAGTAATGGTGAAACTCTCGGTAGTGACATTAATGGCAAGCGAGTGTACTTATCAGGACCGATTACTAACACAAAGAACTATAAAGGCTTGTTTATGTTTGCTGAAGAGCTCGCTGCGCTTGGCGATGCTGAGCAGATCTATAACCCCGCAGCGCAAATTTCTGCAAGTTCTAGCTGGGAACAGGCAATGCATCGATGCCTTTCGGAAATTACTAATTACGACACAGTAGTTATGTTGCCCGGCTGGAATGTTTCTCGTGGTGCAAAACTTGAGCGTGATGTTGCGCTTGCGTGTGGGATGCGTGTTGTTGATTTCGGTGAGAACAAGATTATTTATAGCCTTTTTAATTCGCTTAAAGAGACTCTTGGAAGACTCTTATAAGCAGCTTTACTAACCGAAAGGAGGTTCGTATGGGTGCTGCAGATATTGTTGTTCTAGTTTTCTGCATTCTTGCTGGTATTGCTTTTGCATTTAGCGATTAAATAATTCCCCATTTTTCACAACCAAATAGAAAGGTTCAACCATGAAGAAGATTCTTCAATGGCTGGCTGTTTGCGTCTTCGCGGTGCTGGTATTTGTGCCAGCACTCGCACAGGCTCAGGCAGTACCGACCACAATTACGAGTTTTAGAGTTACCGATAAGAACAGGCAAGACTTAACCTCTGCATTCACGAACCAAGACATTTACCTAACAGCATCTTGGCAGGCTCAAGGCGAGGTTCACGAGGGCGACACGTTCTCGCTGGGTATTCCCGATATTCTCGACTTCCCATCAACGAACGCGGCGAGTTTCAACATTTACGCGCCAGACGGTGCTGTTATGGCAACGGCGCAAGTAACACAAGGACGCGTCACGATCACTTACACGTCATGGGTTGAGGGTAAAGACCATGTGCAAGGTACGCTTTGGCTGGCAGCACACGTCAAGGGTGATGCAGCGGCAGGGACAACCACGTTAAGGCTCATTGATGAAGTCACGGGGCAGGTCGTTGAGACTAGCTTCGAGACACGGCATTACGGCACTATCCAGCACGAGGTCATCGCAAAGTGGGGCGTCAAAACCGACCACGGCACGGTCGAGTGGTCAGTCAGACTCAACCACGTAGCGGAGTCACTCACTAATGTTGTACTGGTTGACACAGCGCAAGAAGGTACACGCATTATTCCTGGCTCATTCCGCTTGTACCGTGTTCACATGGACGCCTACAGCAACATTGACCCAACAAGCTGGGTGCGTGTGAGCGTTCCCGAGCCAACCATTAGCGGCAATACGTTCACGTGGGACTTGTCGAGTGTGGACTTCCAAGGAAACCAGTACTTCATGTACTACGAGACAGAAGGCACGGAAACGACCTCGAACTCTATCCAGCTAAAGAGCCGCGAGACCACGCAGGGTTCACGCTATCAGTACGTAAGCCAGGAAAGCGGCGGTAATGGTAACGGCGACAATCGTCCACAGCCAGCAGAACCGGAGACACCACCAACTCCAGAGCCTAATCCAGGACCACAGCCACAGCCTACTCCACAGGACGCAGACCCCGAGCCACAGCCTAAGCCAGAGCCAACTAAGCCAGCGAAGAAAGCAAAGAAGAAGGCTGTACTACCTGCAACAGGAGACACCCAAAACGTTGCAATTGTTGCTGGTATTGGAGTTATCGCAATTATTGCTGCGCTAGTAGCAAGCATGCCACTAAGGAGAGAGTAATGACTGTTGAAGAAGAAGAAAGAGAGCGTTTCGAAAAGATGACGATGAGCCAGCTTAAGGAAGTTGCAAAGGATGAAGGCATCTGTCTTGGATATGACGGATCAAGAAAGGCTGATGCGATTAATGCAATCATTGAGTGGCGACGTTTCAAAGGCTGCTATATGGAGCGTTACTAATGAATCGCGCCATAAAGGTTAGGAAGAATTCAAACGGAATCTGGTGCTGTCGACTTTACTTGGGAAGAAATCTTAACGGCAAAATCATTCAGCCTTATGCAAGTTTTCCTGCAGCAAAGACACAGAAAGAAGCTGAAGAATTAGCTAATATGTGGGCGTCGCATATTACTTCAGATGGAAAAGTTAAAAGTACTCAGCTTACTGACTTGCTTCTTGAGTACGTGTCGATTAAGCGAAGGAATGGCGCGAGCCCTAACACCACAAGGCAGCATGAAGGTTTTATTAGAAACCACATCAATGGAAGACTTGGCAAAGAGGACGTAAGGAGTGTTACGTCCTCTTTACTTACATCTTTTGAACAGGATCTGTTGAAGAAGGGTTTGTCTCGAAACAGTGTAATTAACCTGCATCAGTTTTTGAGAGGTGCATACAATTACTTTGTTTCCGCTGGAATATGCGACTACAACCCGCTTATTAACGTGGCCAAGCCATCCAGAGAAGTTCATGAAGCCGTTTCCATTGAAGAATGGGGTTTTGCTGGAATAAGCACCCTTATTAATTCCAGAATTACTACAGCCATTCAAGAGAATGAGTTTAATTCCCGTGTTGTTTGTGCATTTGCTGCATGGCTTTCGTTGGTTACAGGAATGCGCTGCGGTGAGGTCTGCGCCATTAGGTACAGTGACGTAAACATGCTATACAAGCATATCCACGTATCCGGTACTGTCATTGAGGAATCTTACAGAAAGCCATATAGACGAGAGTCCACTAAAGGCAAGAGATCGAGAAACATAGCCATTACTGACTCGGATATTAGCTTCATTAGCGACTACATGAAGCTTCAGAAAGCACATATTGCCTTTGTAGAGACTTCTACTCCGTTAATTAGTCTTGATGGCTCATACATGCGACCTACGAGCGTCTCGAGGTCATTTACACGTATGAGACGCACTCTTCAGCTACCTCAAGGCATCACGTTCCACTCACTCAGACACACTCACGCGTCTTGGTGTTTGGCAAGCGGTGTTGACCTAAAGACCCTCTCAGAGCGTCTTGGCCATGCTGACCCAGCAACTACGTTGAGGATTTATTCTCATTTGCTTCCTGGACGTGACAGGGGAGCGGCAGAAGCGTTTGGAGACGCTCTGAGGACTATTGAACAAAGAGACCTCTAATCGCTCTATGCCTTAAATACTTGTTGCAATTTGTTGCAATTAGCAATTTTCATTCAAGTTGACTTCTACAAAAAACGTTCGTTCAACTTGGAAATTCTTTTTATCCCTTAGTAAGTGCTAGATAAGAAGTAATTATCAGACAATTAAAGAAAGGCAGACAATAGCATGACTATTTCTAAAGTCACAAAGGATCTACGCAGATTGCTTGACGCTCAAAATATTCCTTGGGAAGACCATTCTGGATTTACTACTGAGCGAACTTGGATTCCATTAGATGATGGGTCAGTACTTTGTTGTTTGTGCTCGTACTATATAACGCCGAGTGGCATTGAGTATGGTGTCACAAGAGGATTTCCGTTAAAGCTTGAGGTTTCTATTATTCATTCGATAGATGATTATTCATCTGAAGCGGGAATGCCTAAAACGCCAGAAGAGATTCTGGAGGTGCTTGGTAGACATGGAGCGAAGTAAGTACTGCCAAGAGTTGTGTGACGCTCTAGAGCTTTATGGCAAGACCTGGACTGACAGAAGTAACGCCTGTGTTGAGCACATCTATTTCAAGTCTCGTGGTAACTGGGTTTCAGTTTTATATGGTGATGATATTAGAGGCTTCCCACATAAGTTTCTCGTTTGGGAAATGTCTAATTACTCGTATTCACCTCGTGTAATGGACGTTGAAAAAATCATCGATAAGTATTTTTAGGAGTTTAATATGTCAATTAATCACGTTAATATTTCTGGAAACCTTACAAGAGATCCGGAGCTCCGCTCTACAGCAGGAGGAACAAATATCCTTTCGTTTGGTGTTGCTGTTAATGACCGCCGCAAGAATCCGCAAACGGGCAAATGGCAGGATGTTCCTAATTTCATTGATTGCATTGTTTTCGGTCAGCGTGCTGAAGCTCTTTCACGCTTTATCTCCAAGGGTACAAAGGTCTCTATTGATGGCAAACTACACTACAGCTCGTGGGAAACAAAGGACGGCCAGCGTCGCAGCAAACTAGAGATTGTTGTAGAGGAGATTGAGTTCCTTTCAAAGTCTCAAACAACAGCTACCACAGCGCAGAGCCAACCTTCATTCACTGCACCGCAGGCGCCAGAAGAAGAGCTTTACGATTCTGATATCCCGTTCTAAAGACTAATTAAATTATTTATTAGTTAGGTAGAGCCTTCGCAAAGGGGTCTTGGAGTCATCTGAGACCCCTAAATTAAGAAAACTAGGCTAAAAATTATGTAGATTTTGTTGGTAGCGCTCATTAAAGTTCGTTACGCTCGATACGCTCATTATGAGATTTTCGATGTGCTATACTTGCTTCGCTTTTCTATCTAAAAGCGTAACGGTATAGCAGAAAGCAGCTTGCGAATTGCACGCAAAGCAATTTCGCAAAGCGGCGGAGAAAGGCTCGCAAGCGTACCGGTTGCGCACCCTCCTATAAAAAATTAGAGATTATTTCGCCCAACAGTACAATAATGTTTATAAGTTGTAGAAAACCTGTAAACATAATGTTGAAAACTCTATATCAAGCCAGCTAAATCATATAATTTATATTACTACTCTAACTAAACGTATTCACGTTTGGAGAATTATGGATTACAGTGGTTTGACTGCGTCAGAGTTCTTTCATGGTGTAGCAGAAGCATCAAGAGAGAATACAAGAGCATTGCAACAGATCATGAGCCTTCAAGAGACAGAGGGTGCAAAAGCTCAGTCATATTCAGCTGGTGGGAGTAAGGGTTCAAATCAAGACACGATGGCAAGAGTTGATAAGAGAATTGATATGGAAGCACTGTTAGAAAAAAGAATGAATGACAATTATGACTATATCAATGACGCTTATACACTGCTCTACGGTGTGAGCCAGCTCGGTGATGGTGGTCTCTGTGAAGCTAAAGGAACCATCTATGCTGACACTCTCAATTGGAGATACTTGCAGTGTCTTCCATGGCAAGAGGTATCGTCGAAGCTATTGGCTTCAGTTAAAACGCTTCAGAGAATTGAACAAGAAGCATTTAGAGCAATCGATGAGCTCCATCTCATATCTACTATGTTTGGCGGGAATGTGGAGAATACCCGCAGATAAAAATAGTCGCACAATGTCGTTTGTTGTCGTTCGATTACCTAATACTATGTATGGTAGAGCTTCGCGCAAAACAAAGCGTTCTGGGAACAAACCAGAGCGCTTTTTTATTTAGCAAGGAGATTCCGTGGCAAAGAATGTCCGGCAAGGTAACGGCAATGCTAGACGGAAGTTGAGAGCCTGGCTCATGGCTCAAGGACTACCGTGTGCCATTTGTGGCAAGCCAATTAACTATGCGCTACCTGCTGGACATCCGGATGCCTTTGAGGTTGATGAGGTTGTTCCAGTATCAAGGTATTGGCTCAGACTTTATAACGCGCAGCGTCATTGTTGGACAGGTCCTTTTGAGTCTGGGCAAGCGGCGGCGCTTAGCCAGGACAACGTACAAGCTACTCACAGACACTGCAATCGTGAGAAGAGTAACAAGATTCCTTGTGATGTGAGCGCAGGGAAGATATTCAGAAGCAGGCAATGGTAAAGACGGGGCAGGGTGACCCTCACCCCCTATAAGCAGCGGCTATCTCGGCGGCACAGAGCCATTTTTTCAGACGGGGCAATATAGCTGGCTACGAATGAGAATGCACACGTGAACGGAAGGAGCGTGCATGGCGAACAGTAAGCATGGAGCAACACTCTCGCAGACTGAGATTAACTACATTCTAAAAGCTAAAGACCAGGGCGTTCCAAACAAGGTTATTGCAGATACCATCGGCCGTTCCGTGCGTGTAGTGCAGAAGTACTACAGCTTATATCAACAAAAGAATAACGCAGCAAAGACAGCGATGGAGAAGCTGCCAGATAAAGGGACGCTGACTCACACGCTGCCATTCAGAGAGCGCAAACAACAGAACACAATCGAGCGTTTGAAGGAGCTTCGCAATCTTCTCAGAGAGCAAATGCTCATTGCTGATCCACGCAACATTTCCGCAATTTCAAAAGAGTATCGAGCAACGGTCACGCAGATTACTGAACTGGAGGGAGCTGATGCAACAGATGTCGTTGAGACAAAGCACGACGACGCAGTCGCACAAGCCCTCAAGTTCGTCGTTGGAGCCTAGATTCTGCATTTACAAGCCATATACCAAATCACTAGCACCGCTCGTAATTGCACTTGCTAAAGAAGGTGGCTTTAAGTTTGCTCTGTGGCAAGCAATGGTTCTTGAAATACTGGCAGCAGTTGATGCTAGCCTTCAATTCATTCAACGCATCTTCGGTCTATCTGTTCCAAGACAGAATGGCAAAACAACGATTGTTGAGTGGTACATTATCACGCTTGCCATGATGTTTGGATACCGCATTCTATGGACTGCTCACAATTACAACACGACGGTTAAGACGCTCGAGGACTTCCGCAACATCCTAGGTACCAAACCAAACGATGAGGTGCGAGGTATCAAGTACTTCAATGACGCGCTCTTAAGAGTCTCATCAAAGACCGCACAAGAAAGCTTTACTTTTAAGCCACAGGCAGAAGGCAAAGGAGAAGGTTTTATTGCTTTTAGCTGCCGAACCAAGACAGCAAACCTTGGTAACACGTTCGACATCATCGTAGTTGACGAGGCACAGGAGCTTTTACCAGAGCACGTCCAAGCGCTTCTTCCAACTACATCGAGTGGCCCTAACAAGAACCCGCAATTTATCTATATGGGCACTCCAAGGCGTGCCGGCTCTCCTGCTGATAAGTTCGACAAGATGCGCTCAGATGCTATTAACAATCATGGTGAGATTGAGACGTCCTGGATTGAATACGGACTCGAAGAAGTCGGTGATGTCACAGATGAGGAGCGTTGGTACCAAGCAGCACCCTCGCTTGTTGAAGGCATTACGAACATTACAGCTCTGAGAGCCCTTAGAACGCAGATGGATAGTTTGCAGTTTGCTCAAGAATGCCTGGGCGTATGGCTTACCCCGCAAGAGCTTGCAGGAGGGGCAGGAGCACCACTTATTGACAAAGAGACTTGGCAGAGCTGCGCAACATCTACGCCACCTCAAGGTACACCTTCTGCTTATGCGGTGAAGTTCTCAGTTGATGGAGTTTACTTCGCTGTGTGTGTCGCAATTAAAGACGGTGACAGCACACATGTTGAGCTCGTAGATAAGCGAGCGACAATTGGCGGAAAGCAAGCACTTGCAGAGTTTGTGACTAAGCGTGCTCAAACGGTACCCGTCATTATTGACGGCAAGGCGGGCGCTGAGTCGCTCTATAGACGTGTCATTGATTCTGTTCCGGAAGACAACGTGACAATTCCAGCGGCTGCTGACTTAATCACAGCCAACGTTGATTTTGTCGATGCAGTCAATGAAGGCTCAATTACATGGTTTAAGCCTGATTCCTTAGATGACTCAGAAGAAGACGAACTGACAAAAGCAGTCACTGAGTCTTACAAGCGCCCCATCGGTCGCACAGGTGGCTGGGGCTTTGATGGTGAGAGAGCAGCGGTTGTTGAAGCTGCCACATTAGCTGCGTGGGCAGCAAA
>CAUUEB010000025.1:0-17208 GCA_963544135.1 uncultured Atopobium sp. | reverse complement strand
GTAGAGGTTCAGCTTCCTAACGGTGCTATGTCTCAGCAGTTCAAGGTTCCAGAAGGTAAACCTATCCGCTTTGCGGGCATGGTTACCAACGTTATGAAGCGCACCACTAAAAACGGCGACCCAATGGCAATTGTTACGCTAGAAGACATGGAGGGTAGCGTCACTATTGTCATGTTCCCTAAGCTCTACAAGAAGGCTGCAAGACTTCTTGCTGGCGATGTTGACCCAGAGACTGGCGAGAGCCAGAGTGACATCTTCATTTCTGTTCTTGGAAAGCTTGAGCGCTCTGATAGAGGAGACCAGGTTATTGCTCAAGAAGTTAATCCTATTGAGCTTAACAGTGCTAACAACACACCAAAGACACTCGTTATCCATATGCCTGCTTCTCAGCTTCAAAGACAGACTATCGAGACACTCGGACAGATTTTCTCGCGCTATCCCGGTATGGACTGCATTGAGATTAGAGTAGAAACAGATATGGGCGATGTCATGCGCATGGAAATTCCTACCAGGATTGATGGACGTAGCATGGTTCTTTTGACCGAGCTTAAAGATTTTATTGGTCAAAGCGGATACGCACAGATTGTTTAGATTTTGTCGATTCTAAATTTGCAGGTTACTCTTAAGTAATAACTGTTACTATTTAAGTAGCACTTGCTAAGAAATTCTGACATCTTCGGATGTCGTGAGAGGAGAAAAAATGATCGACGCAAAGTTTTATCGCAACAAGGAGACAGGCGCTGTTGTTTACGGTGTCGCAGGCAACGTAGAGGCAGCAGACCTTGAGCTTCTCCAGGCTGGCGTTACTGACGGTGCAGCTGAGAAGCACGTTCCATTTGTTACTCGTGAGGGCAACACCGTTACCGTCCGTGTTGGTGAGGTTGCTCATCCAATGCTCGAAGAGCACTACATTGAGTTCATTGCTCTTGTTTCTGAGAATGGCGCTCAGTTTGCACAGCTAAAGCCTGGCCAGGAGCCAGTTGCTACCTTCACTCTTGAAGAGGGTGTTGAGGCAGAGGCTTATGAGTATTGCAACCTTCATGGTCTTTGGAAGGCTTCTCTCTAAGACTGGTTGCTTATTCAACAAGCAAGACTAATCTGTGAATCTGAACGGAGCTGCTACCTGCAGCTCCGTTTTTTCTTACTACACCTGTTTGTTTTTGGGTAAAAACAAATTAAGCACTTTATGATAGGAATGGTATGCGCATAGCAGTTGCACAAATGAATACTCAGGCCGGAGACTTCGAGTTTACCGCTCAGACCATGCTGGAATATGCTCAGAGAGCTCAACAGCAAGGTGCTGAGCTAGTCATTTATCCTGCGCCAACTCTTACAGGGCTGCTAAGCGTGCCAGAGGCTGACATAGAAGGACTTTTTGCAGACCTTTCGGAGATTATCAATTCGCTTTCAGAAAAGCTTCCAATTGCGGCCCTTATTCCTGTTGTAACAGAGTTTGATGGAAGTGCAGCTAGCGAGGCCCTTCTCGTTAGAAACGGAGCCGTAACCCCGCTGAAATTGACTGCCCAGATAGCGCACATGAGCGCTCTTGCTCGTTCTGCTAACTCTGCACAAACATCTGGCGAGAATACCTTTGAGCTCGCAAAATTTGAAGCAGGCGGCCTTACGTTTGGCGTTGCTTTTACCTACGACGATCTTGACGCGTGGCAAGATGTCGACGACTCGTTAGATGCTGTCATTTACCTGCCGTATTTTGGCTTTGCTGTTGATGATTCGTCATCTGCTATGGGTATGGCGGTGGCAGAAAGCCGCTATCTGGGAGATGTTGAGGAGTTTGATAGTTGGCTCATTGCTGCAAACGCAGTTGGAGCCTATGGCAATCAGGTTTTTTGTGGTTCAAGCTTCTTCATGGCTCCTTCAGGAGATTTAGTCAAACAAGCAGCGTCTTTCTCAGAAGACATGGTTGTCTGCGAGGTTGACCAAGATACTATCGAAAACTTTGATAGAAAAGATACTGTGGGTGTCTATAACAGCGCGCTTACTACCTGGGGCGTATTGGCTACAGGAGTGCGAGATTACACGGTAAAGTCTGGCTTTGACGGCGTGTTTATTGCAGTTGATGGCTCGCTCAATTCTCTTGTTACCGTTGCGCTTGCTTCAGATGCTTTAGGTCCTATGCGCGTCCACGTACTGCTGCTTCCAAACAAAGATTCTCGAGCAACAAGCGCTGCGGAGTTGCTTACCGCAAGACTTCGGGTTAATAAAGTTACTGTGGATAGCACGGTTTTCTCGACATTTACAAATACAAAATTGGTGAGCGCATACGGCTATGCATACGCAGACCAGCACAATTACCTAACGCTTGAGACTGCCGATAAAACCATCCTTGCACTCAAAGGAACAGAGATTTCTAGTGCGCATTCTCTGTGGCCTCTGGGAGATATGTATCATGCAGACATTGTTGACCTTGCAAGGGTAAGAAATACCTTCTCGCCAGCTATTGACCATGCAGTCCTCGAGAATATCTCTGAGGTTGTAACTGATGGGCTAGAAAATGCCGCGTCGACGCCTCAAGAACGCATTGAGTTTGTTGATTACGTGCTTACCAGCTACCTTGAGTGGAATAAGAGCATTTCTGCCATTGTGGAAGAAATGGGAAAGGTTGACGAGGTCAAAGCAATTATTTCTATGCTCCACGCCCGCCAAAAAGACCGCAGAAATACCACTGAGGTTCTGGAAATGTCTTCAAAGAGCCTCACCAACGCTCAAATTCCACACGCATCAGTCTGGCAAGACAAAATTAGAGATACAAAGGCTTCCGAATCTGACCTGGTAGAGTCCTTGCGAAATTCTTTGCGAGAAATTCAAGGAACTTCTATGCATCTGCCTGAGTTGTCAGTCGATCCAACAGAGGCTCAGGAGGGCTTTAAGGATATGCTGGAGCTTTTAAAAGAGCTGGCACAAGAATCTGATGCACAAATTGGCATGGTTGACCCTAAAATGTGGAGAGGCCCTTTCTCAGAAAATTAGTTGCATCGTTTGCGCATACTCTGTGATAATATAGAACGAACGTTCTATATTAGGAGGTGCAATGGTAATTCTTGGAATAGACCCTGGTCTTGCTCACACTGGATGGGGAATTGTAGAGACAAGGGGTTCTGAATGCCGTGCACGCGCCTATGGATGCATAACTACAACCGCAGATGAACCAATAGATATGCGCTTGGGAAGAATCTATAACCAGATTGTTGAGGTTATAGATAAGTTTTCACCAGAAGCTCTTTCTATTGAGAGCATTTACTTTGGACAAAACGTTAAATCTGCTATTCCTACTGCACATGCTCGCGGTGCTGCTATTGTCGCTTGTTCTAAAGCAGGTCTTACGGTTGGAGAATATACTCCAATGCAGATAAAGCAAGCTGTTGTCGGTACAGGAGCTGCTGATAAACAGCAGGTTATGTATATGGTTCAAAACATATTGTGCTTGGACCATCAGCCTCATCCAGATCACGCGGCTGACGCTTTAGCTGCCGCAGTTTGTCACGCTAATCTTGTAAGAACCACCTCGCTTGGAAAGGGAAGAATACAACTATGATTGTCCAGCTTACGGGCACACTTGTATCCGTTACTCCTTCAGTTGCTGTTCTCGACGTTAATGGTGTTGGGTATGAGCTGGGTATATCAGCTTCAACAGCTGCTGCGCTTCCACAAGCGGGTGAAGCAGGCGTTACTGTTTTAACTCGTATGGTGGTCAGAGAAGATTCAATGGAACTCTTTGGATTTGCTTCGCGAGAAGAGCGTGCGCTCTTTGATCGCTTACGTGCAATTTCTGGAGTAGGTCCTAAATTGGCTCTTTCTGTGCTTTCTACGTTTACGCCACAGCAACTTGCGGTAATTGTGGCTACCAATGACGGAAATCGTCTTAAGAGTGTTTCTGGCCTTGGTAAAAAGAAGGCAGAGCGCTTAGTAATTGAACTTTCTGATGTGTTCGCAAAAGATGCAGAGCTTAAGCAGCTTGTTGGTCTTACGTCTCCTGCAGACTTTGCTGCTATTCCAAAACCTGCTGTAACCTCTGTAGAATCAGAGGCTATTGAGGCTCTTCTTGGAATGGGCTTTACTTCTCAGGAAGCAACGCTTGCTCTTGAGGGGTATGAAGAGGCTGGTGCTATTACAATTGAAGCTGCTATTGGTTATGCACTAAGGCGTTTGGGAAGTGGTAATTAATGTGGGAAGCAGATGCAGATAACTTATTTGAGTCGTCGTCTACTCCAGCTCCATTTCCAGGACACACTTCTCAACGTGTAGTTTCTAGTGGACTTCAGGCAGAAGACCTGGAGCAAGATAGAAACTTGCGACCAAAAACTCTTGATGAGTATCTTGGTCAGGAGCGTGTTAAATCAAATCTCCGTGTTCTTATTGAGGCTGCAAAAAGCCGCAATGAGCCGCTTGATCACGTTATTTTTTCTGGCCCTCCAGGCCTTGGCAAAACAACGCTTGCAGGTGTTTTAGCGGGAGAGATGGGCTCAAAGCTTCATACAACCTCTGGCCCCGCAATTGAGCGAGCAGGAGATTTAGCAGCAATTCTCACCAATCTTGAAGAGGGAGATATTCTCTTTGTTGATGAGATTCACAGGCTTAATCACCAGGTTGAAGAAATTCTGTATCCAGCAATGGAAGATTTCTTCTTAGATATTGTTATCGGCAAAGGCCCTGCGGCAAGGTCAATCAGGCTTGATATTCCACGCTTTACTCTTGTAGCTGCAACAACAAGAACAGGACTTCTAACCGGTCCTTTGCGTGATCGTTTTGGTATTTCTTATCGTCTTGATTACTATACTGTTCCTGAGCTTCAGACTATTGTCATGCGCTCGGCAAACATCCTTGATGTAGAAGTTGATGAGCAGGGTGCTGCTGAAATTGCTTCTCGATCAAGAGGTACACCGCGTTTGGCAAACCGTCTGTTAAAACGCGTACGAGATTACGCACAAGTTAAAGCTGAAGGTACTATTACCTGGCAGGTAGCCTCAGAAGCGCTTTCATTCTTTGAGATTGATGAGCTTGGTCTAGATGTAATGGACGTGCGTGTTTTACGTGCGCTTTGTGAGACATTCAGAGGTCGTCCGGTTGGTCTTACAACCATTGCAAGTGCAGTCTCAGAGGATCCGTCTACACTTGAAGATGTTTATGAGCCATATCTTTTGCAGCAAGGGCTTATTATTAGAACACCTCAAGGTAGACAGGCAACGCATGCTGCATTTGATCACTTACGTATTCCTGTTCCTACTAACTAGTAGATTGGAACAAAATGCTTCAACGAGATTACATTTTGGAAGTAATCGATGACTTTACTTCAACGGTCACAGCAGGTTTGGGAAATGCTTTAGAGGCTCAAACTGAAGAGTCACTTGATGGGGTAGAGGCAGCTGTTGCAGAGCTCATTGATTTGAGTCCAGAGACTGCTCTTGCGCTTTCACCAGACTCTCTTGTAACCATGATGTTGCTCTCCGGCGTAGCTGATTCAGTTGCAGAGTATGTGGTATATGCCCTCGACAGGCTCTCTCACGTTTATGATCAACTAGGAGATGAGGATAAGGCTGGTCTCAGAAGACAGCAGGCAGTAGCGGTTGCACAGTCCTTCTCGGTAGATCAAAATGCTACTCCAGAGCAATTTAAGGATTTTGAAGCAAAGTATTTTGCGTAACCACGTTTTATAAGCTAACAAATAAACCCCAGCTCAATATGAGTTGGGGTTTATTGCTATAGAGCTTCATGTTTAGTTGGATTACCAAATAACAATCTTAGTTCCATAAGGAATGTTGTCATATACCCACTTAGCATTCTCTGTTGCAAGACGGACGCAACCATGAGAGCCGTTGTATCCAAGCCTACCATCACGGACGGTATAACCGTCGGAGTTATAGAGAATGGAGTGAATAAGATACTCACCAGAAATGGTCGTGTAATACCAGCATCTAAAGCCAGAGCCAAAGTAAAGACCCTTGTTACCTACGGTAAATTGACCATGAGGAGTCCACATGCCTGGCGCTCCTGTGGTGCACTGCCATTCGTACCAAACAACCCAGTTGCCGTGTGAACCCCTATATACAGCAAAGCGATTGCCAGTAGTATCAATCTGGATGAGCCAGTTAGTGGCACTGTAATAGTTCTGTGCATAACGATACATATCAGGGTAGTAGCAAGGCTGCTCCTCCATGGCGCCATCAGCAGCTGACCAATACAGTTTTCCACCCCAGGTTACATAACCAGTTTGCATAGAACCATTATTACTAAGATAGTAGTCCTTGCCGTTATCTTTAATCCATCCGGTTTTCATCTTGCCGTCAGAATCAAGGAAGTACCAACTGCCCTTTGAATTAATCCAACCAGTTTGTTTTTCTCCATTGGAACTAAAATAGTACCAAGTTCCATGAATATTAAGCCATCCATCTGCTGGTGCACCATTAGAAAGATAGTAAAAATCTTTATTGTTTTCTTTTATCCAACCTGTCTTAATTTTATGGTCAGAGCCAACGTTTACAGTCAATCCTGGAAGATGTACCGTTCCTGTTGGCTGTGAACCGTCATCTGTAGAGAAGACACCTTCGGGAGAAATGAATCCAGTCAGTACTCCGTCTGGACCTGCCCAACGTTTTACACCATTTGAAAGAGTAACCCATTCATTTTTTGCTAGACCATAGCTTTTATCAAAGTAGTAATTCTTTCCATCAATTGAATGCTCTCCAACGTATGCGGCATGGTCAATTGAAGATGGATTAAAGTACCATGTTTTATTGCCAGGAGTAGTAAACCATCCAGAGACAAGCGCGCCGCTAGATTGAGCCCAGGACAAATTTCCGTCTGGTAGGGACACCCAATTACTTGAAGTCATACCAGCATTTTCATCAACGTAATATGAACCGCTAGGAAGTTGGAAAAGTCCAGTTTTCATGCGATGAATTGAGTCTTCTGGATCAAAGTAAAACCATTTACCATTTGGGAAATGTTTCCAACCTGAATAGAATGAGCCATAAGAATCTACCCAAGACCATGAACCATCATCATTGTGAATCCAACTATTTCTAAGGATTCCATAGTTTTCATCGAAATGATAATATGTGCCGTCAATTTCGACGTTGCCAATAAGTGCTGGATGCTGTGGAACAGATGGATCAAAGTACCAAGTTCTACCATTTGGTGTGTTAAACCAACCAGAGGCAAGAGCGCCATTTTTTTGAGCCCAAGCCCACTCACGAGTTGGTAGTTGAATCCAGCTGTTAGAAATCATACCTGCATGTTCATCAATGTAATATGAGGTACCAGAAACCTGAATTGTTCCAATTAACATACGATGACGAGGTTCTTCTGGATCAAAATAGAACCACTTGCCGTTAGGCATATGCTTCCATCCAGAATAGTAAGTACCATCTTCAGTTGCCCATGACCAAGAACTTGCTGAACGATATACCCATCCATTTGTTACAAGTCCGTTTGTTGAATCAAAGTAGTAAAACTTACCATCAATTTCAACTTCACCGAAGATTGCCTTATGCTGCGGGTCAGTTAGATCAAAATACCAAGTTTTTCCATTAGGTGTTGTGTACAAACCCTTGACCGCATTACCAGCAGCGTCTACATAGTGCCAACCAGAATCATCTTTGATCCACTGGCTTGTGACAAGTGTTCCATCTTCTTTGTAATAGTGGAATTGGCCGTTTTCTTGTCTCCATCCAGAAGACTGAGGGGTTGGCGAAGTATTCTCTGTTGGAACAGCGGGTGTCTGGTCTGTTGTTGGAGTTGTTGTTGGCGCTACAGGTGAGGTAGGCTGAGAGTTTTCAGGTGCTGTAGGAGAAGTATTTTCAGATGTTGCAGTAGTTTCAGTTGTTACAGCGGGGGCACTTACTGTGGATGTATCAGTAGTTTCTGCAAGAGCAGGAGTAGCGTGAAGTCCGCAAAGTAGAGCTGCACTCAACGAAGCAACCGCAATAAGTTTTTGTGTAGAAGGTCTGTAGGAAAAACGCATCTTCTTCTCCATTGTTTTAACTCCAATAAATCCAGGTAATAAAGAGCCGCTGTAGACTAATTTAGCGCTTGTATTCAGTAAGTACGCCGTCTGGTCCAGCCCAGCGCTTTACGCCATCGGAACGGGTAATCCACTGATTGCGAGCAAGACCATATCCTGCGTCAAAGTAATAGTCTTTACCATCAATAGTGTGTTCTCCAGTATAAGCAGGATGGCTTGGTTTTGCTGGATCAAAGTACCAAGTCTTGCCATTTGGCGTGGTGAACCAACCAGAAGCAAAGGCGCCACTTGACTGTGCCCAAGCCCAACCGCCTTCCGGGAGCTGTAACCAATTGTTAGCAGTCATTCCAGCAGACTCATCAATATAATAAGTTCCACTAGAAGTTTGGATGACACCAACAAGCATACGGTGCTTGGAATCTTTGGTATCAAAATAGAACCATTTGCCATTAGGCATACGTTTCCAACCCGATTGAAGCACTCCGCTTTCTCCAGCCCAGGACCAAGAACCATCAGCTCTGTGAATCCATCCATTTTTCAGAAGACCATAACCTGAATCAAAATAATATGATTGACCGTTAATTTCAGTCTCACCAATTATTGCAGGATGCTGCGGATCTGATGGATCAAAATACCAAGTTTTGCCATTTGGAGTGGTGTACCAACCAGAAGCAAATGCACCGTTCGACTGCGCCCAAGCCCAGCCGCCATTAGGGAGCTGCACCCAATCGTTAGCGGTCATTCCTTGATTTACGTCAACGTAATAAGTTCCGCTGGAAATAGTGAAGACACCTTGCTTAAGTAGGGGGAATTCTCCATTTTCATCAAAATAGAACCACTTACCATTTGGCATGTGTTTCCACCCAGAATAAACAGAGCCTACTGTTTCAATCCAAGCCCATCCATCATCATCACCGATCCAACCATGGGTAACAAGGCCATTACTGTGATCAAAGAAATAATATTTACCATCAATATCTATTCCGCCCATTACTACTGTATTGTAATGTTCTGGGTCGGCATACCAAGTTTTGCCATCTGGAGTTTTAAACCAGCCAGAGATAGCAGCGCCATCTGGACCAGCCCAATACCAAGCTTCTACACCCTGGCCCAAATTTACCCAAGAATTTCGTAAAAGTCCTGTCGAAGTATCAAAGAAGTACAGCTTTCCATCGACCGGAACTGATTTAGCAATAACCGGAACACCCGAACCAATTTCACTAGTTAAATACCAGGTTTTACCATTAGGAGCAGTAAACCATCCTTCAGTAAAACGACCATCAGCGCCTGCCCAGCTCCAACCCTTATCTGTTTTAACCCAATTGTTTTTAATCAAGCCGTTATCTTTATCTACGTAGTAGTAAGTGTAGTGATAATTAGGAGTATTTTTATTTTCGAGAATATAAAATAAGCCATATGTAGCGTACGGTAGCCATGTCTCTGGCTCAAAATACCAGGTTTTGCCATCAGGTGTAGTATAGAAACCAGATGCTGCTGCACCTGTTTCATCTACATAATATTGATGACTGTCATAAGTAATCCACTGACTTTTTAGAATAGTTCCATCTTCAGTATAAAAATATACCTTTCCATCAACTTTTTTCCACTTTGGATAATAGGATTTAGAAGTTGATTCAGGAGCACTTACTGTGGATGTATCAGTAGTTTCTGCAAGAGCAGGAGTAGCGTGAAGTCCGCAAAGTAGAGCTGCACTCAACGAAGCAACTGCAATGAGCTTTTGCATTGAAGGCCTGCTGGACAAACATGTCTTCTTTTTCATGGGCATATCCTTTTTTGAAGGGATAACTTTCTATATAAATAATAGTTTGATATGTCTGTTATTGTTCCCGTAAATTAATCCTATACAAATTCTCTATCTTCTATGAAAAAATGCTCAACTAATGAGATAAAAAACGTTTAATAGCAGATATATCCATAAATAAATGCTGGAAAACAGCTTGATTACCTGTGGCTCTTCCGGTAGATGGTGTGAAAATCTCCATGAGTGGTTTCTCGCCACATAAGTTGTTGATTAAGGTTATTATATTCCACGTGGCGAAACGTCACGGTATCGCGCTCCACAGGCGCAGTTTTGCCCTGCGGGGCTAAGAAAGAAAGGCACGAAATGGCTCAGGGTACTGTAAAGTGGTTTAATCCAGACAAGGGTTACGGCTTCATCTCTCGTGAGGATGGCGACGATCTGTTCGTACACTTCTCCGAGATTCAGATGGACGGTTTCAAGACTCTCGATGAGGGTCAGCCTGTCGAGTTTGAGATTACCACCGGCCAGAACGGTAAGCTCCAGGCTTCTAGCGTCCACAAGATCTAGTACTTGCGAACACTACCATCAAAAGGAGACCTTCGGGTCTCCTTTTTTGTTACATCGCTATTTTTACAGTTACAGTTACCAAGAGCTTTAATACCAATGCTTGATGGTAAGGTCGGCAAGTTCAGAGAGTTTCTCGATATCTTGATGCTCATCATCACAATTAACAGCACAGGTGATAAGGCCAACAGAATTTCCTGTCTGAAGAGCCAATGGAATATCTTCAAACAGTATTGTTTTCTCGGCTGGAGTATTAAGGCGTTTAAGCACCTCAAGATACAGATGAGGCTCATCTTTTGCAGATCCAACATCTGCTGCAAACACCTGAGTATCAAACAGAGTGGATAGATGTAAACGAGGTTCAAGGAGAGCAAGAAGCTCCGGCTCGTTGACAGTTGCCAATGCAGTAGGGATGTCTTTTTCTTGTAACTTGCCAATAAAATCAACAACACCAGGTCTAAGCTGCACGGAGTTTACAAAGAAGCTTTTACTAAGCTCTTTCCACTCGGCAACAATCTCTTCTGGATCCTCCTTTAGCCCATAGGTGGCAATTGCCCATTCGGCTCCCTTTTCAAATCCAAGAGGGGAGAGAATCTTACCAATTTCTGGAGTGTAAGGGATTCCTCGCGACTCAAAAAACTCCTGGTCAACAAGCTTCCAAATATGGTGCGTATGAGCAATAGTGCCATCAAAATCAAAGATTGCTGCTTCAAAATCGGTTGCAAGAATATCTTCAAGTGTCGAGAAAATCACAGAGTTCCAATCAAGTTGCGGTGAGCTTGTGTTTTTTATTGTTGACGTGCCAGTCTAGTGTAAACTTTTAGCAAGTATGAAGAGGAGTAAACCAATACTTTTCGGAGGACCGCATGAAACGCAGCTTATTTAATACTCGCGGTAAATTGCTTGCTATTTTGTTCTTTATTGTCGCAGCATTGTTTGCAACAACAGTTCAAAACGCATATGCAACTACCTACACCACAATGGATGCCCAAGGAAACATTATCCAGAGTGAATCGCTAAAAGATGCCGTAGCACTTGCTCGTGCAACTGGCAGACCTATTGCGCTTGACCCAGGTCACAGTGATGGCCTTGAAGGCAGAGATCCAGGTGCTACCTACTTTGGACTCAAAGAGGGAGATCTGGCTTGGGCAACTGCCATGTACGCCAAGAAGTATCTGGAAAAATGGGGTGTACAGGTTGTTGTTGTTCGTGGAGAACACGAGGATCCATCGATCAAGACGCGCGTACAGCGTGCTGTTGACGCAAACGCTTGTGCCATCATCTCGCTTCACTACAATGCCGGCCCTGCATCTGCAACGGGCTCAGAGGTACTTGTTCCTCATAAGGTAAGCTACAACTATGACCTTTATCTCTCCGGTCAAATTTTTGCCGGTAAGGTTAACTATTACCTCAGAAATAAAGTTGGTATTGTTACCCGCGGTGACGGCGCAACAGAACGTGGCTACAACGACCAATACGGAACAGACTATTACGAGAACGGCGACGAGTCTGATTATTACGGTATTGTCCGCTATGCTCGTCAAAAGGGAATTCTTGGCGTAATTATTGAGCATCAATTCATCTCTAATCCAGCACATGCTGCTGAGTTTAAAGACCTTGGCGATAATTCCAAGGTTGACTATATTGGCTGGGCAGATGCATGGGCAATTTGGGAAATGTACAGCTCTGATACCTGGTGGAGCATGAGTAGTGTTTCAGTAGCTCAAAAGGATAACGATGTCACTTTAAAGCCAGTTCTTACTGGTGTAGTTACTGACGCAACATTTACTTATAGCTATGTTGGTCCAGATGGAACAAAGGTAACGGTTGCATCTAACACTACGGCAACTTCATCTACCTTTACACTTCCTGCTAGCGGCCGTTACACCCTGTATATCACAGCAAGATCTTCTGATGGTCAAGAAGTAACCCGCCAGACAAACTATGACGCTAAGATTAAAGAATCCTATGGCTGGCGCAGAGCTGCTGAAGGATGGATGTATTCTGATGACAACGGTACTGCTTACGTAAGCAGATGGCTTAAAGACGATGACGGCTGGCATTATTTTGATGCCAGGGGAATTGCTGTTTCTGGCTGGTTTACCACGCCAAATGGTAAGGTTTGGTACTTTGACGCAGCTGCAACTCATAACGCTGCCGCTCTTGGCCAGAGGACCATTTCAGGTAAGTCTTATTACTTTGATGAGACTAATGGAATGGCAAAGAATTCCTGGGTCCACCAGGCTGATGATTCTTGGTCTTGGGCGACAGGAGATGGCTCTCTGCACGCAGGTTGGAAGTACATGTCAAACGGCAAGTGGTTCTACTTTGATGCTAACAACAGCTATCACGCTACCTTTGGTCTTATGACCGACGGAAACAAGAAGTACTACATTGATCAGAATCGTGGTCTGATTTACGGCGGTTGGGTCAATCTTGCTAATGGAGATTGGATCTGGCTTAATGACGACGGTACTCTTTACTCTGGCTGGAAGTACATGTCTAACGGCAAGTGGTTCTACTTTGATGAGAATGCTGAGTATCCACTGATGAAGACTGGACTTGTTATCACAGCTAGCGGGTCATACTACGTTGATGCCAATAGCGGCATGAAGGCTAATGACTGGGTAGAAATGCCTAATAATGTCTGGGCTTGGGCTCAATCTAATGGTGCTCTTGTTTCTGGTTGGTTTAATACACCAAATGGCAAGACATGGTACTTTGATCCAAATACAAAAGAGCACGGTGCTCTCTTTGGTCTTCAGGTAATTAACGGCTCATACTATTACTTTGACCAGAGTAATGGATTGTTGCGCTCTCAAAATGTCACTCTTCCTGATGGTCGTGTTGCTTACGCAGATGCAAATGGCGTTCTTAACATCAAGTCTGCAGATAACAACAACGGTGGTAATGGCGGAGATACTAGAGACGCTAACAACACTCCAGCTGATGACGGTTCTCCAATTGAACCAACTCGTGGTAATTTCTCTGATCGCACCAGCGTTCTTGGAGCACCTCTTGTCACTAAAGAGGATCTTCAACGAGATTTCAACAAGCGCGTGGGTTCTGCTTATCCAGCTGTCTATGCCGAGAAGGGCGCTGCAACAGGAACCGATTTTGTAAACCAGCTATGGCAGGCCGCCATTGATGAGGGAGTTCGTCCAGAACTTCTCTATGCACAGGTCATGATTGAGACAGGTAACCTTCGCTTTGGTGGTGATGTCCTTCCTGAGCAGTGCAACTTTGGCGGTCTTGGTGCAACTGGAAACGGAGCGCGCGGACTCTCATTTGATACCGTTCTTAAGGGACTTCGTGCACAGGCTTTGCACCTTCGTGCATACGCAGGTTATGAGCCACTGACCGTTGATCCAAGCGAGGCTCAAAAAGTTGACCCTCGCTACAGTGCTTGGATTCTTTCTAGGAAGGCAAACATTATCCGCAAGCTTGCTGGAACGTGGGCAACGGATAAGAACTATGCGGTAAAGCTTGTTCGCGTAATGAATGAGCTGTAAAAACCACAGCGTATTATGCAAAAGGAGTTCCGAGAAATCGGAACTCCTTTTTTATGCCAATTCTTTGTGAGTTTGAGTTGAGTTGTCTTATCTGTCAGGTTCCCCTTCAATGGAGTTGAGCATGTCAAAGTAGACGTCATCTTTAGTCATAATTCCTAGGTTCATCATGAAGTTCTTGGCCACACTAAAGAGCTCTGCATCAAGTGAGGCGCGGGTACCATCTAAGAAAATAGTAGAGACTTCATCTGTCGGAGCAACAGGAATTTGATTTTCTATGAGCGTGGCGTAAATCTCATCATCGCTCAGTTCTTCGCAGCTAAACTCAGGCTCACTTTGCGCGAGAATTGCCGTCTCGGTACCAATAATAAACGTAGCACCAGGTAAGAACTTAAGAGCAAACTGATAGCAAGCTTGAGCAGCTTTAAGATGTCTCAAACGCCACTGGAAGAATGCCATGCGATAATAGCCAAACCCAATACTCTCGGGGTCATGGGCAAGCAGCAGGAGCTTCTTGAGCTCATCTGCCGCTGCAGTAATGTCCAGCGACTCTTCAAGACAGTGGGAGAGGTGTAGCCTTGCACTCATGCTAAGAGGAGCAATCTCAACAGCCCTTCTCGCGTGCTGAAGAGCGCTTTGAGTCTGCCCCTGAAGCGTCTGAGCAATAGATACCAAAAGGTGAGCCTCAAAGTAAGACATAGGAGCTAGACGGGTGTTTTTCTCGGGATTAGAGAGAATTCTGTTGTAGAGCACGCGATCAACGTAGTTCATAAATACACGCCACTGAGTGGTGGTTGAGTCCGTGTAGGTGTTATTTCCATCAACGGAGTCCAGCGCTTTACGTAGGAGCAGTTCTGCGTCTTGATAGTTTTTCTCGCCAATAAGACACTGGGCCTTGGTAACCGCCAAGGAAAGAACGCCTCCGTCAACAAACTCTTCTGAAATAGCCTCAAAGTCATCTTCTGCAAGCGTGCCCTTAATAAAGCGAGAAACCACGCGTTCTCCCGCTGCTCGCACCGTAGGATCGGTAGAGTTTGCGGTATACGACAAGATAGTGCGGACGTTTTCTTCTGTAGAAGAAGAGAGGTTGCGCAAAATTTTGGTGATAATTTCTTCTCGTGCCTGACCTTCATCAATAGAAAGCCCCGACACTTCATCGGTGCCTAGTGCGTGAGCTGCGACGCTATCAAGTCGTTTTTGAGAAGACTCAACAAAATCGTACCTGCTTGGTGGACAGAATATCTCATTGTCTAAGGTAAAGAGCGGCTGTACCGCATGAAGAATACCATCTGCCTCGTCAATTTGCGCGTTCCAGAGCTGATAGACAGAAAGCGGATTAGTATCTTCTGTAATGTTTGTATCTTCAAATTGCTTGCGAGTAATGTGGAACGAGAAAAGACAGGCATGCAGCTTGTTTGTATCGCAAATGCCAGACAGCCAGACCTCGTTAATCCTCTTCGAGCTTCTAAAAGTACTTGCGGTGATGAGCATACCAAGGTGTAAGTTGTAAGCGGTTGCCGCACGGCTGAGGTCATCAAAGGTTGCTTCTTTGATACTTCCATCTTTGTCAAGAAAGCTTCTTGGGAACTGCTCTGGAAGGGCCAGGTGTACCCTAAAGGCGGCAATTCCCTTGTGTACGTTGGTCCTAAACTCAGTGACAAGACGCTGAGATAGACGCAGGCTTTCAATGTGTAGAGAGATGGCTTTGCGGACAACCCACTCGCCGTCTTCTTGGGTGCTTTGAGTAGTGGCACAACGGGGGCGAGATTGCTTCATCATGGTAGAGACAATCTTTTGCTCAAAAGCAAGTAAGTCAAGTTCAGATGCCATATTTGCATCAAGAAAGTATCGCTCTGCAAAGAGGGCAGTGTTCAGTGCGCTCTCAATAGTAAGGAGCTGAATCTTCTGTTCATAGGAAAGTGTTTTTTGATTAGCGCGCAGATAAAAGAGGCCATTGGTACGCAGGCGCACCACGCGGCAGGGGATAGTAATGTCTTGCGCATCGAGAACACCGGCATCTTTTAGTCGCTGGGCTAGATGCAGTTCAAAATCACTTGGCGGGATGGCAACAGATCCACCTTTTCGGTGAGAATCTTTTTCACGCAAAAATGCTGTAGTTACAAAATGTTTAAGCACTTCAAGAGGGGTTATGGACTCTGTAAGCGTAAGAGAAAGCGCTTCAATATTGAGCTTTGTATGCCAACCAGTCTGATCAATAGAACCAACATGTTGATTATTTTGGGCAGCGTCTAGAGACTCATCAGGCAGAACGTCTGTATTGACGAGAGACGGATAGAGCTTTCCAAGCCTGTTTCTTCCAGGTTGCTTAGCTTCTGGATTATTTTCCTGACGAGTCATCATACACCTCCCAAGTTAGGCATACTGATTCATCTATAGTTAACTATATACCTTTGCTGGTGTACGACATTTCAGCTGTCAATAGTTAATTCGGCAGGCGAGAAGAAAATGTCATTGACTGGTTAGTTTTGCGCCATGAACGGTATACTCACATACGTAGATGATTGGATTGACATGGCAATAATGCAAAACGCAACTGATACAAATAAATCGCTGGTAGCTTCTGATGTAATTTCAGATCTGCAGAATCGTTCGCTTATTATTTTTGATTTTGATGGGACTATGGCAGACACGTTGCCCACCATTGTTTCTACCGCGAAGATGGCAATGACAGACTGCGGTCACACAGACTTTATAGAATCAGACCTTAAAAAGCTTGTAGGACCACCGTTTCCTTATGCGTTTGAGCTGGTCTTTGGCTTAAGCCATGAGGACGCTGTTGTGGTTACTAAGCGTTACCGAGAGCTTTATGTAACTACAGGAAAATGGCCACTCTTTGAAGGTATGAGAGACCTCATCGATGACCTTCATGCTGCCGGTAAAAAGGTTGCGGTAGCAAGCTCAAAGAATCAGCCTATGCTAGAGATGGGCCTTAGGGATAACAACCTTATTGGTGTTCTTGATACCTATGCTGGAAGAATAGATGAGGCAGCAACTGATAAAATCACTGCTATTGCCCACGTTATGCGCCAGCTTGGCTTTAATGCTTCTGAAAGCGTTATGATTGGCGACCGTCGTTTTGATATGGAAGCAGCATTCCCAAATAAGATTCCGTGCATTGGCGTTTTGTATGGAAAAACTACCAATAAACAGGAGCTTATTGATGCGGGAGCGGTTGCAATTGTAGATACGGTAGAAGATCTACACCACGTTCTTCTCGCCTAAGAAGCCTTTACATACGCACAAAAAACGCCTTGTCGCTAAGATGTGAACTGCCTCCCATTTCTTGGACACGAGCAATAGGAGGCAGTTCAAAACACATCTAAGTCGGATAATCTGTTAAAAAGACGTATACATGACGCTGAAAATACCCCAAT
>CAUUEB010000024.1:0-18191 GCA_963544135.1 uncultured Atopobium sp. | reverse complement strand
CATCCCCGCGACGACGGCGTTGGCCATGAGCGTGCGCAGCCTCACGTAGGCGGCCTGGTTGCCTCCGCACTCCCTGCGGATCGCGTCGTCAAGGTGGCGCATGCTGTTCGGCCTCTTCGCGGTCATGAGAGCTCCTCCCTCAGGTCGTCCATCTCTCCGCTGGTTATGTATCCCTCGTGCTGGGCCGTCTCCGCGGCCTCGCGCGCCCGCTCGCGCCCGAGTCTCGGCGCGGCGGCGCGGATGGCATCGGCCGCACGCTGGCAGCGCACGCCCTCGTAGTGCGTGGTGCTCTCCCCTTGGCGCATACCCAGCACGGTGACGCCCTGGCCGACGTCGCGCCTGATCCTCCTTGGGGAGGCAACCCAGATGCGGGTGGGGTCAGTGGGGGTGAGGTCCAGCAGCGCCACGACGGACTCGCCCCAGAGGTAGGCCCCCTCGCCCGCGGCCTTCACCGCAATGGCGTAGGGGGCGGCCTCTTGGTGGGGCCAGACGGGCATCCTGTAGACGCCCCGGGCGACGCGCACGAGCTTACCGCGCCGCTCCTGCTGTACGAGCTCGGTGTTGGGGATGCCGAACTCCTTCGCCTCGGCGGAGGTGACGAGTCCAAAGTCGTCCACGTTTGCGTATATGTCGTCGATAATTGCCATGGCAAAAGTATATCGTATGTGAACTACTTTTGACATCATAATCTTCATGTTCGTGGCGGGTGGTTGTGATTGCCGATAGAAAGTAATCAAAGTTTTTAGAATTTCTCGTTGACATATTCCACAAGTGGAACTACTATCGTTATAAGATATTCAACAAGTGGAATATAAGGAGATGAGAGATTTGCTTAAGCAGGGAATTCTTGGTCTCTTGAATTATGGGGATATGTCCGGTTACGAGATTAAAACCATCTTTCAACAGTCGCTTAATTACTTCTGGACTGCTCAGACGAGCCAGATCTATAGAGAACTGCAGGCGCTAGAAAAAGACGGCTGGGTCACCGCAACGCTGGTTGCCCAGAAAGGAAAGCCGGACAAGAAGGTTTTCTCGATAACTGAAGCCGGTAAAGAGGAGTTGAACAGGTGGCTGAGGGAAGACTTTCAGGCCTCGGTGCTGCGTATTCCGCTTTTGATGCAGACGTTCTTTAGGGGCGAGTGCTCCTACGAGGAAAACCTTGCGTTCTTTAAACGAATCGCAGATAACGCCTCATCTTTTCCTGGTGGAAGTGAGCTAGCAACGGGCGCAGTAGCCGCTTACGCAGCGCAAATGGGTGACCCAGAGAAGGCGTTGTTCTGGAAATTTACTATCGAGTACGGCAAGATGCACGAGGAAATGCTTAGAGCATGGAGCGAGAAGTGCATGAAGGAGCTGGAGGCGCAGCATGAACATTCTGCTCATTAATGGCAGTCCCAAGGGTAAAGCCAGCAATTCTCTGCGTCTTGCAAAGAGCTTCATCGAGGGTATTTCCGAGCAGCACGTCAATGAAGACGTGACTGTTGAGCAGCTCAACGTTGCCACCATGGACATCAAGCCTTGCAAGGGATGCTTCCACTGCTGGAAGAACACGCCCGGTAAGTGCATTATGTCGGACGACGAAGAAACGGTCATTCAAAAGCAGCTCTGGGCTGACCTGGTTATTTGGAGTTTTCCGCTCTACTACTTCAACGTACCTGGACTGCTGAAGAACCTGATTGATCGCCAGCTCCCCATGAGTCTGCCCTTCATGAGCGACGCAAACAGGGGATATGGAAGTGGTGCGCACGAATCTCGCTATGACATGACAGGCAAGAAGCACGTTCTTATCTCTACCTGCGGATTCTATTCGTCAGAGGGCAACTACGATAGCGTTACCAAGATGTTTGACCACATTCTTGGCCAGGGCAATTACGAGAGCATTTTCTGCGGCCAGGGCGAGCTTTTCCGCGTAAAAGAGCTTTCCGCACGCACTGACCAGTACCTGGCGCTTGTCAAAAAGGCTGGCATAGAATACGCTCAGGGCGGCATTTCTGACCAGACAAAAGCCGAGCTCAAAGTCTTGCTGTATCCAAAAGATATGTTTGAGCAGATGGCGGATGCAAGCTGGGGAATTTCTCGCGATACAAGCACTCAGGGCAGCAATAACGCTGGCGAGAAACCCGTTGAGCAGGTGCCGTTTGACCATATCTTCACCTCTCAGATGGCAGCTCTGTACGACAAAACAGCTTACGACGGCAAAGATCGCGTTCTTGAGATGAACTACACCGATCTTGGGCGTAGCTACCAGATTCTGCTGGGCAAAGATGGCAGTAAAGTCTTTACTGATGGCAGTCTTACTACCACCACAAAGCTCAACACTCCGTTTGAGGTCTGGCAGTCCATTTCTCGTGGCGAGATAAGTGGACCAGAGGCGCTGGGCAAGCACCTGTATACCGTTGAGGGTGATTTCTCCTTCATGATTGATTGGGACAAGTATTTTGGTCCCACTCCTGGCGGCGCATCTGGAGGTGCGCAGAACGTGCCGCTTGAAGAAGCGGGCAACACGCAGAAAAACCCTCAGATGATTACAATGCTGCTCCCTTGGATTACCTTCTGGACTGCAACATCGTTTGATTCTCAGGTTGGCGCCATGATTGTGCTGCTTGTTACTGCTTTAATGCCGCTTATTATGAGGAACTTCAAGTTCACCATCTGGGACAGAATCTCATTTGCCCTGGTTGGAGCATTGTCTGCAGGCGTTTTTATGAGCGGAAATGGCGACAGGAATCTTATTGTCAATTTGGGTTACCTGGCTTTTGGTCTTATGTGGCTTGCATCATGCCTTACTAAGGAGCCTCTCTGCGCTGCATATGTTAAGTACAGCTACGGCGGAGATAATGCCTACAACAATCCGCTGTTCATGAAGACAAATTATATTTTGGCTGCATGTTGGGGTGCTATGTACGTGTTAACGGCCATTTGGAGCTGGTTTGCAGTTCAAAATGGTGTGGGTGGTATTTTGGTTATTGTGAATAACCTGGTTCCTATTGGAATGGGCCTGTTTACGGCGTGGTTCCAAAAGTGGTATCCAGCTAAGATGGCAAGCGGAAAGTAAGCAGCTCAATCCACTACAAAACACCTACACATCAAAAGAGAGTCGGTACTGAACTGCCTCCCATTTCTTGGATATAAGAAATGGGAGGCAGTTCATATGCGGGTGATTATGATTCTGTAGCGTGTTAGCGTTGGCTTTTAGGCCTGGCGTACAAAATAGCGCTGCTTTGGTAGGTTCTGCCGAAGAATCGACATGTTTCTAATCAAGATAGCTAGGCAGCTAGGTGGTCGCACTACCTGATATACATCTCTATGCATAAACTTCATCTAATATGCTTGAACATGAATAGAGAAATATAAGAAATTTAACTATCGAAAAATCTGTATCTACGGAACACACCTAAGTCGGATATTCTGCTCAATTGCGGGCATTTTACACACCTAATGACGATAATCTGCATGATTGAGGCAATTTCAGCGTCATGTATACGTCTTTTTAACAGATTATCCGACTTAGGTGTGTTTTTGAACTGCCCCCTATTTCTCGTGTCCAAGAAATGGGAGGTAGTTCATTCGCTGGCTCTCTTTTTGGGCTTCTCGTCGTTTTGCTTTACTATAGCCACATAAGGAGATGATGCGACATGAATAAAGCAGCTCAAGTAATCAAGAACCTTTCACAGGGATTTTTAATTTCGGGTATTTTAAGTGCACTCATGGGTGCATACTACCTGTTCGCTAAGGCAGGGCTTCCTCTGCAAGATCCTCCGCTGGCGCTCAAAATTCAATACGAGATTGACTTTGGCGTTGGCGAGAAAATGCTTATGTTAGGTCTGACCTGCCTGTTTATCGGCTGCGTTGGTTATACCATTGCATGGATTTGCTCCAAGACAGAAAAAGTTCAAGAGCCAGATAATCACCAAGCTGGTAGACCTTCTCGCCCTGGCGGAGCAAACTAAAGCGAGTGAGCAGAGGCGCGCGGACCGAGGCTGCGAACTGACTGCGGCGTCTTAAAGCGCGACGGCTCAATTCATGTTCGCAAACAGCAGATGTGGCGCGGATACAAAAATTTGAACTATTTTCAAAACAGTACTGTCCATGTGAACTGTACTATTTATCAGCCAAATTCACTTTTTATGTGAATACTAATTTCTCGTATGTCTTGGCTATCAATTTGTAAGAAAATATAGATGTAATATGCACATCTTTTTGAGGGGCCATCATGAAAAAAGGTTTTCTTAAGAGAATCTCAGTCTTTCTCACCATGGTTGTGGCATGCCTGTTTATGTCTATTAACACAGCTCAGGCACTTGATCGCCAGAAAGACGATAGTGATCTTACCCAGATCAACATTTACCAGTTCACGCTGACCAGAGACAACATGACTGTTCTTTCGCAAGGAACTGGTGTTAAGCGTGTAGAGATTCCTGCTTCTGATACAGGAAGACTGCCCTCAACCGCTTTTGTTGTTCAGCCAACTAAAGACGGTTCCAACCAGCAGTATAACCAGCCTCTTTCGCTGAAGTTTTCTAACGCTGGTACTGTTGATGGCAAGGACGTTGACGTCTATGTCACCATCAACTCTCTGGACCTTACCCTTAAGAATGCCAACGCAGATTACAACAACCCTAATAAGACTGACGTTGCATTTTTGACCGTTGATGAGAACTGGGGAACTAAGTCCTTCCAGATTATGGACTACATTGACGTGAATCACCCCAGCTATACTGCTGATATGTTCAGGTCCTATGCAATCAACGCAAACGTAACAGTAGAGCTTAAGTACACCGATGGCACCCCTTGTGACCTCAAGCTTGTTATGCAGCCAAGCGATATTGACGTTGTCGGTGATGCTGGCGCAAACGAGACCTTCTCGCTTATTAACGCCAATAGCACCATCGATAGCATTGTTATGAACAACAGGAACATTCTTGTTGAGAGCACCACTGGCAGCAATATTACCTGGAATCCTGTTCGTGGAACCTCTGGTCCTGACCAGGAGAAGAACCTTGCGGGTTTTGCTGTTAAGTCCAAGTCAAGCAGTATGACGTTTGAGTCCACCAGCGCGGCTACCAGCGGCAGCCTTTTTGGCGTATACACCGAGGCAATTACTCCAGCTCCAGTAAAGGCAGTTGATCCAGAGCAGGCTCCTGCTAAGGCCGGAGAAACCATTACCTATACCGGCACCTTTACGCTGCCAAAGCAGGGCATTGATACCATCGGCAAGATTAAGTCGATGAGCATGGTTGACACCTTTGACGAGCGCCTTGATTTCCAGAGCCTTACCGTAAGCTTTGACGGCCAGACCCTCACTGAGGGCACTGACTATACCGTTGCTGTTGACGGCCAGAAGGTTACGGTCAACATCAAGGATCACCTGCTCACCAAGGCAAATGGCGGCAAGAAGTTTGTTATTACCTACAAGACTGTTACCAACAGCAAGGTAGAGACAGACGGCTCCAACATTGATAACGAGCTCACACAGGTTGTCGACGGAAACGTTGCTCACTCCAATAAGGTAACCACTGAGCTTCTGTACGAGAAGACCCACGAGTTTGTAAGCGGCACTCCTAACAGGGAGCTTCCTCAAGAGGTTCTGGATTTGCTTCCTGGCAAGCAGACTAGAATTCCTAACGGCACCACCGTTACCCCTGATCAGCCTCTTGGCGGCGTTACTCGCGTAGAGACTCCAGATGGAACGTGGGTGTTTATCGGTTACGATCACGATTCCGAGGTCATTGACCACAAAAACGCTCACTTCATTGGCGTTTGGGTAGTTCTGCCTCAGCCAAAGAAGGATGTCCTGGATGGTCAGGGTAACTCCATCGACGGCAACAAGGTAACTGCTGGTCAGGTGCTCACTTATTCCGTAACTTACACCAACACCACCAACACCGCTCGCGATGTCACCATCACCGATGTCATCCCAGAGCACACAACCTACGTTGATGGCTCCGCTGATAACGGCGGTACCTACGACCCAGCTACGCGTACTGTAACCTGGACACAAAACGTTGCTTCGGGCGACACACTCACCGTTACCTTCCAGGTCAAGGTCAACAAGGGCGAGAAGGACGTTACGGTGGTAAACACCGCTCACGTCAGCGATGGTCTTATCGACACAGATACCAATACCACTACTAACCCTGTTGTCCCTAAGCCTCGCAAGTCCCGCACTCCTTACACTGGCGACGACGCACTGCAGAACACACTGATGTTTGCTGTTGCAGGCGGCGCAGCGGTTCTCTTTGCATTGGGTACTCTCAAGCTTCACGCAGCTAAGAACTAAGCTGCGGCGAGGTCGACACGCTCGCAGGCATAGCGCACGGTAACTTTAAGCCGCTCTCATCTTGAGGGCGGCTTTTTGTATGGGCGTGCGCGCGAACGTGTGCGCGCAAACGCGTTTGCGCGTGCAAGTTCGGGCGCGCAAGTTCGGGCGCGCAGAAAGCGGCACTCGGAGCGCAAAGATTGCATTTCACGAGCCAGTTAGTGCATTTGAGTGACACGAAGTCCCACATAAGAGATGCAACCGTTATTCTAAAGATGCCTTAAGGCAAGGAAGCAAGCGGACTACAATTCCGCTGCAGCAAGAAAACAAAACGTTAGGTCAAGTAAGTTGTTTGGAAGTGTCATGGAAATTCGTGTAGTTGAAGAAAAGGGTCGCGCGCAAATCGAAGTGACCATCTTGAGCGGCCCCGATGACCCGCGCGTTTCGGGAATTGTCCGTCAGCTCCAGATGGTTGACGGAAAGATGACTGGATACGTTCCCGGAACCATCAACAGGCGCGTCGTCCTTCTCGCGGATGTTGCATGGATTCAGACGGATGGCAGTGTGACACTGATTCACCTGGTAAACGGGGAGACTCTGGAAAGTTCTAGTCGCTTGACCGAGCTCGAGGACGCGCTCAAAGACACGGCGTTTGTGCGCACTTCTCGACAGGAACTGGTCAATTTGGATCAGGTTACGGGCATCAAACCCGCAGGTTCCGGCCGCATGTTGCTGTCGCTTGGCGAGAAACCCCTTGTTGCTTCAAGAAAGTACGCTGCGGAAATCAAACGACGTATCGGAATTGTGTAAGGGCCAGCGGATTTTCTCGCGCATCGCTCCCGGTGCCGAGCGCCAAACACCACTCGAACCACACTTTAACAGCAGTTTTATCCCAGAGAAGGGAACATCATGGAACGCAACGAATCACAAAACTGGCAAGGAATTGAGCGAGAGACTCAGCAAGAATTTGATGAGGGACTCAATAAAACAGTAGGTCAAATCATGTGCAAAGGTATTTCAGGTGGCGCGATATGCTTCACCGGCATCTCGCTTGTGTATGGCGTCATTGCGCTGGCAATCAATTATGGTGACAGGCAAAATAACATCATACTTCTTACGCTGATTGCCGCCGGCGTCCTGTCGGGGGTTTACCAGCAGATTTGGTTCAACTATCAGCCTCTGATTACTAAGCTCAGCTACCTTCACAGGTTTCTTGGCTTCAACGTTTGCCTGTTCCCAACGCTTGTGGCGATGGCGCTCATTGGAGGATGGGTGCCAAATATGGCTCAGGCTTGGATGTCTTTTACTGCGCTGTACCTGGTCATTCTTCTGGTAACTACCCTGTTTTTCAACGCCATGTTCAAGAAAGAGGAGCAGAAATACAAAGCTGCTTTCGAGAAGTACCAGGCATCTCGTCGCGGATAAAGTTGCAACTGATTTTGGACCTTGTAGCTGCGCCTTATTTCTGCAAAGAATCTGTAACTTTTGCCTGAAAACGTAAAAGAATCGGTGGATTCTGCCTAATTTCTACAAAGAATCTGTGTCCCAAACACAGATTCTTTGTACTTTTCAGGCAGACTTTAAAGCGTGCCTAAGGTTATCCTTCCATGAGCGCTCTCATGGAACCTGATTTTCTCGCTAAGTCTGAACGATTTGCCGGAAAAGTGCACCATATCTGAGTGGTTTTGCCGGTTTCTCTCATCATGTCTGAGTAAATTTACTCAGACATGATGCAGTTTTCAGGCTCAAAGGAACCTTCGCCAAGCTATACGCAAAGAGCTCGGCCTGTCGAGAAGACCGAGCTCTTGCGAGTCGCACCTGACCAGTGCCTCCGACCTGCGTGTCTGCCGTGCGTCCGAGCGATCGCGATCTGACGGTCGCGCTTACTTTTTCTTCAGAGCGTTCAGGATGCTGATAATAACGTGGTAGAGGAGCGCGGAAACAGGCCAGATAATCCAGGAACTTTTCCAGTCCTTGGTGATGAAGCTATAGCCCACGTACAGCAAGGTAATGGTGCCAAAATACGCCCTGGCAATTGGCCTGTACTTCAATGCTGCGGATTTGGAGTCTCTCTTGTTGCTTTTCTCGTCATGGGAGAAATCGCCTTCCTGAAGGAGAACTCTATAGCCATCCCTGAGAATTCCCGAGTAAACCAGCAGGTAAACGCCAAGAGAAACGAGAATTGCTGCAACGAAGAAGCCAAGAGCAAAGATGAGGCCAGTCCCATAGTACGATGCAATAAGGAAGGGGATTGCGCTCAGGATGGTAAGGCAGACGCCAGCGGCCTGCTGCATGTATCGCAACGATTCTGTGGACTCGGCGCGCCTACGAACGGCAGCCTCGACACCATACTGGAGCTCGAGAGAGGCCTCCTTGAGCTGCTTAAACTTCGCGAGCTTCATGTCCTGGAGAATCAGCAGGCCAACGCCCGCAGCAATGAAGAGCATCATGATGCAAATGCCTGCGATACCCATCGTATCTGGAGAAATGTGCATCGGATCAAAGTAAAGCGCGTCTTCGCTGTATGTTGCAAGCGAGACAAGAAGCGCGGGCCCCAGGATAAAGAGGGTAATTGCACCTGCCGTGGGGCGAGAAGTTCGTGCGATTGCATCCAGGTATTCGGTGGCTGTGTCGAGAGAAACGCTGAGCTTCGGTGCCACAGTTTTGCCGGTAGACGCGTCGACACTGGAGGAGTCGCCGGCAGTCGCGCTGGGGTCAGCGCCCGCGATGTTGCCAGATGTGTCTGTGTCGGTGTTGCCCGCGACAGCGACCGTGGCAGTAGCTGGAAGTTCCTCAAGCTCGTCTTTGAGCAGGTAGTCCGTGGAAACGCCAAAGAGCTCGCTCATGGCCATGATCTTTTGAATATCAGGCATGGAAGCCATAGACTCCCATTTAGAAACTGACTGCCTCGAAACGCCAAGCTGTTGTGCAAGCTCTTCTTGCGACCAACCATTACGCTTTCTGAGACTCATGATTTTCTCGCTCAGTAACATGGCTGTTCCTTTCTGTTGGTGATGTGGTGGGATTCACATGTGATGGCTATTACTCTAAAAATTGCCTTGATTGCACACCACCAAGTTGAGTTGGAAATTTGTCAACTCTGAGTTGCGTAATAGTTTACCTGCAGAAATGTTATCAGACTTTGGAAAAATAGTTTTAAAGGTCATTTAAAATTTTTGTACGTTCGCGGAATATGTCGACCGGAGGCGACATTTGTTCAGTATGTATATGATAGTATCTGCTCACGGAGAAATTAAATAATCCATATCAGAAAGGAATGCGCTAAAAATTTTGTGCTTCTCGGCGTTGGGCCCGGCGCATAAATTTTGGCGTAAAAGTCACATGAAGAATTTAAAGGTCTGCATCGCTTCATCTGCTCTTGTAGCCGCATTGGCACTTGCTCCAGCATTTGCGCTGGCAGAGGGCACAGCGCCTGCTCCTACAAGCACTACCGGTGCTACTGCTACTACTGGCGTAACTCCTATTCCTGCACCAACTAGAGAGCAGCTCATGGATCCAACGGTTAATCCATACGCTCCTGAGGACGCATACTTCCTTCCTGATGTTACTAACCCAATTCCAGACGGATTTATGGTTGGCAACGCTGACGGCGTAGTCATTGTCGACAACGGCGATGGCACTGTTACCGTTAAGGGTCACTGGGTTCCAGCAATGGAGTTCGATGAGGTTATTAACGTTCAGTTTGTGCGCATTCCGGCTCCAACGCCTAATCCAGATCCAACTCCTGCACCTACTCCAGATCCAACTCCAGCTCCAACCCCTGATCCAGAGCCAGCTCCAGCACCAGAGCCTGCTCCAGCTCCTGCACCAACACCAGAGAAGAAGTCCGCTCTTCCTGCAACTGGTGTCGCGGACGTTGTTGTTCCAGCCTCTGTTCTTGCAGTAAGCGGCCTTGGTTTTGTTGCTGCTTCTCGTAAGGTTCGCCAGTAGGGGAAGAGCCTGCGACGCCGACCGCGTTGCAAAGCCGACGGGTTTCTCGCCAGAAGAATATAACGTGCATGAAAAGCGCCTGACTCGGGCGCTTTTTGTGTGGAAACCGGGCGGGCGGCTAGGCGGAAATTGGGTACACTCTGAATAACGTAATTCGGAGGTTGTTATGGAAGATCAGCAGCAGAAGTTCTCGCAGGACGGTGGAGTGGGGCGGGAGTCCGCGCATCTATCTTCAACTGCGCTTGTGCTAGAAGGCGGCAGTTATCGAGGCATTTTTACCGCTGGAATTCTTGATGTGCTTCGCGAGAAGGGTGTCACCAACTTTGAGAGCGTGTGGGGAGTTTCCGCAGGCGCCATCAATGCCGTGAGCTTTAGGTCCAAGCAGATGGGTCGCGCCATGCGCATCATGCTGGCATTTAGAGACGACGCCCGTTTTCTTTCGATCCGCTCGCTGATCACGACTGGTGACATTGCGGGCGCGGATTTCATGTTTGACGAGATCCAAAACCATCTGGATCCCTGCGATAACGAGGCATTTAACCAAAATCCCATGCAGATGTACGTGGTTGCGTCCGATGTTACGTTTGGTACGTCGGCATATCTGCACGTAAAGACGTTCCCGGAAGACGTGACCATGGTCCGAGCGTCCGCGTCAATGCCAACGGTTTCTCGCATGGTTGAGCTGGACGGGCATCGTTATTTGGACGGCGGAACAACCGATTCAATTCCGTTTGCGGCGGCGCTTGGTCTGCCCGACGGAAAAGCTGAGCGCGCGGTTGACGTTCCCGACCACACGCCGGCAAAGAAAGCGCTGGTCATTGTCACGCAGGACAGGAACTTCGTAAAAACCGACGTCAACGAGCAGATTGCCATTCGCTCGCAGCTCTACTCCGCGTATCCGTACTTTGAAGCCGCGCTGGCTTCTCGCGCTGAGCGCTACATGGATCAGCGCAAACAGCTCTTTGAGCTGGAGGAAGAGGGTAGAGTGCTGGTGCTTGAGCCTCCCGAGCCAGTTGAAGTTAAAGTTAACGAGAAGTCCGGTGAGGCCCTGCTGTCTCTATACCTGACAGGTCGCCAAGTTGCACTTGAGCGCCTTGAAGAGATTAAAAGTTTTATCGAGTAGGGTGCGCGAGCTGGCACTCGCGCGATCTGCGGTGGCTCGCGCACGATTTGCGGTGGCTTGCACGCGACCTGCGCAGGAAGCACAAATTGACACGAAAAGAGTTTGTTTTGAAGACGCCAATGAACAAGTTTTTGAAGGTAATGTTTGCGCTGGTTATCGTTGCGATGACCGGTGCGGCAATTCTGCAAATTGTCGCCCCCGAGTACATGGGAAGCAACGCCGCTTATGGCATTTCGACCGGATGGCAGCGAGAGATTGGTTTTTGGAATCTTGCGGTGCTCATCATTTTGGTTACCACTTGTTTCCACTACGATTGGGTCTATCTACGTGCAATTTTGCTCGCGCTGATTCTGGGCGGCATTGGAATTGGAACCAATCACTTCATCCATTTTTTGAGCGCTCACGAGTCGGTAAATTTGGTGGGAGCTATCGAGAATTACGTTCTTGCAGTTGGTTGGATGATTGGCTGGAAGCTTGAATGTAATCGCAGGAAGACTGCAGGCGCTACTGAATAACTGCGGAAAGGTCGCGAGCGTTTTCACATGACGTCATGAGCGCCTGATTTTCTCGCCATGTCTGAACGATTTGCCGGAAAAGTGCTCCATGTCTGAGTGGTTTTGCCTGATTTTCTCGCCATGTCTGAGCTGTTTTACTCAGACGTGATGTAGTTTTCAGGCTCAAAATTTAGGGTCAAAGCGCCTATCTTTCACGCGCCTGATTTTGTCAAAGAATCTGTAAATTTTGCCTAAAAATGCAAAAGAATCTGTGGATTTGCCTGATTTCTGCAAAGAATCTGTATCTAAAATACAGATTCTTTGCACTTTTCAGGCGCAGGCCTGGCGAGAAACCCCGTGCACCCGCAGCGCTCCGCGCACCCGTGCACTCGCGGCCGGCGCGCGCTCGCGCTCGCGGCCCGCTCGCACTCCGAACGTTAACGCAGGCGCGTGAGCTGCACTTTCTCGATAAGCGAATCCACAACCGAGCGCTCCGCTGCCTGAGTTCCGCTCTCCATAACGTTTGCGGCGCCCGTGGCCATGGCCAGTCGCAGCGCGTCTTCTGTCGAGAGACCCTGTGCATCCGCAAAGGCAAGCGCTGCCACAACGGAGTCACCGGCACCGACAGTGCTTCCTACCTGGACTTTTACAGGACCTGCATACCAAACTTCGTCAGCCGTAGCGTAGACGGCGCCGTTGCCGCCCATGGAAACGCAGACCGTGTCGATGCCACCAGCAACAATCTCGGACGCGGCGGCGGCAATTGCGTCCACGTCGGTCAGCTCGCGATCAAGCATGGCGGAGAGCTCGTGATCGTTTGGCTTGGTAAAGTACGGCTTCTGCTCAAGGCCAGCTGAGAGAGCCGCGCCGTCGGCGTCCAGGTACACCTTCAGTCCGGCGTCGCGCAGCGCACGAGTCCAGCGGCCATACGTATCGGCGGAAGCTCCGCGGGGGAGGCTGCCGGAAAGAACCACAATGTCGCCAGCGGAAGTCTTGGTAATCACGTCAGTAAGCGCCTGGTCAAGCACGGTATCGGTGACCTCGGGACCAGGTTCGTTGATGTCGGTGTTGGTGCCACCCTCGGTGTCGACGACCTTAAGATTGGTGCGCGTCTCGCCGGGAACGGAAATCGCCTGGACCTTGATGTTATTCTCGCCAAGCGTGTCAGCGATCCATTTGCCGGTTTGACCTGCAAGAACGGCGATGGCGGTAGACTCTCCGCCCAGCTTAGCGATAACCTTGGACACGTTGATGCCCTTGCCGCCCGCGTCTCGCCTGAGCCACGTGATGCGATTCACCTGGTCAACGGCAAAGTTTGGCACCTGGACGGTCTTGTCCAGAGCGGGATTGAGCGTGACGGTGTAGATGCTGGGCATAGTCGCTCCTCAGTTTGTGGCGCCGCCAAGCAGCGCAAGTTATCTACGCTGATAATACTTCAGTTTCGGCAAAAAAGTAACCGCGGACAGCGCCGTTACGCGCATATCCGCGGTCTTTTCTGGCGAGAAACCCGGCGCACTCGCGGCCGGCCCGGCGGCGCCCTCGCAGCCCGCCCTGGACTCGACACCGCACCGCCCGGCGCACTCGCGGCCCGCTCTGGACCCGGCACCGCCCGGCCCGGCGCGCCGTCAGCGCTTACTTGCTGTCGGCGCTCTTGAACTGGTCGAGCGCCCAAGCGTACGCAGTTGGAGCAACCCTGGACCAGTACTTCCAGTTGTGGTTGTCGCCGGAGTCGCGCTGGTAATCAACGTTGATACCAGCATTTTTGAGCTGCTCAACAAAGGCGTCCACGTCAGCAACAGGCACAACTCCGTCGTCGGAAGTTGTTGCAACAAAGAACGAAACCTGACTTGGATCAACCTCACCAAGATACTGAGTGGGGAACAGCTGCTTGTACAAATCCCATGACCAGCTGGTGGTTCCGTCGCTAAAGGCGTGCTGAGAGGTGTAAATAAAGTTGTCGTCAGCAAGTGTTGTCCAAACAGAAGGCGAGAGCAGAATGCCCTTGCTAAAGTAATCGGAGTGATGCAAAACAAATCGTGCTGCACCATAACCGCCCATAGAAATGCCGCCGATTGCGTGATCCTTGCGGTCCTTTGACACGCGATACGTGCTCTCAATGTAAGGTACCAGGTCGTTCATGATGGCAGATTCCATCTTGAGGCCGCGATCAGCGGAGTCAATGTAGAAGCTGTTAAAGCCGTCGACAAAGACTACGATAGCTCCCTGACCAGCGGTTTGAATAGCCTCGTCAAGCATGGCGGACGAATCAAAGCGCTCCAGCAGATTGCGATGATTGCCATACAGGCCATGCAGCATGTAAATAACAGGATAGGTCTTATCGGGATTGGACTCGTAGTCCGCGGGCAGGTAGACGTCATAGTTCCAGTCCAAGCCAAGGGTTGGCGAGTAGAACGATGTTGCTTTAACCGTTCCCTTAGGAGCCTCTTCTTTCTGATCCTTCTGTGCCTCAGACTGAGCGGTTGAGCTGCCCTGAGCGTTCTCAGAAGCGGCTGGTGTGCATCCGTAAAATGGAATCACCAGCAAAAGTGCTGCAAACAGGGCAAGCGCGGTGCCCAGTACAACATGATTCTTAAGTTGGGTTTTTAAGCGGGTATTAAGTCGGGTTTTAAGCTGGCCGCCCAGCAACGCAAAGTTCCGGTGCAAACGTGCGACAAAATCTGTGTCACGCATTGTTTCCTCCTGACGTTGTAACTTTGACCTTGGTGTAAACATACGAGCACGCTCGCACTTCTCGCCCTATAAAATAAAAAGTCGAAACAAAATGCATCGCACAGCAGGCCAAGTGGTTGTTCTTGTGCTGTGGACGGCTTTTCAATGTGGAGAAACCCGTCAAATTTGAACGAATTGTTGCATTCATGAAGCAACAAAAATTCCCGCGTACAACTGCTAAAGAGTGGAGTATACTTTTAAGGCTTTTCCACAGAGCCCCGTAATCTCTGACAAGAAAAAGCATCGATGACCCGTCCAGGGGTTATCAACTCGTAATTCGTAGGAGGAGTCAAGTGAAGAAGTCGACTCAGTTCGCCAAGGCTGGCGAAGTCGAGCGCAAGTGGGTGCTCATCGACGCTGAGGGCGCAACGCTCGGTCGTCTGGCTACAAAGGCTGCCATGATTCTTCGTGGCAAGAACAAGCCACAGTACACCCCAAACGCTGATACTGGTGACTTTGTTGTCATCATCAATGCAGACAAGGTTGTCCTTACTGGTGTTAAGGCTGACCACAAGGAGTATTGGCGTCACTCCGGCTACCTTGGTGGCTTGAAGATCACTTCCTTCAAGGAAGAGATGGAGAAGCACCCAGAGCGTGTTGTTGAGCACGCAGTCAAGGGCATGCTTCCTAAGACCACTCTTGGTCGCAAGCAGGGTATGAAGCTTAAGGTTTACGCCGGCGCTGAGCACCCACATGCTGCACAGAATCCCGTCAAGATTGAGCTGGAGGGCTAAACGATGGCAGATAACACCGCTGTTTACACCGGCACCGGCCGTCGTAAAGAGGCCGTCGCTCGTGTTCGTCTTGTTCCTGGAACTGGTAAGGTTACCGTTAACGGCCGCGAGGCAGTCCAGTATTTTGGTCGCCAGCAGCTCGTAGACAACGCAACCGCACCTCTCCGCATTACTGATACTCTTGGTCGTTTCGACGTCCTCGCAAACTGCGATGGCGGCGGCATCAACGGCCAGTCCGGCGCTCTTCGCCTGGGCATCGCTCGCGCTCTTCTCGAGGCTGGCGAGTATCGTGATGACCTTAAGAAGGCCGGCTACCTCACCCGCGATTCTCGTGCGGTCGAGCGTAAGAAGTACGGTCTGAAGAAGGCTCGTAAGCGTCCTCAGTTCTCCAAGCGCTAAGGCCGCTGGACCCAAAAAAGTCCTCACAAAGAGACCTGTTGTATATCGGCAGGTCTCTTTTTTGTATACTTTTAAATGGTTGCATTTTGCATATTTGCGCAACCGCTTTAGTCCGCACGTTCTTCTCGCCATCTGGCGAGAAGCCCCATCTGTCGAGTAGTTCGCTGGCGCTTCGCGCGCAAGTTGCTCTCCACCCGACAACACTACATTCGCAGCTAGGAGACGCTTATGAAGTACTTTGGAACCGACGGCTTTAGAGGCCGTGCAAACGAGGGTCTGAACGTCGATCACGCATACAAAATTGGCCGCTTTATTGGCTGGTATTACGGAGCCAAGCAGTCTCGCAAGGCTCGCATCATTATTGGTAAGGATACCCGCAGGTCAAGCTACATGTTTGAGTCCGCGCTTGTCTCGGGCCTGGTTGCTTCCGGCGCTGACGCGTACATGCTGCACGTTATTCCTACACCTGGCGTAAGCTACGAGGTAGTTGACGGCGGCTTTGACTGCGGCGTCATGATTACCGCATCTCACAACCCCTTTACTGATAACGGCATCAAGCTGGTCAATAAAGAGGGCTACAAGATGGACGAGGACGTTCTCGAGCAGGTAGAGTCCTATATTGACGGTGAGTTTGACGTTCCTCTGGCAACGGGTGACGCCATTGGCCGCACGGTTGATTACATGCAGGGTCGTAATCGTTACATCTCCAGCCTTATTGCAAGCTGCGGCTTTAGCCTGCAGGGCCTGAAGATTGGCCTAGACTGCGCAAACGGCGCAGCTTCTAGTGTTGCTCGCCCTGTTTTTGACGCTCTGGGCGCCGAGACCCACGTTATCAACAACGCACCAAACGGCCTCAACATCAATGTTGATTGCGGCTCCACCCACATTGACCAGCTGCAGCGCTTTGTGGTTCAGAACGGCCTTGACGTGGGCTTTGCTTACGACGGCGACGCTGACCGCTGCCTGGCAGTTGACGAGCGCGGCCACGTGGTTGACGGAGACCTGATTCTCTACGTTTGCGGCACCTACCTCAACAAGTATGGTCGCCTGGCTAAGCAGACCGTAGTCACTACTGTCATGAGCAACTTTGGCCTGTTCAAGGCATTTGACGACGCGGGCCTCTCTTACGAGAAGACCAACGTGGGCGATAAGTACGTCTACGCTTGCATGAACGAGAACGAGTACAGCCTGGGTGGCGAGCAGAGTGGTCACATCATCTTTGGTGACCTGGCAAAGACCGGTGACGGCATCTTGACCAGCCTCCGTATTATGGAGGTCTTACGAGCAGAGCGCGAGAAACTCTCTGAGCTGACTCGTCCCGTTACACTATATCCACAGCAGTTGGTTAACGTTCGCGTCACCGACAAAGAGGCTGCTATGCAGTCTCCTAAGGTCAACGACGCAGTTGCAGCTGCCGAGAAGTTCCTTGAGGGCAATGGTCGCGTGTTGGTCCGCGCTTCCGGAACAGAGCCTCTGGTGCGCGTTCTTGCAGAAGCTCCAACCGATGAGCTCTGCCAGCAGGCAAACCAGATTGTGCTCGACGCACTTGAGGAGTATAGGCTCAGCGCTTAAGCGCAGATAGATCCAGGGGATACGATGGCACTGGCAGGAATAGGTGTAGATATGCTTGAGATTGCCCGCATGCAGCAGGCAATTGAGAGACGCCCTCACTTTATTCGCCGTATGTTCACCGATGCCGAGCGTGCGTATTGTGAGAGCACCGCTCGCCCTGCGGAGCACTATGCTGCTCGCTTTGCAGCTAGAGAAGCCGTGCTTAAAGCCTTAGGAACGGGTTTCTCGTCTGGCATTGGTTTTCAGGATGTGTCTGTTGAGAGAGATCAGCTGGGCAGGCCACAGGCTCGTCTGGCTGGCAAGGCTGCACAGATTGCGGCCGAGCAGGGCGTGCAGGAGATTGCGCTTTCTATCTCGTATACCAGAGACGTTGCGGTAGCCAATGCGGTTGCGGTAACCAACGCCGTAAAACCCAAGGTATATCAAAAGGAAGATGCTGCCCAAGAGCTGGCACGTTCGTTCAAAGAAGCTCGTTCTGTGTTGGATGAGCTTGAGCGCGTGCAAGAACCTATAATTGAGACAACCTTTGATGATGTTGTTAAATCCGAGGAGTAAGTTATGCAGCCGGTACTAAATGTTGAGGACATCAAGCGTGTAGAGATTGCGCTGACACGCGTGGGCGTGAGCGTTTCCGAGCTCATGCACCGTGCAGGTTACGCTGCTGCTCAAGAGGCCCTTGGCATGGGAGGGGACATCTCTAACGTTGTCATCCTCGTAGGTCTTGGCAATAACGGTGGAGATGGCTGGGTGGCAGCAGAAGCGCTGCGCTCTAGAAACTGCAACGTTAAGGTAGTCACTCCGCTTGAGCCTGATCAGATTTCCGGCGATCTTGCACGTCAGATGGCGCAGCGCGCCGTTCGCGCGGGAGTTTCCGTGCTTGTTGGCCCTTCTCGCCAGGAGCTGATTGACCTGCTGGCAACGGCTGACGT
>CAUUEB010000023.1:0-19116 GCA_963544135.1 uncultured Atopobium sp. | reverse complement strand
CAGTGCTCGCCATGGTCGTGCTCGTGGCCGACGCTGTGCACGTGATCCTCGTGCGTGTGCGCGTGGTCGCCGTGGCCGTGCGCATGCTCGCCGTGCTCGTGCGCATGCTCGCCGTGCGCATGCTCGCCGTGGTCGTGCTCGTGGTGCTCGCGGCGCGCGTGGTGCGCGTGCTCGTGCCCCTCGTGCTCGCAATGGCCATGCTCGTGGTCGCAATGCTCATGCACGCAATGACCGTGCTCGTGGTCGCAATGCGAGTGATCGTGCTCGTCAGCCAAGTCCGACTGCTCGTGCCAGAACGCCGGCACAAACGCCTCACGAAGTCCATGACGCAGCAGGTCGCGGCCGATAAACACGCACCTGGACTCTTCCTGAGGCTCATCGCCCGTAATCGCCCATGCGCGCTCTACCAGGTCAAACTTGACCCACTGATTGCCGCACGGCAACGTTCCCTTTGCGCGCGCAAGCTTTCCAAATACGCCAGCCGAAGCCGCGTCCAAAAGCCAAATCAAGTGCGTTGGACTGGGAAGCTCAGCGTGAGTCAGCGCCATAGTCTCCAAATCGGGACCTTCGTCCTCATCACCAGCTGCGTCTTTAAGAACAGAACCGTCAAGCGCGCGAGTCAGCAGAGCATTCCACCACTCGTCGGGAATATCAGCGTACGAAGATTCGGCGATAACCTCTGCCTGCGGATTCATCTCTGCCGCAAGTTGCTTAATGGGCTCGGCAGCATCCTCGCTACCTGGAGCAAGCTTTGAAACCACCACGCTCGCAGCGGCACTCAACTGGTTATCAAAAATCTCTGGAAAATCGGTGCGCTGGTTCTGCCACGAAACGGCGTCGACCACGGTAACCGGCGCCAGCAAACTAATGCGCTCCCAGGCAACCTGATTCACATTATCAAGAATGCTCTGCAGCTTAGCTACACCAGTTGGTTCAACAATTAAATACTCGGGGTCGATGGTGTTTGAAATGGTCAGCACCGACGTCGCAAAATCCTGCTTACCCGAACAGCAAATGCAGTTCTCGGTAGACTCCCAAACCTTAAGGTCAGAGTCCTGTCTCAGGCGACGCGCATCGATATCTGCCTGGCCATATTCATTCTCGTAGATAGCAAAATCACGCCCAGTCCGGCGCACGAGCTCCTGAATAAAGGTGGTTTTACCAGCTCCAAGAAAGCCTGATACAACAAGGATTTTCATGAATACAACCGCTTCCTAAACTCCGTTGGCGCCCACCAGCGCAAAAAGCTGGCGAGAAAAACGAACTTCTCGCCAGCTCAAACATACTAAATAACGCGACCTAGTTAATTACCTAGTCGATAACAACAACTGGCTTGATGAGGTCGGATGGCTTATCACGCATGGTGAAGAGAGCCTCCTCGAGGTGATCCCAGCCGTGATAGAGGTGAGTAACCTCTGGGTGAAGATCAAGACGGCCAGAAGTGACCAGGCTGGAGAGCTTCTCCATGCGCAGACGGCCGCCAGGCATGAGGCCGCCACGGATGTCCTTGTGGCCCATACCAACGCCCCACTCGACGCGAGGAATGTTGACGTAGTCGCCGGAACCGAGGTAGTTGACGTTACCAATCTTTCCGCCAGGCTTGAGTGCCTTGACAGCGTCCTCGAAGGTCTCGCAGCCGCCGCCGTCGACGCAGACGCGGTCAACGCCCTTGCCACCGGTGAGCTCCATGACCTGCTCCCAGATTGGGCCGTCCTTGTAGGAGATGAAGTCGGTTGCGCCGTAGCCCTTAGCTGCCTCAACGCAGACTGGACGGGTACCAACAGCGATGATGCGAGAAGCACCGTGGAGTGCAGCACCAGCAACGGACATAAGGCCGACAGGTCCAATGCCGATGACCAGGACGGTGTCGCCGAACTCAACGCCAGCCAGCTCAACTGCGTGGAAGCCGGTTGGAACCATGTCGGAAAGGATGCAGGCGTCTGCTGGATCCATGCCCTCTGGCATGTGAGCGAGGTTGCCATCAGCGTCGTTTACGTGGAAATACTCGGAGAAGACGCCGTCCTTGAAGTTGGAGAACTTCCAGCCAGCAAGCATGCCACCGGAGTGCATGGAGTAGCCAGCCTGAGCCTCAAGGGAGTTCCAGTCTGGAGTAATTGCAGGAACGAGGACGCGGTCGCCAGGCTTAAAGTCCTTGACGCACTCGCCAACCTCGACAACCTCTGCGGAGCACTCATGACCAAGAATCATGTTGTGACGGTCGCCGATTGCGCCCTCCCACAGAGTGTGAATGTCAGATGTACAAATTGCGACCGCAAGTGGCTTGCAGATTGCGTCCAGAGGACCACACTTTGGTGTCTCCTTCTCAATCCAGCCGGACTCGCCGATCTTGAGCATTGCATAACCCTTCATAAAACCCTCCTAAAATCTGTGTTTCTTACCAATGAAACACTGCCTACCTCGTGGAGGAGCACGTTATACACGTGACACTGACGAGGCTTATAAACGTTTTTGCGAAAGCTCGCGTGCGCGAGCGATCACTCGCGAACGCCCGCGAAGTACATTTTCAAGTACTTTTTTACGCAAATCTAGAACGAAACCGTGAAAGGTTGAGCAGTCTTTCATGAATTTTAGGCTGGCGAGAAATGCGGTTTACAAATATCCGATATTTGCGCACGTAGACAATGTGTACGCTAACATACCGTTAACCAAACCTCCGACCGATGCGAAACAACGCTTGTCGGCGAGCGGTTACCGTTCACCGAATCAAAAGGGCAGATGTCCACTTTTCTGTTGTACGCGGTTGCTCCGTGGTGTTATGCGAAGGCACTTTGTTAGAGCAAGCCATCGCAGAAACATGTGTTATCTGCACAGGAACAAAACGCAGTGGCAAAACCATATATACTCTAATGAAGCGTTATCTGGCGAGAAATGCCGCGAGTTCGGCACGCCATCAACTCCAAGACCAGGAAGGAAGCCTGTTGGAGACATTTGAATTTGTGCTCATCGTTTTGATCTGCGTCGCGGCTTCCTCGGTCATCGACAAATTTGTCAACGTCTCCATCCCGGTTATCCAGGTGATTATCGGCCTTTTGGTTGCGCTCATTTTGCCCAGCGTCCAAGAGATTCACCTAGAGTCCGAGCTCTTTATGCTGCTCTTCATTGCTCCGCTCCTCTTCAACGAGACGAGAGAAACCAACATTCGTGCACTTATCCTTAACCTGAACAGCATTTTGTCGCTGGCAATTGCGCTGGTGGTTGTCAGCGTTCTTTCGGTCGGCTACGCCCTCCATCTGATGGTCCCCTCAATCCCTCTAGCTGCGGCGTTTGCGCTAGCCTCAGCGTTAGGACCAACTGATGCAGCCACGGTTACCGCACTCAAGTCCAACATCCACCTGACTCATCGCCAGGAGATGCTTCTCTCCGGAGAGTCTCTGATTAACGACGCATCTGGCGTTGTCGCGTTTCAGTTCTCTGTTGCAGCAGCTGTTACGGGAACGTTTTCCCTGATAGATGCGGCGGGATCTTTTACGGTGCTCTTTGTAGGCGGCGTGGCAATGGGCATTGTCATCGGCTTTGTCTTCTCTTCTATCAACACAATGCTTGGTAGGTTGGGTTACGTGGACACTGTCGCAAACGTCCTCTACGAAGTATTGACGCCGTTTCTTGTCTATCTTCTTGCCGAAACCTTCCACGTTTCTGGCATACTTGCTGTTGTAGCGGCCGGCTTGGTGATTGCGCTCCCTCGAGGGCAGAGCAATAAAACGCTGCTTGCAAAGCAAAAATTAGTCTCGGATTCCACGTGGAAAGTCATCAGCTTCCTCATCAACGGTACCATCTTTGTCTTCCTAGGAATGCAACTCCCCCTTGCCGTGCTTCCTGGCACTAACGGAGGCCTCAATATCCTGCAAATTTTGGGCATCGTGATTGCAATTACCCTGTTCATGCACGCAGTCCGTTTTGCGTGGCTCTACGCGCTGGAAACTCACAAGCTCCACAAGGGTGGACATCTCTGCACCGGTAAAGATGACGAAAGCGACTCCGAAGACACTGCCGGCGAGAAGCCCGACGAGCAGCCCAAACCCACGTGCATCCCAAAGCCCATCTCCATCACGTCTGCCGAGCTCATCAAGAACGTGCTGGTTACCACTATTGCAGGCGCAAAAGGTGCGGTAACGTTGTCGATTATCCTCACCCTGCCTCTCACAACACAGTCCGGAGCAGCGTTTCCACAGAGGGATCTGCTAATTACCATCGCCGCCGGCGTTATTCTCGCCACGTTGCTTTTAGCGGACAATCTGTTACCCGTGTTATCAAAGTCCCCTGAAGCAGACTCTGACCTGCCCGAACGTCTCCACAAGGGAGAGATTGCCGTTCTTGAGGCAACTCTTGGCGAGCTCAGGAGCATGTTGCAGTCAGAAAACGCCAAAGCAAAGTATCTACCTGCACTTCGTTTGACTATCACGCGCTATACCAACCGCTTGTTTGCTTCTCGCATCACGGTCCCTGGCTCAGGCGAACTTGTCAAAAAGCTGGTCCTTCACGAGACAGAAGTCCAGCAGAAATGCCTCGAGGAGCTACGCGAGCGCCATATTAAAACGCACAACCCCATTCCGTGGGATCAAATTGTCGATGATATTACTTCAATCCGCAGGTCAGTAGGCTATTACGGACCCATCGCAAACATTGCTGCAACAACAAACCACCGCTCGCGGATTGCCGTTGCCCTTCACGAGCTTAAGCTGGCAGCGCAACGCATCATCGACGGCGAAATCAGGCACCTTGAGGACGCAGACCAGTCCTACTACCAGGCGTGTTTATACGCACTTGAGATGGAATACGCTGAGCTTGATGACTTGGAACGCATTACTAACGGTGACGATGAGGAGCTGGCGGTCATCGCATCTAATCTGATGATCGACCACGAATCAGCAATTGAGTCCATCTGGGGCCGCATCAACATCAATGATGAGCATGACTCCAGCACCACCCAAGTCTCCTACCTGCTGCCTTACAACCTGAGCTCACACAAGATGTCGCCTCACTTTAGACAGCAGATTGCGGACGCTCGAAAGTACGCCGACGACGTGGCAGAAAACGCCCTGCGCATTGAGTTGGATCAGATTTCGCGCCTGCAGTTTGAGGGTGTCATCGACCGCGAGGTTGCCTCTCACCTGCGCGAAAACGTCTACTACCTGCAAATGACGTTGAGTGAGTAGCATGAGCGCTACGCCAGACACACGTCACGTCACTGAAGCAGCCTCGCACCAGCTCATTGACGCAACCGCGCATCCCGCCAACCCCATGGCGAGAAAAACGACTATCTCCGGACTTTCCATCCACACGCAGATGTCCTCTGTAGCTGGAGCGCCTGTTGTGTACCTCTTGGGAGACGTAGCCGACAACTCCTCCGTACAGGTACCTGAAAGCGTCGGCCTAGTACGCATCGGCGTTGAGCTGTGGGAAAAGAACTTCTCGCCCTGGTGTGCTCCACGTGTTTTTGCCAAGGGTCCCAACTTTGGCGACGGTGCTCAGAAAACGCTTGATACCCTCGTCAACCAAGTCATTCCCTGGACGGAATCGGAGCTCACTGAGCCACCGGCATATAGGGTGCTTGTGGGATACTCGCTTGCAGGCCTATTCAGCCTCTGGGCTGGCGTGTCGCAGCCCGGCGTGTCGCAGCAGGTCGCGTGTGGCTGTCAGCACGGCACCGCCACGACGCCACAGCTCAGCACCCTCGCTGCGCCGCACGTCGACGCCCCCGTCGGTACCTTCCAGCGCATCGGAGCTGTCTCCGGATCGTTTTGGTTCCCAGGGCTTTTGGACTACGTAGATCAGCAGCTCAGCGGAGGAGCGGTCGGCCTCACACACGCCTATCTTTCTCTGGGTGACCGAGAAGCACGGACCCCCAATCCACAAATAATGCACGTGCGAGAGAACGCAGAACTTCTCGCCAGCAAGCTAGAGAGTGCGAGAATAACCTCGACATTTGAGCTGAACCGCGGAAATCACTTCCAAAACGTTGAAGGAAGAATGCAGAAAGCCCTGGACTGGCTCGTTAAATAAGGTAAGATTCTTCAGAACGCACGTGTCCAGAGAGGTTTTATGCCCAACCAAAAGCAATTTGACAGCAAAACTGAATCGCCCAACGCAGCCTCTGGCAAGCAATCTGACTACCTATTTGCGCTTATTCTTTCCTTAATCTTTGGAATTTTTGGCGTTCCGCAGTTCTATCTCAAGGGATGGAAGTCGGGGCTTACCAGGCTTGTTGTAAACGCAGTGCTAATCGCTGGCGCATTTGCCCTGGCTCAAATACTTGCATTGCCGTCTCTGCTTTATTACCTTCTACCAGCAATTTTCTCGCTTCCGGTTATCGAGAGCGCGCTCAACCTCATTTATGAAGACCCCAGCGCTTCCAAACAACTCGTAAAAGGCAAGCTCAAACCGCGCAAGCGATACGCTGGAAAACAGAAGGCTGGAATCGTGCTTGCCTCGTTGACGGTGGCGCTCTACTTTAGCGCCGCGCTCACGCAACCGCTTCCAACTGTCATGTCACCTGAGGGTTCGCCGCAGCAAGGCTCCGCCGTATCATCCCAACCAGATTCCACCGCGCCATCCCAGCAAGACTCCGGCACGTCATCCGCCACCACGCAGACCAGCGCAAACGTGACCATCAAGTTTATCGACGTCGGCCAGGGAGAAGCCATTCTCATTGCACTTCCCGAGAAAACCATGCTTATCGACGCCGGTCCCACAGGATCTGCCCCAAAAATTGCCCAGGTGCTCCAAGAACTTGGTCGAAACAAAATTGATTACCTGGTAGCTACTCACCCCGACGAAGATCACATTGGTGGCATGGCGGATGTCATTTCCAGCACACAAATCGGGACCATTTACGCGCCAAATAAGACAAACAACACGGCAACATACAGAAAGTTTCTGACTGCCATCCAGAACAATAACCTGCAGATAACCCTTGCCGAGGCAGGTACCATCATCAACCAGACCGACAGCTACAAGCTAGAAATTCTCTGGCCCAAAAAAGACGCAAATTTCCCCGATACCAACGATTACTCGATAATCATCAAGCTGACCGTTGGCAACAAAACGTTCCTCTTCACGGGAGACGCGCCCACAAATGCCATCCTAAACTCCAATCCAGGTCACATTGACGTACTCAAAGTTTCGCATCACGGCTCCCGAATAGGCACTACCGAGGTGCTGATTCACAAGCTCTCGCCCACCTACGCCGTCCTTTCATACGCCGTGGACAACTCCTACGGTCACCCCATGCAGTCGGTCCTAAACGCCCTCCACAAGCATTCCGTTGAGGTCTGGGGCACGGGCGCCAACGGAACCATTACTATTACCTGCGATGGTACAAACATTGATATATCTGGCGAGAAAAACGGTACCGTTGTAGCTCCTACCTCACAAGAAAAATCTGGCACGTCATCGACATCGAGGTCCAAATAATGAAAGCAATCATTGATCGATTTGAAGACAACAATCTTGCTGTTCTTGAACTAGATGATCAGCCAGGCAATATGCTTACCGTTTCTGTCAATGAGCTCCCAAGCAATGCTTGCCAGGGTGACGTTCTTTATTACCAAGATGGCACGTGGATACTAGCTGAAGAAGAAACGATCCAGCGTCAAAGCGATATTGACGAGTTGTTCAGCTCCTTGCTTGTACGTGATGATAGCGAAGAGAATTCCTTCCTGGATGACACATGCTCGGAGGACGAGTAACTAGGTCTACGCTTCAGTCTCTTGCAGCAAACAGGCCCCACGCTCTCCCTCAATAAAGCGTGCACGTGATACTCCTTACAACATAAGAACACCCTGCGAGTTTATAACCCGCAGGGTGTCTTTTGTAGCTGTGGTTTTGCGCTCTAGCGCCTCCATACTATCCATGCATTTTGTGTGTGATACGTCTAGCTCTTCTTGTACTTCATTGCAAAGATAATTGCAGCTACCAGAGAAATAGCGGCTCCACCAAGGTTAAACCAAACTGTCTTATCAACTTCTGTAATGGAGATGAAGTTGGTAGTTGTGGTCGTCTCCTCAGCTTCAGTGTTCTTCTCCGCCTCCTGACCATTTGGTCCACCGTTTCCACCATTTTGCTGTGGAGGTGTTCCTCCTGGTCCTCCCTGCGGACCATTGTTGGTAGTAGTACCACTCTGGCCTGCAGCTTCACCTTGATTGGTGTTCTCGCCTTGGCCTGGGCCTTCGCCTTGACCAGGTTCACCAGCTTGGCCCTGTCCTTGATCTCCACCCTGACCAGGTCCGCCGCCTTGGCCCTGTCCTAGACCTCCGCCCGTTCCGCCAACTGTTCCTACGGCCTGTGCGGTGCTCTCAATGGTAAGCTCAGCGGTAGTATTACCGTACTCTACGGTATACGTATTACCAACGGTCAACTCTGGGGAGCTGAATGCAATGGAAGAATACGTAGTGGTAGGAGTGTAAGCCAAGATTTCTGTGCCATCTTGGTCAAGAACACGGAAGGTAGTTCCTGCTTCCACGGTTTCGTCCAGATTGTAAAGGACAGCCACCTGTGTGGAATTGGCGCTAAATTCCTCTGCCATTCCCGATCCACCAAAACCAAGTACCGTACCACCTGTAACAATAGCTTCTCCGTTGTTCTCGCTACCGTAGTCGATAGCGTTATTGGTGCCTCCACCTGGGAGGCTGACAAAAATGGTTCCGCCGTCAATATAGATGCTGCCATTGGAATCCAGTCCGTCTGCATCGTTACCGGTTGTGTTGATAATGGTTACCGTTCCGCCGGAAATGCGAATATAGGTCTCCTCCTCTTCAGTCGTAGCGGTTGTATCAGTTGTGTTAGTTGTCTGTTCGGTCGTGTTGGTATTCTCGCCTTGGCCTTGGCCTGGGTCTCCGCCCTGGCCAGGTCCACCACCTTGGCCCTGTCCTTGGTCGCCATTCTGACCTTGTTCACCACCATTACCACCTGGACCACCAGGTGCACCGCCCATTCCACCATTTGTATTGGTACCGCCATTGGCATTGATGCCGTCGTCAGTTGGGTAAATGGTGATGTCTCCACCTACGATGTCAATGGTCTTTGCTTCAAGACCCTCATAGCAGGTGTTGACCAAAATGGTGCCACTCTCGGTATAGATAAACGTATCGCTGTGGATACCATCATCGCCAGCGTCAATAGTAAGATTAGCTGCCTTGAAGCTAAAACCATCATTGACGTGGATACCATCTTGAGGAGCTGTGATGGTGATGTTGCCGCCCGTAATAACAAGGGAGTCGTTAGCATCAATACCGTGGTTGTAACCAGCAGTAATAGTAAGGTTGCCCGTACCATTGATGGTTAGATCGTCGTGTGCATAAATTGCACCACCGGTATTGTCAGCAAGTGCCTCCTCGGAATACGTATCGCCGCTGGTAAAGGTATTTTCTGTGCCTTCTGCAAGGGTTAGAAAAACCTTCTCGGCTTGATCAATACGAAGGCAGGCGTCGTCGGTGCAGGTAACGGTAACTCCATTAAGACGAATCCAAACCTTGGAGGAATTGTCCGCCTTTACAATAATGCTGCCGTTATCCAGGGTGCCCGTTATCTCATACCAACCACCGTTTGCAATCACTAGATTGCCATCCTGGAAATAAGCACCGTTTCCACTTACAGTTCCATCCGTGCCGTTGAGCGTAATGTGAGTGGTATAAGCGTTGTCGGCCCAATCTCCGTTTTGATCATTATCCGTAAAGTAAGCGTTTGCGGTGTAATTCTCCGCATCCTGATCTGCTACGGGCGTAATTCCCAGCTTTTCGCCATTCATGAAGGCGACAGTCAGAAGAAGCGTGAACACAAGAACGACTATACAAATCTTGTTAATATTTTTATCTGTGGACACGTCTTCTCCTCCTTAACCCATATAGTCTCCGTTATAGCTCACAAGAACTGCATTCTGTACACCAGGCATACCAGCCAGCGTATTGATGAAATCGGTGTTGTCATCGTTCAGGCGAACTTCAAGGTTAACCTCTACGTTGCCCTTACGAGCAGTTTTGCTCTTAACAATGCACTTCTTGGTGTTCTGTGCCAGGTACTCTGTAGCTGCCTTCTCGGCATCGTTACCGTCAAGTGCAAGAACAACAATGTATGGATTGGTATTGTCTTTCTGGTTAGCAAATACCAGCAAAATGATGCCGATAATAACCGTGCCAAAGACCGCTAAAGGAATAAGACCTGCAGCTAAAACAATACCTACTGCAATGGACCAGAATAGAAATGCAATGTCCATTGGTTCTTTAATTGCTGTACGGAACCTGACGATGGACAGCGCACCAACCATGCCGAGGGACAACACAATGTTGCTGGTAACGGCAAGGATAACAAGGGTGGTAATCATGGTCAGCGCAACTAACGTGACACCAAAAGAGGACGAATACATAACTCCTGCGTAGGTCTTCTTATACACAAAAAAGATAAAAAGACCAACACCAAACGCAAGTACCAGCGCAAGTACCATGTCTAAAATGCTGACACTGGTAACGTTCTGAAGAAAACTGGACTTGAAAATATCTGCAAAATTCATCTCATGCTCCTTTCAATTAACCGTAGACGCGACATTGCGCGTACTTGGAAAACGATCCGACGCGGCGATTTGGAAGGCTAACCGCATCTCTAATAATGGTGGGGAGAAACTCGTCCCACTTCACTTCAACCAAAATGGGTGCATCTCCCGCGGGAATAGTTACTACCTTAGGGTCGAGAAAATCGGTGCGCTCCTGACCAGTACGTATATCGTAATCAAGCGTGACGCGGACATTTCCTGGTCTGAAAATAAAAGGTTCCCTGGTGTAATCAACAATGGTCTTGGGTTCTAGCCGTTGGTAGCGCATCTTGCAATACAGCTCTTGTACCAGCGCCCGATCTGAAGCCATCATCCAATCTAAGTCTCCATCTACAATCTTTTGTGCTTCTTCTGCCGTTAGATTGGCTGAATACTTAGTACCTAGGCCGTTTCTCTTGCTCTTCTTCTCTAACTTAATCAGTGAGGTGTCCCAGTTATACAAACGAATACGAAACTTCTCTCTGATGTTCACTCCGTCGATTTTCTCGCGAAGTGCTTTATCGTCTGGATTGTCAAAGTACAAACTGCGAATGTGGTACTTTCCGTCAATAGAGTGTGGATCACGCTCCATAACAGCTTCTAATCGATGCCGCAGCGTTAAAAGGTCTGCGTAGTTGAGCACGTGTTTCCACTCATGCCTAAAATCAGTTGCCATACAAATACCTCCCTTACGTTTGTGGAACACATCGTAAGGGAGGTAGATTGAAGAAACATTGAATCGAGAAATTCATTTAAAACTAGACTGGTTCTTTGTCTGATCTTCTCGACGCTTCCTTCATCTTGTATGCTCCCTTAGTTAGTTCCCGTGAGCGCTGTGCCATTTACATACAATGTATGACCATTAGCAATAACGTTTGCTGCAGTACCGGTGAACTCGGTAACGTAGCTGTCTGCCGTCAGAGTCCAGGTGCTGTTGTTGTCCAGCGTTACCGTAACAGTACCTACCTCGGTAGAAACGGTCTGATTAGTAGCATTGACAATGTTGCCATCAACGTAACCCTCAAGCGTGGATCCCTCGGTTAGGTTTAGAGCAAGTGTGGAGTTGTTGCCAACAAGTACCGCTCCTACCAGGTCCTGAGCCTTAACGTTAAAGGTCGCCTTATTGTTACCGCCATTCCAACCGTCATCGCAGACAGAAATAAGAACGTTAGCAGCATCTTCGTTGGTCAACTTGACGCCGTTGAGTTCAATATCAGCGTTAGTGTTAGTAACGTGGAACATGTGACCGTTCTTGCTGGTAAGTGTGCCTCCTGTCATGGTAAAGGTGGAGTTACCTGTAGCTGCGTCTCCGGACATGGACTGGTAGATCATGATGGTGTCCATAAAGGTTGCATTTCCGTTGCACTTGGTGTTGTTTGCCGTAAGGTCACAATCAGTGAGCTCAATGGAGTTCAGGCCCTCAATACAAACGCCTTCGGAGAGATTAGAAACAAGTGTGGCGTTAGCAACGTGGATCTCTGCCGTGGAATAGATAGCTGGCGATCCCAGACCGTTGGAAGTGTAAGTACCGCCGTCTACATAAACTGTTCCACCACCCCTATCAGTACGAATAGCTGCGGAAGACTGGCCGTTGGTGGTAACCGTGAGGTTGTAGGCATTAGTGATGCCTCCACCAGTTGTCATAGTGCCACCTGCGCCGTCACCAGTTGTAGTGATGGTGGTGTCCTTGATGACAACCTTGGTACCATCTCCATCGCCGCCGTTGTGACCGCCGTTGCCTCCATAGCTGAAGATGCCGTTGGCGCCTTTTGCGTCTGAAGTGACGGTGAGGTTAGTTAGCGTAGTGGTTGAACCTCCCTCAACAAGGACTGCAGCATTCTGGCCATAGAAGTTGCAGTTATCTCCACCGTCGGAATCTCCTGTCTTAGCAACTGTGGAGTTAGTAATGGTCACTTCGTCGGTAGTGTTTACCAAGATGGTATTCTCATCAGCAGTAGTGCTGTTGAATGCATAGCCATCCAAGGTCTGAGCAGCGGAAATCTGAAGTGCTCCTGAAGCCTTCTTTGTAGCTTCGGTAGTGTTTTGAGCAGTAGCGTTTACAGTTTTGCAGCCAGCGAGGCCGAATGCCATCAAAGCTGGAAGACCAACAACTACATCTCTTCTTGTGTACTTCATAATGGGCGCCTCCCTTGCACTCATTGGATGTATGCAAAGAAGTGTTTTTTACTCCCTTGCATCTGATGAGGACATACTAGGGGGCAAAGATTGAACAAACATTGAATTTTCAAAGTTTTTTAGAAATTTTTAGCCGAATTGCAAATCCACAGGTAAACCGCAAAATATGCTAAAATCGCATATTGTGCTTTATAGGCTTTTAACTGCGTAAATAAAAAAGACGCCTTCGCGAGTGAACTGCCTCCCATTTCTTGGACACGAGAAATGGGAGGCAGTTCAAAACACACCTAAGTCAGATAATCTGTTAAAAAGACGTATACATGACGCTGAAAATACCTCAATCATGCAGATTATCGTCATTAGATGTGTAAAATGCCCGCAATTGAGCAGAATATCCGACTTAGATGTGTTCCATAGAGACGGAATTTATCGATAGTTAAATTTCTTATATAAGTCTATTCATGTTTAAGCATATTAGATGAAGTTTATGCATAGAGATGCATATCAGGTAGTGCGACCGCCTAGCTGCCTGGCTATCTTGATTAGGAACATGTCGATTCTTCAGCAAAACCTACCAAAGCTGCGCCATTTTGTGCGCCAGGCCTAAAAGCCGACGCTAACACGCTGCAAAATCATAATCACCCGCATATGAACTACCTCCCATTTCTTATGTCCAAGAAATAGGAGGCAGTTCAGAGAAAGACGTCTTCATAAATCATTTTCTTGAACTAAAGATTGAATGCTACGTTTCAGCCGACGCGTTATTTGCTCTTGATGGGAAGCCGGACAGTAAAAGTAACCTTCCCATCTGAACAGCTTGCACCAATAGTTCCGCCGTGCTTCTGAACCACAGCTTGCGCAATCGAGAGACCCAATCCGTAGTGATTATCCTCACTGTTTCGCACGTCATCAACGCGATAAAAGCGCTCAAACAGATGCTCAAGCTTTTCTTGAGAAATCTCTTCTCCCTCATTAGATACGCTAAGGACGGCGTTATGACCTTGCTTTTTTAGACTTAGTTCAATCTGCGCGCCTGTTGAATGTCTGAGCGCATTATCAAGCAGTACAGAAATAACCTGTGTGAGCTGATTTTTATTTCCTGTAATGCTAATTCCCTCTTCAATGTTGCTTTGAAGTATCTTGCCATTCTCAAACGCAAACGTCTCAAAGACCAGCGATTCTCCAGTAACCACATGAGAGAAGTCCAGCTCTTCCCTAGGCACTTCCCTACTCTCCGCACTGGAAAGATCTAGTAGTTGCTTTACCAGCTCACCCATACGATTGCTCTCATATTGGATGTTGGAGAGCCATTCATTATGACCAAGCTCCCTAGATAGAATCTCTGCGTTAGCGTCTATAACCGCAATAGGGGTCTTAAGTTCGTGACTTGCGTCAGAGATAAACTGTTTCTGCTGCTTATCACTCTCTTCAAGAGGATGAATGATACGCCTTGCTAGAAACACAGAAATAAAGAACATAGCAACCAGTGACGCGAATCCTACAAGCAGAGCATTTCGCATCATGGTTTGAAGACCGGCCTCAGAGACGGTGTTATCCAAAAACGCCACAAGCGTATAGCCGTCTTTTTTTGCAACAACATAAGAAAGGTTGCCCGTTCTACCAGTAGAGGCTCCCTCGCTCAAAATCTGACGAGCAAGCTCTGTAAGGTTATCATCGGAGCTCACGGTTTTCTCGCCATCAAAGACCGAGAGTACGGTGCCATCTGCAGAAAATGTTACTGAGTAGAAAGTGGAAAGCTCGTAATCTGACCTTTGGCCTGGCGGTTGATTATCTGACTTGTCAGGTGGCTGCTGCGAGCCCTGTCCGTTGGATTGTCCGTTGGAGTTCGTCTGTCCTCCAGAGCTGTTTGTTGGCTGCTCAAGGGAATACTGCTCGGCATAACGGTTGAGCATGTCCATATTCTTCTGCCTGATTTCCCGAGCGCTAGCAAACAGAATAACTGACAACGTCAGCGAGAACAGCAAGACAAGCGAGCCCATAATGGAGAGGATAATTTTTCTTCTGGATTGCCTAAACAGTTTGGTCCCTCAATTCATATCCCAAGCCGCGAACCGCTTTAATCTCTACCGTAGAGCCAACAAACGCCAGCTTTTTGCGGGTAAACGACATGTACACCTCAACGTTATTGTACTCGGCGTCGCTTTCAAATCCCCAGATCTTAATGGCAAGCTGGTCACGCGTCATAATGCGACCGTGATTGCCAATCATATACTCAAGAATGCGCAGCTCTTTCTCGCTCAGGCGCACACTCTGGCCAGAAGTCTCACAGGTCAGCGTTGCGGTTGTAGTATCAAGCGAGAGGTCACCAAAACGTAAAATACTCTCCTGGAAGCTGGAGCTCCTTCTTCCTAGCGCACGCAAACGAGCCAAGAGTTCTGCCGTCTGGAAAGGCTTGGTTAGATAGTCGTCAGCACCGTTATCCAGGCCCTCGACCTTATCGTCTAACTGGCTTTTTGCCGTCAGCATTAAAATGGGAATAGTAATCCCCTTGCTGCGGGCCTTCCGAGAAACCTCAAAGCCACTCATCTTAGGCATCATGACATCCAGGATTGCAATATCGTACATGTTGCTTTCTAGGGCGAGAAGTGCGGACGCGCCGTCAGTCATATGATCAACGTCGTATTTTTCTTGCTTTAAGAGAGCCACAATAGCTGCAGCCATTCTCTTCTCGTCTTCAGCTAGAAGTACTCGCATTGTTTAGCCCTATCGATTCAAGCCATTTTTGCACTTCACTAAAAGTATACGTGCCTTTTACCGCCAACCCAGGCATCATGCGAGAAGTACCACATTCTCTCTGGTACCCCTCAATCATGTTTCCAAATCCTCCGCCGCCATGCGTGCAGAACGGAATGACTGTCTTATCGCTCAAATCCGTTGCTCTTAAGAACGAGAGCACCGGAGGAGCAAATGTTTTAAGCCAGTTAGGCGATCCTATAAAAACAGTATCAAAGTCACCGACATGTACATCATTTGGCATAAGTACAGGACAAATGCCCTTTTCTATTTGAGCCCTAACCTCTTTTACCGCCGTGTTATACGAGAAAGAATAGGGATCTTGAGGCTTAAGCTCCAGCAACTCACCATCGGTAATCAGCGCAATATCCTCTGCAAGCCTTCTTGTGATGCCGGAATATGAATAGTACACAATCAAAGACTTCATGTAAGAATCTCCACTACCAGCCGAGAAGAACGTGCTGTTGCAGCATTACGTCGAAATCTACACTAAACAAAAAGCCGCTCTAAAGCGGCTAATAACAACGGCCAGGAATTGCACCTGATTCATCTCCAACAAGGGCACTGCTTACTATGCTACGCGTTGTTAATGTAATTCTATATTCCTTCAATATAATGTCAATAAGAATAAATTATGACCAGTGCTTTCCATCTGGATCTAAATGAGAAAGCCAGTTTATTTCATCCTGAATCTGTTGTCTTGATTCCTCGCTTTGATCCCAGTAGCCGCGTCCAACTGAAGTTGGCGCCATGTGGGTAAACATCCAAATGTTACCAGGATTTTGAAGTGCAGTTACGATTTCCGGATCACTTACTTTCTCTAATGCGAAATGTTCAAGTTTTCTGACATCCATAACAACACGTATATATTTATCTGTATAACGAGGGATGCCTATTGCAGCAACACGTTCGTCCCAATTTGGTGGATGAAGAAAAACTTTTGTACCCGGAGAAAAATGACGTGTTCCATGAACTATGCGTTTATCCTTACCAATCTTATTTTCATCTCTGACTTCTGCCGTAAGACACCATACCCATTCTGGAATTTGAGGTGCCTTTTTAATACATCTAGCAAGTGTTGTATAGAATTTCTCGACGTCTTCACCAATCGGGACCTGAGACATCTGTCCGTCAAAAAACCTATAACATTTCCAAATGCCCTCTTTTAACAAGATGAAATCGCAAGCATAAAACAAGTTCCAGGTAACATCCTGAAATGCTCCAATAAGCTTTTTAGGTGGTTTGGGTAAATTGGGACAAATTGTTAAGGCATCAGGCTCTAATGGACTTTTAAAAAACGCCTTACCTTCAAAATAAAAAACTCTCCAAGTCACAGGAATCTCATTACATGTAGCTTTTGTTACATATTCCTCAAAGAAAGCCCCACCAGTAAAGTAAGTACCTTTTGCTTTCTCAAATTTTTTAGCAAGTTCTTTGCCCTCATCTCCAGAAAAATATCCTATAGCTAGGCTTTCATTCAAATCACTAAGAGGACCATCAGCATCTCTTACAACATAAACAGAAGGAAGGTAAGAACCATGACCGCTTGAACCAAAACACGCACCAACATTAATGCTCTCTATTGCATAATCCCCTGATGAAGAATGTCCTCCCAAACCTCTTTCTTCAGGTCCGATTACACGCCAAGAATCAGTAAAAAGCCTATACCCCAAAGATACAAGATCATGCTCTAGGCGTTTATAATTATCTCCTGACGTTGGATGGCAACGAAGAAACGTTGGCATGTCATGCCTTGGAGCTTTATCACAAATTAGTTCTTCTCCATTAAGGTATGCCTCATAATTAAAGAGATGAACATCAAACTGTGATAACTCTTTTGCTGCCGACCACTCGTTATACCAGACAGGATCAACAACATTAGGATTTTCTGCATAAGATTCGAACAACAGAGCAATTTGCTCCATTACATTCTCCTTTAAAAAATGGCATCTCCATGCAATATGAAGATGCCAAAAAAGATAATTGGCTCTCTTGAGCCCGCACTATCCAGTACGCAATTTAGTAGCACTATTTTACATCAAATGAGAAGTGACGCGAGATAGCAAACTTAATCAAATCCACGCCAACAAAAAACGAGACCGTGTCCTTCCAAGCAACTGGACGGGCGTATCTCGTTTTTAGTCAGTCTATGTAATCGTTAGCGCTTAGTCAAACCAAATCTTCACGACGTCGCCGTCTGCGGATGTAATGTCCACAAGTGTGCCACTCTCACCAGTCTTTGCGGCGTCCATAAGCGCATCAAGATTGATGTTAGAGAGTTGCTCCTGAGTTTCCTGATTAAGATAGCTTCCGCTGACCTGAATTCCCGAGTTCAAAACAAACTTTGCCAGACCCAGAGGTACACACATATCTACAACATCGCCATCGTCGGAGACAACGTACACGTGCAAACCGTGTTTTGCGGAGCCGTTGCCTAGGCGAACGCCCTTCTTCTTGCTGTCGTCAGCCTCGTCGTGCTTCTCGACTTTGATCATGCTCTTACCAAAAAGCTTGCCAAAGCTGAAACCTGAAGACTGAGTGGCAATACCCTGGTTGTCCTGCTCTGTGGGCTCTTCTACGATCTCTGCGGGCTCGTCAGCTGCTACGGAAACAACCTCAGCAGTGCTCTTCTCGGCAGCACTCTCTTGGGCAGCGACACTCTCCTGAGCGGAAGCACTTGCACCACTCAAAAGCTCATCAACGGATACGCCAAGGAAGCGCGCAAGATCTGGCAACAGCGAGATATCTGGGTAGTTAATGTCGTTCTCCCACTTGCTCACCGCCTGCGGGCTCACGTTCAACTCCTTTGCCAGACGCTCCTGCGTTGCAGTTTTAGCCAAACGAAGTCGCGCAATACGACGACCAAGGGTCTCAGATGAAGTAGTCATAGTTGCTCCTTTTCTCAACTCATTATCACTGAAATAGCTTGCGGGCCGCTGATTTCACTATGAGTCGTAACAATATGTTCAACAAGAACGCATCAGTTGAGTTGGGTATCGCAACGGTTTCCAGCTACTCAACAGCAGGTTGAGTTCGCAGGTAAACTATGCTTTTTGACCGAAAATCACTTGCTCTAAAATCATTCTCCCACTACCATTTAAACAAGAAACTTTTGATGTTTAGAAAGGTCTGTCTATGGCTGGCGAGAAGAACTGGGTGTTCTGGACCAGTGGCGCACATATTGTTTCTGGTTTTGAGCAATGCGCTACAGATGGCTTTGTTGGTGTTGACACAGACGGTGTCGTGTACCTCTTTGAAAACAATCAAAATGTCTTTGCTTCGGCTCACGCTTCGGATATTGAGGGAATGGTCGGCAGCTGGAGAGGCACCTGGCTCACCATTGACGATAAAAAATATGTTCTAGAATTTGTACCTCTTGCAGATAAGATTGCTCCTCGTCTGATTTTTGGAGCCATAAGCAATGTCTTTATGCAGGAGCTCCATCATGGCGATCAGGAGAAGGTCCCTCGAGAGCTCCTTGAAGACTTTAAGATTGCATTTGAGAACGCCAAGTATAGGCGCTAACTTAAACTAAATTTTTGAATTATTCATATCTTTGCGGAGGTACGATCCACCGATATCGACGCCGGCGGATGAACTGCCTTCCATTTCTTGGACACGAGAAATAGGAGGCAGTTCAAAACACACTTAAGTCAGATAATCTGTCAAAAAGACGTATACAT
>CAUUEB010000022.1:0-22952 GCA_963544135.1 uncultured Atopobium sp. | reverse complement strand
TCAACGAGGACCTTGGTTCTCTGGATGACCTTCTCAATCAGGTTGTCCGCATGGATGCTGAGGCAGACGGCGAAGACGAGTAAGTAATCTCGCCTGATACATCAAACATTTTCGGAGATTGGCTCCGATACACAAGAGGACTTCAGCCGTTAGCTGGAGTCCTCTTTTTATTTGTTCTAACGGAGCAGAGTCGGTATATACTAAGATGCGTTACAAACAATATTTTGCGAGAAGCCCTGTGTACTCAGAGTTTTGAGTTGTAAAGAGTAGGAAGTATCATGACTAATCATTCTCACGAGTGTGAGCATACAAACAATATTTGCGAGTGCGTTTCTGAAGAACAACTGCACGAGTTTCTTACTAATGACGATATCATCTATGATGCCACTCAAATTTATGATGCGCTTTCTGACTTTACACGTTTCCAGATTTTGGGAGCTCTTCTTTTGGGCGAGAAGAGTGTAACTGAACTGCAGGAGCTTCTCTCTGTTTCTCAGTCTGCTACTTCTCATCAGCTCCGCCTTCTGCGCGATCGTGGTCTGGTAGCTGCAAAAAGAGATGGTCGTCGCGTCATTTATTCTCTTGCTGATGATCATGTCATTACGCTTATTAGCGTTGGCCTTGCTCACGCTGCACATCAGCACTAGGAAAGTAGAAGCCTTTGGTCGTCTTGTTTTTCAACGAGCAATGATTTTTTTTGATTGATACCGTATGTTAAGTCTTCAGCACATAAACGGAAGAAACGTGTGGGACATTCTTAAGCTCAAGGTGTCCGAGGACCAGCAAGACTTTGTTGCTGGAAATGATATAAGTCTTATCGAAGCCTATATAGTCAAGGCAGAAAACGGACAGATTTTTCCTTTTGGTATATACAAGAATGATTTACCAATAGGGTTTTTGATGATTGGGTTTGGCACAGATAGTAGCTGGGACAAAGCTCCAGCAATAGCTCAAAATAATTACGATCTTCGACGTCTGATGATTGATGCAAAATTCCAAGGTAGGGGATACGGCAAAGAAGCGCTCATGCTTGCGTTGGAGTTTATACGTACCTTTCCCTGTGGAAAAGCAGAGTTTTGTTGGCTTTCTTATGAGCCTGAAAATACAGCTGCTCGGAATCTCTATCGTTCGTTTGGATTTGTTGAGACGGGCGAGAAGGACGGCGAAGAAGTAATTGCTGTTTTGAAGTTAGTCTTTTGAGCTTAGAGTCGTCCTTAACCAAGGCATTTCTCGCCAAATTTATAGCTTTTGAGAACAAAGACTCCTTTGCCTAAAACTAATATTTGCTATTCGTGTGATTTCTATGAAGTATGGATACGCCCGGCACGGTGGCTTGTTGACATGTGGCTTTCATCAGCGTAAAGTACTTCCCTGCGTAATTCCAAGGGGACAGTGCTGTGTCGCCTTTCGAATATGTAAAACTGCAGGTAGATAGGTATAAGAAGGAGAAGATCTTGCCTACTATTAACCAGCTCGTACGTAAGGGCCGCGTGAGCGTCAAGTCAAAGTCTAAGAACGCCGCTCTTCAGCACAACCCACAGAAGCGTGGTGTTTGCACCCGCGTTTTCACCACTACGCCAAAGAAGCCTAACTCAGCACTCCGTAAGGTTGCTCGTGTTCGTCTTGTTAATGGCATTGAGGTAACCGCTTACATTCCTGGTGAGGGCCACAACCTCCAGGAGCACTCCATTGTTCTGGTTCGTGGCGGCCGTGTCCGTGACCTTCCTGGTGTTCGTTACAAGGTTGTTCGCGGTGCATTCGACTGCGCAGCAGTTCAGAATCGTGCTCAGGGCCGTTCCCGTTACGGCACTAAGCGTGCTAAGTAATCACGTCCACTACTCGAACTAGTTCTTAGGAGATTAATATGCCGCGTCGCGCAGCAGCAGTACGTCGTGAGGTTATGCCTGACGCCGTCTACAACAATCGTCTGGTAACCCAGCTCATTAACAAGGTCCTTCTCGACGGCAAGAAAGCAACCGCAGAGCGCATTGTCTACGGTGCATTTGACATCGTCGCAGAGAAGACTGGCGAGGATGCCCTCACTGTCTTCAAGAAGGCTATGGACAACATTCGCCCAACACTCGAGGTTAAGCCTAAGCGTGTTGGTGGCGCTACTTACCAGGTTCCAATGGAGGTCAACTCCCGCCGTGCAACTACTCTTGCTATCCGCTGGATGGTCACTTTCAGCCGTAGCCGTAAAGAGAAGACCATGGCAGAGCGTCTTGCAAACGAGATCATCGACGCAACTAACGGCGTAGGTGCATCCGTCAAGCGCCGTGAGGACCTGTACAAGATGGCTGAGGCCAACCGCGCCTTCTCCCACTACCGCTTCTAGTCGGAATTCAGGAGTAGCAAACAAATGGCTAAGACTAAGTACAATCTTAAAGACCTCCGCAACATCGGCATTATGGCTCACATCGATGCTGGTAAGACCACCACTACGGAGCGTATTCTTTACTACACCGGTAAGACCCACAAGATTGGTGAGGTCCACGACGGTGCAGCAACCATGGACTGGATGGTTCAGGAGCAGGAGCGCGGCGTAACCATTACTTCCGCAGCTACCACTTGCTTCTGGAAAGACCACGTCATCCAGATCATCGACACCCCAGGTCACGTTGACTTTACCGCTGAGGTTGAGCGTTCTCTTCGTGTTCTGGACGGCGCAGTTGCAGTCTTCGACGCAGTTGCAGGCGTTCAGCCACAGTCCGAGACCGTTTGGCGTCAGGCAACCAAGTACGGCGTACCTCGTATTGCATTCATCAACAAGTTTGACCGCGTAGGCGCAGACTTCTTCCGTGCAATCCAGACCATGCGTGACCGCCTCGGCGCAAACGCAATTGCAGCTCAGGTCCCAATGGGCGCTGAGTCCAACTTCTGGGGTCTTATCGACCTTGTCACCAACACTGCATGGGACTTCAAAGAGGACGCTAAGGGTATGATTTACCCTGAGCCACTCGACGAGATTCCTGCAGAGTTTGTAGAGATTGCAGCTGAGAAGCGTGAAGAGCTTCTTGAGGCAGCTTCTGACTTCTCTGAGGACGTCATGATGGCTGTTCTCGAGGGTGAAGAGGTTGACGTCGAGACCCTTAAGGGTGCTCTTCGTGCTGGCGTTCTTGCTGGTCAGATTAACCCTGTCTTTGTTGGTTCCGCTTACAAGAACAAGGGTATCCAGGAGCTTCTGGACGCAGTCATCGACTTCCTTCCAAGTCCTCTGGATGTTCCAGAGATTGATGGTGTCACTCCTAAGGGTGACGAGGCTGTCCGCCACGCAGACGTTAAAGAGCCATTCTCCGCTCTTGCATTCAAGATCATGACTGACCCTTATGTCGGTAAGCTTACCTACATTCGTGTTTACTCTGGTCAGGCAGAGGCAGGTTCTTACGTCTACAACTCCGTCAAGGACAACCGTGAGCGCTTTGGCCGCATCCTTGAGATGAACGCAAACGACCGTGTTGACCGTGACGAGTGCTCCGCAGGCGACATCGTTGCATGCGTTGGTCTGAAGAACACCACCACTGGTGACACCCTTTGTGACGAGAAGAACCCAATCATCCTTGAGTCCATCAGCTTCGCAGATCCTGTTATCGACGTTGCTGTTGAGCCTAAGACCAAGGCTGAGCAGGAGAAGATGTCCATCGGCCTTGCTAAGCTGGCTGAAGAGGACCCAACCTTCCAGGTTCACACTGATCACGAGACCGGCCAGACCATCATTGCTGGTATGGGCGAGCTGCACCTTGAGATTATTGTTGACCGTCTCCGTCGTGAGTTTAAGGTTGACTGCAACGTTGGTAAGCCACAGGTTGCTTACCGTGAGACTGCTGGTAAGGCAGTAAGCCACGCTGAGGGCAAGTTTGTCCGTCAGTCCGGTGGTAAGGGTCAGTATGGCCACGCAGTCATCGACCTTGAGCCACAGGAAGAGGGCAAGGGTTACGAGTTTGTCAACGCTATCGTTGGTGGTGTCATTCCTAAGGAGTACATCCCATCTATCGATAAGGGCATCCGCGAGGCTCTTGAGAACGGTGTCATTGCTGGTTACCCAGTAGTCGACATCAAGGTCACCCTTGTTGACGGTTCTTACCACGAGGTCGACTCTTCTGAGGCAGCATTTAAGATTGCTGGTTCTATGGCAATTAAGGATGCTCTTAAGAAGTCCAACCCTGTCCTTCTCGAGCCAGTTGAGTCTGTTGAGGTTGAGACACCTGAGCAGTACATGGGCGACGTTATGGGCAACCTTTCTTCCCGTCGTGGCAAGATTGAGGGTATGGACGATCGTATGGACGCCAAGGTCATCCGCGCTAAGGTGCCTCTTGGTGAGATGTTCGGTTACGCAACCGACCTTCGTTCCCAGACCCAGGGCCGTGCGAGCTACACCATGCAGTTCGATTCTTACGAGCCCGTTCCTAACGCTGTACGCGAAGAGATTGTCGCCAAAAACGGCGGCTCTGCATCCTAAGTAAACGACCACGAGCTCTAGCTCATTTATGGAGGTACCCAAAGTGTCAAGCCAGAAGATCAGGATTCGCCTCAAGGGCTATGATCACGAGGTCATTGATCAGTCCGCTAAGCTGATTGTTGACACCGCACAGAAGACAGGTGCGCGTGTTTCCGGTCCTATCCCTCTGCCAACCGAGCGCAACCTTTACACCGTTATCCGCTCACCACACAAGGATAAGGATTCCCGTGATCAGTTTGAGATGCGCACTCACAAGCGTCTCATCGATATTCTCGACCCAAGCGCTTCTACCGTTGATTCGCTTATGCGTCTCGACCTTCCAGCTGGTGTCGATATCGAGATCAAGCTCTAAGCATACGGCTTAATCCAACTTGCAAACCCTCCTGTGCACTTCCGCGCGGGAGGGTTTTTGCATAGGCGGGCACCGAAGCATGCGCAAATCACGTGCGAACCACGTGCGAACCAGCTCGCGCTGAACCCGCTCGCGCCGAACCAGCTCGCGCCTAACCAGCTTGCGCCTGATTTTCTCACCATGTCTGAACGATTTGCCGGAAAAGTGCGCCATGTCTGAGCTATTTGCCTGATTTTCTCATCAAGTCTGAGTAAATTTGCTCAGACATGATGAACTTTTCAGGCTGGCTCATGCAGGAGCGCGTTGCTTTACAGAGTAAAGGGCATGTTTAGCGAGAAACCCGTAGAATAGGGAAGCGAATACTTTTACAGTGCACAGGAGAAGAGATGAAGCATAGCCAGCAGAATACAAGCAGCCAGCAGAACACCGACCGCCCGGAGAACTCCCAGGTAACAAAGATCCTCTTTGTGTGTCACGGAAATATTTGCAGGTCAACTATGGCGCAATATGTCATGCAAGACCTTGTCGAGAAAAACGGTCTGGCAGAGGCATTTATCATCGACTCAGCCGCAACATCCACAGAAGAGATCGGCAATCCTGTGGACCCTCGCACGCGTAGAAAACTGCAGCAAGAGGGGATTCATTGCGGCAATCATCGTGCCAGGCAGATGACTCGCGCAGATTACGAGGAGTTTGATTACCTCATTGGTATGGATCACAACAACCTGCGCAACATGATGCGTATGCTCAAGGATGATCCGCTTGGAAAGGTTTCGTTGCTTCTTGACTGGACAGAGAAGCCTCGCGACATTGCGGATCCGTGGTATTCGGGTAATTTTGACCTGACGTACGAGGACGTTACAGAAGGCTGCGAAGCGTTGCTCAAGAAAATTTTAGCCAGATAGCCTTCACCGCAATTTTCCCGGTAACTAGTTCCGGCAAATCATTCTGGCAAATTTTCAGAAAAACTTTTCAAAATTCCTTGGGTTTCTCGCCAATGGATACGCCCGGGTCAGCGGTTTGACCTCGCAAAATAGGCGAGAAGAAAGATCTCGCAGCTAGAAGGTATCAAACGCTCTTCACAAAGCGTTCATCTTTTAGAGATTTTAGGCTTGTTTCTTGTCAAAAATGAGTGTAAAGTAGACGGGCTGCTCAAACAGGACAATTATGTCTAAAGGCAGTATGTACAGGACGTGGTCCGCTGGGGAAGAGTACCCGATGTGCTCTCAAGGTCCCATGACCACCGAAGGTTAGGAAAGAGCATGGTTAATACCATCCTCGGCCGCAAGCTGGGCATGACCCAGGTATGGGACGAGAACGACAACGTCGTTCCTGTTACCGTCGTTCTTGCTGGCCCCTGCACCGTTTCACAGGTAAAGACTGTTGAGACGGACGGCTACAATGCCGTACAGATTGGCTTCGGCGACATCTCCGAGAAGCATGTCAACAAGCCAATGGCTGGTCACTTCAAGGCACAGGGCGTCGAGCCAATGCGTTACCTCCGCGAGGTCCGCGTTGAGGATGCTTCTGAGCACAAGACCGGCGATGTTGTCACAGTTGCTGACTTCTCTGAGGTCACCGCTGTTGACGTAACAGGCACTTCTAAGGGTAAGGGTTTCCAGGGTACCGTTAAGCGCTGGAACTTCTCTCGCGGTCCAATGACTCACGGTTCTCGTAACCAGCGTCGTCCAGGTTCCATTGGTCAGTGCGCATACCCTGCACGCGTTCGTAAGGGCCTTCACATGTATGGTCACATGGGCGCAGAGCGCGTTACGGTCAAGAACCTTAAGCTTGTCCGCGTTGATGCTGAGCAGAACCTCATGCTTATCAAGGGTGCTGTTCCTGGCGGCAAGAATGCCCTCGTCCAGGTCCGCATGGCCTAAGGGCCTTTAGGCAAACACTTAGGCTAACAAGGAGACAACATGTCCAAGTATGAGATTAAGAACGTAGAGGGAAAGAAGGTCGGCGACGCCGAGCTCTCCTCTGACGTCTATGGCATTGAGCCAAACATCCCTGTTGTGCACCAGGTTGTAGTCTGCCAGGACGCATCCGCACGTCAGGGTACCCACTCTACAAAGAACCGTCACGAGGTATCCGGCGGTGGCGTTAAGCCTTACCGTCAGAAGGGTACTGGTCGTGCTCGCCAGGGTTCTATTCGTGCTGGTCAGTGGACTGGTGGTGGCGTCATCTTTGGACCTACCCCTCGTTCACACGCACGTCGTATTAACAACAAGATGGTCAAGCTTGCTATGAGGTCCGTCCTCTCCGGCAAGGTTGCAGACTCCGAGCTTGTCCTCGTTGACTCTCTTGAGTTTGCTCAGCCTTCCACCAAGCAGGCAAAGGCTGCACTTCAGAACCTCGGTATTGAGGGTAAGCGCGTTACCGTCATTGTCCCAGACGACGACGTCAACACCTACCTCTCTTTCCGTAACCTTCCTAAGGTTTCGGTCTTCGGCGTTTCTGAGGTTACTACTCGTTTCCTGATCGACAACGGCGCACTTGTTATGTCCGCTGATGTTGCTAAGCAGCTTGGGGAGGTGCTCGCATAATGAACTCTCCTTATGAGGTCATCATCCGTCCTATCGTTTCAGAGCGTGCTTTCGATCTGATGGAGCAGGGCAAGTACACTTTTGAGGTTGCTCGTAACGCAGGTAAAGAAGAGATTGCTGCAGCTGTAGAGAAGCTCTTCTCTGTACACGTCACCAAGGTAAACACACTTTCTGTTAAGCCAAAGAACAAGCGTGTACGTTATCAGCAGGCAGGCAAGACCCGCCAGTGGAAGAAGGCTATTGTTACCCTCGCTGCTGGTGAGACTATCGAGATCTTCGGTAATAACTCTGCTGAGTAAGGTTTTTCTCCCGTGCCTCTTTTGAGGTACGGGTTCGTATGCCGCGCATAGTAGATACGCGCGGTACCGTGGTAATCCGGTGTTAGCTCGACTTTCCCTTAAGCGGGCTAGCCAACGGAGAAGAAAGGGATACTGTTTATGGCAGTTAGGCATCTAAAGCCAACAAGCGCAGGCAGGCGCTTCCAGACAATCTCAGACTTTGCTGAGATTACAACTGATAAGCCCGAGAAGTCCCTTCTCGAGCCTCTGCCAAAGAAGGCTGGCCGCAACAACAATGGCCGCATCACTACCCGTCACCAGGGTGGTGGCCACAAGCGCCAGTACCGTCGTATCGACTTCAAGCGTCGCAAGGATGATATCCCAGCTAAAGTCGCTACCGTTGAGTACGATCCTAACCGTTCCGCTCGTATTGCTCTTCTGCACTATGCAGACGGTGCAAAGGCATACATCCTTTGCCCAGAGGGCCTGAGCGTCGGTGACACTGTTCTTTCTGGTACCAAGGACGTCGACATCAAGCCTGGTAACTGCACCACTCTTGAGCAGATTCCAGTAGGTACTCTTGTTCACGCAGTTGAGTTCCAGCCTGGCAAGGGTGCTGCAATGGCACGTGCTGCTGGTACTTCCGTCCAGCTCATGGGTAAGGACAACGGCTATGCAGTTCTGCGTATGCCTTCCTCCGAGCTCCGTCGTGTTCTTCTGACCTGCCGTGCAACCATCGGTGAGGTTGGCAACGCTGAGCACTCCAACATTGTTGTTGGTAAGGCTGGTCGTTCCCGCTGGGCAGGCGTCCGTCCTACCGTCCGTGGTACTGTCATGAACCCTGTTGACCACCCACACGGCGGTGGTGAAGGTAAGAACCACACTTCTGGTCGTCCTTCCGTCACCCCATGGGGTAAGCCAACCAAGGGTTATAAGACCCGCGACCCGAAGAAGGCTTCTAACCGCCTGATCATTCGCCGTCGTAAGTCCAAGTAAGACACGAGTAGGAGTAGATAAATGAGCAGAAGTCTCAAAAAAGGCCCCTTTGTGGAGACTCGCCTCCTTGCGCGTGTCGCTGCAATGAACGAGGCTGGCAAGAAGGACGTTATCAAGACTTGGTCACGTTCCTCAACCATCTTCCCTGAGATGGTCGGTCACACCATCGCTGTTCACGATGGTCGTAAGCATGTACCTGTGTACGTCACTGAGTCCATGGTTGGTCACAAGTTGGGCGAGTTCTCCCCATCCCGTACCTTCCGCGGTCACAAGGCCAAATAGGGGGAGTGTAGTAAATGGCTAAGAACACCGATTCTATTGAGGTTCGCGCAACAGCTAAGTATGTTCGCGTTGCTCCTCGTAAGGCTCGCGCAGTTGTCGCGCTTGTCCGCGGTAAGTCTGTCGAGAAGGCCCTTGAGGTTCTTCAGTTCTCGACTCGCGCTGCCGCTACTGATGTTGCTAAGGTTCTGCGCTCTGCAGTTGCTAACGCCGAGAACAACAATGGTCTCCGTGCTAACAACCTGGTAGTCAAGACCGCTTTTGTTGACGAAGGCCCAACGCTTAAGCGTATTCGCCCTCGTGCAAAAGGTTCGGCTTCCCGCATTAACAAGCGCATGAGCCACATTACCGTTGTCGTTGCACCTCGAAAGGAGGCGTAGGAATGGGTCAGAAAGTACAGCCTACAGGCTTCCGTCTTGGTGTAACCGAGAGCTGGCGTTCTCGTTGGTACGCCGATAAGGACTACGCCGAGCAGCTCGGCAACGATCTTGCTATCCGCAAGTATCTTGAAAAGCGCCTTGAGAAGGCAGCCGTTGCTCGTATTGATATCGAGCGCGCTGGCGATAAGGTCAAGGTAACTATTTTCTCCGCACGTCCTGGCATTGTCATTGGCAAGAAGGGTGCAGAGATCGATGGCCTCCGTGCAGATCTTGAGCGTGTTGCTAAGGTCGGCAAGGGTCAGGTCAACGTTGATGTTATCGAGGTTAAGCGTCCTGAACTTGACGCAAACCTTGTTGCTCAGTCCATCGCAGAGCAGCTTGAGCAGCGTGTCGCTTTCCGTCGCGCTATGCGTAAGGCTGTTCAGTCCGCTCGTAAGGCTGGCGCTAAGGGTATTCGTATCCAGTGCTCCGGTCGTCTGAACGGTGCTGAGATGGGCCGCCGTGAGTGGTACCGTGAGGGTCGCGTGCCTCTGCACACCCTTCGTGCTGCAATCGGCTATGGTACCGCTACAGGTCGCACCACCATGGGCGCTGTTGGTATCAAGGTTTGGATTTATTACGGCGAGAAGATGCCTGGACAGCCAACACCTAACCCAGCTCTTGAGGGCTCCGCTCGTCCTCGTCGTGCTCGCAATGAGAGGAGGGGCCGTTAATGCTTGCTCCAAAGCGTGTATTGCACCGTAAGGTACAGCGCGGTTCCATGAAGGGCCAGGCAAAGGGTAACACCCAGCTGCATTTTGGTTCCTGGGGCATCCGTGCAGAGGAGGCTCACTGGATTACTAACCGCCAGATTGAGGCTGCTCGTATTGCTCTCACCCGTGAGATGAAGCGTGGCGGTAAGGTTTGGATTACTATCTTCCCAGATAAGCCAATCACCAAGAAGCCTGCAGAGACTCGCATGGGTTCCGGTAAGGGTAACCCAGAAGAGTGGGTAGCAGTTGTTAAGCCTGGTCGTATCATGTTCGAGATTGATGGCGTACCAGAGGAAGTTGCTCGTGAGGCTCTTCGTCTTGCTCAGCACAAGCTTCCAATCAAGACCAAGATTGTCTCCAAGGCCGATCAGGACGGTGAGAACTAATGAAGTACACCGAAATCAAGGCTATGAGCGATGCAGACCTCGCTAAGAAACTCGAGGAAGGCCGCGCAGAGCTCTTTAATCTTCGTTTCCAGATGGCAACCAGCCAGCTGGACAACACCGCTCGCGTCAAGGCTGTTAAGCGTGACATTGCTCGCGTTCAGACCGAGATGCGCACCCGTCAAATTGCTGCGGAAGCATCCGCAGAGCAGAACTAGATCGCAGGAGATAAGTTATGGCAGAGACCGAAAGCAGAAATGCGCGTAAGGTTCGTACCGGACTCGTCGTCTCCATCTCTGGCGAGAAGACGATTACGGTAGAGATTACGTACCGTAAGCACCACCCTAAGTATGGCAAGATGATGACCATCGGCAAGAAGCTTCACGTTCACGATGAGAACAACGAGGCTGGTCTGGGCGATACCGTCCGCGTCATGGAGACTCGTCCTCTTTCCAAGACCAAGCGTTGGCGTCTCGCAGAGATCGTTGAGCGCGCTAAGTAATTAGCACCTAGGAAACAGCTTTTAGCTCAACCTAGTTTTGTATCTATCATTATTTCTCATGTGCGCAAATACGCGCACCTCTGAGAAATTAGGTTCCGGAGGAACGTCACATGATTCAGATGGAGACCATTCTCAACGTCGCTGACAACAGCGGCGCAAGGCGCGTAAAGTGCGTCAAGGTCCTTGGTGGCTCCAAGCGTCGTTACGCCGGCCTTGCCGACGTCATCATTGGCGCTGTCCAGGAGGCTACTCCAGGTGGTTCGGTGAAGAAGGGCGACATTGTTCGCTGCGTCATCGTTCGTACCGCTAAGGACACCCGTCGCAAGGACGGTAGCTACATCCGCTTTGACCAGAACGCATGCGTTCTTGTTAACAAAGAGGGTGAGCCCAAGGGTACTCGTATCTTTGGACCAGTCGCTCGCGAGCTGCGTGACCACAAGTACATGAAGATTGTCTCACTTGCACCTGAGACCCTTTAAGGAGGAACGACATGCCTAAGATGAAGATCAAGAAGGGCGACAAGGTCGAGGTCCTCACTGGTAAGGACAAGGGTAAGCGCGGCGAGGTACTTCGCGTATATCCAGAGAAGAACAAGGTTGTCGTTGAGGGCGTTGCAATTGCAAAGCGCCATGTCAAGCCAAACGCAGCTAACCAGCAGGGTGGCATCGTTGAGGCAGAGGCAGCAATCGACGCTTCCAATGTTGCTCTTATCGACCCTAAGACCGACAAGCCAACCCGTGTTGGCTACCTGATCAAGGAGGACGGCACTAAGGTCCGTGTCTCCAAGAAGTCAGGCGCTGAGCTCTAAGTTACACGTGTTTCTCGCTTTGTAAGAAACATCTAAGAGCTACTTCAAACCCCGTTATCGTCAGATAGCGGGGTTTTCTTTTGGGCGAGAAGTGCGGTGTTGTGTAAGTCGTGTGATGACATGAAAAAATATCAGCTAGCTTGAAATTCTCGCCCCATTTTTGCTCAATAAGGTCTAATATTGTTCATTGCGTCTTTCTATGGGACACGTATGTCTCGAGGACGCAGATGGCTCCTAGTTCGCCAAACTAGGAGGTGCGAGGCGATCCCCGCACTTAAAACCCCAAGAGTTAAGGAGAAACCATGGCAGACGAGAAGTACACACCTCGCCTTAAAGAGCTTTACTACGCATCTGTGCGTGATGCTCTGAAGGAGAAATTTGGTTACACCAACGTTAACCAGATTCCTAAGTTTGAGAAGATCGTTGTCAACATGGGGGTTGGCGAGGCAGCTACAGACGCTAAGGCAATTGACGGCGCTGTAAACGACCTCCGTACCATTACTGGTCAGCAGCCACTTGTTACACACGCTCGCAAGTCTATCGCAACCTTTAAGCTTCGCCAGGGTATGCCAATCGGCGCTAAAGTTACCCTTCGTGGCGATCGTATGTGGGAGTTCCTGGATCGTCTGATCGCAGTTGCAATTCCTCGTATCCGCGACTTCCGTGGTATCTCTGCTAAGAGCTTCGACGGCCGTGGTAACTTCTCCATGGGCGTAACTGAGCAGCTCATCTTCCCAGAGATTGACTTTGACAAGATGGACCACACCCGCGGTATGGACATCACCATTGTCACCACTGCTAAGACCAATGAGGAGGGCAAGGCACTTCTCGACGCCTTCCACTTCCCATTTAAGCAGGACTAACTTTTACCTGCGCTTTAAATTAAGCGCATTCCTGTTGGCATCATTGATGCCGGGTGACATAGTCACCAGCACTATTGTTTGAAGTCATCTTGGCGTTCGCCAAGTTGCATTTTGAAGGAGGATTTGTGGCTAAGACTTCGATGATCGTCAAAGCCTCGCGTGAGCCGAAGTACTCTACGCGTACACAGAACCGTTGCCAGCGTTGTGGACGTCCCCACTCCGTTTACCGCAAGTTTGGTCTGTGCCGTGTGTGCTTCCGTGAGCTAGCGAGCAAGGGCGAGCTTCCTGGTGTCCGCAAGGCAAGCTGGTAGGACTCAGGGCTCTGGCGTCAAGGCATCTGCGCCACGGGTGTAGATGAACCAGACACGCAGTTTCATCATTAACGAAGGAGAAGGATCAAATGAAAATTACCGATCCCATTTCAGACATGCTGACGCGTATTCGTAACGCAAACTCAGCTGGCAAGGATTCCGTATCCATGCCATCGAGCAAGGTGCTCGTTGAGATTGCTCGCGTCATCACCGAAGAGGGCTATGTCGAGGGTTACACCGTTGAGGACACCAAGCCTCAGAAGACTCTTCACATCACCCTTAAGTATGGTAAGAAGCGCGCTAAGGTTATCCGCGGCATTCGTCGCATTTCCAAGCCTGGTCTGCGCATTTACTCCACCGCTGAGAAGCTTCCACGCGTTCTTGGTGGTCTTGGTACTGCAGTGGTTTCCACTTCTAAGGGCATGATGTGCGACCGCGACGCTCGCAAGGCTGGCGTTGGCGGCGAGGTCATCGCTTACGTTTGGTAAATCTGACAGGAATGAAAGGAGACAGCCGTGTCTCGTATTGGTAAGAAGCCTGTCCAGATTCCTGCTGGAGTCACTGTGACAGTTGATAACACCACCGTTACCGTTAAGGGTTCTAAGGGCGAGCTGACTCGTACTTTCTCTGAGCTTGTTGCTATTGCTCAGGAGGGCGAGGAGATTCTCGTTACTCGCGTTGACGAGTCCTCTGAGTCCAACGCTCAGCAGGGTCTTGTCCGCACCCTTATCCACAACATGGTTGTTGGCGTCTCTGAGGGCTTCGAGAAGAAGCTTGAGCTCACTGGCGTTGGTTATCGTGTAGCACTTAAGGGCAAGGATCTTGACCTTTCCCTTGGTTATTCTCACCCAGTTCTCTATGTTGCACCTGAGGGCATTAGCTTTGAGGTACCTGATAACACTCACCTTACCGTTAAGGGTATTTCTAAGGAGAAGGTCGGCCAGGTTGCAGCTGAGATTCGTATGAAGCGTCCGCCAGAGCCTTACAAGGGCAAGGGCATTCACTACGAAGGTGAGCACATCCGCAGGAAGCTCGGTAAGGCTGCTAAGTAAAGCAACCCTACTTTTAGGCTAAAAGACCATCACCCCGTTAGGTGATGGCATGTCTCTAAGGAGAAGGAATGAACAAGCAGCAGGCGAAAAAGGCGGGTCTTGAACGCCGCAAGCGCCGCGTACGTGCCAAGGTCTTTGGTACACCTGAGCGTCCGCGTCTTGCAGTTCACCGCACAAACGCAAACATTTATGCACAGCTTATTGACGACGCTTCTGGAAGAACTCTCTGCTCTGCCTCTACGCTTGACCCAGAGTTCCGTTCTACTGGCAAGGTTGGCTCCAACAAGGAGGCAGCTGAGTTCGTAGGTGAGCTTATCGGTAAGCGCGCTGCCGAGAAGAACGTCACTGAGGTCACTTTTGACCGTGGTGGCCGTCTCTATCACGGCCGCGTCAAGGCTTTGGCAGATGGCGCCCGCAACGCGGGCCTGAAGTTCTAGGAGGATTCAATGGCACGTGATCGTAAGCGCCAGCAGGATACGGATCTTCAGGAGCGCGTCGTTTATATTCACCGCGTTTCCAAGACCGTCAAGGGTGGCCGCCGTATGTCACTCGTTGCTCTGGTAGTCGTTGGCGACGGTAAGGGTAACGTTGGTATTGGCCAGGGTCGTTCCGCTGAGGTACCTCTGGCAATTCAGAAGGGCGTCGAGGACGCAAAGAGGAACATGTTCAAGGTCCCACTGACCGAGACTGGTTCCGTACCACACGCAGTCACCGGTCACTACGGTGCAGGTTCTGTTCTTATTAAGCCTGCATTCGAGGGTACTGGTGTTATTGCTGGCGGTCCTATTCGTCCACTCTTCGAGCTTGCAGGTATTACCAACGTACTTTCTAAGTCCCTTGGTACCGACAACGCTCTGAACATGATTAAGGCAGCAGCTGAGGGTCTGAAGGAGCTTTCCAGCCCAGAAGAAGCAGCTGAGCGTCGTGGCCTAACCGTCGGCGATATGTTCGTCGGAAAGGAGAACTAACGATGGCTAAGAACCTTAGCATCAAGCTTGTCCGTGGCGCTGTCGCAGGCGTCAAGAAGGACCAGACTGCTACGGTGAAGGCCCTCGGCCTCCACAAGATCGGCGATACCGTCGAGCAGCCTGACAACCCAAGCATTCGTGGAATGATCTTCAAGGTTAAGCACCTTGTCGAGGTTGAAGAGAACTAGAGGTAGTAATAATGCAGCTCAATGATCTTCGCCCCGCAGTGGGTTCGCGCAAAAATCGTAAGCGCGTAGGTCGCGGTAATTCTTCAGGCAATGGTACTTTTGCCGGCCGCGGTATGAATGGTCAGCTCTCCCGCTCTGGTGGCGGTAAGGGCGCTGGCTTCGAGGGTGGACAGCAGCCACTGGCTATGCGTCTTCCTAAGCTTCCTGGTTTCACTAACCACAACCGTGTTGAGTACGCTCCAGTCAACGTTGCTCGTCTGAACGCTCTCTTTGCAGACGGCGAGACCGTAGACGCAGAGGCTCTGGTTGCTAAGGGAGTTATCAAGTACAACTTCATCCCAGTCAAGGTTCTGGGTGATGGCGAGCTTTCTAAGAAGCTCACTGTTAAGGTCGACAAGGTTTCCGCCTCCGCAAAGGCTAAGATCGAGGCGGCCGGTGGAAAGGTTGAGGCCGAGTAGTGAGTAAAGGAATCGCCAACGCATTTCGTGTTCCGGAACTAAGGGGAAAGATTCTCCTTACGGTACTGATTCTTCTTCTGTACCGTTTTGGTGCGTATCTTCCTGTGCCCGGTGCTCCATTCCAGCAGATGCTTTCTGTTTATCAGAATGGTCTTGCTAAGAATGGCGCAATGGCCGTGCTTAACCTATTTTCGGGTGGCGCTCTTTCTCGCATGTCTGTTTTCAGTCTGGGCATCATGCCTTACATTACGGCTCAGATCATCTTCCAGATGATGCAGTCCGTTATTCCATCTCTTGGCGAGCTTGCTAAAGATGGTGAGAGCGGCCAGCGTAAGATTACGCAGTACACGCGTTATCTTACGGTTGGCCTAGCTCTGCTCAATGCAGTTGGTTACCTGTTCTTGTTTAAGAGCTATGGTGTATCTTTTGCATCTATGGAGGGCGTGCCTGAGGCACTTGAAAACTTCCTGGTAGTCTTTACCATGCTAGTTGGTGCCATCATTATTATGTGGCTCGGTGAGGTTATTACTCAGCAGGGTGTTGGCAACGGAATGAGTCTTATCATCTTTGCAAACATCATGGCTGGACTTCCAACAGCCCTTATTTCTTCAGTAACTACTCGTGGAAACATTGTTCTTACTGTTGTTACTGTTGTGGTTATGCTCGCTATTATTCCGCTCATTGTTTACATTGAGCGTGGTCAGCGTCGTATTCCTATCAACTATGCCAAACGCGTTGTTGGTCGTCGTATGATGGGTGGTCAGTCAACGTACCTTCCAATTAAGGTAAACACTGCAGGCGTTGTGCCAATCATCTTTGCATCTGCAATCCTGTACCTTCCTGCTCAGGTTGCTGTATTCTTCCCAGGAGTAGAGTGGATTCAAAATCTTGCTACTTCACTTTCTTCTGGATGGGTTAATTGGGTTCTCTCAGTTATGTTCATTGTCTTCTTTGCATACTTCTACACCTCAATGGTGTTCAATCCAGAGGAGACAGCAGATCAGCTTAAGAAGCAGGGTGGCTTTATTCCTGGTGTTCGTCCAGGTACTGCTACTTCAACGTATATCAAGACTGTTATTGACAGAGTCACCCTCCCCGGTGCTATCTTTATGGCAGTTCTTGCAATCGTTCCAACCATTATTTTCTGGTTCACAGGCGATTCGTTGATACAGGCGTTTGGTGGAACTTCCGTCCTGATTATGGTCGGTGTTGCAATGGATACACTCTCTTCCATTGAGTCCCACCTTAAGATGCACAACTATGAGGGCTTCTTTAAGTAGTTCTTAATACGTAGCATAAAGGGGCTTGGAAACAGGCCCCTTTTATTATTTGAAAGGAAGGCGAAGCATGAACATTGTTCTTCTCGGCGCACCTGGCGCTGGCAAGGGTACACAGGCTCAGAAGCTCGTTGCAGAGTATGGACTTGCTCACATCTCAACCGGTGACCTTCTTCGTGCTGCTGTTAAAGCTCAGTCTGAGCTTGGCGTTAAGGCTAAAGAGTATATGGATGCTGGTCAGCTTGTTCCAGATCAGCTTGTAATTGACCTGGTAAAAGAGCGCCTTTCTGCAGACGATGCAAAGGCTGGTTTTATTCTTGATGGCTTCCCACGTAACACCGCTCAGGCAGTAACCCTTGATTCTGAGCTTCAAAATATGGGCCTCAAGCTTGATGCAGCTTTGCTTGTTGCTGTTGAGCCAGAGGTTATTGTTGAGCGTCTTTCTTCTCGCCGTACGTGCAAAGAGTGTGGTTATACTGCACCTGCTGGTACAGAGACTTGCCCAAATTGCTCTGGTGAGATGTATCAGCGTGATGACGATAAGCCAGAGACAATTCGTAAGCGTCTTGATGTATACGAGAACCAGACTTCTCCTTTGATCGAGTACTACAAGGGTCATGGAATTCTGAAGGAGGTCAACGGAGATCGTCCTGTTGACGAGGTATTCGCCGACGTAAAGACACTCCTCGCACTATGATTACGATAAAAACACCTGAACAAATCGAGGCAATGAAGGTGTCGGGCGCCCTTTCTAAGGCAGCTCTTCGCCGTGCTGGATCCATGATTAGACCTGGTGTTTCAACGCTCGAGATTGACCGTGCTGTTGAAGCTTTTATTAGACTTCATGGCGGAACCCCTACCTTTAAGGGCTACGGTGGATTCCCTGGATCTGTTTGCTCTTCTATTAACGAGCAGATTGTTCACGGTATTCCATCAGCTAACGTCATTTTGCAAGATGGCGATATTCTGACCATTGACACGGGTGCTACCGTTAACGGTTGGGCAGGAGATAACGCTTGGACGTTCTACTGCGGAACAGTTGACGAGAAAACCCAGGCACTTTGCGAGGTTACCCGCGATTGCCTTAAGGCAGGTATTGCAGCTGCTGTTCCTGGTGCTCGCCTTGGCGATGTTGGACATGCAGTTCAGAAACTTGCTGAGGATAATGGCTATGGTGTCATTCGTGATTTTGTTGGTCATGGTATTGGTCGCAATCTTCACGAGGATCCAGAGGTCAGAAACTATGGTCGTGCAGGCAACGGCATTGTTCTTCGTGAGGGAATGGTAATTGCAATTGAGCCTATGATTGCTATGGGTACCTACGATTGCACCGTTCTTGAAAATGGTTGGACCGTTGTTACAGATGATGGCCTGCCATCAGCACATTATGAGAACACGGTTGCTATTACTGCCGATGGTCCCGTTATCGTTTCAGAAGATGAAGTTGGTCCATGGTGCGAGATGCAAGGCGGTCTTGAGTAACACATACATTGTTTTTCTCGCTATCTAATTGTGTTGAAAAAATAAGTGATAGACGAGTGGCACATTTTTATGTATTATTGATAACCGCTGTCGATGTGTCGAGAGGATGAAAGTTGGCTAAACAAGACGCGATTGAGCTTGAAGGCAAGGTACTAGAACCCCTGCCAAACGCTATGTTTAACGTTGAGTTAGAGAACGGCAAGACCATCCTTTGCACCATCTCAGGTAAGATTCGAATGAACTATATTCGAATTCTCCCTGGTGACAAGGTTGTAGTAGAGATTTCTCCTTACGATCTTACCAGGGGTCGCATTACCTACCGTTATAAGTAAGTAATGCAAAAACCTCGTGCCATGCATGAGGTTATCTGTGTCTTTGTGCACGTCGCAAGGGCACATGTACGTAAGTACAGTCGGTATTTCACGCCAGCGGCTGGGCGAGTATATAGTTCGTATCAGCAGAACCGAAAGGAAGACACATGAAGGTACGTCCTTCGGTAAAGAAGATGTGCGACAAGTGCAAAGTCATCCGTCGCCACGGTAAGGTTTACGTGATTTGCGAGAACCCGCGCCACAAGCAGCGTCAGGGCTAAGGAAGGAGCACCAAGTTGGCCCGTATTAACGGCGTCGACCTGCCACGCGATAAGCGTGTTGAGGTCGGACTCACCTATCTTTACGGCATTGGTCAGACTCGTGCAACCAAGATTTGCAACGAGACTGGTATCGATGTAAATACTCGCGTCAAGGACCTCACAGAGGAAGAAGTCACTAAGATTCGTGACTTTATTGACGCAAATTACACCACCGAGGGCGATCTTCGCCGCGAGGTGCGTCAGAATGTTGCCCGCCTGATGGAGATTGGCTGCTACCGCGGCCTCCGTCACCGCAAGGGCCTCCCTGTCCACGGTCAGCGTACCCACACTAACGCTCGTACTCGTAAGGGTAAGAAGCGTCAGGTGGGCGGCAAGAAGAAGTAGGCGAGGAGTAGCTAATGGCACAGAAAAAGAACGCTCGCACTACACGCGTCCGCCGCTCCGAGCGTAAAAACATTGCAGTGGGCCAGGCCCACATCAAGAGCACATTCAATAACACGATTGTCTCTATTTCCGATCCCCAGGGTAATGTAATTTCCTGGCAGTCCGGTGGTACCGTCGGCTTCAAGGGCTCTCGTAAGTCCACTCCTTTTGCTGCACAGCTTGCAGCAGAGGCAGCAGCAAAGGCAGCAATGGAGCACGGTCTCCACAAGGTAGCTGTTTTTGTTAAGGGCCCAGGCTCTGGTCGCGAGACCGCAATCCGTTCCCTTCAGGCAGCAGGCCTCGAGGTTTCGGGTATTCAGGATAAGACACCTATTGCACACAACGGCTGCCGTCCTAAAAAGCGCCGTCGCAACTAGCACGAAAGGACAAGCAAATGGCAATTGATAGGACCCCGGTCCTTAAAAGATGTCGTCAGCTTGGCATCGATCCCGTTGTGATGGGGATCAATAAGACTTCTAACCGTGAGCCACGTCGCCGTCGTCGCCAGGAGAGCGAGTACGGTATGCAGCTCCGTGAGAAGCAGAAGGCTAAGTTCATTTACGGCGTCCTTGAGAACCAGTTCCACGGCTACTATGAGATGGCTAAGAAGAACCCAGGCATTACTGGTGACAACCTGATGAGCATCCTTGAGACTCGTCTTGACAACGTCATCTTCCGCCTTGGCTTTGCTCGTACACGTAAAGAGGCTCGTCAGACTGTCCGTCACGGTCACATCACCGTTAACGGTCAGCGTGTTGACATTCCTTCTTATCGCGTAAAGAGCGGCGATGTTATCGCTGTTGCTTCCAAGGCAAAGGATCTTCTTCCAATCAAGGAAGCTCTCATTTCCTCCGAGCACATGGCAGTTCCTGCATGGCTTGAGGTTGACATTGAGAAGCTGCAGGGCACTGTTCTTCAGCTTCCAACCCGCGATCAGATCGACCTTGAGATTGACGCACAGCTGATCGTCGAGCTCTACTCCAAGTAAGCCCGACCCGTTTTGGAGGTAGCAATGTCCGAATTTATCCGACCAAACGTGTCGGTAGATGAAATCGGCGCAAACGTCGCTCGTGTGAGCGTAGAGCCGCTTGAGCGTGGCTATGGTGACACGCTTGGCAACTCCCTCCGCCGCGTACTGCTTTCCTCTCTTGAGGGAGCTGCGGTTGAGGCCATCCAGATTGATGGCGTTCAGCATGAGTTCACTACGGTTGAAGGCGTCTATGAGGACGTTACTGACATCGTTCTGAACGTTAAGGGCCTAGTTTTCCGCAACACCAACAACTCTGATGAGGCTGAGGCTTCCATCTCTGTTGATGGTCCTTGCAAAGTCTCTGGTGCTGATCTTGATGTTCCTATGGGCTACGAGCTGGTTAACCCAGCTCAGCACATTTGCACTCTTGCTGAGGGAGCTCATCTTTCCATGAGACTTCGCCTTGGTAATGGTCGCGGTTATGTTTCCGGTGAGGATAACGAGCGTGAGAGCGATCCAATTGGATTCATTCACGTTGACTCGATCTTCTCGCCAGTTCGCCGCTGCGCTAAGGCTGTTGAGCCTTGCCGTGTTGGCCGTCACACCGACTATGATCGTCTGGTGCTTGAGGTTGAGACCAATGGTGCAATCAGCCCTCGCGAGGCTGTCGTTGAGGCTGCAAACATCATTAACCAGCACATGAGCGCATTCATGGGACTTACTGATTTTGACGAGACTCAGGAAGAGGCTTCGATTTTTGCTAAGGCAGACGTCGAGGACGATTCCGAGCTTGAGAAGCAGGTTGAGGATTTGGACCTTTCCGTCCGTTCTTACAACTGCCTCAAGCGTGCAGGAATTCACTCTGTCCGTCAGCTCGTTGATTTCTCTGAGAACGATCTTCTCAACATCAGAAACTTTGGTGTTAAGTCTATTGAAGAAGTCAAGGAAAAGCTCGAGAGCATGGGCCTGTCCCTTAAGGCTTAGTCGCGCCTTGTCACGCATAGGAGAATGTAAATTATGAGGCACAATAAGAAGAGGGGCATGAAGCTTGGTACTGATGCTAGCCACACCAAGGCCATCAAGAAGAGCCTGATCCAAGCCCTTTTCACTAACGATCGTATTAAGACTCTTGACGTCCGCGCTAAGGCAGTTCGCGGCGAGGTCGACAAGGTCATCACTTGGGCAAAGCGCGGCGACCTTCACGCTCGTCGTCTTGCTATGGCCAAGGTTGGTAACGCAGAGCTTGTCCGTGAGGTATTTGACAAGGCTGCTCAGGGTATGTGGGCTGACCGCAACGGCGGCTACACCCGCATCATGAAGCTTGGTCCTCGTAAGGGCGATGCTTCTGAGGTTGTTATCCTTGAGCTTGTTACCGAGCCAGTTCAGCCAAAGGCTTCTAACAAGAAGGCTAAGGCTACCAAGGTTGCTCCTGCTCCTGTAAAGGAAGAGAAGACCGAGGCTCCAGCAGAGGAGACCGAGCAGACCGAAGAGGCTGCAGAGTAACTTCTGTCAAAGTGAATCTGAAGAGGTCCTGGCTTTTTGCTGGGACCTCTTTTTCAAATAAAGGAGGGTTGTCATGATTGAGTTCAAAAACGTATCTTTTGCATACGGTACGTTAGCTACACCACAATCTATGACTGACTCTGCTTCTGAAGATACTGTAGGAGCCACAGAGAGCCAATCTCCGCACTCAATGGCACCAACCCTGGATAACGTTTCATTTACCCTAAAGCCTGGCTCTAGAACGGTTGTGCTTGGCCATAATGGCTCAGGTAAGTCAACGCTTGCAAACCTTTGTAACGCATCGCTCTTTCCGTTTTCTGGAGAAGTTTTAGTAGACGGCACCTCAACTGCTGGTGTGCCATCTACTCAGATTTCTTCTGTTGTGGGAATGGTTCGTCAAGATCCAACTGCTCAGCTGGTATGTGCAACTGTCTTTGACGAGGTTGCCTTTGGTCCTGCTAATCTTGGACTGCCAAAAGAAGAGATTATTTCTCGCGTTTCTCAAACACTTGAGCTCTGCGGTATTGATGACTTGGCCAATGCCCAAACACACACGCTTTCTGGTGGTCAACAGCAGCTTGTTTCTATTGCAGCAGCGCTTTCAGTGCATCCACGTTATCTGGTGCTTGATGAGGCATTTGCTCAGCTTGATACGCGATTCAGAAATCACCTTTCTAAGCTGGTAAATAACCTTGTGGCTAACGGGGTGGGTGTGCTTGAGATTTCTCATTCATTTGAGTCTTTACCTGGAGCTGATCAGGTTCTTGTTTTGGAGAAGGGCCAGCTGGTTTGGACAGGCACCCCCACAGAGTTTCTCTTGGATGCAAACGCGATCACGAACGCTGGTTTTGATGACGCACTCACGGCAACAGCTCATCTAGCAGCGCAGGCTGGCTTCAAGTTTGATGAGCCTCTTAACGCATCAGAGTTTGTTGCATTTCTTGTTCAGAACAACCTTGCGTTTGACGTTTTGGACACCCTTGTTTACCAGCGTGCGCTTGAGGTAGTACGAGCAAATAACTATGACGGAATTCAAGCGCTCGGAGAGGCGCACGAGCTGGCAATTTGTGGCGTATCTCATGCGTTTGACAAGCCAGTCCTGCACGATATAACGCTTTCTTCCACGGGGG
>CAUUEB010000021.1:0-23913 GCA_963544135.1 uncultured Atopobium sp. | reverse complement strand
TAATATGCTTAAACATGAATAGACTTATATAAGAAATTTAACTATCGATAAATTCTGTATCTACGGAACACACCTAAGTCAGATAATCTGCTCAGATGCGGGCATTTTACACACCTAATGAAGATAATCTGCACGTTTGAGGTATTTTCAGCGTAATGTATACGTCTTTTTGACAGATTATCTGACTTAAGTGTGTTTTGAACTGCCTCCCATTTTTTGTGTCTAAGAAATGGGAGGCAGTTCAGATACAAAGGCTTTTTGCAAGCAATTATTCACTACGCTGCGCCTAGGAAGTAAATTTCTTCCACAAGCGTAGACCATAGCTATTAGGAAGTCCTGCTTCAATACGAATAGCCAAATACCATCCCGTGGCGTTATACACCAACTCAAAGACATCCTGACTATTTACGGCAGGAATACCCTGCGTTAATGCCGTAAAGATAATTCTTGCTACGTCAAACAGAACGATAACGGTAACAGCAAGAATATACGGTCTAATAAATCGAGCATCATTTGAACCCTTGAGAGCTAAAAGACCTGCAATAAGAGAAAATGCCGCACCTAGCGTCACCAAGAAAATAGTAAGGATTCCCTGTTGTGCAAGAAATTGATTAACGGTTATCAGGGCAGGCAGATTTACAACCCTAGAAAAATCATGCAATCCAAGCAAAATTAGTACCAGAAAAAGAGCAATGCCACTAAACGTAATGGATACCAGTGCAAACAAGTGAAGAACTCGCTGGTGACGAGAGCGCCAATAGGTAGTTCCCACAACGCCTTGGTCATGCTCTTTCTTAACCTTGTCCGCAAGATTAGAGCAAATTACCACGTATACAATGGTGTTGAGCTGGATAAATGGATCCAGGATAATCAAGTCTCCTCTACCCCAAGCCCACAAAATTCCTACCAGAATAATCAAGCCAATCAGATAGCAAAGAAATCTGTATGGTTCAACTTTTGATGAGTCTTTGGCTGCACGTAATCCAAGTACCGAGGTAACAACCTGCAGCACACCAATAAGCAATACAAACACATAGCCCAGAAGAACATTATTGCTGAACGTAAAATACACACCGCTGAACTCAAGCTGTTCCAAAGGAATAGCAGGCTGTAAGCCCATAACAGTTGCAAAAAGAGATGCCGACGTAGTCAGAACATCTGCTGCCCCCAAGATAATCAAAACAATTGAAACAATGCGCAAGATATGTTGAGCAGGAGTTCTAGGAACAGTGGCCTTAACTCGGTCAGATGCAGGACGGTTCAGAGGCTGATCCTCATCAACTACGAGGATTTTCTCGGCACGCTCTGCTACTTCAGAAACGTTTTCTGCCAGCTCAGATGATGCCTCAGTAACCTTTTTAGAAAGCTCGCCTACTCTTGAGTTTTCAGCCAGCTTGGTAAGCTCAGCGCCGATGTCTTTCTTCTGTTCCATTGGCACAAAAAATCCTCACACTTGTCCAAAATGTTCAAATAAATCATAGCATTAGCTACTTTGCTGTGTTAGTATGTGCAACTGTCCGTGTACCTGCAGATATGTAAGGAGGCTTGTTCGATGCTTTTTTAATCTTCTCGTGAGCGTGTCACATGTCCACACCACGAGTCTGTCTGACATGTTCCACCACTAATCGAGGAGAAGTATGGAATCGAATAAGCTTTTTGCGGAAACACCACCATTTAAATTATTTATACGAGCAGCCCTTCCGGGTGCTATTGCCATGCTTGCGTCGATGCTCTACGACACTGCAGATGGAATCCTTGTTGGACGCTATCTGGGTCAGGAGTCCTTTGGCGCGGTAACCATTGCCATTCCACTGGTTATTCTCTGCTTTGCAGTTGCCGACCTTATTGGCGTTGGAGCCTCTGCGGTTATTGCAGTTGAGCACGGCAAGAAGAACCACCAAACGGCTAATAACATCTTTACCATCGCGTTTATCATGCTTATTACCACAGGCGTTATCAGCGGCATTTTCTTCTTCTTTTGTGCACCAAACGTTCTGGCGCTGATGGGTGCTCAGGGTAAGATTGCCGAGCAAGGAACTATCTACCTGCGCGTATGGACCCTTTTCTTGCCAGTTATGTGTATCTCGTACGCTGTTGATAACTTCCTTAAGATCTGTGGAAAAATTAGGCGCTCTACCAGCATTGCCTTTATCTCTGCAATTTTGGGAACCGTACTTGAATACTACTTCCTGGGAGTTTTGGGATTATCCGTTGAGTATGCAGCACTGGGTTACTGCATCTCTATTACCTTCTCGTCCCTTTACGGTGTTTGGCCCTTTATTGGCAACAAGCAGATTCTCAAATTTGTAAAGCCTCACTTTAATTGGACGCACATAAAAGAGATCTTTGTAAACGGCTTCCCTATCTTTATGCAGAACATCTCAAGCAGGATTTATTCCCTGCTGATGAACGCTGCCCTGCTCGCCCTTGGTGGAGATATTGCCATTGCTTCTTACGGCGTGCTTCTCTACTCTGGCGGCCTTATCCAGCCACTCATTTATGGACAGGCCGACGCCATGCAACCAGCTATTGGTTATAACTGGGGCGCAAAGAAAAAAGATCGAGTACTTGCCATTGAGAAGTACATCTTCTCCACAGGTATCATCATTGGCATCTTTGCGTTCTGTGTCTCGTTCTTCTTCTCGGAGTTCTTAGTCAAACTCTACCTGCCTGAAGGAACGCAAGATCTGCTCAACATGGCTATTCCTGCCATGCGTATCCATGCATTTATCTTTATTTTTAGCTGGATTACCATGTGTACCGAGAGTCTTGCTATTGCCCTCAAGCAAACAAAGATTTCCAATCTCTTGAGCCTTTTTATGGCACTCATCTTCCCTATCAGTTCGCTTATGGTGTTGAGGCCATTTGGTCTGGATGCCCTTTGGTACGTGTCAGTTGTGTCCAACATACTCTCGGCGCTGCTTTCTGTTGGTTGTCTCATCCACATCTATCGCAAGCACTTCAAAGGTGTAGATACAGATGGCGCTGATGACGCAGCCGATACATCTGATGCCGCTCAGAATGAAGACACTCAGCTTACCGATGTAGAACTCGCAGCATCCGAGCTCTCTAGCCCAGAAGATTACCTAGATCCAGAATCCATCTCCCGAGCTCAATAGCGCAATCTGCTACAGCTCTGCTCACACCCTCAGCAGCTACGTTCTGCTCACATCGCGCAGGTCACAAGACGTGCAACAACGTACTCTTCACAAAAAACATGGCGAGAAGATCTTCTGATTCCAAGATCTTCTCGCCATAAACATGCGCGGTTATAGAACGTCTACCTACAGCGCGGCAAGTGCCTGCTCGACGTCGTTGATAAGGTCCTCGGTGCCCTCAATACCGCAGCTCAAGCGTACGGTACCTGGGGTGATGCCTGCTGCCACAAGCTCCTCGTCAGTAAGCTGACGGTGCGTTGAAGAAGCTGGATGCAAGCAGCAAGAACGAGCGTCTGCAACGTGTGTTGCAATGGAGAAGACCTTGAGGTTGCCCAAAAACTTCTCGGCAGCCTCACGACCACCAGCAACGTCAACGGTGATAACACCGCAGGAACCGTTTGGCAGGTACTTCTGAGCCAGCTCGTAGTACTTATCGCCTGGAAGACCTGGATAGCTTACGTGTGCCACCTTAGGATTGTTTGCAAGAGCCTCGGCAACTGCCTGGCCATTCTTGCAATGCTGAGCCATACGAACGTGCAGGGACTCAAGACCAAGGTTGAGATAGAAAGCACTCTGAGGCGACTGAATAGAGCCGAAGTCGCGCATAAGCTGGACGGTTGCCTTAGTAATAAAAGCGCCGCCCTTACCAAAGGTATCTGCATACACAAGGTTGTGATAAGAAGGGTCAGGCTGTGTCAGACCTGGGAACTTGTCTGCGTGTGCAGCCCAGTCAAAGTTGCCGCCATCAACAATAGCGCCGCCAACAGCAGAGCCATGACCGTCCATGTACTTGGTAGTGGAATGGGTCACAATATCTGCTCCCCACTCAAGAGGACGGCAGTTCACAGGCGTGGCAAACGTATTGTCAACAATCAGTGGCACGCCATGATCATGAGCAGCCTTTGCCCAGCGCTCAATATCAAGGACAACCAGTGCGGGATTTGCAACAGTCTCACCAAAGACGCACTTGGTATTTGGCCTGAATGCTGCATTAATCTCCTCGTCAGTTGCATCTGGCGAGATAAACGTGCACTCCACGCCCATCTTCTTAAGGGTGATAGCAAACAGGTTAAAGGTTCCGCCATAAATGGTGGAAAGCGCAATAAAGTGATCTCCAGCCTCAGCAATGTTGAAGACGGCAAAGAAGTTTGCTGCCTGACCAGAAGAAGTCAGCATTGCAGCGGCACCGCCCTCAAGAGCACAAATCTTTGAAGCTACATTATCCAGCGTTGGATTCTGAACGCGAGAATAGAAATAGCCAGCAGCTTTGAGGTCGAACAACTCTCCAAGCTGCATCGACTCGTCATATTTGAACGTGGTTGATTGAATGATAGGCACTTGCCTAGGCTCACCGCAACCAGGTTGATAACCGCCCTGCACGCAGCGAGTCTCGATGCTCTCAGACATAGCATCCTCCCTCATAATCATCATCCACGCCGCGCAACGTCTCTGCACTCCAAACGTGGACTATGTGATTATCTAAGGATACTAGTCTCTCTACCCTCAATAACACGCTCAATCAAAACTTTTTCATGTTCTGAAACAATTGCGAGGTCTGAGGTAACATCTCTGAAGTCCATGGAGTCTTTCCACTCTTTGACCAGGGAAATGTTACGCTGAGCTGTGCAAACAATACTAAGCTCAGAGTCAATGTCCTGCATAATCTGGGTGTAATTTGCGCGTTTCTCGCCCAACATATCACTGAGGTGGAAGAGAATGTGCTCAACTTCACGAACTTCTCGCCTTGCATGATGTACCTCGGAGAAGCTGGTCATATCCAGGCCAAACAGGCGCGCATCAATAGTCTCAAGCATGTAATCAAAGCGGCTGCTGACGTCCTCAAACGAGATGCCATCCTGTAGCACTGCGTCTGACCAAGCGGGCTCAAAGAGCTCATCCAGAGCACAGCGTAGACTACGACGAACTGCCTTCTTGCGCAGAGCCTCACAGACGCGATCGCGCTCATTCTCGCGAGCTGCCTCGACAGCACTGACCAGCTTGGAGCCTTGAGAAAGCTCTCCGGACTCCATCAAATCTGCAACGGTATCAGAGAAGCCGTCAATCTCACGAAGGCGCGTAGTTGCACCAAGCATCAGCCTATAAACAGGCTCAGCAATCTCTACTGCCTCCTCATTAAGAAGTGGCGAGAAGAACTTGGTGAGTAGCTGAGTTCCCCTGAGCGCAAACCTAAATGCTGCAATTACCGCAGGATCTTCTGGATGAGCGCGGAACTCTGCATATGCGTCCTCCAAGTTGGTTGCTGCATGAGCGCATGCCTCATCCAAAGCGTCAAGTGTCTCCCAGGGCTGAGTGGAAGGGCCACTGACCAGCCAAAGAAGCTTACCGTGAGGCTCGCGAACATCTCCAAGCTGCTTCCAGACGCACTCATGTTGATGACCAAGTGAACCGCGTACGTCAATTGCACATACGGCGCCCTTTGTCAGCGGAAGTTCAAATCCCAGCAAAGTCTCTGCAACATAACCCAAAAATGGAGCATGACCAACAAGAATCAGCGTCTCTGCATCAGCGTGCTCAAGCTCTGCCTGAAGTGCAGGAAGATCTTGATCGTAAAAGGAGTCATGAATCTCTAAGCCCTCTGCATCCAGGGCCTCTGCCACAATCTCTGCAGTTTCAAGTGCACGAAGAGCCGGACTTGTCCAAATCTCGGCCTCTTCACCCTCTGGCCCTAACAGGCCAAAGATGTGAGGATAATTGGCAGATAAAGCCCTCTGACCAGCACGTGTGAGCTCTCGACTCATGTCTTCAGAGCCACGTTCAGATACACCATGTCTTACAAGAACCAAAGTCTTTACCATGTTTACCTCCGCTGGTCATCTGCAGAAAACTGCTTCTTATAGCGTAATAGGACGCCCGCGCAATTTTGCACGAACGTCCTATTTTTACTGCCAACGGGCAAATATATCGGTATATGGCGAGAAAAACTTTTTATCTCGCATCTCTGCTATGCAGTTCTTGCATAACGGCTATGCATAATCTGCACGCAAAAATCCAACTAGAAAGATTTGGCAACTGGGTCGGTTGGACTAGCACGCCAATCGCATTCCCCTACGCTACCTATGACCTGCAATCTTAGAAGTCAGCGTTACCTACCGTACGAGGGTGAGGAATAACGTCACGAATGTTATCCACACCGGTGAGGTACATAACAAGGCGCTCAAAGCCAAGACCAAAGCCAGAATGTGTGCAAGAGCCGTAACGACGAAGATCCAAGTAATACTTGTAGTCGTCGGGGTTCATGCCAAGCTCAACAATGCGCTTCTCCAGAAGCTCAAGACGATCTTCTCGCTGTGAGCCACCAATAATCTCGCCAATGCCTGGGACAAGGCAGTCAGCTGCGGCAACAGTCTTGCCGTCATCATTAAGACGCATGTAGAAAGCCTTAATTTCTGCTGGATAATCAGTAACAAAGATTGGCTTTCCAAAGTGCTGCTCGGTGAGATAGCGCTCGTGCTCAGTCTGAAGGTCAATGCCCCACTCAACGGGGTACTCAAACTTCTGACCAGCCTTTACTGCCTCTTGCAGAATCTCAATAGCCTCGGTGTAAGAAACGCGAGAGAACTGAGAAGTTGCAACGTGGTTCAGACGCTCAAGCAAGCCCTTATCCACAAACTTGTTAAGCATCTCAAGCTCATCTGGGCAATGCTCAAGTACGTATGCAATAACGTAGCGGAGCATCTCTTCTGCAACGTCCATGTCCTGCGCAAGATCACAGAAAGCCATCTCTGGCTCAATCATCCAGAACTCTGCAGCGTGGCGACGTGTGTTGGAGTTCTCTGCGCGGAACGTTGGACCAAAGGTGTACACGTCACCAAAGGCCATAGCAAAGTTCTCTGCCTGAAGCTGGCCAGAAACGGTGAGGTGAGAAGACTGACCAAAGAAGTCCTTTGAGTAGTCAACATCGCCCTTCTCGGTACGTGGAACGTTGTTCAAATCAAGCGTGGTAACACGGAACATCTCTCCTGCACCCTCAGCATCAGATGCGGTGATGATTGGGGTATTCACGTAGACAAAGCCGCGATCCTGGAAGAACTGGTGGATGGCAAAAGCAGCCACAGAACGGATGCGGAAGACGGCGCGGAACATATTGGTGCGAGGACGAAGATGCTGCTGTGTGCGAAGATACTCAAGAGACTGACGCTTCTTCTGCATTGGATACTCAGGGCTGGATGGTCCCTCAATCACAATAGTCTGTGCCTGCAGCTCAATAGGCTGTGGGCGATCAGGAGTAAGCTCAAGGACGCCCTCAATAATCAGAGCAGCGCCAACGCCACAAGAAGCAACCTCCTCGTAATTGCCAAGGTTCTCACGATTCATAACAACCTGTAGGTCTTTGAAGCAGCTACCGTCATTAAGTGTGACGAAGCCAAAATTCTTCATATCCCTTACTGAACGTACCCAGCCGGCCACGGTAACTTTTTGGCCACCAAGTTGCTCTGCATCTGCGTACAATGCAGAAATCGTGATGCGCTCCACGGGCATACCCTCCTTGTAACTCACTCTGCAGGCTTATCCTGCGCTCTGCAGGTCTATCCTGCGAGACGAACAAATATCTATTTAGAATACCGCATAACCACATGGCAGGCGCTCACTTTTATATAACTGGCAGTATTTACGCTAATCTCACACAGCCAAGCTGGCGCGCTATAAAACACCGCGCCCTAAACAGCGCGCCCTAAAACACATATCTGCAATTCGGCTAAACTAGTGCAGTGGAACGTACCCACAAAGTGCTGCCACCTCAAAAGGCCTGCTAAAGGAGAAACCATGGAAGACTACAAGCGCGAATTTATTGAGTTTATGGTCCAGAGCAACGTACTCAAATTTGGCGATTTTACGCTTAAGAGTGGTCGCAAATCTCCTTTCTTTATGAACGCAGGAGCCTATGTCACTGGCGAGCAGCTCCACAAGCTGGGCCTTTATTACGCTCGCGCCATTCACGACAACTTTGGCCTGGATTTTGACGTAGTCTTTGGTCCTGCTTACAAGGGCATCCCCCTTTCTGTTATCACTGCAATGGGCATCAATGAGCTCTATGGCAAGCAGGTTCAGTACTGCTCCAACAGAAAAGAAGCAAAAGATCACGGCGCCGATGCTGGCATGCTTTTAGGAGCAGAGCTCAAAGACGGCCAGAAAGTAGTTATGGTTGAAGATGTCACCACTTCTGGCAAGTCTATTGAAGAGACCTATCCGCTGATCACTTCAATTGCAAACATCGAGGTAGTTGGTCTGATTGTCTCGCTCAATCGCATGGAGGTTGGCAAGGGCGGCAAAGTTGCCGCACTTCAGGAAGTCTCCGAGCGCTGGGGCATGCCAACCGCAGCTATTGTCTCCATGGATGAGGTTACCGAGGCCCTCTACAACAAAGAGGTTGACGGCAAAGTTATTATCGACGACACCTTGAAGGCCTCCATTGATGCCTACTACCAGCAGTATGGTGTTAAATAAGGCGAGAAAAACCTCTGCGTAGAAACCTGACTTATGACTCTGACTCAACTTAAATACGTTCTTGCTATTGCTAAGGCGGGCACCATTAACGCCGCAGCTAAACAGCTCTTTATCTCACAGCCTACCCTGAGTAGCGCTGTTAAAGAGCTTGAAGCCGAGCTGGGAATTTCCCTCTTTAACAGGACCAGCAAGGGCGTTGAGCCTACCGCAGATGGCGAAGAGTTTTTGAGTTACGCCAGGCAGGTTGTCATGCAAACTGACCTCATTGAAGAGCGCTATCTGGGCACTGCTCCCACTAAGCAGCGCTTCTGCGTTTCTTGCCAGCACTATTCCTTTGCCGTTGAGGCCTTTGTCAACCTGATTAAAGAGCACGGCGGCTCAAAGTACGACTTCCGTATCAGAGAGACGCAGACGTACGAGATTATCGAAGACGTGTCCAAGCTAAGAAGTGAAGTAGGTGTCCTCTACCTCAACTCGTTCAACGAGCGTGTTATTAGAAAAACGCTGCAGGACCAGGGCCTGGTTTTCTCGCCATTGTTTAAGTGCAAGCCAAGCGTCTTTGTAGGAAAAGACAATCCGCTGGCAAAACGTCCATCGGTAACGCTCAACGATCTTGCCCCCTACCCTCGTCTTTCTTACGAGCAGGGCGAGCACAACGCGTTCTATTTCTCCGAGGAGCTTCTGGCAACGCTTGATCGCGATAAGGACATCATGGTCCGAGACCGCGCCACTATCTTCAACCTGATTATTGGTCTGAACGGCTATACCATCAGCACTGGTCTTATTAATGAGGAGCTCAACGGACCAAACATTGTTGCAGTTCCTCTGGCTGTTGATGACTACATGGAAGTTGGCTACGTCACCCATGACGAGAAGAGCCTCTCGCCCTTTGGTGAGCTCTACATCGGTGCGCTTAAGCGCTGCTGCCAAGCGGTTACGTGGGTGTAAGGTTTTACACCTCCCAGTTTGCGCTAAAATAATACCTTACGTTTTTGAAGCGCAATGGGAGGCATCATGGGTCTTAAGTATGAAACCGCACGATATGAGGCATCATACGGAGCAATTTCACAACTTCCTTCTCCAGAGACCCCAGAGGTGGCCTTTGTGGGTCGCTCAAACGTGGGTAAGTCTTCCCTCTTAAATAAACTAATTGGCCGAAAGCAGCTCGCACGAGTTTCAAGCGTCCCAGGTAAAACTGCAAATATCAACTTCTTTGACGTTGATGGCGTCAAATTTGTAGACTTGCCTGGATACGGATTTGCACGAGTTTCTCGCCAAGAAAAGCAGCGCTGGGCAGACCTCATTGGCGGCTACTTTGAACAAGAACGCAGCTTTAACCTGGTCATTAGCCTTGTTGACATCAGACACGAAGCTCAAAAGCTTGACCTGCAGATGATCAACTTTCTCCAAGAGGCTGAGTTGCCCTTTGTAGTTGCGTTTACCAAGGCAGACAAGATTGCGCGCGGCAAGCAAAATCAAGCCGCGGCCGCCCTGCGCAAGGCATTCCACATTACCCCTGAACAGACCATTATTACCTCATCTGAGACCGGCCTGGGCATTGACGAGTTGCGTCGCCGCATCGAAGACGCAACTATCTAGGAGCATCATGGATCCAATCCACCAGCAAGAACAAGAGCACCTCTCTCACGTATATCAAAAACTTGTTGAGATTCGTGAGGATTTGGACACAACGCTCAACACCACGCAAAAAGATGCAGCTAGAGACCTTCGTCAGATGAGTGAAGAAATCCGTCCAGACTTTGGCGGCGCGGACGAAACCATCGAGACCCTTGCGGCTATTGAGACGCTCAACAGCGTTATTGATACGTACAACCAGTACCACGATTTCACTGTCGAGAAACTCGGTCGAGTCGAAATCCTGTTGAGGCAACCTTACTTTGCCAAGGTCACACTCAAGATGCGACCTGGACGTCCTTCTCGCGATGTATACATTGGCGCGGCTGGCATCACTGACAAAGATCGCACGCCGCTCATTGTTGACTGGCGCAGCCCCGTTGCCGAGACGTATTACAACCAAGAGATGGGTACTACATCGTACCAGGTAGACGGCAAGAAAAGAACGGTTGAACTGAAACTTCGCCGACAGTTTGACATTACGCGCGACAAGCTGAACCTCTACTTTGACACAACGGTTGCCATCGAAGACTCTCTGCTGCTTGCCGCCCTGAAGCGTCAGCACACCGAGAAGCTGCAGGCCATCACTGCAACTATCCAGCGCGAACAAAATGTTGTGGTCAGGCACGAGGACGTGCCAGTTCTGCTGGTCAACGGCATTGCAGGCTCGGGTAAGACGTCCGTTTTGCTGCAGCGCATCGCGTACCTTCTGTACCAGCAGCGCACTACGCTGACCGCAGATCAGGTGTATCTGTTCACTCCCAACGAGATGTTTTCTCGCTACATTAATACCGTTTTGCCTAGCATGGGCGAGCACAATCCGCAGGTATTTACCTGGTATTCTTTCCTCAAGGCGTTGGGTCTGGCCGACCACGCATCGGGCGCCCACAACAACCCCGATTCTCTTAAAAAGCTTGAGGAGCAGCTTGCCACCCTTGAGCTCAACGAGGACGACTTCAAGGCTATTTCCATTGAGGGAACTACGCTCATCAAGCCAGCTCAAGTGGCTAGTTCTGTGGCAAAGTTCTCGCAATTTCCTGTGGGTCCGCGCCTCATTGCGCTTGCCAAAGACGAGCTCCACACGCGCCTGGAACGCCGGCTTGGTCAGATGGCTCACAATGATGAAATCCAAGAAGAGATGCTCTCCCTTGACGTTGAGCAGCAGCTAGAAGTCTTTGGTCGCACTATCAGTCCTTCCGACGAAGAAGAAGTTCTGGCGCGCACCCGCGAGTTCCTCAACTGGCGCTTTGCCTCTGCGCACGAGGTTATTGAGTCAGCTTCCTGGCTTCGCATCGACCGCATTGGCATGCGTATGCTCAACACCTCCGCACTGAGCGGCGCCGAATGCGTTTACCTGCGACTTCTTATCACAGGAGCTGGCGAGAAAAACGTCAAGTTTGTCATGATTGACGAGGTCCAGGACTATACTGAGACGCAGCTTATGGTACTTGGAAAGTACTTCTCACGCGCACACTTCCTGCTTTTGGGTGACTCCAACCAGGCTATTTGGGAAGACACTGCAACATTTGAGGAGATTGAGAAGATCTTCACCACAACACATGGTGAGGGAGCGGTTTCTACCTGCAAGCTTCTGACCAGCTACCGATCATCGCCCGAGATTACCGCACTGTTTACGTCGCTTTTGAGCGAAGAAGAGCGAGGTCAAACAAACTCCGTTCAACGCGGCGGCAAAAAGCCTGAGTTCTTTGAGGTAGTCGCTGACAATAAAGATACTGAGCGCGCTGAGTACCTAAAGACTATGAAGTCCCTGGTTGAGCAGGCGCAAGAGTTTGACGGGCTGACCGCCGTTGTGTGTGCCGAGAAGTCTCGCGTTCGCTGGCTTTCCAAGCAGTTGGAGGGACTGTTTGCTGCGGAGGATGCGGGCGACGGCGCAGACGATACAATGCCGGTCGATGGCGCAAAACCAAGTGAGTCACACGCTGGCGTCAAAGTGCTCACCAGCCACGATTCCCTGCCCGCGAAGGGTGTCGTACTTCTTGACCTTGCGCTGGCAAAGGGCCTTGAGTTTGATCAGGTTATCGTGGCCGATGCGCAAGAGGAAGTGTATAAAGCAGACGGAATTTCTCGCCGTAGGCTCTATACTGCCCTGTCGCGTGCGATGCATCACGTTATGGTAGTCTCTCAGGGAAAGATGACTTCGCTGCTCAGCAAATTGCTTTAAAAAAAGCAATTTCTACCTGCGATTTTTTGGAAATTTACTGATTGAAGATGGCTGATTCGGGTAAATGCTAGTCATCGATAACATTTACCGTTGGAGGTTAGTATGTCCGAAGAATTGATTCCTGGCGTTATGAAGAACATTGACGCAAAGACCGTGGTAACCCTTAAAGACCAGGTAGCGTGCCTTCCTGGACAGGTTATCAGCAAGACCCTTGCGCAAAACGATGCAGTCAGCGTCACCCTTTTTGGTTTTGGCGCAGGTGAAGAGATTGCAAGCCATCGCGCGGGCGGCGACGCATTTGTCACCATTCTTGAAGGACGCGCAAGCATCACCATCGATGACGATGTCTACACCCTTGAAGCTGGTCAGTCTATTGTGATGCCACTTGGTCACCCACATGCACTTCAAGCTCCAGAAGAGTTCAAGATGCTGCTGGTTGTTGTGTATCCTCAGAAATAATTTATATATTTACCTAACAATTTTGCAGGTATTTTCTATTTGGCCAGGTAGATAGCGCTTCTGCCTGGCCAAATACTATCTTTTTCTGGTCAAATACTCTGTGTAATTACAATACACACCTCATAACAGAATGGGTATACTAGTTATGTCTGTGCAATCGGCAAAATGTTAAACCTAAAGAAAGGTGAGCTATGAGCCAGATTTTTGATGTTCACGCACGTGAGGTTCTCGATTCCCGCGGCAATCCAACTGTTGAGGTTGAGGTTGTTCTTGACGACGGTTCCTTTGGTCGTGCAATCGTTCCTTCCGGCGCTTCTACCGGTGAGTTTGAGGCTGTAGAGCTTCGCGACGGCGACAAGAGCCGTTACCTGGGCAAGGGCGTTCTGAAGGCAGTCGAGCACGTCAACACCGAGATCCGCGACCTCGTTATTGGTTGGGATGCAGAGGATCAGCGCGGTCTTGACCTCGCTATGATCAAGCTTGACGGCACTCCAAACAAGGGTCGCCTCGGCGCAAACGCTATTCTCGGCGTTTCTCTTGCTGTTGCTCACGCTGCAGCTGCTTCTGCTGAGCTTCCACTTTACGCTTACCTCGGTGGCGCAAACGCTCACACTCTTCCTGTTCCTATGATGAACGTCCTCAACGGTGGCGTCCACGCTGACAACAACGTTGACTTCCAGGAGTTCATGATTATGCCTGTTGGTGCTCCTGACTTCACCACCGCTCTTCGCTGGTGCGCACAGGTTTACCACACCCTCAAGGACACTCTGAAGTCCCAGGGCCTCAACACCGGCGTTGGTGACGAGGGCGGCTTTGCTCCAGACCTTAAGTCCAACGAGGAGCCACTTGAGCTTCTTTCCGAGGCTGTTAAGGCTGCTGGCTTTGAGCTTGGCAAGGACTTCCGCTTTGCTATGGACCCAGCTTCTTCTGAGTTCTATAACAAGGAGACCGGCAAGTATGACCTCAAGGGCGAGGGTCGCTCCCTTACCTCCGAGGAAATGGTTGCTTACTACGAGGAAATGGTTGAGAAGTTCCCAATCGTCTCCATCGAGGACGGCCTTGCAGAGGAGGACTGGGACGGTTGGAAGATCCTTACCCAGCGTCTGGGCAAGAAGATCCAGCTTGTCGGCGACGATCTCTTTGTTACCAACACTCAGCGCCTGAAGAAGGGCATTGAGGTTCACGCTGGTAACTCCATCCTCATCAAGGTCAACCAGATTGGTACCCTGACCGAGTCCCTCGAGGCTATCGAGATGGCTAAGCGCGCAGGTTACACCGCAGTTGTCTCCCACCGCTCCGGTGAGACCGAAGACACCACCATTGCTGACCTTGTTGTTGCAACTAACGCTGGTCAGATCAAGACTGGTGCACCTGCTCGTACCGAGCGTGTTGCTAAGTACAACCAGCTTCTCCGCATCGAGGATGACCTCGCTGACGGCGCTGAGTACCTGGGCATGGACGCTTTCTACAACCTTCGCTAAACCCGCAGGTTGTGCGCTAGACGGTGTGCGACCGGTCCAACCGAGCTGCAACGCCGTTTAGGCTGCTAGAAGCTACGAAGCCGCATCTCATTTGAGGTGCGGCTTTTTTGCGCGCGCGTGCGGCGGGCGGCGCAGCGGTCAGGCGTCGGGTGCGAGCGCGGCGCGGGCCGAGAACGGCTGCGAGACCTGCGGGTTTCTCGCCGCACGCGATGACTTAGTGGGAACAGGGTCTTAAAAGCGCGTTCATGTCTAGCCTCGGAACGCTCGAACACACCTATGTCAGATAATCTGCTGAAAATGCCTATACATTCCGCCTAAAACGCTCATCTCATGCAGAATATCTTCATTAGATGTGTTTTTCACCTTTGATTTTGCAGATTATCTGACTTAGGTGTGTTTGCTTAATCCTGAAATTTAGGATAATTAAATCTTTGATATATCTTCATTCATAATTATGTATATAAGACAGCACTTATGCATAAATATGAATTGAGCAAACACAGATGAGTTCAAATCACATTGCCTAAGCCATTTCACAATGCATCCGAGTCATCAAGCTTCACTTTATCTGCAGATTCTTACCAATCCCCCGTCAGCCGATATAACAGCACCGCAGCTCATGCGATTTATTGAGGAAAAACGCTTTATTCTCAAGGCGTCTCACTAATGCCGCGACCTTCTGCCGCGGGTATACTTGATACGTTAACTCTCGAGAATCCGAGGCGCCCATGAACACCACATCAGAGCACGCAATTCGCACAATCCTTGTCGGACAGTCGGGTGGACCAACCGCTGCCATCAACGCATCACTTGCGGGCGTTGTTCGCGCAGCTCATACCCAGGGACTTCGCGTGCTCGGGATGCGCAACGGAATCCAAGGGTTTCTTGAGGGCAAGGTTGTTGACCTGACGGAGGTACTTGAACTCACCGCATCTGAACCGAAAGCGTCCGAGCAAGCTGCCACAAATCCTGGCGAGAAGAACCTTCAGCTCCTAAGAAAAACACCATCGAGCTGGTTGGGCAGCTGTCGCTTTAAGCTGCCGGAACTTGGGACGGAACTTACCGCAACCTCAGAGTCCACGGCAGCCTCCCCTATTTACCAGCAGATTGAAGCGCAGCTCAAGAAATACCAGGTGGACGCCGTACTCTACATCGGCGGCAACGATTCCATGGACACCACAGACAAGCTGTCTCGCTACTTTGCCCAGGTAGAAAGCCCTGTTCGTGTTGTCGGCGTGCCAAAAACCATCGACAACGACCTCGAAGGTACTGATCACACCCCCGGTTTTGGTAGTGCGGCGCGATTCGTCGCATCCGTAACCGCCGAGCTCACCCGCGACGGCGGCGTCTACAACAGCAAAAATGTAACGTTTATCGAGGCCATGGGTCGTGACGCTGGCTGGCTCACGGCAGCCGGAGCGCTGGCGCAAGATATTTGCGGAACTGCTCCGGATTTTGTGCTCCTGCCAGAGATTCCTCTTGATGAACATGCACTACTTTCAGCCATTAAACAGCGACTTCGCGAGAAAAACAACGTGATTGTAGTCGTCAGCGAGGGTGTCCATCATGCAGATGGTAGTTTCCTTTTTGATGCAAAATCTGTTGCAATTGACACGTTTGGTCACCTTGCAGCACAGTCTGGAACAGCGGCATACTTGTCGCAGCTGGCTAAGGATCAGCTGGGCGTAAAGTCTCGCGGCATTGAGCTCAATACGCTGCAGCGCTGTGCTTCGCACGCTGCTAGTAAAGTTGACTTGGACGAGGCAGAGGCGCTCGGCGCCGCGGGAGTTGAGGCTGTTCTCCAAGGTAAAACGGGCGTTATGGTTGGCGTTCACCAAATTTCGGATGTCCCATACGTTACGGAGATTCGCACTACCCCTGTCGCCGAGGTCGCTAACAAGGTAAAACTTGTACCTCGAGAAATGATCTCCGAGGACGGCTTCAACGTTACCGACGCTGCTCTGACATATCTGCGCCCTCTTGTCGCGGGTATGGAGGAGCCAATTTCCAGCGACGGGCTTCCTCGTTTTCTTGCGGAGTTGTCATAGCGCAGCTGTAGCGTCACAGTAGAGCACGGCGACAATAGCGAGAAACCCATCTAGTTGCATTTAAATTGCATTTTACATGTGCATTTTACACGTGTCGTATGCCACGTACATGCCGCGCGTACCACGAGGTTTGCCGCGACGTATACCACGACGCGTGCCACGAGCACCGCATGCGAGTCATGCGTACTACGCATCAAAAATGTAATAACTTGCTACTTTAAATAGCAATTTTCTACCGCTCGTCCGCCCAAAAATTTTGTGAGCGGTATGGCTACGTACTCAAATAAGTCCAGCTAAAACGTGTGCTAATCGTTCTTTGTATAGTTTTTGACGTATGTCTTTTTGAACTACTCGCAATCTTGAAGACGATTGCGACATACAAACGCAAACGTCCTCTGTCTTAACAACCAATGAATCACAGGGAGTTACATGCGTAAGATTAGAAAAATACTTATCGGTCAATCGGGCGGCCCAACAGTAGCAATCAATTCTTCACTTGCAGGAATCATCACGCGCGCGCACGAAGAAGGCGTCGAAATTTACGGCATGCAAAATGGAATTGAAGGCTTTCTTAATGGTCGCTATACCAACCTGACCAACTTGTTCTTTCCGCAGAAAATCCAGCAGGAACGCGCCGCAGACGAGAAGTGCGGCGCTGAACAGCACGTCGCAGACCAACACGGCGCTGACCAGCCAAAACACACCGTGGAACTTCTCGTCAAAACGCCTTCGAGCTTTCTGGGAAGCTGTCGATACAAACTTCCAGAAGTCGCTGAAGAAACGCCTATCTACCAGGACATTGAATGCCGCCTGACTTCCCTTGGAATCGACGGCGTTCTCTACATTGGCGGCAACGATTCCATGGACACCGTCAACAAGCTTGCGGCTTACTTTGCCCAGCGTAACAGTGACGTTTCCGTTATCGGCATCCCCAAAACCATCGACAACGACCTCGAAGGCACCGACCATGCCCCGGGTTTTGGCAGCTCAGCGCGGTACATCGCCACCATCGTCCGCGAGCTGGCCCGCGACTCCGAGGTGTACGGCAAGCCAAACATTACTATCGTCGAAACCATGGGCCGCGATGCGGGTTGGCTGGGCGCGGCTTCAGCTCTTGCTCGCGAGAAAAACGAAGAAGCTCCGGACTTTATCCTGCTTCCCGAAGTCGCGTACGACGAAGAACGGCTTCTGAGCAAGACGGCAGAGCTGTTTGAGCACAAAAACAGCGTGGTGATCGTCATCAGCGAGGGTGTGAGAAGGCCTGATGGATCAACACTTCTGGACAAGAGTCATATGAAGATGGATGCCTTTGGCCACCTGGCAGACCAGTCCGGCAACGCCCTCTATCTGGCGGAACTTTTCCAGAAGCACTTTGACGCCAAGATCAGAGGCATCAACCTCAACTCGCTACAGCGCTGCGCCATGCACTCATCTAGCAAAACGGACCTGAACGAGGCATTTGAGCTGGGAAAAGCTGGAGTTGACGCGCTCCTTGCTCACAAAACGGGCTGCATGATCGGCCTGCAAAGGCTCAGCGATGTGCCATACCAAGCTGAGATTCGTTGCATTCCTATCTCGGAAATTGCCAACCGCGTGAAGTCTGTACCTGCGGAAATGATTTCTGACGACGGTCTTTGGGTGACCGAGAAGGCCCTCGCGTATCTGCGCCCTCTTGTCTCAAATGAGGAACTGGCTTTTGATGCAGCTACCAGGAGATTTGTCAGCAGCAATATCTCGCCCGACAACAACGGTCTGCCACCATTCATTCCAAAGCTGGGGTAACGGTACCGTGCAGCTCATTACTCTCCGAGGAACCTTACCTCGGGGTGAAGCTCAACGTCAAACTGGCGCTTGACCTCGGCTTGAACGTGTTCAATAACTGCGTGGATCTCAGCAGCAGTAGCGTTGTCGTAGTTGACCACAAAACCAGCATGCTTATCGGAAACACCGGCACCGCCAAAGCGATAGCCCTTAAGACCAGCGTCGGTAACAAGTTTGCCTACAAAGTGACCCTCGGGGCGTTTAAAGGTTGAACCAGCGGAAGGCAGTTCAAGAGGCTGCTTTTCCTCGCGAGCACGCGTGAACTCTTCCATCTTTTCGCGGATCTTCTCGCCATCTGCACGATGAAGATTGAACGTGGCAGAAAGCACAATCATGCCCTCATCAGCGATTCTGCTGTGTCGATAACCCAGGTCAAGCTCGGAAGCGTCCAGCGTAGCAAAGGTGCCATCGGCGAGAAGGACACGGACGGATTTGAGCACGTCAGCGATGCAGCCGTCGTAAGCGCCTGCGTTCATGAAGCATGCGCCGCCCACAGAACCTGGGATGCCACAGGCAAACTCAAGTCCAGAAAGGTCCAGCTCACAGGCCATCTCGGAGGCTTCTTTGAGGCCAACGCCGGCCTGGCAGGTCATCTCGGTGTCGTCGATGCTTACGCCGGTCAGGCCGTCAGCGACGGCAATAATGACGCCGCGATATCCTGCATCAGAAACAAGCAGGTCAGAGCCGTAGCCGAGAATAAAATAAGGAGCTTCCGCGTCTTTAACCGCAAGGAGAATCTCTTTGACCTCATCGGGATCATCAGGGATGACATAGAGATCCGCAGGTCCACCCACTTTAAAGGTGGTGTGCTCGCTCATTGGCTCGTCTACCAGGACGTTCTCTTCTCCAACAATCGAGCAAAGCTTTCCGGCCAGGCTTTGTAAGTCATAGCCACTTTCAGACATGTAACACGCTCCTTAGTAAGTTACTTTTTATAGTTTATCGCAAGCGAGAAAAACGTGGCGTTGGGGCGAGAAAATCACGGTACTGGATCGAGAAAATCACAGCATCAGGGCGAGAAAATCACGGTACTAGGACCAGAAAACGGTTACTTTTGCAATTCTGTCAAAGAAATGTCCATCCCATTTTACGTGTTATCAGCTGTTAACTCTGCTATAGTGAATATCGATATGTTTCAGAAATGGTTGCAATTACCTACTGGTGGTAAGGTGGCCGAGCTTTAGGGTTTGTAACAACCCAGCTCAATAAGCCATCAAGTCCGCGACCCGCAAAAAGGCGGTTAACCTGGTTAAAGTCCAGGACCAACGGTACAGTCCGGATGTCAGAAACGGAGACTTTTATGGCTTCATCCCACTCAACCCACGCAACAACCGCATCTTCTAACGGCTGGTCTACCAAGAGAATCGCTATTCTCGCCATGCTTTGTGCAGCTGCTGCAATCAGCACCATGGTGCTTCAGTTCCCTCTGATCCCAGGCGTGACGTTTTTGAAGTACGATCCATCGGGCGTCTTTGCCCTGCTCGCAGGCGTAGCTTATGGCCCTGCTGCAGGCGCGATCGTCTCGGTGCTTCCCTACCTTCTGCACCTCACCACGGAGTCTGGAATTTACGGCACCATCATGGCAATCCTGGCAACGCTTACCTACGTTTTGCCTGTCTCGCTGATTGTGTACAACCGTTCCGAGAAGATCAAGCAGCTGGTACTTGCCCTGATTGTGGGCAGCGTTGTCAGCGTTGTCGCATGCATTCTGGGCAACCTTGTAGTTACCCCAATCTACACCGGCATGAGCGTGGAGGCAGTAAGCGGACTGATTGTCCCTGCTCTTCTCCCCTTCAACGTGGTAAAGGTTGCTGTCAACAGCATCATCTTTGTTGTGATTATGCGCTCGGCTACCTCACTTTTTGAGAGCATCAAAAACGGTGAGTAGTCTGCTCGACAACTCCCCAGATACATACACGTCTGAAAGCGCTGCACAAACTCAGGACCTCCCTGTAGCCGCAACGCTTTTAGACGTGACCTTTGTGCACGCAAAAGGCGTAGTTGCCTTAGACCACGTCTCGTTTTCTATTCCTGCAGGTAAACGTACCTGTATTGTTGGCGCAAACGGCTCGGGCAAGTCCACGGTGGCCTCAATTCTCTCTGGCCTTACCGCGCCTGACGAGGGCACCGTTACCTTTTTGGGAACCACCGTTGTCAATGACGGCCAAGTAAACTTTGAGGCGTACAAAACCATTCGTCCGCAGCTTGGTTTGGTCTTCCAAAATCCTGAGGATCAGATTATCTGCAGCGTGGTCGCAGACGATATTGCCTTTGGTCTGGAGAACCTTCAGGTGCCCAGCGATCAGATAACGCCGCTGGTAGAAGAGCAGATTACCCTTGGAACTCTCACCGAATTTGCGTCAGAAAATCCGCAGATGCTCTCGGGCGGCCAACAGCAGCGCGTGGCAATCTCGGGCGCACTGGTCATGAAGCCGCAGATTCTGATTCTTGACGAACCTTCCGCAGCTCTTGACGTTGTGCATAGAAATAACGTTATGGGACTTGTCGAGAAACTCCGTGCAGCTGGAAAGACTATTGTTCATGTGACGCATTTCATGGATGAAGTGGTTTCCGCTGACCACGTGATTGCCTTGGACGACGGCCGCGTTGCGTTTGAGGGAACGCCCGATGCCCTCTTTGAGCAGCATGAGCTGGTTGAATGCCTGCATCTTGAAGAGCCGTTTGCCTATCAGGTGGCCCACGCGCTCAACAACCGCGGAGTTGTCGTGTGCAAATCACCTTCGGCTGAGCGCGTGCTCAGCGAGCTGACGGGGCTTCTCGCCACAGCGGCGCAGGACGCGAGAAGCTCGGATGCGACTGGAAGTTGCGATGACGCGGCGGTTGCGGAATGTGACGCGACGGCGGGTTGCGACGCGACCGGAAGCGTATCCGAAGCAGCAGCGGTTTCCGTGTGCGATGTGACGTTCTCGTACCAGAAACCTGTGCTCAAAAACATCTCGGTTGACGTGCAAAAAGGCTCGCATGTTGCCGTTATTGGCTCCACTGGTTCCGGCAAGTCTACCCTGGCGCGCTTGATTTGCGCACTTGATACGCCTGACACTGGCAGTCTCTGTGTAACTGGTTTGGACACTAGACAGAAGCAAAATCGCAGAAAACTTCACGGCATTGTGGGCTACGTCATGCAGCGACCAGAGCGCCAACTTTTTGCGCAAACGGTTGCAGAAGACGTGGCGTTTGGCCCTACTAACCTGGGTCTTTCTGGCTGCGATGTCACAAGCGCTGTGAATACTGCTCTGAAACTTGTGGGCCTTTCTCACAAGGCAGATGCATCCCCATTTGAGCTTTCTGGTGGTCAGCAGAGACTTTGCGCACTTGCGGGCGTTATTGCCATGCAGCCAAAGGTGCTTGTGCTCGACGAGCCTACCAGCGGACTTGATCCCTACTATTGCTCTGAGCTCAGAAAAATTGTTAACGCTGTTCTTGAGGATGGCTGCACTGTCATTGAGCTCACACACTCGATGGAGGATGCGGCAGAAACTGACCAGATTATCGTGCTCCATGAGGGTGACCTGGTGTTCTCTGGCTCGCCACATCAAACATTTACTCATTTCTCAGAGGCAGAATTCCAAGAACTTGGGCTGGGCATTCCTCATGCACTTGCATGGGCACAGGATCTGTACCGCGCCACCGGCATCAACCTTGGAGAACCTCTGACCCTATCTGAGCTGGTAGACGCGGTGGTTAACGTGCTGCCAGGCAATCTTGGCAGCGCGCAGTCCAACGACCTCTCGCAAGGAGGTCACTATGGCGCTTAAGATTTCTGTCGGTCAGTACTATCGCGGGGATTCGCCCCTCCATAGGCTAAACCCCAACGTTAAATGCCTGGCTGCGCTCCTTTTGATGCTCACAACGTTTTTTATCCGCACTGCGCCACAGCTTGCGCTACTGGTAGTAGGCGTACTTTGCCTGCTAGCTCTGGCAAAAATTCCCGTCAAACAAGTGCTTAAGTCAATCATCCCACTTGCCTGGCTACTCATCTTCCTCTCACTCTTCAACCTGTTGCTTACGCGAGAAGGAACAGTGCTAGTTTCCTGGTCAATCTTTACCATCACCGATGTGGGAGCATGGAGCGCTTTCCTCTACCCCGTGCGCATTTTAGCGGCAATTTTAATGGGTGCGCTGCTTCTGCTTACCACCACTCAAACTGATTTGGGCAACGCCTTTGAAGCAGCTTGCGCACCGCTCTCAAAAATTGGTCTACCTGGCAAAGAAATTGCCATGATTTTCTCGCTTATGCTGCGCTTTATTCCAACACTTGCAGGCGATGCCGTATCCATTTCCGAGGCTCAAACCGCACGCGCAGGAGACGTTGCTTCGGGTTCGCTGCCCAAAAGACTTCGCGCAACCTTCTCCATTGTGGTAGCACTGCTGGCAAGCTCGCTCAGGCATGCTAACAACCTTTCTAAGGCACTTGATGCTCGCCACTATGTAGCAGGGGCTTCTCGCACTCGTTGGCATCAACCAACCTTTGGCGTTCGCGAGGCAATTGCCTTGGGTGTAACCGTTTGTTTTATCGCCCTTATCTTTGTGCTGGCGTAAAAACTTTTAACTAAAAAATTTGTATTTTTAACGCTCTGTTACAACCCATTTTTCTTTTCTCGACAAGCGCCAATTTGTCCACCTAAGTAACGTACAATAAAGCCAGTAAAAGCGTTCAAGGCTTGCATTGAAAGGTGGCCCCATGGTCCTGCGCGTCTACGTCCAAAGAAAATCTGGTTTCGAGGGCGAGGCAAAAGCCCTGCTCAAAGAAGTGAAAGACCTTCTTGGTATTACCGAGTTACAACGCATTGACCTGCTCAACCGCTACGATGTTGAGGGAATTTCAGAGGAACTCTTTGAGTCCTGCATCCCCACCGTTTTCTCCGAGCCACAGTCCGATCTTGCCAGCCGTACCATGCCAGAGTTTTCTTCTGAAGGTGCGGCTGTTCATACGTTTGCTGTTGAGTTTTTGCCTGGCCAGTTTGACCAGCGTGCAGACTCCGCAGCTGAGTGTGTGCAGCTCATCAGCCAGGGCGAGCGTCCACTTGTGCGCTCTGCTCGCCTCTATGTGCTAACCGGAAACCTCACTGAGGCAGACGTTGCTGCCATCAAGAACTACCTGATCAACCCCGTTGAGGCTCGCGAGGCTTCCCTTGAGCTGCCCGAGACCCTCAAGATTTCCATTCCAGAGCCTGCTGACGTAGAGGTTCTTGAGGGCTTTAACACCCTTGACCAGGACGGCCTCAAGGAGTTCATTGCTTCTCACGGTCTTGCTATGGACCTGGCTGACCTCACCTTCTGCCAGCAGTACTTCACCGATGAGCAGCGCGATCCAACCATCACCGAGATTCGCGTCATTGATACCTACTGGTCAGACCACTGCCGCCACACCACCTTTAACACCGGAATTACCGGCGTGCAGATTGATGATGACCTGGTAAAGGCAGCATTTGAGAAGTATCTCTCAATGCGCAAAGAGCTTGGGCGAGAAGATCGTGCCGTTTCTCTTTGGGACATGGCAACTATTGGTGCAAAGTACCTTCGCGAGAAGGGCGTCCTCACCAATCTTGATGAGTCAGAAGAAATCAACGCCTGTACCGTAAAAGTCAAGGTAGACGTTGACGGTACAGATGAAGACTGGCTCTTCCTCTTCAAGAACGAGA
>CAUUEB010000020.1:0-24610 GCA_963544135.1 uncultured Atopobium sp. | reverse complement strand
CCCTGAGTCATAGCCTTCATCTTGCCCATCATCTTATTCATCTCTCCCCACTGACGAATAAGCTGATTGACTTCCTGAACACTACGACCAGAACCCATAGAAATACGACGACGACGCTGACCGTTAATAATCTTTGGACGCATGCGCTCTTCTTTGGTCATTGAATGGATTATGGCTTCAATCTTTCCCATAGAGCTATCATCCACACCACCCTGCTGGGCCATCATGCGGTCACCACCAGGAAGAGCGCCAATAAGCTTTGCAAGGCCGCCCATCTTGCGAATCTGATTCATCTGATTAAGCAGATCATCCATAGTAAAGCCTTCGCGCAACATACGCTCAGCATCTTCAACCTGCTTCTCGTCTGCTGCTTGCTGGGCCTTCTCGACAATAGAGATAACGTCACCCATGCCAAGGATGCGCTTGGCCATACGATCTGGGTGGAAAACCTCAAGTGAATCGGGTTTCTCGCCCATGGAAACAAACTTGATAGGCTTGCCGGTAACCTCACGTACGGAAAGGGCACCACCGCCACGAGCGTCACCATCAAGCTTGGACATGATAACGCCGTCAAAGTCCACACGCTCTGCGAAGGTGCTGACAACATTGACAATGTCCTGGCCGGTCATGGCATCGACAACCATAAGAATCTGGTCTGGCTTAACGGCTCGCTTAATAGCAACAGCCTCTTCCATCATTTCTTCGTCGATTTGAAGACGGCCGGCGGTGTCGACAATAACCAGGTCATTGAGGTGATCAACAGCCTCTTGGATTGCCTGAGACGCAATAGCAACAGCGTCTTTGCCATCGCCACGATAGACTGGCACGCCAATCTCTGAACCAAGTGTTTCAAGCTGATCTGCTGCAGCAGGACGATGAACGTCACAGGCGGCAAGCAGAGGATTCTTGCCCTGGGACTTAAGCAGATAGGCAAGTTTTGCAGCTGCGGTTGTCTTACCAGAGCCCTGAAGACCAACGAGCATGATGACGTTTGGAATGCGATTCTGTGCCAGCGTAAGCTTGGACTCGGTTGAGCCAAGCAGCGCCGTGAGCTCGTCCAGAACAATGCGGACAACGTTTTGGGCTGGAGACAGAGAATCCAGGACGTCAGCGGTCATGCACTGCTCTTTGCAGCGGCCGACAAACTCTTTAACTACCTTGTAGTTAACGTCAGCCTCGAGAAGAGCCATGCGAATTTCTCGCATTGCGGAATTGATATCGTCCTCAGTGAGACGGCCCTTTCCGCGCAGAGCGGAAAATGTATTTTGCAGTCTATCTTGCAGGCTGTTAAACATTACTGAACTCCCTCACCAACAAGTGCTTCACAGAATGAACGAGCATCAAACGTCTGAAGATCATCAATAGACTCGCCCACACCAATACGATAAATAGGCAGGTTAAGCTGGTTAGAAATTGCCAGAGCAATTCCTCCCTTTGCAGTGCCATCAAGCTTTGTAACAATAAGACCGTCCAAAGACAGTGCATCATTGAACTCTTTTGCCTGGTTAAGGCCATTTTGACCGGTGGTTGCATCAATAACCAAGACGACGCTCACGGGAATATCTCCTGCGCGCTTTCTGGTTACCGAGACAACCTTAGCAAGCTCGCGCATCAGATCAGATGAGGTATGAAGGCGTCCAGCAGTATCAATAAGTACCAGTTCAGTGCCTTGTTTTTCTGCTGTTTCAACAACCTCAAAGCAAACGCTTGCAGGGTCGGCACCACGCTCTCTGGTTACTACCTCAATACCAGAGCGCTCTCCCCAAACCTGAAGCTGCTCAATTGCAGCAGCACGGAAGGTATCAGCGCCGCCAATCAAGGTCTTAACGCCGCTATCATGTGCACGACCAGCAATCTTTCCAACAGTGGTAGTTTTACCAGCGCCATTAATGCCTACAAACAAGACAATAGAGGGCGTGTCCGTAAAAGGATCTCTTTCTGCAACAGGAAACTCTGCTGTAAGGCGCTCTACAAGGGCACGGCGTAGCTGATCGGAGCGCATAAGGTTTTCTCGCGCTGCACGCTCGCGCAGGTCATCGGTGACGCGCATAGCCACCTCAGCGCCCATGTCTCCCATAACCAGCGTATCTTCGAGATCATCCCAAAAGTCTTCGGTGACCTCTCCGCCCATATAAAAGATTTCGCTTAAGGTCTCACGGGAACGCTCAAGACCGCGGCGAAGATTGTCCATAAAGCCCATTAGATATCAACTACCTTTCCGGTTGTCTTATCAAGCCTCTGAGAGACAACGTGGCTGACACCATCTGCCTGCATAGATACACCGTACAGTACGTCTGCCTGCTCCATAGTGCGCCTCTGGTGAGAAATGACAATCAGCTGCGTTGTCTCTTTAAGCTGCTCAATAGCATCAAGCAGCTTGGAGAGGTTGGCGTCGTCGAGTGCAGCCTCTACCTCATCAAAAACGTAGAACGGAACAGTACGCGTCCTATACACAGCAAAGAGTAATGCCAGGGCGGTGAGGCTCTTCTCGCCACCTGACATGAGCATCATCTTGGTAATGCGCTTACCGCGCGGCTGAGCCACAATTTCAATACCTGTCTCGGAGAGATGGTCTGGGTCGGTAAGCTCAATGTGGGCGTGTCCGCCAGGGAACAGCATGGAGAAGATCTCGGAGAAGTTCTGGTTTACGCGGTCAAAGACAACAAGGAAGCGGCTACGCATCTTGCGGTCAATGGCCGAGATGATCTTCTTCAGCGAGGTTCGAGCAGCCTCTAAGTCAGCTACTTGCTCGTTAATGTAGTCAGCGCGCTCTTTGAGACGCTCGTACTCATCCATGGCAACAGCGTTGACAGGACCCAACGCCTCAAGTTGGTTCTTGAGCGACGCAGCAAGGCGCTCTGCCTGCTCTCTGTCTTCTGGCTCAGGAAGTGTTAAGGCCTCGTCCAGCGAGTCGCCCGTGGCAAGAATGGCCTCGATGGCGTTTTGAACCTGGACCTCAAGCTTACCAATCTCAACGCTAATCTGGTTAGCAGCGTCTTTCTCTTTTTCTACGGCAAGCGCAGCTTCAGAGGCTGCGTCTTTTGCCTCAGAGATGGTCTCTCGCAGCGTCTCGGAGTCAGCCTCTGCCAGCGACGCGCGATCCTTGAGCCTGGAAGCCCACTCAAGCGCCTTCTGGTGCAGAGCGTCGTAGCGCTTGTACAGCGGGTCCACACGCAGCCTAATCACCTCAAGCGCGTGCGTTGCCTGCTTAGCGGCAGCAACCTGCTCATCCAGCTGAGACAGGCGTCTCTCTAGCTCTGCCTGGCGAGAAGCCATACTAGTCGCGCGCTCTTTTGCAACAGTCAGGTCCGTCTTTGCATCCGAAAGCTCTCGGTTGGCCCTACCCTGCGCGCGAATGGCATCCTCATGCTGGTCCTGCAGCTCTTTGAGCTCAGACGCAAGCGACTCCATGCGAGCCTTTGCCTCTTCTGCAGCACGCTTGTGCTCATCAATGTGCGCACGAGCCTCCTGAGCACGTTCTTTTGCCTGCTCTCGAGAAGCGCTGACCTGCTTCAGCTCTGCCTGAGAAGAAGCAACCTGTCCCTCAAGACGGCCTCTTTCAGCAGCGATGGATGTAAGCTCACCGTTGAGGCGAGCAACCTCGCCCTTGGACTGCGCGCTTTTCTCGCGAACTGAAGCCAGCTCATTCTCGCAGTTAGTAACTGCGGAGCGAGCAGCCTCCAGATGGCGCTTGAGAGAAGGAAGAGCGCCCTCAAGCTCACGAATGCGGCGTTTACGCTCAAGAGAGCCGTCCTCGGCCTGAGATGCGTGTCCCAGGACCAAACGACCATCTGGATGGAGCAGCGTGCCGTCAGGGAGCGCATAAAGCCCGCGAGGCTCATCTTTGCGAGCAGCGTAGGCGTCATCAAGGCTCTGGGCAACAAAAACGTGACCAAAGAGTGCCTGTACAAGGGCTTCGGCACCCTTCTGAGCAGAAACGTGCTCAAGCAGAGGCGTTGTATGTGCTGGAGCAGCAAGAGCTGGAATTGCGTCAGAAAGAGCAACCAGCGTAGCCTTACCGTCTTCAGAAAGCGCCTGTACACGCTCAAAGAGCGCATGAACGTTTTGCTGCTTGTCTACAACAAGTGCAGAAAGATCTTCTCCTAAAAGCTGCTCAACAAGAGCCTCAAACTCTGGCTGAACCTCAAGGTAATCGGCAACTCTACCAGAAACAAGAGAAGCGGTTGCCGTGTCAGAGACAAGCTTTTCTGCCAGAGGGCTTCCCTTTTGGACTTCCACATCAAGGGCGCGTAGCGCCTCAAGCGTAGCTTCACTACTTGAAAGCTCCTGGCGAGCAGTGCGCTCTGCCTCACGAGCTGATTCAAGTGCAGAAGCGCGCTCAGAAATCTCAGCGACAAAGGCCTCAGACTCCTGACGAGCCGTCTCAAGAGCTGCGGTAAGCTCTGCTTCTTTAGCGCCACTATCTTCCAAGGCAGCTTGAGCAATCTCAAGCGCCTCAGTAATCTGAGACAACCTTGACTCAAACATCTTGTCTTCTACCTGCGCATGAGCAATCTGCTCTTCAAGCTTTACATACGCAAGCGTCTCTTTATCAGCGGTATTGCGCGCACTACGCTCAGACGCAGTGCAATCAGAAATCTTTACATCCAGAGCACGACGCTCGGCAATTGCCTGGTTAGCAGCCTCTTGCAGAGCATTCACACTCTCAGCCAGATCCGCAACCTTTGCACGAATTGTTGCCAGCTGACCAGAAAGCTCTTCATTCTCTTTTGCTGCGTCTGCTTTCTGCTTATCCATCGCAGAAAGCTGCATACGCGTATCAGAAAGACGAGAAACCATGTTCTTGCCCTTCTCCTCCAAAAGACGCATGTCAGAGCCCATACGACCAAGAATCTCTTGCATGCGACGACGCTGCTCGCCCAAGTCTCCAACAAAAAGACCCTTTTGCTCAAGAAGCGACTGAAGTTTTTCAAGCTCACGGTTTTTCTCGCCTGCGCGATACTGCGCAAGCTCAATAGCAGCCTCAGCCTCTTTAGCGCGAGTCTCCAACTTGCCATGCGTAAACTGCAGCTGACGAAGGTCATCCACTGCAAGCTGAACCGTTAAATCCTTGAGCTGGGAGGACAGATCTTTTGCGCGAGAGGCCTTATCTACCTGCCTCTCAAGCGGTTTAAGCTGGCGGGTAATCTCGCGAGAAACCACTTTGGCTCGCGTGAGATTCTCATCCATAGAAGAGATTTTGCGTTCCGCACGCTCTTTGCGGCGGCGATGCTTAGAGATATCTGCTGCCTCTTCAATGAGCTCACGACGCTGCTCAGGGCGGCTAGACAGAATAGAGTCAAGCTTGCCCTGGGAAATAATGGAGTGAGTATCTTTGCCCAGGCCAGAGTCATGCAAAATGTCCTGGATATCCATGAGTCTTGAAGGAGCACCGTTAATCAGGTACTCAGACTCTCCAGAGCGATACATGCGCCTGGTAATACCAATTTCAGAGAAATCAATAGGAATGGTGTGGTCGGAGTTATCCAGAACCAGCGTTACCTCGGCAACACCCACCGCTCCCCTTGCTGATGAGCCAGAGAAGATGACGTCTTCCATAGCCTGGCCACGGAGCATCTTTGCGCTCTGCTCGCCCAATACCCAGAGAATTGCGTCAGAGACATTGGACTTACCCGAGCCGTTAGGACCAACGACAACGGTAAGACCGGGGTCAAAAACCATCTGAGTTTTATCAGCGAATGACTTAAAACCCTTAAGTGTCAGCGATTTTAGATACACGGGTACAGGGTACCTTTCTACCTTAGGTGCATTTCTGCATCAGCATCAAGCGGAGCATCATCCACACCAAGACGTACCAACGCGTCTTGAGCGGCTTCTGACTCTGCGGCTTTCTTTGATGGTCCCTGTCCACGACCCACCTTAAGGCCGTCGACAAATACCACAGCGGTAAACGTTGGCGTATGAGCAGGGCCACTCTCGCCAATAAGCTTGTACTCTGGGGTAGCCTTACCTTTAGCTTGTACCGCTTCCTGCAAACGAGATTTAGGACTTACCGAGCGAACTGCCAGCGCTGGAGAAATATGAGGTCCAAGTGTACGAATAACAAACTCGTGCGTTGGATCAAAGCCCGCATCAAGGTAGAGCGCGCCAACAATGGACTCGTAAACATTCTCCAAAGCAGACTTCATGCCACGCTTTCCCGTGCCCTTCTCGGAAATTCCCATAACAATTAAGGGAGAAATTCCTAGAGCATCAGAGACAATAGAGAGCGTATGACCAGATACCAGAGAGATTTTCAGCCTAGTAAGCTGGCCCTCGTCCATATCTGGATAGCGCTCAAACAACTCTGTTGCAATAATGGCACCAAGAATTGAGTCACCCAAAAACTCCAGGCGCTCATACGAAGCAGAAACAGGCTTGCCCTCCACCGCCGAAGGGTGTGTGAGGGCAGCCTCAATTAGTTCTTTATTGGTAAATGTGTGACCGCAAATAGCTTCTGCAGCAGCTACTCGTTCGTGCAATTTCACGTATAAAACCTACTTAAGCAGCAAGAATAGCGTCTACTGCGTCACCAACGGTAGCAATCTCATCGATGTTCTCTGCATCAAAGGTCATATCAAACTCTTGCTCAAGGTCTGTGACAAGCTGCAAAAGATCAAATGAGTCTGCACCAAGATCCTTAAATGAGGTGCCCTCTGTGAGCTCAACGGAATCGTCAAGATCCAGAGTCTCTCTAACAACGTCAATTACCTTTTCAAGTGTTTCTGTGCGATCCATACATCCTCCTTGCACACAACAATGACGCTTCTAATTTTACCCCGTGATGGGCATCTGTATGATGACATTACTAAAGCTGAAACAAACAAACTTAAAAAAGTAAAGCCCACGGAATTGTCCATGGGCTTCACCATAACTTATAAAAGTTTTACGCTACAGGCGCTTTTGCTACAACTGAATTGAAGAAGAGATTTTCTCAATTAAGTTAGCGCGTACTGCATTGGCTGCAGAGAGTGTTCCTGCGCACACTGCAGAAGAACTGGTAGCACCATGTCCTTTAAGAACAGGAGCCGAGACACCCAGCAAGAAGGCACCACCAACAGAATCTCCTGAAAGTTCTGCTGCCGTAGCCTTAAGAGCATCTTTCAAAAGCAGTGCGCCAAACGCAGCCTTCTTGGAAGAATTAATTGCATCCTTGAGGCTAGACATAATAAATTTGCCCGTGCTCTCAATAGATTTCAGAGCTACATTTCCGGTAAAGCCGTCTGTCACAATGACATCAAAACGGCTTCCTAAAATATCAGTTCCTTCAGCGTTTCCGCCAAAATTAATAGCCGCCTCTGCAAGAGCTGCATGATATGAGAGAGCAAGCTCGGAACCCTTGGTCTCTTCAGATCCATTGCAGAGAAGACCTATGGTTGGATTTTCAATTCCAAGCGAAGCGTTGGCAAAAGCCTTGCCCATTTGCGCAAATTGCACCAAAACATCTGGACGCACATCAGCGTTGGCGCCAGTGTCCAAAAAGACTGTTTTATGACCGCCAAGTCCAGGAAGAATCAAGGTGAGTGCTGGGCGCTTTACGCCTTTAATGCGACCAATTCCAAAAGTAGCAGCGGTAAGCACTGCTCCTGTGGAGCCTGCCGAGAAAAGGCCATCAGCCTCTCCTGCCTTAACTGCCTGAGCAGCTCTTACAATGCTGGCGTCCTTTTTCTGTCTAACCGCATTAGCAGGATGCTCGCTCATTGCAATAACTTCAGTGGTTACCAAAGCCTTTGCGCGCTCATGCTTGCTTGCAAAAGGAGTAACAAACTCATCAGCTCCGGCGAGAAGAACCTCTAGCTCTTTGTCCTTCTCAAGAGCCATACGAACTCCCTCGAGAACAACCTCAGGGCTTTGGTCAGATCCCATAACGTCTACACAAATAACGGGCATGATAACTCCTTAGTGCTATAAAAAAGAAGGCTGGCCCCTAAAGAACCAGCCTTCTTGGCCATACGATGTATGAGTGTTACTCAGTAACAACAACCTCACGGTCCTTGTAGAAGCCACAGTTAGGGCATACGTGGTGAGGAAGCTTTGGAGCGCCGCACTGTGGGCATACAGAGCGAGCTGCTGCGTTAAGCTTGCTGTTTGCCGAACGACGGGTGTGGGTTGCGCCGCGGCCCTTCTTTTGTTTAGGTACTGCCATCTTAAACCTCTTTTGCTCTTGCTAGCGCCCCTAAAACATATGAGGGCGCGACCCATTCACATAATGCGTTGGATACTATACCACGTACTGACACATTTTGTACGTAGATACAGCATTTCTTCACCATTTAGGAGAAGAAATTTTATTTTACTCTTCCGAATCCGGCTCAATCACAAGATTTTTGAGAGCCGCAAACGGGTTTGAAGCAAGCTTTTCTTCTTCTCGCTTCTGCTCAATCTGAGCTGCATGACCGCAATCCTCTTCATTCAGATTGCAACCGCATACTGGGCAAAGTCCCTTGCAGTCGGACTTGCACAGTACAACATAAGGCGTCTCCATAACAAGCGAAGGCAAAAGAGCCTCTGCAAGATCGATGGTTTTATCGGCATTTACTAAAACGTAATCTGCCTCATCTTCATCATCTGCAGAAATTACAGGCTCTTCAAAGAGATAAAACTCATCTACCTCTGCGTTTAAAGAGAGATGTGCGTCCTCAAGACAACGGTCACACGTACCAACTGCGTCAGCACGAAGCATTCCGGTAACCAAAATGCCCTCACCCGCGTTGGTAAGCACTAGATCAAAATCAATTCCCATAGGAAGAGAAAATTCATGCTCCCCTAGCTCATACGAATCTTCATTGAGATGACCCGCATAAGAAACGGTATCGCCTGCATTTGCAAGACGATCATCTAGTGCATAAAGAACTGGTTGCATTGGAATTACCAGGCAACGTTATTGCTGGTGTTACGAGGACCAGAGTTCTCATCAAGGGTCTGACGAACACGAGAGACTGAGTTTGTCAGGCTCTTGAGGTTCTCCTCAAGGTGAGCAAGAACGGTATCTGCATACTCCTCAGCGTTGTAGCGAGTATCACGCTCATACTGCTCTGCCTGGTCACGAATGCCATCTGCCTGCTGCTGAGCAAGGCGGACAACCTCCTGGTCACCAGCAAGAATCATAGCCTGCTGCTGTGCGTCAGCAATGATGGATTCTGCCTGAGCACGTGCGCGCTCAAGGGTCTCATCCTCTTCCTTGATGATGCGACGAGCGGTTGCAAACTCTTCTGGGAAGACACGACGAATCTCGTCAAGCAGCTCGTAGAAGTCCTGGGCATCAATAATCTTCTTGTTACCGCCATCCATAAAAGGTGACTTAGCCTCAGTTACCATCTGCTCAATCTCAGATACAAGGCTCTCAATTTCCTCGCCTGGCTGCATCCAGGGCTCCTTTCAATCCAATACACAAGCCGTGTTATATGCAGTTTTAGCCCTTATGAGCACGACGCATAAAACACCTTTTTAAGAATGTTAGCAGAATATAATGAAAATGCAGGGCAAATATACTTAATTACCGCAATTATGCAGAGCTTCAAGCTTTTTAATGACGTTCTTTGGTACCAAAAATGATACATCTGCGCCCATAGCTGAAATTTCTCTCACAATTGAGGAAGAAATATAGCCGTACTCTGGACTGGACATAACAAAGACACTCTCCAGTTCAGGAGCCATATGAGCGTTAAGATCTGCCTGTTGCAGCTCATACTCAAAGTCTGTCATAGCCCTCAGGCCTTTAACAACACCACCTGCGCCGCGAGCATTGCAGAAATCAACGAGAAGACCTTCCATAGGCTCTACAGAAACGTCCACAAGTCCTTCATCTACCAGCGCGTCTTTGAGCATCTGTACGCGCTCTTCAAGAGAAAAGGTAGTTCCTGTACCGTGCTTTCGCTTAGAAGCTGCAACGGCTACCGTGACATTTTCAAAAAGACGAGAAGCTCGTTTGATTACATCAAGGTGTCCGTTTGTGACGGGATCAAAAGTACCTGGTACAACTACGTGAGTGATGCTGTTCAACGTATCTCCTATCCCTCACAACGAACAAGTAAATCAACTTGAGCAATACCATAACGCTTACTCTTAGAAAGCTCAAAGTTATCAAGAGAAACTGAATCAGATTTGTGACTATGCTCATAGACTACTACAGCGTCTTTTGTCAGACTTCCCGCCTGAGTCAAGTCTTTGAGCAGCTTGGATACTACCTCTGCCTCAACGGCATAAGGAGGGTCCAAAAATACTACGTCAAAAGGACCTCCAAACAGCTGGGATGACTCAGCTAAGCGAGCTGTATCACCACAGATAACACTCATCTCAGAGGTACTTACGCCAAGAGATTTAGCCGTACGCTTAATGCGATCGCACGTCTTTCTATCTTTATCCACAAAAGCAGCGTATAGCGCTCCTCTAGAAAGAAGCTCAAAACCCATAGCACCTGAACCTGCAAAAGCGTCAAGCACTCTGGACTCACTGAGGTCAAGACCGCGAGAAGCCAAGATGGAGCTTGCAATAGCTTCACGCGTACGATCAGTGGTTGGTCGCGTAGTCCCCTTGCCATCAGGGGCCTCAATTGCACGACCTTTCCATTTTCCGCCAACAATCCTCATGGGTTTCTCGCCACCAAACCTATCTTGTACTGGAGTTTACCTGCAGGTTATTACTTATAGCCAAGCTCTTCAAAGTAGATACCAAAGCGATCTTTTGCCTCAATTCCCAGCGTAGCATAGGCATCGCTGGTAAGATTTGGGTCTTGAGCAGTAATTGCCAAAGCGTCCGTGTGGGCTGCCTCAATCAGGTCCGCATCCGCGTAAAGATCAGAAATCTTGAGCGTGGTACCGCCCGACTGACGGTATCCCAGGGTTTCTCCCTCGTGCCTGAGCTCAAGGTCAAGCTCTGCCAAGCGTGCGCCGTCGGAGGTTTGCTCAAGGGCGGCTAAGCGTTTTCTTGCGGTAGAGCCTCGCTTGGCGTTGCTGGCAAGATACACAGTTCCTGGGAAGTCTCCTCGACCAACACGGCCTCTGAGCTGGTGCAAGGTAGCCAAACCAAAACGGTCAGCATTAAAGACAATCATGACCGTAGCGTTAGGAACGTCAACGCCAACTTCAATAACGGTTGTAGAGACCAGAATCTGCGTCTTATTTGCGCGGAACTTTTCCATTACCTGATCTTTTTGTGTCTCAGGCAATCTGCCGGTCAAAAGATCACAGGTAAAGTCCTTGAAAACGGTCTTTGAGAGCTCCTCAAATACGCGAGTTGCACTGTAGAGTTTACCGTTTGTACGAGCGGCCTCAGGAACATCTTCAAGCTCTTCTTCAGAATCACTTGGGTCAATTAAAGGGCAGACCAAATACGCCTGATGTCCCGCTTGAACAGCTTCGGCGACAGCAGCATATGCTTGGTCAAGGTTTTCTGGCACACACAACTTGGTGGTAACGCCAGCGCCTGCCTTTGGTCTTTTGGTAATGCGAGACGTATCAACATCTCCATATAAAGAAAGTGCCAGCGTACGCGGAATAGGCGTTGCGCTCATGGCGAGAAGATCTACACCCTGTCCTTTTTTGCGTAACGCTGTTCTTTGATCAACGCCAAAACGATGCTGCTCGTCTACAACAGCAAGGGTGAGCTGCTTAAATACCACGCGATCTGAGAGAAGCGCCGTAGTACCAAAGACAACGGACAAAGAACCGTCGGCTAGGCAAAGCTCAATTTGCTGCCTCTCCTCTTCTGAGGTAGAACCCGTAATAAGCGCCCACGTAATTCCCGCAAGTGAAAGCAAAGGCCCAATCTTTTGAGCGTACTGCTGAGCAAGAACTGAGGTAGGAGCCATCACGGCAGCCTGAGATGAAGAGTCTGCTGCTGCAGCCAAGGCAACGGCAGCAACGGCTGTTTTACCAGTACCAACGTCACCTAAAAGCAGACGATTCATAATGCGTGGTGCAGCCATATCAGAAAGAATCTCTTGAGCTGCGTGATTTTGCTCGTCAGTTAGGGCAAAAGGCAAAGCCTCAATCAGAGCCTTAACTTTAGGTCCATCTATAACATGCTCAAAAGGCCTATGACCTGCAAGCTCCAAGTTTCTTCTCGCCAAAAGAGCAAGCTGCAAACTTAAGAGCTCATCAAAAGCAAGACGGCGACGAGCCTGTTCAGCTGCGTCCAAACTGGAGGGAAAATGAACCTCACGAAGCGCCGATGAGAGCGACATGAGGTGGTGTTTGGTGACAAGCTCTGAAGGCAGCCAATCACACACGCTTCCCGTGTCCGCCAAAGCCGCTGACATAATGCGACGCATCCATGCAGGACTCACGCCCTCAGTAGCTGGGTGAACAGGAAGAATTGCAGCTTTTGAAGGTGTCTCTTTGGAGCGTGCTTCATCGTTTGAGTCAGACTTTGCCGTACTAAGCACCTCGTAGAATGGTGACTTCATCTGGCGGTAACCGTAGGCAAAGAGAACCTTACCGCTTAGCGCCACTTCATCGTCAACGTGGATTTGCTCAGCTATCCAAGGCTGCCTAAAAAACGAAGCTGTGAGCACGCCCGTATCATCCACAACCTCAATCTCAACAATGACCATTTTAGGACGTGGACGCTTAGTCTTTACCGAAGCAACGCGGCCCGTAATGGTAGCGTCCTCACCTATCTGCGCAAAAGCAATCTGCACGCGGTGAGAAAAATCGAGGTAGCGGTGAGGAACATTGAGCAAAAGGTCTCGTACACGCAGAATGCCGAGACGCTCAAGCGCCTCGGCACGATTTGCATTGACATACCTTAACCTGGTCACACTATCAACAAGTGAGCAGGTATGTGCTACTCGCTCTGATGCGGGAGCGATGCTTACCTTGGACTCAGACATGTCCTACTCAATAGAGAAGATGACTGGATAGAGTGGCTGCTCGCCGCGCTGAGCGTCAACCTCAAGGTCTGGATAGGTGTCCTCAATCTTGCTGGCGAGAAGATCGAGCTGCTCGTCAGAGAAGTCTTCACCAGCAAGAATGGTGAGGTTGTCGCCCTCTTCCTCCTCTTGCATCTTAGCGATAAGGTCAAGCGTGACCTTCATGACATCAGAGCCGACAACATCAATGGAGCCGCCCTGGATACCCATGACATCACCATCGTGGATAGGAGTGCCGTCAGCTGCAGAAGAATCGCGGACTGCAGTAGTTACCTCACCGTAGCGAACGCCAGAGATAGCGTCAGTCATCTCTTCTACAAGCTCTTCAAATGGAACGCCATCTGCAACAACAAACATTGCAGCAAATGCCTGAAGAACAGACTTGGTTGGAATAACGGCAACCTTAACATCCTCGCATGCGCTGGCAGCAGCCTCTGCTGCCATACGAATGTTGGAGTTGTTTGGCATAACAATGACCTGGTCTGCATTGGCCTCTTCAATTGCAGCAAGAATGTCTGCAGTAGAAGGGTTCATAGTCTGACCACCAGAAACAACAACATCCACACCAAGAGACTTCAAGATTGATGCAGCGCCAGAACCAGCGGTTACGGCAACAAAGCCAAGCTCCTTTTTAGGTGCAGCTGCAGCCTTCTTATCTTCAGCGATCTTCTCGGTACGCTCCTTAGCCTCAAGGTCCATGTTGTGAATGAAGACCTCAAAAATCTGGCCGTACTGAAGCATGTACTCAAGAACCTTGTTTGGAGTATTTGAGTGAACGTGAATCTTATAGTCTGGGTTTGCACCAACAAGAAGTTCACAGTCGCCCATAGTTGCCAGGAAGTTCAGAGCTGCATCCTCGTCAAAGTCAGGACTATCTGCCTTAAAGAGGAACTCATTGCAGTAGCGATACTCAGAACCCTCCCAGTCATCGTTGAGCTCAATCTCAACCTTAGCGCTGGTAGCAGCCTTAGCGTCAGAAACAGAAACGGTTGTCTGGAAATCAGTAGTCTCAGTCTTGCCGGTAACAGCGTTTACAAAGCCCTCAAGGAAGGTTGCAAAACCAAACGCGCCAGAGTCAACAACGCCATTCTCTTTAAGAACAGGAAGAAGCTCAGGAGTGCGGGCAACGGACTCATATGCTTCAACAACCAGAGCGTCCAAAACCTCAACTGGGGTGAGCTGAGACTTCTCAAGGGAGTCTGCCTTAGCAGAAACGTCTTTAAGGACGGTAAGAATAGTGCCCTCAACTGGCTTTCTAACAGCCTTAAACGCAACTTCCTTACCGCGGCGGAATGCGTGAGCAATATCCTTTGGAGTTACTGCCTCAGGATTTTTAGCGTCACACAGACCCTCAGCAATACCACGAAGAATCTGAGACGTAATAACGCCAGAGTTACCACGAGCTCCCATCAAAGAGCCGTGAGTGATTGCCTTTGCAATATCCTGCATGCTTGCATCTTGAGGAAGATCTTGAACCTCACGAACAACGGTACCCAAGGTAAGGGACATGTTAGTGCCGGTGTCTCCATCTGGTACAGGGAAAACGTTGAGCTTGTTGATCTCTTCTGCTTTGTCTGCAACGGCAAGGGCTGCTACAGGGAAGCATGTACGAATGACATTTGAAATCACGTTAGACCTCAGTTCCTACTCATTTGAAGCAAAAAGCTTAGCGAGAATTACGCATGGCCTCGATATGTACAGTTACATCAACACATGAAAGCTCTGCAATTTGCTTAAGTAAAAACTTTACTGAGCTCTCAAGATTGTCGACTACAGACGCCATGTTAACGCCCTGCTCAACAACAATGTGAAGGTCAACCTGAACTCCCTTAGGAGTTGGGGTCACATCAATACCCTTACGAAGTCGGTACGTTGGAAGAAGACGAGCAACACCTGCTGCCTCATCAATCTCTGCCATGCCAACAACGCCATAACATTCCATAGCTGCATAGCCCGCCAGGTCAGCAAGGCAATCATTAGAAACTCTTAGTGTTCCGGGAACAGCGGTAGTCATTACATAACTCCTCTCGCAAGAACCAGGGTTAGTCATTGTTATTTAGTATACCGCAGAGCACATTTATTATTAAAGCGGCTTATATATACAAGTTGATAACCTTGCAATTGACAAATCTTTTTCTTGTTATTTAATCTTGGTGTAATAAATGAAAAACATTCAAAAGCTGTCTAAAAGCTATCTAATTGTGAATGTTATATTCATGCTTTGACAACACAATATATTGTGCTATATTTATTCGGCTATTTGGAAATTTTAGGCGCAGAGGGCGCCTATCCTATGGAGGTCTTACTCATGTCGAAGGTCTGTGATTTCTGCGGTAAGCACGCCGTTGCCGGTCGCTCCATCTCCCACTCTCACCGTACTGTGGCCCGCACCTTTAAGCCAAACATCCAGCGTGTTACTGTCGTTGTCGATGGCCAGCGCAAGAAGATGAATGTTTGCTCCCGTTGCCTCAAGTCCGGCAAGATTGCTCGCAACTAAGCAACTTAGCTCGTCTTACCTCAAACTTAAAAAGGTCGCTTCGGCGACCTTTTTTCTTAGCTCGATTATCTGTCGATAACCCCAAACATAGCCTGCTAGGGCTTATCGTCACATGTTGGGGCTTTGTAGCTCAAACGCAGCCCCAACACAATTCATCAAACGACTTAGTTCCAAAGCTGTACCAAAAGACAGCCCTTCTCGCACCTTACCCAGGCATTGTCTGATTCAACAATATTTGAAATACCGTCGTCTCCCAGCAAGGTAAACTTCTGATGATTAAGATTCCACTTCATGCCTGACTCAGAAACCTCGCACTCCTCTGACAAAGCTACAAGAGAAATCTTTTTACCTGCATTAGTTGCGCTCAGCTGCCAAGAATCCACCTGGCCAGCAACTAAAAAGCGCATCTCAAAGTCATTCTCAATAACTCTAACGTTTGCTTTGCCCATCTTTGCCCACGTGGCGAGAAGACCAAGCACTACAAGCTGGTGATCAAGGTGTCCACCAGATGTGGAGACAACCGTAAGAGAGAGCTTGCTATTTCTACGAATTGCCTCATATTCAGCTGATTTCAATGCTAGCGCCAGGTCAGTGTCGTACTTGTCCGCATTAAACTTCATGCAAGGTATCTGCTGCTCTTTGAGCCAGGCCAGAGTTTCTGGTGTAGCCGAGTCAAAGTCTCCAAGCGCAAGTTGTGGAATCACGCCGGCAGCGTGACAGGCGTCTGCGCCATGGTCAACCGCTATCAGGTAGTCAGCGCTTTGGGCGCAGGTAGACAGCGTCGTGTGCGAAACCGCCTCTGGGGATCCGCCCACAACAAGGACCTCAAGGGGTTTCTCGCCAGAAGGTGCTACGGTCAGAGGACGCTCGTAGTCCTGAAGACGCAGAAGCGACAGCTCGCCGTAGGTGTGGGCAAAGATGTTAGAGTGCTCGCGCATAAAGACAGGGTCGCGGCCATCGTGGTCATTGTAGAGTGCAACCACAGGAAAGCCCGCATTTTGTGCTGTCTGTGCGCCAAACGGAGCATCCTCGAAGACCCAGGTAGTTGCCTTATCAGTGCCAAGACGGCGAAGAGCCTCAAGGTAAACATCTGGCTCAACCTTGTCCACTCCCCCCACATCTTCCGTCGAGACCACTGTTTTGAAAAGGTGCTCAATACCTTGAGCTGCCAGAGCTGCACGAACTTCTCGCACGGGAGTTGACGAAGCAACGGCCATAGGAATGCCTGCATCGTGGAGTTCCTGTAAGAACTCCTTTGCATCGGGAATGATTGAAACATGATGTTGGTACTGATCAGTTACGTACGCGCAGAACTCTTCATACAAAGCTTCCGCTGTAATAGGCAAATCCAGCTCATCAACGCAAATCTGACATCCACCAATGAGGGAAACAGCCTCTACGCGGTCAAAAATATCCGAATCAATAGTCTTGCCATATTTAGGAAGAACAGCGCCAAAAACGTTATGCCAAACGCGCATTGAATCAACAAGAGTTCCATCGCAATCAAAAATTGCACCGGTCACCTGCATAATGCCTCCATAAACAAACTTATTAGTTGCAATCGTGAAATATCTACTCTAAGTAGGGTAAAGTATCTCACGTTTATAAATTGTTTTCATGGAGGATGCATGGCACGTTATAGCTATCATTGCACACACTGCGACAATACCTTTGAGATTGAGCGTCCAATGAGCCTGAAGATTGAAGCTCCTCAGTGCCCAAAATGCGGACACGAGACTGAGCGTGTTTACAACACCTCAACCATTGTCTTTAAGGGCAGCGGTTTTTATAACACCGATAGCAAGGGAAAGTAATCCCGCGCTTTTTTGGCTCTCTAGACCGCTCATAAATCGTATTTGTGAAGCTCTTGTTGTGATACACAGCAAGAGCTTTTATTTGCGCTTAAGGACCGCCATAAAGTGAGCGTCACAATCAGCAGACGCAAAAGCCGTCTGCAAAAATCCCTCTGGTGTAATGCACGTATCGAGAAACTCTTGTGCTTCTGTCGTTAAGCATGCACGCGCGGGGCATTCAAAAAGACTTTGCACCTCAAAGTGAGAGCCCTCTGAACTTGCAAGAAAATCGTCAATAACCTGCTGATTCTCTGAATTTGAGAGTGAACACGTTGCATAGACTAAATAGCCACCAGTCTCCACACGGCTGCTACAGCTCTGCAAGAGTTTGGTTTGTAAAGCGGTAAGTTCTCCGCCGTCATACAGACTTTCTGGTGACAGGTTCCACGCAATCTCTGGATGGCGACGAAGGGTGCCCAAACCAGAACAAGGAGCGTCAATAAACACCACGTCAAAGCTCTGATTAAGCTCCTCTGGAACCTCTGGTGACACAAACTGTGTAGCGTCAAACGTGAGTGATGTAACCTGATCTGAAAGGCCAGCAGTTTTCAATCTTCTTTTTGAAACGTGGGTCTTTCCTTTTACAAGCTCAACAGCGGTTATGTGGGTATTCTCTTTATCAAGCGCCTCAAATGCGTGAGAAAGCAACAAGGATTTGGTTCCTCTGCCTTGTCCAACCTCAAGCATTTCTTGGTCTACATAAGATGCCACGAGAAGTGCCACAAGCTGAGAAGCTAAATCTGCAGGAACAAGCTGAACTTTCTTTACATATGCGTCAACGTTAAGTTGAGCAGGATTTTTTACCTCATACACATCTGGCAGAACTGTTTGCTGTAGCTCTAAAGAGCTGCTCTGCAATTGCTGCTCTGATACGTTTCTTTGTAAGACATACACAGGAGCGGGGTTCTTTAAATTAAGAATGAGCTTTTGTGCGGCAGACTCTCCCAGCGACTCAATAATCTCCAAACAAATCCACTCAGGAATGCCTGACGCCCACGAAAGCTCTGAAGGAGATTTGTGATTCTTTGCACGCGTAAGCTGAGCTTCTTTTTCAGAAATTTTTCTAAGCACAGCATTTGCAAGGCCAGAAGAACGCTTTGAGACAGACTTTACCAGCTCAACACCTTGGCTAATGGCGGCGTCGCGCCTAGTCTCTAAATATAAAACCTCAAATACAGCAATGCGGAGAGCGTCCTGCACCTTCGGTTCTAGGTGAATACCTGACGTAAGATGATTCTTTAAAGCTTCATCAAGCTTACCTTTGGTAAGCGTTGCTCCCAGAGCAAGACGAGTAGCAAAAGCTTTGTCTTGTACAGAGAGTTCCAAGAAATCTTTTGACTCTCGTAAGTAATCACGAATACGTAAATTATTGCGTCTACACTCAAAGAATGCCTGATAGGCCACTCTTCGAGCAGGAGTTAAGGTGGCCATTATTGAAGCATCTGCCAGGTCATCTGGGACTTCTGAAGTCCTGCGGCAAATGATTTTGCATCCATAGAGCGCTTGCCATCTGGACGCACCTCAAGAAGCTCAAGAGTTCCTTCAGCACAGCCAAGGAACAACCTATGATCTTGAACAACAACCGAGCCTTGAGTAATAGAAATATCACTTGGAGCTAGTTGAGCGGAGAGCACGCGCAAAGATCTGCCACCAACCGAAGCGCGAGCAGGAGCGGTATCAGACGAAGCCTGGACCCTCAACGCATTTACCTGGGCTGAATCTTCTGGAGCAAGCTTCATTTCTTGCTTAGTAACTTTAGGAGCAAACGTTACTTCTCGCTCATCCTGTGCATGCCACTCAAGAGAGCCTTCCTTGAGCTCAGAAAGAGCCTCAGACAGTGCGTCAGCGCCCAGATGTGCTAGAGCGTCAGTGAGCTGCTCGGTATTTTTGGAGCCAACCTCACACGATGCTTGTTTGCACCAATCTCCCGCGTCAAGCTCATGTGCAATCTTCATGATAGAAACGCCAGCGACAACGTCACCAGCAAGGATCGCACGCTGAATTGGAGCGGCTCCTCGCCAGCGAGGCAGCAGCGATGCGTGTACATTCAAAGCACCATAAGGTGCAAGAGAGATTACCTCATCTGGCAAAATACAGCCAAAAGCAACCACACAGAGCGCTTCTGGTTGTATCTCTTGCATTGCAGAGATTACTTCTGGAGTCATGCGGTTTGCCTCAAGAACGGGCAATCCAAGCTCTTGTGCGCATTCTTTTACGGGAGACGGCTCAAGTGTTTTACCACGACCGCGAACGGCATCTGGCCTTGTAATGACCAGAGCAACCTGGTGGTCATGGGCAAGTTTTTTGAGCGATGGAACAGCAAAATCTGGAGTTCCCATAAAGACTACGCGCATGCCAACTCCTAATAGTCTGTCTGACCAGGACGAGCGCCAGAAGCCAGTGCCTCTTTGTACTCCTGCAGTGTCTCCATACGAGCACCTGGTCCCAGGTGGTCAGGCATGGTTACGCCATTAATGTGGTCAATCTCATGCTGCAGACAAACGGCGAGAAGGTCTCCTTCTGCTTCATAGCGCATAAGATCGCCATCGAGGTTATATGCGTGAACGACAACGTGGCTTGGGCGTGTAACAGGAACGGTAATGCCTGGGAACGAAAGGCAGCCCTCTTCATATACACGAGGCTCACCATCTGCAACTTTAATCTCTGGATTAATGAGCACAAAAGGGTTCTCTTGGCCATTAGGGTAGTCAACATCAATGACTACCATGCGTTTCATATAGCCAACCTGAGGTCCAGCAAGACCAACGCCGTCGGTGGCATACATAACCTTGAGCATATGCTCGGCCATCTTGCGAACATCGTCGTTAATATCGTCAATCTCTTCGCACTCTTGGCTCAGACGAGGGTCTGGCCAAAGTACCATATCATCAGCTTCAGAACTCATAACTATCCTTACATCATGTCGTAAGCATCAACATCTAATGTCATGTTGATACCCACTCTTTTATCAAGTGAAGCAGCACACTCAGAAAGAATTTCTCCCACCTGAGCATCCACGGGAGCCTTTACCAAAATATGCCTGCGATACTTATCTTTTACCTTAGCTTTTACACAATCAGCAGGACCCAAAATCTCCCATCCTGTTTGCGCGTCTAACTTTGTATGCAGTGCCTCTGCCATCTGATCCGCTACGCGACGAACTTCTTTTTCTGAAACTCCCCAGAAAAGCACATTAGACAAGCGCGAGAAGGGCGGATAAGCCCCCTCTCTTCTCTCTTTAAGTTCTGCATCAAGAAACGGGCGTCTGTCATGGGTCACAACAGAAGCAATAGCAGGATGTGTTGACCAGTACGACTGAATGATGACCTTACCTGGCTTTTCTCCCCTGCCCGCACGACCAGCAACCTGCTCTAGCAAGTCGAATGTTCTCTCGGCTGCTCTAAAATCTGGCAACTTAAGCATGGTATCGGCATTGATAACGCCAACCAAGGTGACATCAGGAAAATCCAGACCCTTTGCAATCATCTGCGTACCAATGAGCACCGCTCCAGGCGTTGCATCAAAAAGCTCAAGAAGACGCTGATGTTCGCCCTTTTTGGACGTGGTATCGGCGTCCATACGAATAATTGGCGCATCGCTGCCAAGCAGAAGTTTGAGCTCATCTTCTACACGCTGTGTTCCCACGCCATATGCACCCATATAACGGCTGCCGCAGTTTGGACATTTGCTAGAAGGGTTAGGATACGCATGCTGAGACCACTGTCTGCCGCAACTGTGACAAACCAGAGAATGCGTGCGCTCATGGTACGTGAGAGACGTCGAGCAATGCGGACATTCGGGCACACAGCCACACTCGCGACACATCAAAAAGTTTGCAAATCCACGCCGATTAAGGAGCAGAACGCTTTTCTCGCCACGCTCCATTGTCTCCTGCAAAGCCTCAGCAAGAACTGCCGAGAAGACCGATCTGCCTCCGTTTTTAAACTGGGAAGCCATATCAACTACCTGGACCTGCGGAAGAACCGCCACACCGGGCCTCTCGGTCATGGCAACACGCATCCAGTTAGTGCCACGCCAACTTCCTTGAGCTGTTCGGTATAAACTCTCAAGCGAAGGTGTTGCAGAACCAAGCACCAGCGCAGCACCGCGAAGACGGGCCATCTGAGCAGCAACTTCTCTTGCGTGATAGCGTGGGAGCGAATCTTGCTTGTATGAAGCTTCGTGTTCCTCGTCAATGATGTACAGTCCCGGATTTTGAATGGGCGCAAACAAAGCAGATCGTGCACCTACTATCACGCGAGCCCTACCCTGCCTGATTAAATCCCACTGGTCAAAGCGCTCGCCAAGCGAAAGCTTTGAGTGAAGAACGGCCACCTGCTCACCAAAACGTGAACGGAATCGGCCTACTGTTTGCGCGGTAAGAGAAATCTCTGGGACAAGCACCACAGCACCCTTTCCAGCCGCTAAGGTCTTCTCAATAGCGGAGAGATACACCTCAGTTTTACCTGAGCCCGTTACACCATCAATAAGCACAACATCGCCCTGAGCAGCAGTTTGCGCAGCCTCGATTGCTGCAAGAGCAGACTCTTGGCCTTCAGTAAGTTGCTGAGGACGAGGCGCTACGCCACTTGAAAGCGTGGTTCCCAGACCCTCCTGACTTCCACGAATTTGTCGCTGAGTGCGAACCTCAACAATGCCTTTTTTCTGCAGTGCAGTAACCGCACTACGAGCTCCTGGAATGGTAGCCGAGAGCTCGGATAACTTCATAGCACCTTGTGCGAGAGCCTCAAGCACCGAACGTTGCTTGCTTGCATTTACTGCAGGCGTAAAATCTGCCGCCTTTTCTGTCAGCTCAACCCAGCGCTCATCAACAGGACCGGACTTCTCGCAAACAAGCTGCCAAGGAGATTCTGCATCTTTTCTGGTGACTTTAACCTTTTGACCAGGCGCTAAAAACGGATGTAAGGCGTCTGCATAACTGCAGGCATACTCTTTGCTCATCCATTCTGCTACCTGTGCAGACTGCTCATCAAACGCTGAATCTGCCAGAACTTGTGTTATCGGAAGGACGCGAGAAACATCTAAACCTGAAGACACACGGTCTGAGACACCCACAATGTAGCCAACAACCTGCCTGTGAGAAAACGGCACCAAGACCGTTGTTCCCACAACCGCAGTCTCTTCCAAAGATTCTGGAATGGCGTAGTCAAACGTGCCAGAAAGAGCACGAGTTGGTATGTCTAAAACAACATGTGCAAAAGGCACGTTCTTGCCTCCTTAAAGCCGTGGTTGATGGTTTACATCAAACGTGTAACGAGCAACGTGTGGCTGACCAGCTTCTTCAACCTCAACACAAACAAACGCACACTCAACCTTGGTAAATCCACGTTGCATCAAAACGTAGGCATAGAAGTTTGCCTGCATCTGATGATGCTTGTAAATCTGAGCAGCACTGAGGCCTTTATCACCTGTTTTATAGTCAACTACCAGCGCATCTTTACTTCCCTTATTATAGGCGAGAAGATCGATGGCTCCTTCTACATAGTTCCCATATTCAGAATCAACCTGCAGGGTAAAAGGAGACTCCGCAATAACCACATCATGAGCAAGGGCTTCTTGTCTTATTGCAGAGTTACTCCACAGTTCAAGCGCTTGTTTGACTCGTGATATCGCGCGCTGAGGAACACTATTCTTCAAGCACAATCTATCAATAGTTTGTTCATCAACCTTAGACTGAGTCTCAACCATAATCTGTGCCAGCTCATGGAAGGCTGAACCAAGGCTGGTTGGATCTACTTCATCATCAGCTAATGAACCAGCCAAAATCGCAGAAGTCTCAGTTACTGGTTGAGGGTTATCTGCATCATATTCCAGGCTTTGTGCCTGACACTCTTCCTCAAGTGCCTTGTTATTCTCGCCCTTAAAGTTTTCTGCCATTTGTTGGTGAGCAGAAGAATAACTAAAGAAACCTTTTCGCTGATCATATGTAGCTTCTGGTGCAACACTCAGCTGAACCTTCTCATAGAGGTCAAACGTTTCTTCAGCTTGAGGGTTTTTCTCTTCACTTGGGTTGCTATCAGAAGGTTCAGGCTTACCACCAAAAGGTTCAACCAACTCTAAACCTTCAACATGAATCGGCTCATCTTTCTTACCCGAACCCTGAACCACACGCATACAACCAGCAAGATTTCCACCATATTCAAACTGATGCTCTCCAGCAGAAAGTGGCGGCTCTTCAAACAAGGCATCTGTTATCTTGCGTGTATAACGAGGACTAATTCCCTCTTTAGTAAGGTCGATAGTTGAAGTAAGAATGACTGCTTCGCGAGCGCGTGTTAAAGCAACATACAGACGGCGATTCTGTTCCTGCTCATCAAACTCATTCTCTTGTGTTTCCAGGAACATTCTCCACTCAAGAAGGTTCTTACACTCATCAAGGCTTGTAGGAACCTCATGACAGCCGTCATACAATTCATGAAGTTTTTTAGAACTGGTTGAGAATGCAATCTGATATGAATCGTCTTTTCTAGCATGCAGAAATGGTTCACCACAAGCGCCTGCCTTAGGGCCAGATACAGCTCCTACAACAGCAACAACAGGAAATTCCAATCCCTTAGAAGCATGAATAGTCATAAAGGTAACTGCATTTTGAGTGCTGCAATGAAGCACTTTTGGAGATTCCTTGGCAGTGCTACACCACTGATTAAATGCTCTTGCAACAGAAGCAACGCCAACGCTCAGGTCTGTTTGCAAACTATCAATCTGCTCGAGAGCCGCAAAGATATTTGCAATCTTTGACTGACCCTCATTTCCCATCTTTTGAAGGCGAGAAATCCATCCGGCATCAAGAACTACTTTTTTAATAACGTCTGACACTCTCTTGTTTGAAAGAGAGCTACGAGCATTGCTCAACACCTCTAAAGCATTTTTAAGCTTTGGACTTATCTCAAAAGGTGGATTAAATGTGTCATTTACCACTGACTCTGCAATATCTCTATTGGTAATCTTCTGGCCATTTTCACCAAAATTAGTACCCAGGAGAAGCAGATCAGACGCATCAAGACTAAATATCTCGCTCGAGAGTACAGGAAACAGTCCCTCGTACGAGTCGTACATATTTGCAAGTGTTTGTAAAAGGCTGCCAATCAGTTCAACCTCAGGCTGCTCGCCAAACGTTGAAGCTCCAGAAACCACGCTTTCAATTCCAAAAGTACGGAGTGCCTCAATATAAGGCTGTGCATCTTTAACTGATTTCATCAAAATTGCAATGTCTTTTGCCTGGATATTCTCGTCTTGCATAAGCGTGTTGATTCTGTCTGCAAGCTGATGAGCAACAAGCTGTTTTCTGGAAACATCATCACCAGGCTTAGAGTTTCCTGACTTTTCAAATTTTGTGACTTCAAAATATACGCGTGGCGAATGAGCAAT
>CAUUEB010000019.1:0-24724 GCA_963544135.1 uncultured Atopobium sp. | reverse complement strand
CAAAATCAGGCAAATCCACAGTTTCTTTAACGTTTTCAGGCAGAATTTACAGATTCTTTGCAGAAATCAGGCACGCTTTGCGGTCACGAGCTTGCAGGTGCGTTCGCCGGGCTCGCAACTTACAGTGCGGAGAGAAAATCCTCTGCTTGCTGAGCAATTGCCTCATGAACCTCGGGTTCTGGCTCCCAAGTTCCCTCAGTCCAAGCGGTAACAGGAAGCGAGAAGCCATTGAACGGCTCAACCGGCTTAGTACGCAGAGCCAGGAACTGCTGCTTAACCACGGCGAGCGATCCTGCAGTCTTGTTTTTGCCACCAACACCGCTTGCAGTAACAACCTTGCCAGCAATGGCAGTCTCGGACTTCTTCTCATAATCGGAGGTGAGTGGACGGCTCAGCCAGTCCAAGATGTTCTTAACGGTGCCGGGAATGCTGTAGTTGTACTCCGGAGTAAAGAGCCATACGCCATCGGCGGCCATAATCGCGTCCCTGACTTTTTGGACACCTTCAGGAGCTGGGAATTCTTCGTCCTGGTTGAGCAGAGGGACGTCCAAAACGTCAACGACCTCAATCTCCGCCTTGCCTTCGAGTGCCTTTGCTGCAACCTGACTCAGCGTCTTATTGAACGAATTCTTTCGGCCAGAACCGATGATAAATGCAATTTTCTTCATAAGCAGACCTCTCCGCGAATGCTGTGTAAATAAAATCATGCACGAGCAAATCTGCCCGTACATGATTTGTGTACCCAAACGTTAGCTCTGTAGTCGTATTTAACAGAAGTCCGAGAAATTCACACAGCCCTCAAGCGCTTTTACCACCTGTTCAAGACCGGTGAGATCTTCTTGGGTAAATCTTGCCACGCTCGGACTATCAATATCCAGCACGCCAACTACCTGGTTATCCTTGACGATAGGAACGACCACCTCAGAGTTTGATGCAGAGTCGCATGCAATATGTCCCGGGAACTGATGCACGTCCTCTACCAGCTGACTTGTCTTTGTTGCCGCCGCCGTACCGCACACTCCCCGGCCAAAGGGAATGCGCACGCAAGCAACTTTGCCCTGGAACGGTCCCAGGCGCAGCTCAGGAGTGCGCGGCTCGTGGGCGCTTGGGGCCGCGTCCTGCTCCACGCCCGAACCCGCATCCGGCTCCAAGCTCGCGCCCGGTTCCACGCCCGAACCCGCGTCCGGCTCCGCACGCGTCACTGTCACAGGATCTACCAGGTAGAACCCCACCCAGTTGATGTCGTCAAGCGCGTCCCACAGAAGAGCTGCGGCGTTAGACAACACCGGCAACCAGTGAGCGTCAACCTCGGCAAGCGAGACAATCTGTTTTGAAAGTAAACCGTAGTCAGTCATGTTTACTTCTCTGGCAGAATCTCAATCCAGCAGCCATCAGGGTCTGCGATAAAGTAGAGACCCATCTTTGGGTTCTCTTTAACAATGCAGCCCATCTCCTCGTGAAGTGCGTGGAACGCATCAAAATCGTCAACGCGGAACGCAATGTGAGTGTCTTTTCCGCCGTTGTCGTAGGGGTCTACCCAACCGCGGTTCCACGTGAGCTCCAGCTCAAAAGGAGACCAGTCGTTTACCAAAAACGTGTTGGTCCAAGAGCCGTCCTCTGGTCCCTTAACGCGGTCAACACGGAATCCCAGAGCCTTCTTGTAGAACTCGACGGTTTTCTCGTTATCCAAAACGTGGGTGCAGCGGTGAACAAATCGTGCCTGCATAAATCCTCCTTTGTTGTACGCCTAACTCGCGCCTAGTTGAGCTCCTGCTCAAGCTGATCGACAAGCTCGCCAAAGTACTTGAGCGCAGCGTTAACGGGGTCTGGAGTTGCCATGTCAACACCAGCACCGCGGAGCAGCTCAATTGGAGTCTTGGAGCAACCGCCGGACAGGTAGCCAATGTAGTCCTTGACCGCAGGCTCACCCTCAGAAAGGATGCGCTGAGACAGGGCAATAGCTGCCGAGAAACCAATGCAGTACTGATAGACGTAGAAGTTGTAGTAGAAGTGAGGGATGCGCGACCACTCTAGCTTAATCTCTTCATCCAGCTCAATGCCAGGTCCAAAGTACTCTGCGCAAAGCTTGCCGTAGCGCTCAGAGAGAACCTCGGCGTTCAGAGCCACACCATCAGCGTTCATCTGGTTGATGTCGCGCTCAAACTCGGCAAACATGCACTGGCGATAGATGGTGCCACGGAAGCCCTCAAGGAAGTGGTTGAGGATGTACGCGTGACGGGCAGGATCGGTCTCGTGCTCAAGCAGGTAGTGCGAGAGCAGCGCCTCGTTGCAGGTAGATGCAACCTCTGCAACAAAGATGGAGTAATCGGAGTAGGTAATCTCCTGGTTGTGGGACGAGAAATACGTGTGCAGGGAGTGGCCCATCTCGTGAATAAGGGTGTAAACGTCGTCAAGGCCGCCCTGGAAGTTGAGGAGCATAACGGGGTTCATACCCTTGCCACCTGCGGAATAAGCACCGGAGCGCTTACCTGGGGTTTCGTACACGTCAACCCAACGGCTCTCCAAGCCCTTCTTGACCAGGCCGACGTACTCCTCGCCCATAGGTGCCAACGCCTTAACAATAAGGTCGCAAGCCTCCTCGTAGGTAAACTTCATGTCAACGTCATCAACAAGAGGAGTGTAGACGTCCCAGAAGTGCAGCTCATCCAAACCCATGACGCGCTTGCGCAGGTCAACGTACTTGTAGAACGCTGGGAAGTTCTGGTGAACAGCGTCAATCAGGTTGTTGTAAACCTCAACAGGAATCTCGTTCTCTGCAAGAGCGGCCTCAAGGGAGCTTGCATATTTTCTAGATGACGAGAAGAACTGCAGATTCTTAACCTGGCTGGTCAGAATTGCAGCGGAAGTGTTGCGGAACTCACCAAAACGGCTGTAAAGCTGCTTGAATGCAGACTCACGCAGGACGCGGTCGCTATCCATCAGCAGAGGAACAAATGAGCCGCTGGTCAGCTTATGGGTCTTACCCTCAGAATCAACTGCGTCGTCGAAGGTAAGGTCCGCGTCATCAAACATGGAGAAGATGTTGGTTGGCTGAACAGCAAGCTCTTCAGCGCGTGCCAAAAGAGCCTCTTCCTCAGCAGAAAGGGTGTGCTCACGCTGGTTCAAGATCTTGTTGAGCTTACGACGATAAAACTCAAGAGCTGGAACCTCTGCATAGAACTTCTCGACAGACTCTGCTGGAATTGCGAGAAGCTCTGCGGCAAACCAAGAAGTAGCCTCGCCAACCTGCGTATATGCGCTCGTAGCGTTTGCAACGTAGGCCTGGTACTTGGCAACGCGGGTATCCTCGTCGCTCTTGCGCTCGGCGTAGTTGATAATCTTGTAGAGCAGAAGGTTCATCTGGTCCTCAAGCTGCAGGAACTCCAGAAGAGCCTGAGCAGAGGTTGGAATCTTGCCCTTGAACGCAAGCAGCTTTGGGCAATAGGCCTTGAGCTCCTCGAGCCCAGCCTCAAATGCCTCATCGCTAGGGAACATTGAGGACAGGTCCCACTTATATTTGCTGTCAATTTCTTCGCGAGACTCGTATGCCATGAGCCTTCCTTTCTTGACCGGGTCAGTATGTGCTGTTATGTAGTGTCCCACATACACGCCAATTTCATGCTGATAACAACAAAAAATGAACCCATTTGATACAAATCATCGAACGGACGTGTTGCAATGCCTGAACTTCCCTGACGGCCTGCGACTATCCTATCTTCCACCCTTCCGCCTCGGCACGTGCCTCAACGAAGCGCCGGTACACACCTTCTTGCGCGAGAAGCTCCTCATGGGTCCCCCTCTGGACGACGGTACCATCCTCTACCACAAGGATCTGGTCGGCATGTTCGATAGTCGCAAGCCTGTGTGCTATGACCACCACGGTCTTCTCGCGCGTAAGTTCCGTAAGTGCCTGTTGGATAAGCTGTTCGTTCTCCGGATCAATTGAAGCCGTCGCCTCGTCAAGCACCACGATAGGGGCATCCTTGAGCAATGCTCGGGCAATCGAGATGCGCTGGCGCTCTCCCCCGGAAAGGCTTGCGCCTCCCTCGCCCACAATCGTGTCATAACCGTTGGGCAGGGCGCTGATAAAATCATGACACCGTGCGCGTTTGGCAGCTTCGACCACCTGCTCATGCGTTGCGCCGGCAGTCCCAAACGCAATGTTGGCCTCCAGGGTGTCATTGAACAGGTAGACATCTTGGAACACCATCGAGAAATTCCTCAACAGGCTGTCCACCGTGAATTCACGGACGTCGTGGCCGCCGACACGCACCGCCCCGCTATCGACGTCGTAGAAGCGCGCCATAAGGCTGGATATCGTGGTCTTCCCTGAACCGCTTGGACCCACGATGGCGCAGGTCGTCCCCTGGGGTATGTCAAACGTGACGTCGTGGAGGACCTCTCGCTCCCCGTAGGAAAAGCAGACCTTGTCGAATCCGATGCCGTATGAGTCCAGTTTGACATCGCTGCCGTCGGCATCGATAAACTCGGCATCCTCAATGGCTTCGATGCGGTCAAGGGAATCACTGAGGTCGGCAAATATGTGGGCGGAGTCGGTCAGGCGCTCAATGGAGCCAAAGATTGTTGCCGAGAAGAGCGCGATACCGAAAAACTCCCACAACTGGAGACTCCCTGCGACAAGCGCAGAGACCGCCGCAACGACAAGGGTGACGGACGCCACCTCAAGTATGAGCTTATGGGTGACGTTAGGGGGCGTGTACCCAAGCTCGATGTCAATGCGAGCACGGCGAAGATCGTCAACCGAGGATGTATAAGGTCGCAGTACAGACCTATTCGTCCCGTATGATTTTGCCGTCCCAAGGCCACGGTACAGTTCGACGACTGCACCAGACAGGCGCTCTGTCGCCGTCTTGGCAGCAGGTGTGAGACGGGCTGCGGCCCGGTTCACGGCAATCAGGGTAAATGAGACCAGAAGGATCGCAAAGAGCGAGATCGCCCCACAAAGAGGGCTCGCCCTAAAAAGCCAGAGTGTGATGATGGCGGCCGAGACATACCCTTCCAGAGCCCCGTCGATCCGCCGTACTCCCTCAAGTTCGAGCATGTTGAGGTTGGTGGTGACGCCGGTAAGGATGTCGCCAATCTTCATCTGCTGGAAATACCCGAGGGGCACACGCTTGAGCACATCGCCGACGGCGAGGCGCTCGTCCGCCGCAGTCTCGTAGCCGACACTCTCTTGAATATGGGATTTGAGCACGGTAAATATGAACCTGATGACAACACAGGCCGCTATGGCGAGAAGAGAGACCCATATGAGCTGGGAGTCTATGGGCGCCTCCCCGCGTGCGTCTGCGACAAGGCTGCCAAGGACCCAAGCCGCTATGAACGTCGGTGAGGCGGTGGCAACGGCAATGACGACAGAAAGTAGAAAGCCTGCATAGACACGGCCTTTTCGACTGCCGACCCATGCCATGATACGTTTGAACGACCTGATCATCGTACGTCACCTTCCCTCTGAGACTCCCCGTGGGATTCCCCGTGAGATCTTCCATAAAGCTCCTCAGGAGATCCCCCGCTGGATTCCCCGTGAGATCCAGCCGCCCATGTACCGGCACCGATATGGGCACTCCACATCCGTGCATAGAGGGGGCACCTCTCAAGAAGTTCTTCATGGGTCCCCTGCGCAACGATGCGCCCATCATCAACTACACAGATGTTGTCCGCCGAGACGATCGTCGACAGGCGGTGTGCAATGACAATGAGCGTCTTTCCTTCCGCGAGACGGGCGACAGAACGCTGGATGTGTGCTTCGTTCTCGGGGTCTGCAAAGGCCGTGGCCTCGTCGAACACCACAACGGGTGCGTCCTTCAAGATCGCACGGGCGATGCAGATGCGTTGACGCTCCCCGCCGGAAAGTGCGTGACCCGCCTCTCCCGCAGGCGTATCCCAACCGTAAGGCAGGCGGTTGACGAACTCGTCGCAGCTTGCCGCGGCCGCCGCCGCGCCCACCTCATCGTCAGAAGCACCGGGCTTACCTAAGGCAACGTTCTCGCGCAGGGTCCCGTCAAGCAGGAAGTCGTCTTGAGACACGTAACTCACCAGCGAGGAGAGCTGGGAGAGAGGCATGTCCCTCACGTCTGTGCCACCGATGGAGACGCCGCCCTCCCCGACATCCCAATGGCGGGCGATAAGCCGTGCCATCGTGGACTTGCCTGAACCGCTGGGGCCGACAAGTGCCGTAAACGTCCCGGCGGGCGCATCGAAGGAGATATCGTGGAGTACCTCGGTCTTCCCGTCGTAGGAGAAACGGACGTGGGAGAGGCGCACGCCATACCCATGTACCACAACGGCTTCGGTGGGTTGGGAGAGCTCGGGGAGCTTGAGAAAGGCCTGTGCATCGGCAATGACATACGACATGAGGTTCATCTCGTTGAAACTCGTCCCCAAATAGGTGACGGGCATCACGATTGCCATTGCGAGGACACATGCAAGTGCAAACTGCGCCACAGTAAGGGACCCTCCCAGATAAAGCGCGATACCCACAGGCACCACACCTAAAAGCGTCGTCGGCAGGAGCGAGAGGGCAAGCCCCATCGACACCCTCGATGTCCTCATCCATGCCACCGTATAATCGCAAAAGCCCCGAACGGCCTGTGCGAACTTCTCGTAGGAACTTGTAGCTTGGTTGAATGCCTTGACCACACGGATGCCCTCGATATATTCGACCACAACGGAGTTGACGTGATCCTGCTCGGCCATATAGCCGCCGTACATCTTGTAATAGCTCTGCATGCTAAGGGTCATCACCAGAAGGGTGATCGGCACGGTGGCAACGGCCGCCAGTGCAAGGCGCCAGTCGATAAGGACAAGCCAGACGGCAATGGCGACGGCCAAAAGCATGTTGGCGGAGAGCTCCGGGACCATATGCGCAAGGGGGACTTCAATCTGCTCGATACGGTCGACGATGACGTCCTTGAGTTCACCGACGGAGGTCGCCTGTGCCGTTCCCAGCGAGGCGCCCATGAGTCTCTCTGCAATATCATCGCGTAACCCGGCCAGGATTGTATAGGCGGCGATATGCGAGTTCATAGTGGAGACGGCAAAGAGGAGCTGTTTGGCTAGATATCCTATGCCTGCAAGCGCGGCCCATCCAAACACGGCATCCCATGCAAATGTGCCCCCGACACTCACGACGACAAGATCGATGATCCGATAGACGGCATAAAACGGGACGAGGCCCGAGAAGACACTTATGACCGATGCAGCCTCCGCGACTATCATGCGTCCCCGACAGCGCGATACATAGGAGAGCAAAGTCTTAAGCCAACCGGACGTATCTTTGTGCGTATGGTCGACAGACCTCGGGTTACCGCCTGTCTGGCCCTTTTGGCCCATCCGGCCCTTCTCGCCCGTCTGGCCGATTTGGCCCTTCGCGGCTACCTGGGTTTTCTTGTCTGCCATGACATCACCCTCTCTTTCCCTCATGGAGCCTGTAGGCTGTTGGTGTCAGCCCCATGGACTCCTTGAATGCCGCCGTAAACTTGGACGGACTGTCATACCCGACTATGCCGGCAATGTCTGCAATGGGGAGGTCTCCCGAAAGGAGCAGTTCGGAAGCCCTCTCCATCCGGCATGACTTAAGATAGCCATACGGCGGCATACCATAGACCCCCTTGAAGCAATCCTTGAACCCGGTCAGGGAGAGCCCCACTTCCTGCGCTAGTTCACGTACGGTATGCGCGACCGAAAGGTCGGCGATCATGATGTCGCGCGCCCTCTTGACCTTCTCGACCCGGACGCTCTCAAAATAGTCGATGTGCTGGGAACCCTCGCTATAGTCGACATCTGCAAGGAGCAGGAGCAACTCAAGGGCTTTGATTTGGGCATAAGGTCTGAGAAACGCAGGTTTGGTCCCATAGAGGCTTGCGAGGAGCCTCTCGGCAGGCTGGAAATCGTGCAGCACGTAAGGAGGATGCTTCCGACAGAACTTCTCGCGAAGCATACGGGGACTCCCCGGGAACCCGTCAAGCAAGCGCGGAAGAGAATCCTCACAGATCTCTATATCAAAGTTGAAAGTAACTCCACGGTAGTGCTCGGTCGGGAAGACATAGATGCCGGCATGGTTCGCGAAGTCGGAGATCTTAAGGTCGCCCGTCGAGATATATGAGAATACGCCGCCCGGCATCCTCTGCTCAATGCGTCCCGCAGAGCAATGATTGATGCCCAGATAACGGCCTTCCGGAGCTGCAAAGTCCGTGGTGCACCCCGCCATATCGAAATCGTTGTACGTAAAGTAGACCCCAGGGAGAACGCTTGTGAACAGCATCCTGCCCTCTCCAGTCTCATTTCTGACATCGACAACCTGCCAGCCGTCCTCAGTTGAGACGGAGATGTCGGCATCGTGCTCAACACCGCGTAAAAACCGCTTCATATCGTCCGACATGATGCCTCGCTTTACGAATTCGATTCTTGCTCGAGGCTGTATACGCGATCGCAGGTCCGCACCAAGAACTCGACATCATGCGTGGTCACGATGACGCAGGCTCCTTGGGCGGCGATTCCTTTGATCAGCACACCTGCCTCGATCATGTGCCTAAGATCCAGGCCGCTTGTCGGCTCGTCGAGCAAGACGACGGGTCGACCGGCAAGTATGGCATCTGCCATGGCAAGCCGCTGCCTCTGCCCTCCCGAAAGCGACATGGGATGTCTGTCGGAGAGGGCGAGAAGGTCGAGGGCTCCCAAAACCTCCCCGATCTTCCCCGCATCGGGACACGACAGCTCGCAATCTCCCCACACGCTGTCGCTAAAGAGCTGGTGGTTGACGTCTTGCATGACCATCGAACAGACCTTGCGCCTTTGACGGCGGGGCACTTCGGCGGCATCTAAAAAGAACCCCCCGCCCGTCCTGCGCTCAAGGCCCGCCAAGCCCCGCAGGAGCGTTGACTTGCCAGAACCGTTGGCACCGACAAGACCTACAATCTCACCAGGACAGATATCGAGGTTAAGGGGGCTGAATACAGGCTCGCCATGACGGAGGACCGTGAAGTTGCGGAGGGACACCCCGCGCTTTTTAGGCGCGGCGGAAAAACTGACCGGCCGCTCAACGGAAAAGGCCGGGAGGGAGGCCGGATTGACGATCCTGAGACCAAGCGAGGCGCGCTCTTTCTCCGATAGCCCCATGAGCTCTCTAGAAGACATACTCCGCTTTATGCGGCCATCCTCAAGAAGCACGGCCCTGTCGATGATGCCGTGCAAGAACGCCAGGCGATGCTCGGCGACGATGACGGTCTTCCCCAATGCGACCACGCCGGCAATCTGACGCCGGAGCACGTCGATGGCGGCAGCATCGAGGTTGGCGGTCGGCTCGTCGAGTACATAGACATCTGGGTCCGCCACGGCAACCGATGCAAAGGCCAATGCCTGTTTCTCTCCCCCACTCATCTTTGAGACATCCCTGTGAAGGAGCCTTTGAATGCCCATCTCCGAGACCACCTCTGAACGACGCCTCTCAATGCGTCCCACATCGGCGCCGGCATTCTCAAGACCGAAGACAAGCTCGTCGTCCGAAGTCAAGTGATAGAACTGCGATTTGGGGTTTTGAAATACCGAACCCACACGTTTTGCGAGTTCATACGTTTCACAGGTTCCGGGCACAAGGCCGCAGACCCTCACCGCCCCAACGAGCCCTATCCCCAACTCAAAGGATGGAATGAGCCCGTTGATGCATTTTGTCAGTGTCGTCTTGCCCATACCCGAAGGCCCGCACAGAAGCACGCATTCTCCCTGGCGGACGTCAAGGGAGACATCATCCAAGATCTTCTCGCCTTGCGGGATGCATCGTACGGTACCTTGCGCCGTGGTTTGCGGCATATCCTGAGGCGTGGCTTGCGGCTCGCCCTGAGCCATGCAGGTCACACGGTCCATCTCAATGATGTTCATCGTGCGCCTCCGAAAAGTGTGTATAGACAGACTGCAAGCCCTACGGTAAGCACAGCCCAATCCGCAATCCCCATATGCAATCGCTCGGTATCGGCACGTGGGGCGGGATTCTCAATGCCGCGGCAGACTGCCGCACGAGAGAGCTCGTCCGCCGTAGTCGTCGCCGACATCATGAGCGGCACTACAAATGCCTCTGCCTTCTCAGACAGAGGAACATCCCTGAGACGCATGGCGTCACGGATATGGCTTGCCTCCTGTCGAAACGTGGGAAGATAGCGAAGCCCCGTCGCAAAGGGAACCAACACGGCTTCGGGAACGGAAAGCCTTCTCATCGCCGCAACTATACGATGGACGGAATTCTCCCTCGCAAGCAGCGAAGCCGCCATGACCGCCGCAAACGTCCTTCTCCAGAGAGTGAAACAGAAGGCGAACATGCCGAGAAATGCCGCGGCCTCAAAGGCAAACGCATAGTCGAGCAGCCAGATTACCGCAGCAAAACCCGCAAGATAGCCGACGGCCATCCAAGGATGCCCACAGAGCGCCTGCAACAGTGCCAGCCAAACCACAGTAGCGGCCTCAAGCCAAAATGGCTTGGGAACAAACGCGACGAGCGTCGTCGTGATGACAAGCCCCATCTGGGTCCGAGGATCGAGGGCAAGAAGCCCTTCTCCCTTCCGCTTCATCAGGCAAGACCTGCTTTGAGAAAGTGCTTCTTGAAAAGGGCCCTGGTGAGAAATACCCCGATAACTGCGCCAACAAGGGTGAAACCGATGCACAGCACCATGAAGGGCGGAGCGGCCACCGCCTCGCATGCCGCGACATATTCTGCCTGCATACCCATGCCGCTGATCTTGACCATGAACTGGTCGTGGAAGAGCCACATCGGCAGAGGCGATGACATCCATCCAAGCGAGAAAAACATGAAGGCCACGGCATTGCCCCACCAACTCCTGTATCCGGTGGCCCAACGGATGGCTTCTGCAACAAGTGCGCCACCGAAGAACAGGCCGAACGCCAGGATGAAATAGCCCATCATGGCACAGAAGATCGCCATGACCGTACCCATGATGAGAATGGCTCCCGGCTTCTGTACGCGGGCGCAGAGCAGCATAAACGGAATGCTGCCGAGAATCGCCGCGAGGCCGGGGAAGAGCACCCAGATGAATGGTGAGATACCCGAAATGAACATCGGAATCATCGTGAGGATGAAGTACAGGGCGAAGAAGATGCCCGTGGTGATGAGGTCGCGGCCCTTGAGCATCTTTCCGGTGTTTCGATCGGCGTTTTGTCCGGCATCTTGTTTGACATTGCCGCGGACGGGAGTGGTATCCGCATTGCCGTTAGAAACGTGAGACATGGAGATATCCTTTCCGAACACGTCAACTCACGTGTTCTTTACGACATGAACCTGTAGCGGAATCTATAGCAGGGTCTATAGTCCCTATAGCTCTATAACCCTAATGTTAGATACAACTAACTTCACTCCATGCTAAAACAAATCCTGAACCTTAGATACTCTATTCGGCCGGAATTGCTCCATTTGGCCATCAATGTTTCATCGGATACTCGCGGCAGAAGTCAGTATTTGCTCTCAAAGGCTGCTAGAAGGTGGCAACTACCCAAGACTGCTAAAGAATCATGACCATTAGGTATCCGCCGCTAGGAAATGCCGACCATTAGGTAGATTTGGCCCCTTTCGAGGCACTTCTCGCCGTGAAAATACCTAATGGTCGCGGTATTTTAGCGGATTTCGGAAAACCTTTGGCGAGAAGAGGAATTAGACACCAAGTACAACTTACTTCTTGAGGCCCTCCAGTCGGATAGGTCGTACAACTAGCCAGTGTTGGTGCCTGTGGTGCCTGTCTTCGGACTTCTTCTTCGAACCTCTTCTTCGGACTTGTCTTCGGACTTGTCTTCGGACTTCTCTTCGGCCCCTTAGACACATCCCTCGTCACAAGGACCCCTCTTGTTGGTTGCGATAAGAAGAGACCGAGATAAGCACTGCCGGCACGATAATCATTACAGACATCAACAGTAAGGCGGCATGCCCTCTCAGAAAGCCGGTGCCACAGAACAGAAGGATCGTCGCTCCCGCCAGAATAAGGAGGCCCTTGGCATAGGCACTGTTGAGTCGCCTTAATCTAGAAGACGCGTTCACGGAACCTATCGGAAAAACAACTCCCAATAGAATAAAAACTAAGCCGTCTATGATGTAAAAGAGAGTCATCCCGTAGGATTGGAGTGTTATGGGTTCTCCTGCCTGCAATGACAGGTAGGTATGCACAAGGGACAGGGCAGAGAACGAGAACAGGGCGATTGTCAAAAAAGCGATCGCAAGTCTTCTGTTCCTTACGATAAAGTGAGAGTTTGCTCCATCTGTGTTATTTGCGCCGTTCATATCATCTGAATCCCGCTTAAACGCGTAGACTGCCAACATAAGACCAGATATCAGGCATATTGTAGGAACAATAAGAAGCTCCCATTTCTGTCCCCATCGGTCAATAGAGTCCGCCGACCAATGGGCCGGTATCAACTGGGGAATCGAATTCCACATGACAGACAGAACGACCGTAGGCACCAACGAGAGAAGAACCGCCAATGAGCCCATGGCTTTATCGAAATACCTTTTATCTGCCCGCATGAGTCTTGCCATCTCCTCTTTTGCCACATAGATTACGGTGACTAGTCCGTTTCTCTCGTTCTGGTTGCATATCTGTCGCCGTAGGCAAGATGCGCAAGATCGGTACAGCGCTTGATGAAGTCGCCTTTCGCATCCGTGTAGGCATCCCTGTTGTACTCAAACTTCTTCCAGAGTGAGAGCTTCAGGAGCTGGTAATTCTCGGCATCTTCAGGATGATCGCACAGGTAATCGCGGAAATAGAGCTCATCGTTATCCCCGGTAAGACGCAGATGAAGGTGGAAGACCCTATCGGCAAACCCCTCTTCGGTATACTTCAAGCTTTTTTGGCATGTCTCTCCCCCTCTGTTATAAAAGTACCCCTTGGTGATCGTAACGAAGATGCCCTGACCTTAAAAGCCCTGACTTTACCTTAACTCCCTACTCACCCCAATAGCCCACATGGGCCGCAGCCGCCTCTTCAATCAGCTCTGGAAATGGTCCTATAACCTCGATATTCTTTTGACTTGAGGCAAAGATGCTCCGAGCGGGCATATCCATAGTGGGGTTTTGCTCGCTGCTTCCCGTCATGGCAAGAAGGTCACGCTCCGTCATGGCAAAGACCACACGACCGATGTTTGCCCAGTAAATAGCACCCACACACATAGCACAAGGTTCGGCCGTTGTATAAAGCATGCACTGCCAAAGATAGTCGCGGTCAAATTCGTGCGAAGCCCAATCTGCCAGCATGGTCTCGGCATGTGCAATGCAGCGATGCTCGGTAATTTTGACGTTCTCCTGTTCAAGCACGATATTCTTGTGTTCGTCTACCAGGATGTCGCCAAACAGAGTGTTCCCGTGTGAGCGGGAATCTCTTGAAACCTTGATTGTCCTGCGGAGAAATGCCACGTCCTCTTCATGGGTAAAGTGAGCCCTGCGAGGAGTCTCCCAAGACGGTTCCTTATCCATACATGTCTCCCCCTCGAAAGGACGACCAAACCCAATACCGTATATCTTGTCGCCCCTATATCTCGATGCCTCATACCTCATGCCATGAAGTTCTGATGCCACGCTTTCCGATGGCATCCCGATGGCATCCCTATACGCCAGTCTACACTAGTCAATTTGCGAAATATCTTGTTCATGTAATGGAACGTTTCCCTCTTTTCGCGCATATTAAAGGTGAGGGGAGGCGATTATCATCGAGACTCGAAAGCAAGGCGGAGGCAATAGGGCAAGAAAGGACGGCCACACCATCGACAGTCTTCATGCCGACAGCAACCTTCGCAATGACAGCAGCAGCGAGGAGTTCATCCGACAGGCGATGGACAGATGGGGCGGGACCGTCTATCTCGTGGCGCTCAACCAGACCCGCTCGGTCGCAGACGCACAAGACGTCGCACAGGATGTATTCATCAGGCTACTTACCAGCAACACGGTCTTCTCGAGTGAAGAACATCTCAAGGCGTGGCTGCTGCGGGTGACCATCAACAGATGTCACGAGCTGCATCGGGCACCCTGGAACAGCCGGGTCGAGGCCATAGATGCAACAGACACGCTAGAGACCTCACAAAATGGGCCGTCACCCCAGATGACAGATGCCCGGGCGGTATATCCCGCAAACGAGGTAATGGACGAGGTGCTCGGAAGGCTTGAGGCAAATGCCTTGTGGCAGGCCATCGGGCAGTTGCCCGAAAAACTGAGGGAAGTCGTGCTTCTCCACTATATCGAGGATTATCCGACACATGAGATCGCCCACATCTTGGGGTGCTCGCCGACGACCGTCCGCACAAGGCTGTATCGCGCCCGCAGGCAGATACGGTCGCTACTTGAAGAAACTTCCAACTTGAGACAGGAGGATAGCTATGCATAAGCCGACTCATACCAGTTCACACCACAGCCCCAACCCAATGGATGAGCTTAAAATGATTTCCAAGGAAGCCAAGCTCCCCTACACCGTAAGAGAAAAGGTATTGCGAGAAGCTCGTGCAATTGATGCCAAGGTCTCTGCCGAGACAGATGCTTCTCGCCACGTACCACAGCACGGGCTATCAATGCAGGCTGATTCCCCACCACAGCACAAACTGACGATGACCCGACGCAGATTTTTCTATGTCGGCGGCATAGCCGCAGCAGCGGGAGCAGTCTTTGTGGGGCTTGGGATCTTTGGGGGTTCCTCAGGCGGGAATTTCTTCACCCTCAAGGCTTTCGCCCAAGAAACACCGGACGAGAGCGGGGCAGTGGTGCCCCTGCCGACAGAAACCCTCAGCGCACTAGGGTCTTTCAGTGGCGGGGACCATTCAGTATGGTCAGTTACCCATGATATCGACCTCTCGTGCTCAACAAGAAACGTTGCAAGTCTCACCTATTCTCTTGAGGGAGACTACGCCAGTCTGCCCAACGACAACACGTATACCGATACTCATATCTACTTCGATTCCCTCGTAAAGGACCAGGCAGAAGACGGTCCCGCAGGCGAAAGCGGCTTGGATTTCACCGTGGGGGACTTTCAGCAGAATGACGAGAAGAACCTGACCCGCAGCATAAGGGCTTCATTTGTCGATGACGGCACAATCCAAGCCCTCAGCGATCGGCTTTTTCAGGTCACCGACACATCGTCCGACGAAGAACTATGGCAATACGAGAAGGACCATAACCGTTTGCAAGTCGCCCTTGAGAAGCGCTTCTCTGAGACCCTCGCTAAGACGGCCTTCGTGGCAACTGTTACATTTGCGGATGGAAGTACCCAGACAAAATCCTATGTCATCACGCCCGTTGACAACTTTGAGCAGCTCTATACAGAGTGGCTTGACTCGTCCATCCGAGCAAATGTTACTCTCGCCAAAAACCCGAATAACCAGGAGGCAAAAGCTCAACTGGAAGGGCTTCTCGAAAGCGCGCCACATCTTTATGCCATCGCTGAAGTGAAATAGAGACCACAAATTGGTTCTTGGTCAGCCAGTTCCTGCGTCAGCCCAGTGCCATACCCATCATATAAATAGGGAGATACGTAACACCTTCGAAAGCTCCTGGAGTATCCACATTGCCGTCATGAAATACGTAGACATGTTCGAAGCTGTAGTTTTTTGTTGTTAGGAGATTGTCAAGCGCACTGTGGCGTCGATAGTTCTTACCACTCTTTATCTCACAGAGGTCGATGCCTCCTTGTTGCCCCTGAAGCACAAAATCAACCTCGCCTATCTTGGAGGAATTATAGTAGCGCAGTTCCCTTCCACACGCCCTGAATTCCTGGGCTGCCACATTCTCAAATATCGACCCAAAGTTTATGCTTGACCTTCTATTGAGGATATCGATATCGACATCCCCCATCATTTGGGCGGTAAGCAGGCCGACGTCATTTGCGTAAAGCTTCAGCATGTTTCGGTCCTCATGGGCGGCAAGGGGAAACGTCGGCTCATTGACTCGGAATGCCGGAAGAGCGACCCCTACGTGCTCAAGCCAGTCGAACGCGAACTCAAGGTTGGCAAACCTCAGACTCTTCCCCAGCCTTGCATATTTGAATCGCTTGTTCTCAGAATTCAACTGAGAAGGTATGGACTCGTATACCATTTGTACCTGGCGCGCCTCAAGCGTATCCGATACATACTTGGCCATGTCCATCTTGTACATGTTCACAATTCCCCTCTGCAGATTACGGGCTCGCAAGAGGTCGTTGTTGTCCACAAAGGCCTGCACAACGTCAGGCATACCGCCTACCAAAAGATACCGGTAAAAGGTATCCGTAAGCTTATCATGCAGATAATCAGGCACAGGGGTAAGGGATTCCATACAGGCAGAAACAGCTTCCAATGCCGTCTTGCCTATCCCACTTGCCCAGCAAAACTCCTCAAAATCAAGGGGATACAAGGTTACTTCCTGCAAAAAACCAACGGGAAGGGAGGAAATATTGGATACCTCAATCCCCAGCAGAGAGCCCGAAAGAATGTAATCGTAGTCGGTCCGTTCAAGGAGCATCTTGATCCAGGTGAGCAGGTCCGCACCACACTCCTGGATCTCGTCGAGGAAGACGAGGGTCTTTCCGGCCTCCAGTTCTTTCCCGCTGAGCACGGAAAGACGTAGAAGCAGGTCATCAGCATCAATCGCCCTCATGACCGTCTCTTTGGCAGTCTTGTTGTCGAAGAAGTTCACCTCGGCGAGGATCCCATAGTTGTCTGCGGCAAACTGCCTGACAAGGGTCGTCTTTCCTACCTGTCGGGCTCCTTTGACGAGAAGTGCCTGCTTCGTCTTGTATCGTTTCCAATCCTCCAGCCTTTGGTATGCCTTGCGTTTGAGCATGATTTCATCTCCCCATAGTAATTAACAAGTGAAATGCGTTTTTCATACTCTATGATACGCTTTCAGTTGCGTTTTTTACATCATTTTATAGTGGTTTTATTGCGTTTTTCGCACACTAGGACAGTCTCTCGGTCGCGTTTTTTACACCCTGCACCCCTAGTTCACGTCCTCCCGGTAGTCCGCGATGTTGTCTCACCACGGGGCGTAATTAGGGTCAGAGTGACCTGTATCGTTTTTTCGGACACGGGCATCCCAGATTCAAAACCCAGGAATCGTATATGCTCAGACAACCGAGAAAGCGAGGCAAGGCATGGGCAACAACAAGTACACCGACGAGTTTAGGCGCGAGAGGTCACACTATGCATCGACTAAGGCCGAGGGGACTTCCTCATAAACGGTCTCGGTCTGCGCCGTGTCGCTCGCGCCCAGAAGGTAGGTTGTGCCGCTCCTCGTCCGCACGAGGAGCCAGGGGCCGACCTCGGGGTCCAGGCACACCTTGAGCGATCCGTACGCGTCACTTGAGAAGTTACCTTCAAGGAAGGTTTCACTCGCGCCGCCAAACGTGCGCGTCATCTTGGGAAGTTGGTCAACAAGCTCCACAGACACCACGTCGGCCATGTCAATCTCATAGGTTGTGAGCAAGTGGTGTGCCCGAATCGTCTGCTCGCTCAACTCAAGCGTCACAGGAGCTCCAAATTCCTCCGCCATGAACGCTCCCGTCACGGGCAGGCAGAGCAGCGAGCAAGCGAGGGCCACTACAATCGCCTTTCCCGCTGGCCGTGCCAGGTTGATCGACGTGTTGATGCCCACGCGCTCGTTCACTATGAGCTCAGCATCGTCGGGGTTATAGTAGAAGATGCCAAAGATCCAGTGATCGTCCTCGTCCACGTAGAAGCCCTCGCCACTGGCCTTTGTAAGACGCTCCTGCAGGCTGCGCACGCGCATCTCGGTTGCAAACGCCACGATTCCAAGGACCGTGCAGGGAAGCATCATACCGATAAAGTACAGATTGGTTGAACCCTGGAAGAGGAGCTGCGCCCAGCTCATGAATGCAAAAGACGCAGCCGCGACAAGGAACACCCTCGCCCAGGCGCGCCGGCGTATGCGCGTGAGCGTCTGCGTGAGGGCGGTGTTGTCGTCCACCACCTCGCTGCGATTGCGGTAACACCAACGGAAGATTGCCCACATCATGAGCACACATACGGCAAACAGCAGGTAGATTACTACGTTGTCACGGTCGAGCAGGACGGGGACCAGGCTCGCCGCGCAGATGAGGACAAACCATATGCTCGAGACGCGCGGGTACGACTGCGCGGCCGCCCCAATATCGGCCACCGTCACGCGCTGGGCCGCGGCGCCTCTGGGCCGCCAGCCGCGCTCGTCCTTCAGGGCCGCGAGCCTGCGGTTGGTGAGCGCGTAGATCACCTCGGGCACGATACAGACCACAAGTATCCAGACGCTCCAGCAGAACATGCTCGACCCGGCCCACGCTCGTACCGTTCCTGTCGTCGCACCGCCAAGTGCCGCAGCCACGAGCACGATAGCGCACGCGAGTTGCAGGTGACGGTAGCTGGTAAGAAACGCCTTTACCTGCACGTCTTCCCGCGCCTCGCGCGGAAAGGTGACGCCGACGACAATGTTCTTCTTGAAGCGCGCGCTGTTCCTGAGCGTCCACCATATGAGGAGTGGAATCCAGCTGCAGGAGAGCCATAGGATAGTCGCAGTGCTCATCATAAACTTCCTTACTTCTAGCGATACGCAATCTCATCCAGCAGGTGCTCGCAGAGCGCGAGAACCTCTTTGCCTGACATCCCACCGGCCACCAGCTCAGCCAGGCGCATCCGCAGCGCGTCCATGATGCCGGAATCGGGGTCCGAGCTGCCATCGGGCTCGCACACGAAGGTGCCACCCCTCCGGTCGCCGCGCACGTGTCCCTCCTGCTTGAGAAGCTGGTAGGCCTTGCTCACCGTCATGGCATTGACGCCGCACTCCGATGCGAGCGCCCGCACGGTCGGCAGTCGCTCGCCAGGCGCAAGCTCGCCTTCGGCGATGCCACGCACGATCTGATCGCGGATCTGCTGGTAGATGGGTGTCGCGGTTGAGAAGTCCAGCTGCAGGAGCATGGTGTGAGCCTCCAACGATGTCTGTATCGTATGTATTACTCACAATAATACATACGATACAGACAAAGCTGCAAGCGCAGAGGAAAGCACAATCCAAGCCGCTTCCGTCATCGCATCATTTCCCATTGTATGATTTGTACCTACAGCAGATCTGCCTTGGCAGAATCGGGGTCCGGCCATGCCCTCCCATTAAGAGCTCGTCTTCGACACGAGCGCTCAACTCCTCGGCGCAGAAATTGACCGGATAGCAAAAAGCAAGAGATCGCCGAGAAGGGCGGCTACTCCTGGGTGGCGGACATCCGCGCACGCATCCGCGTTGCGCGCTCCGTCACGAAACTCTAAACAAACAAAATGAAAAACGTTACCTCAAGCTACTCATAGATCTCGCTTTAGGCAAAGTCTGATCACGCACGTACGCAAGTAGGCGTACAAGCACAACAATACAAAGCCCTGCTGCAAACGCTGTTTCAACAGAGGTTATTCCGTCGAGCCATTGAAGGGGCTGACCAAGTCCAGCTAGATATGCCGACGTCTGAGTGCGCGCAACGACACAAATTACAAAAGGGAAAGTAAACGCGGCATGACTGGGAAAGAATGGTTTTGTAAGACACCTGATGCACCACACAAAAGAAACTACATAAATAATTGAAGCGATTGCTAGCATAACCAAAAGAAACGGTACAGACTTCGGTGTAATAGATTGAATATATCCTGCAATACAAAGGCTGGTCGGAGCTGCATAAATGCAAGCGAGCGACTCAGCGGCGTCAGGCACAGGCCCATGTTTAACATACCGTATGCTTACTACTATAAAAAGCACTACAAGGCAGATAAATCCAAACCAAAATGCAATCGTGCCAACACTTGTTTCAAAGGTAAACGCCGGCGCTGTAACACTTGCAACAACAATGCCCACATACACAATGAACCAGCTGGCGTGCACATTCTCCCAATTAAATTTTGCAATATAGCGAGAAGTAAAGAGAGCTATACACAGTATGTGCAACGCAATTCCAGTAAACCAAAATAACTGCGCTGCATCACCAATATCGGCCTTCAAATACACCGAAATCAGCATAACTGCCATCGGATATGTTGCAGCAACTGAAAGTCCAATCGGATCCGAGAGCTCTCGCAATACAACTTTTGTCGACACCATAAATTTGAGAGTATAAAGAGCTAAAAGAGCAATAGAGAGTATGCCGCAGGCAAGATAAAGACCCTCGAAAGAAGTCTTGAAAAGATTTCCAAGTGCTGCAAAACCTAAAGCAACACCACAAATAGCAACAGGAACTTTTTGGACATAGTTCATAAGGACTCTTCTATCTGTTTAGGAAACTCTTTTTACTGCTTTCAATAGTATATAGATAAGACCAAGCAGGAAACAAAGTTCCTGCTTGGTCTTTGCAGTACGCATATTCAGATGGTACGTATGTTCAAACGCGTCTATTTCTGAGGATACAGAGCCTCAAGGATCTTCTCGGCAGAATCAAATGCGCGTGGCGAGTAATCAATGTACTCTGAATATGGAATCTCTACGATGCTCTTATTAGCAATAGCAGGGACGTTCTGCAAGGAGCTCTCACCCAGAAGAGTGTCTTTAGCCACAGCGTCAGTTGCCTTGTTGCGCTCTGCGGTAACGTAAATAATGACGTCAGGATTGAACTTAATCAGATTCTCATACGTCAGACCATTTGCTGACTGGGTTGTTGCAGGAGTCGCTCCAAGCTGATCGATGATAGTAAACTCAAGGCTCTTCTCGCTACCACCAAACAGACCAAACGTGCCGTCCTTGAGGTTAGTCATAACCAGAACTGTCTTCTTTGTTTCTTTCTCATGCGCTTTAACTCGCTCATTAATGGCATCAAGGCGCTTCTGAAGGCCGGCGGTATAGGTGTCGGCATTACTCTGAACATCAAAAATAGATCCAAGGTTCTTAATATCAGAGATAATTCCGGCAAGCGTTGGATCGCCCTGCTCAGAAGATGCCAGCTGTGTATAGACAGAAATGCCTAGGTCAGCGTAGTCCTTTGGAGAAGTCTGGTCCTTTGAAGTAAAGAGACGTGAGCGTCCCACAATAAGGTTTGGATTAGCGGCAACAACGACCTCGCGCGAGAGGCTCTTCTTATCGCCCAGCTGCTTGATCTTTGCATACTCATCAGCAATATCTGAAGGCATTGGCGCATCAGGCTTGATGGTGCCAATAATCTTGGAGCCAAGGCCCAGACGCAGCAGAATCTCGGCTGCGGAGTCTGTCAAAGTAACAACACTCTCAGGAGCCTTGTCAAACTTTGCCTCAAACTCATTGCCGTCACCGTCATAGAGCTTGAACGATACGGGATAGCTCGTATTGGCCGATTTCTTTTCTTCTGTAGCAGGGGTAGATGGGCTAGACGGTGCATTGTTGCACGCAGTAAGACCCAGTCCAGCAGCAGTTGCAGCAAACCCTGCCGCAATGCTCAAAAAATTTCTTCTCGTAAAGAGATTTGAACTTACACGAGGATCCATCGGATATCCTTTCATTCATCTGTTGATATTCAACAGGCGATTAATACACGTAATCAATGCTGATACCGTTTCCAGCAGTTGATGGCCTCACCGCACCTTCAACGCCATAAACATCAGCAAGTAACTCAGGGGTCACAATGTCCTCAGGTGTTCCCTCGGAAACAATAGTCCCCTCTTTTAAGAAATACAGGCGGTCGACATAATGAGCTGCCATCACAATGTCATGCAAAACAGCCAGACAGCTGATACCAAGATTACGAACAAGGCGCAAAATATCAATCTGGTACGTAATATCCAGGTGATTAGTAGGCTCATCAAGTACCAGAAACTCTGGTTCCTGAGCCAACGCACGAGCCAACATGACACGTTGTTTCTCGCCACCTGAAAGCGTGGCAAAAGAGCGATCTTCAAAGCGAGAAAGGCCAACTTTCTGAATAACGTCAGAAACGATTGACTCGTCGTGATCGGATTCTTTTGACAGCGCCGACTGATGAGGACTGCGTCCCAACGACACAATCTCGCGAACGGTAAAGTCAAAGGACAGCGAGTTAAACTGGCTTACAACCGCAACCTTACGCGCAAAGTCACGTCGTGATATCTCAGTGGCGTCGCGATCGTCCCACAAAATCTGACCATCATAGCGATGACCAAGACCATAAATTGCTCGCAAAAGCGTAGACTTGCCGGATCCATTAGGGCCCAGGATGCCCACAAACTCGCCATCTGCCACGTTAAGCGAGACGTCCTTTACAATCGGCTTGTTATGAATGGTGACCGACACATTTTGTACTTCAAGACGCATGCTACTCACCATCCCTAAAGCTGTAGTTGCGGGCGACCATGATGTAGACAAAGAACGGCGCGCCTACAACGGCGGTCAGAATGCCAATAGGAACTTCGGTATTGCCTAGGACGGTACGAGCACAGGCATCTGCCCAGAGAATGAAAATAGCTCCCAGTACCAGCGCAGTTGGAACCAGCCTTCGGTGATCGGACCCAACAAACGAGCGGGCAATATGCGGAATGATAAGGCCAACAAAACCGATGGTTCCCACTGATGAAACAAGCGTGCCAACCATGAGCGCAGAAATGGTCAGGTATGCCCATCTGCACAAATTAGTATTGAGGCCAAGCGTTGTTGCAGCCTCGTCTCCCATTAACAGCACGTTGAGAGAGCGGAACTGCGTTAAGAAAAACACACTGACGAGAAGTACTACAACAACGGAAACGCCAACATTTCCCCAGCTTGCTCGCGCCAAAGAGCCCATGGTCCAAAACTTTAGATCCATCATACCCTCAGCGTTAGCAGCAATAGTGATGATGAAATTAGACAGCGCCGTGAACAGGGCGTTCAAAATCATGCCCGAGAGAACGAGCTTTGACGACGTCATATGACCGCCGGTAGATGCCAGCAACAAAACGCCAATCGTAGCAATTGTTGAGCCGATGAACGAGAACAGCGGCACCGAAGAAATTCCCACAACGTGTACCGCGCCAGCTCCAAGCATGATGGCACAGGTGGCTCCGCACGAAGCTCCTGATGAAATGCCCAAAATATACGGCTCAGCCAAGGTGTTTTGAACTGACGCTTGCATGACAACACCCGAAAGCGCAAGGCCAGCTCCGGCTACCACACCCAAGATGATGCGAGGAAAACGCAGCGACCAGACGACCTTCTCGACAGGTCCTCCTGCTGCTAGAGCCTCCGGTAGCGGCATGCCAAAAAGATGATGCATCAGCACGGCATATGCGTCTTGCAAGGACACGCCGATGGCGCCCATCGTTGAAGTTATTACAATGCTCGCCGCTAGAATTGCGACGAGAACTCCCATGAAAAGACGGAACGGCCCGGCTTTTCTTACCATACGATACCCCTCTAAAGTGACGCTGCGTTTTTGCGCACAACGTACAACGTACAATGCGCGTTACGCAGAAGCAGCGGAATTTTTTGAAAGTTAACTATATCTTACATTTTGAGTTGTGAGAAGACTGCGAGTTAAGAAATGCTTAAAATACCTACATCCCTACAGGCGCACTCCCCTGGAGAGGTGCTCCTCAGAGGGCGCTCCGTGAGACGCAGCCGGTAGCTCCTGCGAGACGACGCCGGCACCAACAGGCAATAACAGACGAGGACAGACGAGGACTTTCATGGATTTAGCAGCTCTACCCGACAGCACGATCACAATCGGAGAACACTCCGCGGTTCCTGGTCTTCTTGTGGTTCTACATGGCTCTCTGCTGATGCCAAAGATAGCTGCCCTTATTTCTTCCGGAAAACTTGACGAGACAAAGCTTCCCCAGCGCCTCATAATTACTGCGCCGTCTAATCAAGACTGCTATTCTCCCTGGCCAGCAACAAGCGTGCGAACCGAGGCTCCAAATTTTGGAGGATTTGGACGAGAATTTCTTTCTGACGTCGTACTTCCATCTGTCGAGAAGTACGCTGCTCTAGCTACTCATACCGCTCAAGGTACGTGTCCTCTTACTTTGCTTGGCTATTCGCTATCAGGTTTGTGCAGTCTCTTTGAGATGCAATCAACCTGTCACTTTGACCAGTATCTTCTGGCAAGCCCAAGCACATGGTTCCCTAATTTTGTTGAAACTTTTGATACGAGTCGTATACGTTCAGACATTCGCTGGTGCATCGCAAGCGGAGAAAACGAAGGTGAACGCCATCCCGAGCCTCTGTTCTCAGTGAGGCAGACAACAGACGCGCTGGTAGAGAAGCTGGTGCCTGCTGCTCCTAATTATCAACGCATGCTGGATCCCTACGATCATCACAAGGGTCTTGAGCTGAGGTTGCAACGTTTGCTGAACTTTGGGTTTGGTGCGTAGAGTGCTGTTTTCCTGCAGAAACAGCCCGACCAACCAGCATTGATTGCTAACAAAAAACCCGCCGAGGGCGGGTTTGAAATTCTTATGGTCGCGGGGGCAGGATTTGAACCTACGACCTTCGGGTTATGAGCCCGACGAGCTACCAGACTGCTCCACCCCGCAATGTAAACGCTTGCGCGAACAAGTACTATACCTCGCGGCTCTCGGTGAGTCAAGCAAAATCGACGATTTTCTCGCCATAAAGGTATGAGGTTAGCGTGCAAGGGCTAAGAAAGTTGCGATGTCGGCAGCACAATTGGGGGCAGACGGCTAAACTATTGATACTGTCTTTGGGGCGCTGTGCTTGCGCCAAACAGCTATCGAAGGACTTTTGAGGATGACATTACACGAGCTCCTGGCGCTCTTTACCAGCAAGAACATCGAGTACACTACCGCGCATCTTGACGCG
>CAUUEB010000018.1:0-24827 GCA_963544135.1 uncultured Atopobium sp. | reverse complement strand
CTTACTTGCCTTCCCCGTCTGAAGTTTCTGCTGCATCGGTTTTCTCGCCAGATACGGGATTGCCGCCTGCGGTGAAGCCCTCGGAGATGGCGGCGTCGCGAACAAGTTGCAGAAGCGCAAGAGCTGCCTGTTCACCCACAAGATCGCGAGCGCGAATGGTCATCTCAGTTGCGGTAGCTCTGTCGCCCATGGCGGCGCAATCCTGCGCGCACATGAGCAGGCAAACCGCAATCTCGGCGTTTGCGCCTGTTGGCAGACCCTCTGTCTCGAGCAGGTCGTTTGCTTCTTCGTCGGTAAGGCCATCAGGGTCCTTAGGAGTGCCTGCGGCCTGATCAAGCGCAGCCTCAAGAGTGCTGTCTTTGACCTCAAAGCGACGGGCAGCTCTCAGACATGCTGCAGCCTGCTCAAGCCTACCCTGAGCCTCAAACCACGCAGCAAAATTCAAAAACGCCCTAGTCAGATGCCTTGCCTCGCTTGCGCGCTCAAAGACGCCAAATGTCAGAGCCATCTGCTCACGAATATCTCCTGCAATCTTAAACAGATCTGCCAAATCAAGTCTAAACCCGCAGTTCATTGGGTTCCAACGAATAGCAGTTTTCAGCGCATTCATGGCGTTTTCGTAATCGCCGGTGCGTACGTAAGCCATTGCAAGATCACCGTACAGGCGATCAAACGGCTCATGGACATCCTCAAGCTTACGAGGATCATTCTCCACGCGCCTATACGCTAAACGGTCAAATAGCGTGGGGAACGCAAAATACTGCACCTCATCTGTGGTTTGGCAGTTGCAGTCCACATATTCCTCAGCGTCTTCAGCCAAACGAAGCAGCAGCTCAAGAGCCTCTTCGTTCTGGTCCTGCATCATCATGCCTTCAGCGCGCATCAGCTCATCTGAAAGTGCCGAAAGTGCCATCTTACTCACCTATCATTCAATATCAATCATGCAATCATCTGAGCGGGTGCTTCATAAACCCGCACGTAATCTACCTGCTTATTATTCCACAAGTGCCAAATCAATCTGACCACGAGCCACATTTACGCCAGAAATCTTCACGCGCACACGTCCACCAATACGATACGTTTTGCCTGTTGATTCCCCTATCAGTGCCAGCGTCTCCTGGTCATACACATACCATTCGTGGCCCAAGTCCCTCACGGCGAGAAGACCGTCGGCGTAGGTATCGTCTATCGTAATGAACAGGCCAAAGCGCTCGCAACCGTCAATGGTTCCCCACGTTTCTTCTCCCAGACGACTCTGATAGTACTCGGCTAGCTTGATCTTTTGCGTCGCACGAGCCGCTGCGTCTGCCTTGCGCTCCTGCTCAGAGCAGGTGCTACAGATATCTGGAAGCGCGCTCAACTCTGCGCGAGACGCCGTCTGTCCGCGGAGCAAACGCTTGAGCGTACGATGTACTATCACGTCGGGATAGCGCCTGATTGGCGAAGTAAAGTGGCAGTACGCATCCGCCCCTAGGGCAAAGTGCCCCTGGTTGGTTGGCAGATAAATAGCTCGTTTTTGGGCCCTGAGCAGCTGTGCATTTACCACGCGAGAATAACGTGTGCCGTGGACTGACTCCAGCGCTTCTTGCAATGCCGTCTGATCGCTAATGGCAATACGAGACGCAACATCTGGCTCAAGAGCACCCATCGCCACAAGTGGAGTAACCGCAAGCTTAAGAGACTCTGGAGAAGGCTGCTCATGCACGCGATATGCTGACTCCAGGTCATGCTGGCTGAGCATGTGCGCGACGCTCTCATTTGCTGCAAGCATTGCTTCCTCAATGAGCCCCGTTGCTTGGGTGCGCTCGCGCACCGAGACTCCAGTAGGCTTGTTATCCTGGTCAAGCACTACGCGCGTCTCTACGCTTTCAAAATCTACTGAGCCGCGTTTCTCGCGAATTTCTTCTCTCAGTGCTCTGATTTGATTGAGCACGGTAATCATTTCTTTGATTGCGCCAGCATCTTCTCTAGGCACAACGGAGTCAAGTGCCGCGGCGTCTCCTTGCAGATAGCTATCTACCTGGTCGTAGCTGAGTCTTGCTCGTGAGCGAATGACGGAATTCATAGCAGTTGCGCCAAGAATCTTACCTGAGCTGCTCAGCTTCATCTTTACCGACATGGCCAGCCTATCTTCAGCTGGTCGCAGAGAACACACGTCATTGCAGAGCTTTTCTGGCAACATGGGCAACACGCGGTCCACTAAATATGCCGAGCAGGTGCGCATACGAGCTTCCAGGTCAATGGGAGAATCCCAGTTCACGTAGTGGGCCACGTCTGCAATGTGAACCCACAGCTCAAAGCCACCGTCTTCAAGCTTGCGCGCGCCAACGGCGTCATCAAAATCTTTAGCATCTGCTGGGTCTACGGTGATGCACAGCTCTTCTCGCAAATCGTGTCTTGAAGCGTCTTCTACAAGGGCTTTATCTGCGTCAACGGAGATTTTCTCGGCTTGTCTCAGTGCCTTGATAGGAAATTCTGTTGCCAAACCATACGAAGCAATAGTTGCCTCAACGTTCATGTCCAGATCTTCGGCTGATCCCACGCGGCGTTCAATAGTGACTACAGCAGCGCTTTTACGCGTTGGATACTCTGTGATGCGCGCGACAACCACGTCGCCCTCAAAAACGTAATGACGCCCAACAGAAGGGTCTTCTGGAAGCACAAAAAAATCTCGCTGAATACGACTATCCAGCGGCACCACAGCGCCAAGTGGACCGGCGTCATGGTAGATGCCCAAAAACGTCTGAGTAGCTCGCGTAAGCACAAAACGCACGTTTGCCAGAGGAGTCTTCCCCTTGGCCGAGACAAGCGAAACCTGGACCTCATCTCCGTGCATTGCCTCGTGAATACCGTGCTTGGCCAGCGCATACGTTCCCTCAGGGGTGCTTACGGTAGCAACTCCTGGGCGAGAAAGGCTCAGCGTGCCTGTAAGCAGCGCCGATGGTCGCTTTGAGACTTTTGCACGTCCCTGACGACGGTTTCCTTTATGTATGCGTTTTCTAGCCAAAAATCCTCCTGTAGGTAGAAGCCAGCGCCTTTTGCGCTGACCCAATGAATCTTCTGATATGTACCCTAAAGTGCCTTGTGATAGACGATGTCCAGATAAGGCGAGAAGTTCCAGGGATCTCGACGGGTTTCTCGACGAACATCTCGACGGATAGACGTCGGAGCCCTCAGCGGGTTTCTCGCCATCCCTGTACGCAAAAAAGAGCCCCTATGCAGAGACTGCATAGGGGCTCCAGAAGGGATTGGTTTACCTCTTAGAAGGTGCCGCGAATAACCTCGCTGCCTTCCTTCATGATAACTTCCATGTTATCTGGGGTAAGGTCGCGGATGTTGGTAGCAACGTCGCCCTTGACAACCAGGAGGTCAGCAAGCTTGCCAGCCTCGAGGGAGCCAAACTCATCCTCGTGGTGAACCATCTTTGCGCCGTTAAGAGTAGCAGCCTTGATGGTCTCAAGAACGGTGACGCCAGCCTTCTCAACGAAGTCATACATCTCGTCGATGGTGACCCAGCCGTAAGGAGTTACGAAGCTGAAGGAGTCGGAGCCGATGGTGAGAGTGACGCCGCGCTCGTTAGCAGCACGGAGGTTCTCGTATGTACGGTTGAGGCCCTTCTCAACAACAGTGTCGCCTGCAAATGCGTCGAGCTCTGGAGTCCACTCTGGTGGATAAGTTCCGTACCAAGTTGGCAGGAAGCCGATGGTAGGAGTGAAGAAGGTGCCCTGCTCGCACATAAGATCCATGGTCTTTGCATCAAGCTCGAAGCCGTGAATCATCTGCTCGCAGCCGCAACGGACGGAGTCATAAGCTGCGGAGAAGCTGTTGTAGGAGTGTGACCAAACAGGAATGCCAACCATTGCTGCCTCGTCGCAAACTGCCTTGATCTCCTCGTAGCAGTAGTGCTGATCGCGACCGGAATCCCAGTGCCAAATGCCGCCACCGGTTGCCCAAATCTTGATTGCGTCTGGGTTCTCACGAAGACGACGACGAACTGCCTTACGAAGATCCCAAGGACCGTCTACCTGATCGCCCCATGGGTGACCATTCTTGGAGATCTCCTGTGGGAGCTGGTGGCAGTCACCGTGACCAGCAACGCGGCAGAAGCCAAGGCCGGTAGCGAAGATACGTGGTCCCTCCATGACGCCCATGTTAACGAGGTCACGAATTGCGATACCATTGCGGCCAATCTCGCAGACGGTGGTAAGACCGTGGGAGAGAGCGTCCCAGGACTGCTTGACTGCGCATGCCTGCTTCTGAGCAACGGACTCGATAACCCAGTCGTTATCGTTGTCGGTCAGGTTGCCGGAGAAGTGCAGGTGAGTGTCGATAAGACCTGGCATAATGGTGCGGCCCTGGATGTCACGGACCTCATAGCCCTCTGGAACCTCAGTGCGAGGACCAGCATAAGCGATCTTCTTGTCGTCTACGAGGACAAGAGAATCCTCAACAGGAGCGGCGCCAGTGCCGTCAACGAGCTTTCCGCCTACAAAAGCAATCTTACTCATTTCTTTCCCCCTCTAGTAAATGATACATACTATCTTTTTGCGCCCACCCTTTTTGGGCGCAAAAAATCCAAACTAAAGAAACAAATAACGTGCTTAGTTCAACGTACCGATGAAACCTTTAGAGCTTGCAAGCAACTTATGCTGCTGCCTTCTCAGACTGACGACCAAAGATCATGAAGATGGCCATACCAATGACAATCCAAGAAATGGTGATGATCCACTCAACTGGCTTCAAAGCTGCAGGGCTGAAAGGAACAACCATCAGGCCGATGATGATACTACCAGCAAGAATTGCAGCAAGGATACCTGCGATACCACCGTTGACCTTGTAAGGACGAGGCAGGTCTGGCTCGGTCTGACGCAGGCGCAGGCAGGCAACGCCAGCCATGGTGCATGCAAAGATGAAGCCGAGAGAAGCAACGTTGGTCAGAGGAACAAGCATGTTGCGGCCAAGGAATGGACCAACAAGGGTCAGGCCAGCCATGAACATGTTTGCGGTCAGAGGTGCGCCGGACTTAGGGTCAATCTTTGCGAAGGACTCTGGGAGCATCTTCTTACGACCAAGAGCAAGCATCAGACGAGTAGAAGCACCAAAGAAGGAGTTCATTGGGCCCAGAGGTCCGAGTGTTGCAATGATGAGCATTGCAATGTAGAAGAACAGGTTGATGCGCTCGAGAACTGCAAGTGCAGGAACGGAAGACTTAACAAACTCGTGCCAGTCAATCATGGTTCCGAATGCATAGATGCAGATGAGATAGAAGACACCAGAAGCGATAAGTGCAAGTGCAGGAATGATGCCAAACTTCTTCCAGTCAAGGTCAGCAGAAGCCTCTTCTGCCTGCTGTGGAATGGTGTCAAAACCAGCGTAGAAGAATGGAGTCATAACAAGTACTGCAATGATGCCGCCAAAGAAGCTGGTAGCCTTTGTGCCCTCGCCACCTGCAACCTCAGTTGCCTGGGAGAAGACGGGGAGGCCGTTGCTTGGAGAACCAGTTGCAAAGGAGATAACCATTGCAAGAATCATACCAGTCAGCAGAGCCTTAGTCAGGAAGCTCGAAAGCTTAGCTGCTGCGCCAGCGCCCTTAAAGTTAAGGAAGATGACCAGGATAGCAAAGCAAAGAGCGATGACTGTTGGCCACAGGTAAACATCTGCACCAAGAATGGTGTAGAGCTTAACGGACCTCAGCCAAGAAAGAATAGGGAATGCACCAAAGCGGTCGGTGAGAAGCGTGGAAATAGCAATTGCCTCCCAAGGACATAGTGGAGCGTTGCCCAGAAGAAGCATCCAGCCGGTAAAGAAGCCCATTGGGCGGCCGAATGTCCTGTCGACGTACTCAATGATGCCACCAGAAATTGGAATAGCAGCAGTGAGCTCGCCAAAAACACATCCAATTGGTACAAGGAAAATTGCGCCAATTGCGAATGCGATCATCGCGGGGAATGGTCCTCCACCAAGAACCATCCAGTCGCCTACCAGGAGCACCCATCCGGTACCAATGATCGCACCAAATCCGATGGTAAAGAAGTTGAATAGACTCAACGACTTTTGCATCTCAGGTGCCTCGGCATTTTCTGCCATGTCCCACTCCTTCCCGTAATTACTCGGACGAAGAACTTGATGAGACTATGTTTGCACCCGAAGCCATTTGAAAAAAGGAGTAGCGCCCTCTGGGCGTCAGATAAACCCGTAAGCGTAAAGGCTATAACCGCGAGCGGTAGTTAAATCTTTTTACATCTTTACCAAAATCTAATAACAGTTATGCAATTTTCAAATAGTTAACGTACACAACTATGTATCAATCTTTAACTCAAATACTTTAAAAACTCTTCTGTAGTGCGTGACATCTCGCCTTTTACACGATGTGTAATAAAGACATTACGATGTACAGGAGTTTCTAGATGATGTACATCAATATCAAAATTTGTACCTTTTGTTGCCTCAAGTGGCAACAAACTTACACCAAGACCCGACTCTACCATGGACATAATGGTGAATGAATCCGATGACGCAAACGTCATGCGTGCGTTTTTGAGTTGCTTCTGAAGCAGAGGAGCTGTCTCAATATCAACAATAAAGGGCTCTTCAATAAGACGCTTAACAGGAATTGTCTCAAGGTTCTTCTCGTAATGTCCCTTTTGAGAAACAACAATTACCTCATCATGATCAAATAAAGTTGAAGTAAATCCCTGTTCAGTTGCGCGGGTCATAGTAAAACTAATATCCACCTTACCCTTGCTAATAAGACGCAGGGCTTCTCCATAGGTGCACTCGATAACTTCAACTTTGATATTTGGATGATCGGTCATGTACTTTTTCAGATGGCCAGGCAGTGCTCGAGAAAGAAAGCTTGAAGGTGCTGCAATAATAAGATTGCCCATCTCAATGGCACTAACGCGATTCACTTGATTGCTCAGCTTGCTGTATGCTTGGCACACCTCTTCTGCAACAGGCAGAAGCGTCTTTCCCTCAGGAGTCAGACTTACATATCCACCATGCCTATTAAACAGACGGACATCCCACTCTTTTTCTAGACTTGCCACCATGCGGCTAATCGACGACTGAGTGCACCCCAGCTCCTCTGCCGCCACTGTAAAACTACTGTGATACGCCGCAGAAGTAAAAGCCTGAAATTTATGCAGGTTGGTCTCCATACTTGGCCCCCATTCAAGTACGTGGCCTAATAATTCTCCCCTAAAAATATCATTCTACCTGCAATTTAGTAAATACCGTTTAACGTAAAAAGACCCCGTGAACGGTTTTCACGAGGTCTTACCTTACAATCTTTATGCAAAAAACTTTCTTAATTGATACTTCGCTTTGACAATTGAAGCACCAGGCTGCTTAGTTGCTATGCCTTCAGATAACGGCCCATAGCAATAGCGGAACCAAAGAGTCCCAGTAGCAGGCCAAGGAGCAGCAGAAGGCCACTCATGCCCAGCATGACCGTTGTTGGAATAGCAAAGGTCAAGAAGGTCATGCTCTCTGCCATAACTGGAAGAAGCATGTGGGCTCCAACAACCAAAACAGCAATGGCGAGAAGAGCACCGATAAGTGCCTCAAGCACGCCTTCCATAAGGAATGGTCCGCGAATAAAGCCGTTAGATGCACCAACCAGACGCATGATTGCAATCTCACGACGACGAGCGTTAATAGCAAGGCGAATGGTGTTGTTAATAAAGACAAAGGCAACAAACACCAGAAGTCCAACAAGGCCGATAGCGCCGATACGAATGTATGCTGTTACGCTAAACAGGCGCTCAACGGTCTCACGACCATACTGAACATCACCAGATGGATTGCTCTTGTTATCAGCAATTGCTGCAAAAGATGATGAAGAGGCAATGCGCTGGGCAACGTCTTGAACATCCTTAGGGTCCTTGAGCTTAATCACAAGAGATGCAGGAATAGGATTCTGACCATCAAGAGCAGAAACCGCGTCGGAAGCATTGCGGTAGCTCATGGTAGTGCGGTACTCCTCAAGAGCCTGATCTTTGCTCTTATAGGTTACAGACTCAACCGTATCCCAGCCTTGAACTTCTTGCTGGAAAGCAGTTACTGCAGCCTGATCTGCGTCATCCGAAAGAAATGCCTGGATAGTAACGCGGTTCTCGACACTTCCTACCATGTTCTCGATAAGAGCGGAGCCAAGAATAAACAGGCCGATGATGAACAGAGACAAGAAGATGGTTACGATTGCACCAAGAGCGGTAGACCAGTTCCTTCTAAAGTGGCTTCCGGCCTCACGCAGAGAGTATCCAAAATTAGAGAGCCCCATAGTAGCCATAGCCTCCCTTCTCCTGGTCGCGGACAATGTGACCAGCCTCAAGTGCAATAACGCGCTTGCGCATAGAGTCAACCATCTCGCGATCGTGTGTTGCCATTACAACCGTAGTGCCCGCACGATTAATGCGGTCAAGAAGCTTCATAATACCCAGAGAAATTGCTGGGTCCAAGTTACCCGTAGGCTCGTCGCAGATAAGCAGTGGTGGGCGGTTAACCATTGCACGAGCAACAGAAACACGCTGCTGCTCACCACCGGATAGCTGATCTGGGTAAGCATCCATTTTCTGTCCAAGGCCTACCAGACGCAAAACCTCAGGAACTTGTACCTTAATGACAGAACGAGGTTTGCCAATGCACTCAAGTGCAAAGGAAACGTTCTCATAGACGGTCTTATCGGGCAGAAGCTTAAAGTCCTGGAAGACGGTGCCAATCTGGCGACGCAGATAAGGAACCTTGGAGTTACGCATACGTGTAAGGTCCTGACCAGCAACAATAACCTGTCCGTGAGTTGCCTTCTGCTCACGCGTGATAAGACGCAAGAGAGATGACTTACCGGAACCAGAGTGTCCAACTACAAAGACAAACTCACCTGGGTAGATATCAGCGCTGATGTTATCAAGTGCTGGACGGTTTGGCTGCGATGGATACACAAGCGAAGCGTTCTTGAAAGAAATGGTTGGAGTACCAGTACGCTCTACCTTAGGTGCATCTTGAGCTAGATCTGCAAAAAACTTTGCACGATCAAGAGGTGCCTGCTCAGGGTTGTTTTGCTGCTCAGCAGTTACCACGTGTACAGCTTCTGCTCCAGAAGCAAATGGATCAGATACAGTTGTTACAGGTTCAGCAGCCTGGGCCACTGGCACATCAGCAGAAAAGTCCTGAGTTTCAACTTGATCAGCTACAACATCTTGCTGGTCAAGCTGGTTCAGATCATCCTGAGAAATTACCCCAAAACGGTCATCAAACGAGGACTCCTGTTGCTCATCAGTGCGAAAATGATTAGCCACAGTTGCTCCTTTTCTTACTCCGAAGAGACAGATACAGATTTTATTTTACCAAAAGTGCAGGTATGTTATACGTCACGCAGTTCATCCACAGAAAAACCGCCTCTTCTTTTCAGAAGAGACGGTCTAAAAATCGCGAGAAAAACGCTGCTGAGCGTTAGCTATACGCCGCCTGCAAGTTAGTTCTGCACCTGTTACGCAGTCTGCATCTTTGCACGTGTCTCATCAATGATGGCGCGAACCTTGGCTGCGTTAGCGGCAATCTCCTCTTTTGAACCCTTAGTAAGCAGGCTTCCCATGCCGCAGCAATCAACGCCGCGCTCAAGCCACTCAGCAAGGTTGTCAAGATTAATGCCGCCAGAAGCCATCAGAGGCATCCAAGGAGTTGGGGTCTTAAAGAGATTGACCAGCTCAGGACCATAGACGTTAGAAATTGGGAAGCACTTAATAAAGGCAGCGCCCATCTCAAGACTGTGGTTTGCCTCGGTCATAGTAGTGCAACCAGGTGCGTAAGGAATCTGATACAGGTTGCACATACGAGCAACCTCGTCAGAGCCGCAGTTAGCAACAATAAACTGTGCGCCAGCCATAATAGCAAGACGAGCAGTTGTAGGCTCCATGACAGTACCTGCACCAACAATCATCTTGTCACCAAGACGCTCTCTAATTGCAGCAATAACCTCTCCTGCATTTGGCAGGGTGTAGCTGATCTCCATTGCATGAACGCCGCCTTCAGCAAGACCCTCAGCAATTTCAATACCACGCTCAACCGTTGGGACGCGAACAACTGCAAACGCACAGGTATCTACCAGTGCCTGAGAAACAGCAGCTTTCTGCATCTTCATATACAACATCTCCTTGTAAACGTATCTCGCACTACCCTATTGAGCTGGCGAGAAACCCGTCATTTTTGATACTTAGTTATGAGCAATTCCGTAATGGTCAAGCATTGCATAGATCTTCTCGTCAACACCCTCTGCAACCTCGGTAACCGGGAAACGAGCAGGGCCAACAGGATATCCAGCAAGCTCAAGAGAGCGCTTAAGCGTCTGAGGTGTGCTTCCAAGGTGCAGGATGTCGCGGATTGGCTCAATCTCTGCCTGCAGGCGAGCTGCCTCTTCTGCATTTCCTGCCTCAAGAGCCTTCCAAAGGTCAACAACAACCTTGGTGATAAGGTTTGCGGTACCTGCAATAGTGCCCTGAGCTCCAAGGGCGTGAGCCTCAGAAATCTTTCCGTCAGATCCTACAAGCACGTCAACGTCGTGACCAGCTGAGGCGTCCAGGTAATCCTTGAGGTTATCAATGTTGCCGGAGCTGTCCTTAATACCCTTGATATTTTCAATGGTTACCAGCTGCTCAACAGCCTCTTTAGAGATGTTTTTGCCGGTTCCCTTAGGAATGTTGTACAGAAGGACAGGAATCTTGACGTTTGCGGCAACCGTCTTGAAGTACTCAACCAGCTGCTGGTCAGAAATGCCCAGGAAGTAAGGGTTGATGACGGAAAGTGCATCGGCGCCAATTGCCTCTGCTTCACGGCTCATATAGAGAGCTTCTTTTGTTGAGCATGCGCCGGTTCCCACGTAAACAGGAAGACGACCTGCGGTTTTCTCGATAATAAACTTGGAGAACTTGATCTTCTCGTCAGGGTTACAAACGTGGAACTCACCGTTGGAGCCAAACGTGAAAATGCCGTCTGCGCCCTCAGAGATGAGCTTTTCCAGAAGCTGCTCAGCGGCTTCGTAGTTGATAGACTGCTCTTCGTCGCGGTTAAACGGCGTAACCATAGGGACAATAACGCCCTTAAATGTTGACATTCAAACTCCTCTGTATGCTTTACAGTGTTTACCTGGGGTTATTTGCCCTCGCGAATGGACGCGCCAAGAGCTCCACCGGGATGCCACTTAACGTACTGCTCTGGGTTAAGGCCGTACTCGTTTTGAAGCAGGATAGAGAGGCACTGAAGTTCCATGATCTCAGCCAAAATTGAGGCGCGTGGAGGCTTGTTCATAGAATCGCCCTCCCGCTCAACGCCAGCAATAAGAGCAACCTCTGCCTCGTTTGCCAGCCAAGAGTTTGGATTGCCGGTCAGCGCAATAATGTGCACGCCAACGTTCTTAAGGCAGGTTACCGTAGCCTTGAGCTCACCCGTCTCGCCAGAGTTGGAAATAGCAATAACAACGTCGCCAGGACGAGTCTGACCAGCAGATCCGTGAACGCACTCGGTGCCATGAAGCTCATAGGTTGGAGTTCCGGTTGACGAGAAGAGCGATGCAGCATAACCGGAGACGTGACCTGGCTTACCAATACCGGTTACGTGCAGACGGCCGCCCTTTGCCTCTGCGTCCAAAATAAGCTTTTTAGCTGCGGAAAGCGCATCAAAATCAATGCTCTCTACATACTGGTGGAGCGACTTTCCCACAATGGAGAGAAACTCCTGAACCTGCTCTTTTTCAGTTGCCATTACAACTCCTTATCTGTCTGTGAGGCAGCGCTCAAAGACACTTACTACATACTGAGCTAACGCGTCTCTTTGACCTTGTGCTGAGCCATAAGCTGCTCAATCTGCTCTTGAATTTGATCAAGCGTGGTGGCCATAAAAGGACGGTTAATGTCTACAAATTCAAATCCGGAAGGATGACTTACCCAAGCGCCTTCAAGAAGCAGACGCAACGCCTTGCCCTGTCGGATGAGTTTGTAGCTTTTAATCTTGGTATAAGGAACGACAAGAGCTTTTCTCTTGTCGGATTTTGCAAAAATAAATACGTTTTTCTGTCCAAAATCAATAACATGAATACCACTGGCAAAACGACTAAAACGCTTTCCCATGGCACGTGACGCAAACCACGTAATGGTGAGCCCTGCAATAACGCCAACAAGACCCAAAATATTGCCGCTTACATTGGCGTAAACCCAAAAGAAAAATGTCAGAGCAAGAGCAGCAAACGCCATAAACAAGTACAGAATTCCCTGAACCATCAAACGAGTTCTGTCTTCAAAAACTTCTAGAACTACCTGATCTTCAGGAATCTCTGGAGCAGGCTTTTTATCAACGCTAAGGCCAAACATATCGCCAAGCACTGACTCAGTAACACTTTTGTTGTTCTTCTCGTCTGCCATGTTTTTCCTTGTTGTGAAGCTTTTAAAAGGGCGCCCGCGGGCTTTCCACGAGCGCCCTAAGAAACCGTAGAGCTGAGTAGGTACTACAGAAATCTAGGCTTAGGCAAGACCAAAGAGTGAGCCGATGCCGTAGATGATAGAACCAACGATGTTGTAGTCAACGTTAGGGAAGGATGCCTCTGCAATTCCCAGCTGTGCGAATGCAGGATAGAGAATCAGAGGACCAGCGGTCAGGAAGATACCAACCAGGAAGGAGCCAAGAAGAGCACCGCGCCATCCGCCGTAAGCGTAACCACAAACGCCACAAGTACCACCAGAGAAGAAGCAGATGCCTGCTGCAGGAATCATGATGGTTGGGCTGTGGAATGCAACCATAAGTGCCATTGCGACAAGGCCACCAAGGAAGGAGCCAATGAAGCCGATGATGACAGCGTTTGGTGCAAATGGGAAGATTGCAGGGCAGTCGACTGCAGGACGTGCATCTGGAATGAGCTTCTCGGAGATGCCGACAAATGCAGCGGTAATCTCAGCGATGAACTGACGGACGCCGTAAACAAGAACGGACATACCAGCAGCAAACTGAAGACCAGCAAGGAATGGCCAAATCCACCACATATCGTTACCAAAGTAGCTGGTGAATGGCTTGTTGTTTGCAAGGGTGTCGCCAAAGTGACCGGTGACAAGGCATGCAATAGTAACAACGTAGAACAGAACAATCATGAAGAGAGCAACGGAGAAGACAAAGTCCTTGAAGAGCTTGAAGAACTCTGGGAGCTCCTTAGCTTCCTTCTCGCCCTCCTCCTCGTTCTTCTTAGCAAAGAGCTTTCCAACGTAACCGGAGAATGCATAACCGATGCAGTTGAAGTGGCCGATTGCGATGGAATCTCCACCAACAAGCTTGTTTACGAATGGCTGGCACAACGAAGGCAGCGCAGCACCGCAGAAGCCGAGGATGACACCACCAAGAACAATGGTGACCCACATTGGGAGACCAAGAGCAATGAAGACCAGTGCGAGTACGCAGGAGAAGTACAGGAAGTGCTGACCAGTCAAGAAGACGGACTTGAATGGGGTAATCTTGGCAAACACAAGGTTCATGATGAAGCCAAGGACCATTACAAGAGCAACCTCAGTACCATAGGTATTCAGTGCAAGAGCAGTTGCGACCTCAACCTGGGTTACAACGCCCTTAACAGCGAATGCACGACTAAACATGTCGCTGAAGATGTTGACCTGAGCGGACATAGCGCTAGAACCAATGTTGAAGATCATGAAGCCAATAATGGTCTTCACAGTTCCGGAGAAGATGTCCACAGCGGACTTCTTCTGCAGCAAGAGGCCGACAAGAGCAATAATGCCCATGATGACGGCTGTGTCTCTGAGCTGCATGAGAATTGCATTGAGCATGCGTAATCCCTTTCAGCAAATAAACCGACGAACCTACTCAGATAAGTTCTCTAAATCAAGTGACAAGTACCTCTTGTCAAAGGTTTGGCGAGAGCTTCTCGCCGAAGGCAACTCATGTTGCGTATGACGAGAAACTCCCGCCAAAAAGATACAAAGGGGAGCTTATGCGTTGTGCTCTGCGAGCCAAGCGGTGAGCTTTTCCTTCATCTCTGCCTTGTCGACAATGTTGGTAATACCAACTGCAGAAGGAACGCGATCGTCAGCGTTGAGCTCATCGGTGAGGTCAGACATGGTGATAACAAGATCGCCATTGAAACCAATCAGGGAATCCAGATTACCGTGCTCAGTCTCAATTGGAAGATCATTCTCTTTGATGACCTGGTCAATCTTGATCTTGAGCATCATGGAAGAACCCATGCCTGCACGGCAGCAAACCAGTGCGTGGAACTTCTTATCAGCCATTACAACCTACCTTCCTTTGTGTGGACAAGATCCACAACATCTTTTGGTGACTGAGCTTTTTCAAGCTGAGCAAAGAAATCTTGATCGCTCAGCAATTCAACAAGAGACTGAAGGGCACTAAGGTGGCCTTCACTATCTTTTGCAGCAAGTGGGAAAAGGAACTTAACTGGATCGTTGTCTTTGCTGCCAAACTCAACGGAATCCTTAAGCACGGTAATGCCTACTGCAGGCTCAAGTGCGCCGGACTCAGGGCGTGCGTGTGGAAGAGCAACATGCTCGGTAATAACAATATAAGGGCCAAGTTCGTTGACACCTTTAATGATGTCATCAACATAGCCCTCAGTTACTTTTTTGTTATCGACGAGTGGTTGCGCAGACTTTCTAATTGCATCTTCCCAGTTAGAAGCTACAACATTGAGCTGCACCAGGTCTTCGGTAAGGAGATCACTTAACACAGCACCACCTTGCCTTTCTCTTAATGAGACACATTGGCCCAAAGCCGCCTCATGACAAGTCTTAATAACTTGATAATATGCCATGAAACGTTCTTAACTTCAATCAATTTTACTCAAACAGTAATCAAAGTTGTTCATATTTTTTCAGCGTATCTTTTGTCCAAGTAGCTATACAAATGTTCATGTTTTTATGAACGTAATTGAAGCGCCTTCTATTATCCCATGTAAAGTTTATATGTTAAATTTTTTATAATCTAAAACATTCATATATATTCATACTATTATTTTCTGAAATATCTTGATATCCTTCTTCTAATGTTCTATTTTATTGATGAATGAACATTCAAAGAAAAAATGTTGCTCATAAAGGGAGGGCATTTATGAAAAGGAGTAAGGCTTACGTAGATTCACGTCGCGAGGCAATTACTGAGCTGCTAGAAAAAGAGGGACAAGCAAGTGTTTTAGAGCTTGCTGATCACTTTGAGGTCTCTTCTTTGACTATCAGACGTGACCTGGACTTTCTTGAGAAGCGCGGCATCCTGACTCGTCAGTATGGCATTGCTACCCTGCTTAATCCTTATGGTCGTCCTTCTGGCTCAAGGCAGATTCGCTCTAACAAAGCAATTGCCCGCGAGGCCGCTCGCTACGTTGAGGATGGCGATTGCATCTTCATCAACACCAGCTCCGTTGCTCTTGGGATGCTTGAGTGGATTGATGCTCACGACGTAACTGTTGTTACAAACAACGGCAAGGCACTGTTGCTTGAGGACATCCACGATCTTTCTATCATCCTTACTGGTGGTGACATCCGTCCTCCACGCGCTTCCATGACTGGTGATACCGCTCTTGAGTGCATCCAGCACATTACTGCTGCTAAATGCTTCTTGGGCTGCACGGGTTTCTCGGGAGAATTTGGTCTTACTTCTGCAACATCCCCTGAGCCAGCAATTAACGCTCAGATGCTCAAGCGCTCTAGAAAGCACTATGTTGTCGCAGATTCTTCTAAGCTGGGCACCACTTCTAACTTCCAGTTTGGCTCTGCAGAAGACATTGACCTTCTCATTACTGATACAGGTGCAACTGACGAGCAGATCAAAGAGCTCAAAGCCGCAGGCCTCAAAGATGTTGTCTGCGTCACTCCTTCTATTCTTCCTGCTAAGTAAGACTTACGCTTCATCATTTATTAAGCGAACACAAAATGGCGGCCTTTTACAGGCCGCCATTTCTTGGACACGAGAAATAGGAGGCAGTTCAAAACACATCTAAGTCAGATAATCTGCCAAAAAGACGTATACATGACGCAGAAAATACCTCAATCATGCAGATTATCGTCATTAGGTGTGTAATATGCCTGCAATTGAGCAGAATATCCGACTTAGGTGTGTTCCATAGATACAGAATTTATCGATAGTTAAATTTCTTATATAAGTCTATTCATGTTTAAGCATATTAGATGAAGTTTATGCATAGAGATGCATATCAGGTAAGGAGACCTCCTGGCTGTCCGGTTATCTTGATTAGGAACATGTCGATTCTTCAGCAGAACATAAGAAAGCTGCGCTATTTTGTGCGCCAGGCCTAAAAGTCGACGCTAACACGCTGCAGAATCATAATCACCTGCATATGAACTGCCTCTCATTTCTTATGTCCAAGAAATGAGAGGCAGTTCATTATAGGTTGCCTTTTTATATCGCAAAATTTTTACGTGCAATTATGTTTAATCGCATCCAGCTACACGCACCCACCGAAGTTCAACAGGACCATCTGTCGAGCAGCTTGCTGACCAAACAGCGATTAGCAGCGATTAGCAGCGATTAGCTTTCCAAAGCCTCAAATGACTTAAAGCCTTCGCCGATTGCCTCGTGGACCTCTGAAACAAATACCAGTGCATCGGGGTCAATCTCGGAAACGATAACTTTCAGCTGAACAACCTCCGTACGACCAAGAACGCACATCAAAACAGGCTTGTGCGCACCACTCCACAGTCCGCGCGCCTGAAGCTCCGTACAGCCACGATTAAGGTTATAAAGAATCTCGTGAGCGATTGCATCGTGCTCAGAGGAAATAATGTAAACGCAGCGCTCAGATCTTGGTCCGTCGATGACAAAGTCAATCATTTTTCCTGTGACAAAGATTGCCAAGGTAGAATACAGACCGTTTTCTAACGAGAAGACCGGAATAGCCGCAATAATAATGAGAATGTCTACAATAATGATTGCAGTGCCTGATGGAATACCAAAGCGCTTGGAAACCGCCTGAGCAATGATGTCTGTACCACCGGTATTTCCACCCGCTCTAAATACAAGGCCAAGACCAAAACCACAGATAATACTGCCCCACAAAGCAGCAAGCATAAGATCATTGGCGCCAAGAGCTGGTAAAAAAGGTGCAAATAAATCGACAAAAATGCTGGAAATTAAGAAGCCTACAACGCTCTTGAGCAAGTATTTTTTGTTGCCGCTTTTTGCAACAAAAGCCATCAAAATGATATTCATAGCGATTGTTTGCATGCCAACAGGCAAATCAAAACCAAAAGGCAACGCAACAGCTCTAATGATCGTTGCAAAACCAGTAATACCACCAGCCGCAAGTCCGTTAGGAACTTCAAATACATCAAGGCCAACTGCAAAAATTGCACAGCCAAGGACGATAAAGAACGAATCTTTAAAGGTCTTTTGCCAAGTAGATTTTTGCACACTAATCCTTTCCGCCAACAACCCAGCGATGGTACGCAATGATGAACTGATCAAGATCGCCGTCTGAAAGAACGGACTCTACGTTTCCTGTTTCTGTACCTGTTCTTAAGTCCTTAATGAGCTGATAAGGATAAAGAACATAACTCCTAATTTGATTGCCAAACGAGATTTCTCTCTTTGGACCGCGAAGCTCATCCAGCTCAGCTTCACGTTTCTCCTTTTCAATCTCATACAAACGACTACGCAAGATATTCATTGCTGCAGCTTTGTTCTGAAGTTGACTGCGTTCGTTTTGGCAGGTTACTACCGTTCCTGTTGGAATGTGTGTAATACGAACTGCCGAGTCTGTAGTGTTAACTCCCTGACCTCCTGGACCAGATGCATGATAAACATCAATGCGCAGGTCATTAGGGTCAATAGCAACTTCAATATCTTCAGGAAGAACAGGTAAAACTTCTACACCAGCAAATGACGTCTGCCTGCGTTTCTTATCGTCAGTTGGAGAAATTCTTACCAGACGATGTACGCCCTGTTCTGCACGAAGCATGCCATAAGCATTTTTGCCACTTACCGTAAAGGTTGCGCGGTCAAGACCAATAACCTCCGCAACAGGGGCGTCGTTGATATCAACTTTCCAACCACGACGATCGCAATATTTGAGATACATGCGAAAAAGCATCTCGCACCAGTCTTGAGATTCAAGACCACCCTGACCAGGTTTAATAGTAACAATTGCATCACCATAATCAAGTTCATCAGTAAACCAGCTTGAAAGCTCAAGCTCCGACAAGTCTTTTTCAAGAGATACCGCAAGCGCTTGAGATTCGTCGAGTGATGCTTGGTCTCCAAGCTCTGTTCCAAGCTCAAAAGCGGCCTCAGCATCACCGAGTTTCTCTTTAGCTCTATCAATACCAGCAACATCATCGCGAAGTGATGCTAGTTGAGTCATTATTTTTTGCGCAGCTTCAGCGTCGTCCCAAAAATTGGGACGAGCACTTTCTGCCTCAAGTTCTGAAATTTGCTGACGCTTCTCAGTGAGGTGAAGATATCCTTCTACCTCAGAGAGACGCTCCGCTAAAGCTTGGAGCGAAACAACCTCTGTATCAGCCATTCTTACCTGTTTCGGCCGTGGCAGTTCTTAAACTTTTTGCCACTTCCACATGGGCAAAGGTCATTGCGACCAACGTTGACGTAAGGATTTGGATCGTCAGACTTACGGTAGGTTGATACAGAAGACTGGCTGGCGCCGGTTCCCTGTGGACTCTTTCCAATAGCTGCGGCATTCTTAAGCATGCTCTTGCCTTGCTTAAGTGCCTTTTGATCTCCGTCGGTCTCTTCTCCACCAGAATAGTGAGCATTCTGGAAGGCCTCTGCCTCAGTATTCTGACGTGGACGATTAACCAACTCAAGGCGGAGAATAGTACGGAGGAAGTCCTCATACATGGTGTTTACCAGCAGCGTAAATGCCTCGTATGCCTCGGTCTTATACTCAACCAGAGGATCGCGCTGACCAAAACCACGAAGACCAATACCGGTCTTTAGGTAATCCATCTCCTGGAGGTATGCCATCCAACGAGTATCAATGACGCGAAGCATTACCTGAGCAGCAAGCTCACGCATAACTTCTTCGCCAAGCTTCTGGGTCTTCTCGTCAAAAGTCTTTTGGACAAATGCGGTGACATCCTCTTCAAGCTGCTCAAACTTGGTGTCCTCGGTAAACTCTGGAAGATCAGTCTTACCAGTAAGTTCAGTGAGCCACTTCTCAAGACCCTCAAGATCCCACTCGTCAGCATCTCCGTAACAGAACTCCTCGCAAATGCGCTGAGTAGTAGAAGCAGTGACCGTCTCGATGAGCTCCATAAGATCCTTGCCGTCAAGAATCTTGTTTCTCTCTGCGTAAATGACCTGACGCTGCTTGTTCATAACATCGTCGTAATCAAGGACGTTCTTACGCATTGCAAAGTTGACTTCCTCAACCTTGCGCTGGGCGCCCTCGACAAGCTTAGTAACAATCTTTGCCTTAATGGGCATGTCATCAGGAAGCTCATAGCGCTGCATCATTGCTGCAACGCCATCCATGCGATCTCCACCAAAGCGGCGCATCAAATCATCTTCAAGAGAAAGGTAGAACTGGGTCTGACCAGGGTCTCCCTGACGACCAGAACGACCACGAAGCTGATTGTCAATACGACGGCTCTCATGACGCTCGGTACCAATAACGCACAAACCACCCGCAGCGGTTACTGCCTCACGCTCAGTAGCGCAGATTTCCTTTGCTTCTTTGCGCGCAGCTTCTTTTTGCTCCTGAGTAGCCTCAGCTGGCTCAATTCCCTGGTTACGAAGGATATCTTCAGCCATGACATCTGGGTTGCCACCCAAAAGAATATCGGTACCACGACCTGCCATGTTGGTTGCAATAGTAACTGCACCCTCACGACCAGCCTGAGCAATAATCTGTGCCTCACGCTCATGGAACTTAGCGTTCAGAACGTTATGTTTAATGCCGCGTTTAGACAGAATGCGAGAAATACGCTCGGAGTTGTCAATGGAAACGGTACCAACCAGTACTGGCTGACCATTCTGGTGGCGCTCTTCAACATCTCTTACGACAGCCTCAAACTTAGCATCAATAGTACGATAGACCTTGTCATCGAGGTCTTCACGCTTAACCGGACGATTAGGTGGAATAACCTGAACAGGAACGTGATAAACCTCACGGAACTCTGCGTCCTCGGTCATTGCAGTACCGGTCATACCAGAGAGCTTGTCGTACATGAGGAAGTAATTCTGGAGAGTAATGGTTGCCAGAGTCTGATTCTCTTCACGTACCTGAACGTTCTCTTTTGCTTCAATTGCCTGGTGAAGGCCCTCAGAATAACGACGGCCTTCCATAATACGACCAGTGAACTCATCAACAATCTTAACTTCGCCGTCAATGACAACGTACTGCTGATCACGATGGAACATGTACTCAGCCTTCAGCGCCTGCTGAAGGTGATTGACTAGCTGGCCAGTCTCATCGTTGTAGATATCGTCAATGTTGAGAGCACGCTCGACCTTCTCGAGACCAATCTCTGTTGTTGCAATGGTGTGCTTTGCCTCATCCATCTCAAAGTCGACATCTGGAGTTAATCCACGAACTGCCTTTGCAAAATCCTTGTAGGTACCTGCAGATTTAGTGCCAGCACCAGAAATAATCAGAGGAGTACGAGCCTCATCGATAAGGATGGAGTCAACCTCGTCGACGATGGCGTAGTGATGTCCACGCTGAACACGCATCTCTGGGCGAGTAACCATGTTGTCGCGCAGGTAGTCAAAACCAAACTCTGAGTTTGTACCATAGGTAATATCTGCCTCATATGCAGGCTTTTTAAGGCTCAGTCGCATGCCGTTCTGCAGAAGGCCAACACTGATTCCCAAGAATTTGTAGATGGTGCCCATCCACTCACTGTCTCGTTTGGCCAGGTAGTCGTTGACCGTAACAATGTGAACACCCTTGCCACTCAGTGCGTTAAGGTAGCCAGCAAGTGTGGAGACAAGTGTCTTACCTTCGCCGGTCTTCATCTCTGCGATAGTGCCCTTGTGAAGCGCGATACCACCAATGAGCTGGACATCAAAGTGACGCTGACCAATGGTTCTTACTGACGCCTCACGTACCGTTGCAAAAGCCTCTGGGAGAAGATCGTCTAGACTTTCTCCTTCAGCATAGCGAGCCTTGAACTTCTCGGTCTGAGCTTGAAGCTCTTCATCGCTCATTTCCTGCATTGTTGGCTCAAGCGCATTGATCTTCTCGACAATACGCTGATATGCTTTGAGGTCCTTGTCAGCGCCAAAGGACAGAATCTTAGAGAGGAAATTAGGCATAGCTTTTTCCTTGACGTCGGGCATCTATCTTCGGTTGATAGACACAGTATTCAACTTATATATCATACCCTGTCTAACTGCTTGAATCACACTACATGGCGTCGTAAAATCCCAATTTCGTTATTTCTCCACCACTAGTTTCTATTGATTCTTTTCCCTTTTCTGCACCTGCAATCATCCTGAGCTGTTTAGACGGCATTTTTCTACGCTTCATAACGTATTTCTGCACGTACAAATCGTAGTAATGCTGCGCATCCTGCGCCCGACCACATTTTCTCAGTGCCTGAATGAGCGCCATAAGTGTGTCCTCTCGCATATCGTCAACAAGGTAGGCGAGCTCTGCAAAATGCACCGCGAGCGTATAGTGCGTAATTCTCAAAGCAGCCGCTGAGGCCGTCACCATGGTATCTATATATTGATCTCTCAAGGCAACACGAATGGGATCTGCAAACCTAAAGCATTCATCCTCAGGAAGATACAAATCACCTTGATACAGCTCTTCTGCCTGCTTGGCCAGGTGCACTATGTCTTCATCGCTGTTCGATGACGCCACACTCTTTGCTATACGCGTAAAAATATCAATGTCTACGGTTACCTGCTGGGGATTAAAACCAAGCGTTCTTTCAATCCGAGATGCTTCCAAAGGCTCACAGCCTTTCTTAATCTCCTGCACCTCTTTTCGAATAACCCGAGTAGCTTGATACAAACGCTCTTGCCAATGTGCCTGATCAGCCTCAGGCCAAATCTGCTGAGCAATCTGCGACCTAAAGCTCATGTGGTTGTGGGCCAACGCCAAATACACAAGCAGCGCCTTTGCTGAGCGATAAGCAATTTTTCTGCCAGCAATCTCCTCCCCTTGAACCGACAAACTAAATCTGCCGAGAAGAGCAAGGTAAACTCCTGAGGGAGCGTTATTTACTTTCTCAACGTGCAGGCTCTTCAGGGCGGAGTCTTCAGTCCAAGAATCCCCCGCTCCTTGCCGGGATACTCTCCATTTTGTTATGTCTCGTTTTCCCTCATTTGAACGTAGGTAATGGAGCCATTCTTCTGGTATTTCTCGTTCTAAGCACTGCTGAAACTCAGACTCATCAGACAGAAGCGCTCTCATGAGCCACATGGCATTTTCTGGAACTCCATACTCAACCGCATCCAGCCAAACGGGAGCATGTCCATTTACACTCTTAAAGAGAGCTTTATATATTGTTCTACATGCAGCTTTTAGCGATGGATGGGTAATCGTCTCAAGGCTCTTCTCCGTAGGTTTAACGCCTAAGAAAAATCCCGCAATATCTTCAATGATCTTTCCGACTTGCACCACATATAGTGAATCCCATTCCCTACTCAGCAGCACCGCTCTTCTCGCCTGGAGCTGTGCTTTGGGATATGCTCTGCTTCTGAGGCTGAGAAGAGCTCCAATAAGAAGCGCGGGCACTTGAATCATACGATTACCCTGCAGTTCTGCTTGGCTGATGAGCTGCTCGGTATCGTATAAGTCTCCCACAGAAGAGCTTTTTTCAAAAAGGTAGCGAACGCATTTAAGTAGTCCTACAGACCCCTTTACGCCTCCGGCCTCACCTTCTTGTAAAAAGGAGAGCGAGTCTGAGGTGCGCGCATCAAATTCTTTTTGATATACACCCAGCAATGCGTAAAGCAATTCCACGTCAACAGCTTGAATTGACGAGGTTATTGATGCAGCTTTCTCATACTGCTGCTCAAGAAGCAGCAGCTGAAGGGCATACTTAAAATTTCCTTGCAAAGCTAAATCAATTGCGCGTTTATGTAGAGCAATTTTTTTCTCTAGCGGACCCAGCTCAAGGTCTTCTTTCAAGGGTGGCAGAGGCTTTTGCAAAATCAACTTCAGTAAAGTCATATATGCCGTTTGCTTAAGAAATCCATTAAAAGAAGTGAGATTTTTGAGTGCCCTATCAGCATCTTTAGTATTCATCGGCCCCTTAGCAGTAGACAGCGAATCCACCATTCCCTTAGCAGCTTTTTTACTTGAGTTATCGAGCGTACAGTCAGAATGCGTGGCAGTAAGTGCGTTATCTACCAGCTCAATATATCCAGCATCTGCAAATTCCGCTGCATGAGAAAGAACAATTTCCCAGATAATCTCTTCTCTAACCAGTGAGCTCACAAATGCAGCCTTAGAGAAATCTTCTCTATCGATGAGCAGGGCTATGGTTTTCAGAACAAGCTTTTCATGCTTACTCGCTAGAGCCACAAGCTCCTGTTTATTAAAGTTCAAGACATCAAATCTTGTAGCATGAATACACGAGAAACGCCTAGTTTCTACATGCACGCCAAAGAAAGGTGCATCTTGCTCTATCTTGGCCAAATACTCAAGATCAACTTGTCCGCATATACGGCTCAAATCATCAAATGAGCCAACACCGAGCAACATCATGCCCAGCCTGAGCCTAAGTTCCTCAATGCCTAGCGAGCTTCTGAGCATATACGATGCAACGCAAGCAAGACTAGTTAGATACGTAATTGGAACATCCGCATCTCCATGCTCGCAAAATGTAACTGGCAAAGAATAAACAAGCGTTGGAATACCGCGCGTCAATCTCATATTAGTCAAAATTGATTGTTCAGAATTATCTATTCCAGGCATAAACGTGAGCAGCTCATTCTTGCCCAGAACATATACGCTCGGAACTTCATCAATTAACTGGCGCGCTTCAGGAGATAAAGAAAACGCAACAAGACAGCCAGCCATACGAAGTCTTGCGATAGATTTGACCTGACGAGCAACAAAATACTCGTCAGACGGAGGAAAATCATCAATAAGAACTAACCTTTTAACCGCCTTTGATTTCTTAGCATTGCAGATAGAAGTGCTTTTCTTAGTAAGGATCTGAGTTGCCTCTTTAGCCGACAAACTAGAAAGAGAGATTTCGTACACAGTCCATCCGTGTGACTGCGCATAATCCGCCAACTCACGCAAAAACATGGTCTTACCCATGCAGGGCTCTGCACAAAGCGCGAGCGGTCTATTGGTCTTTTCCATTGTTCTGAGGAAGTGCTGAGGTGGAACTACCCTGCTATAGTCACCCATCACATGGCGAGAAGACCCACCGAGCAGCGACTCTGTTCCAGCAGTTTCTCTGTTTTCTGACTCCATAAAACCTCTCCTTACTGTTCAAACACTCAAGCGCTACATGCGCTCTAACATTTCTTGTCTCAAAATTTGGTGTGGGATAAATAATCAAGCCAAATTTGTCAGAAAGTGAGAAGGTTTAGGTGAACGGTAGGTGAAATATGGTCAGATTCGTGACAGAATAGTAACAAAATACACACAGAAATGCACAAATGTTAAAACAAGATAACATCAAATGGTAAAAATTATCTTCCGTGAACGGCATTTAATTAAGAAAATTATGTAAATATTGTGATACACAATAAATATATAATACGAAATAAATATGGATTTTTAGTAAAAATTTTTATGCCATTTTCGAATATTTTCTACCAAAAAAGAGGACCCCACAAAAGTGAGATCCTCTCGACATAAAAATGCCCCTTGT
>CAUUEB010000017.1:0-27192 GCA_963544135.1 uncultured Atopobium sp. | reverse complement strand
TCTTCAAATGCAGCGGCAGACCAGTTGGCGCTTATAGAAAAGGCCGAGAAACTCGTTGGACTCAGAGCTCTGCCGCCAGCGGTTAGAGATTTTTGTCTTGCACGAAAAGATAACCCTGAGCTGTCATTATCAGCGCTAGGGGAGTCGTTTGTACCACCCGTATCCAAGTCCGCTATGTATCACCGATTGCTTCGTTTGGAAAAAATCGTTCAGGATTTAGAAAAAGATGCATAAGTTATCGGCGAGTGCGGTAAAATACTCGGTGTACGGTTTAAATGTTAATGAATCCGGAGAATGGCTCTGGGTCACCGAAAGGAGCATTACGTATGGCAGTAAAGGTTGCTATTAACGGTTTTGGCCGCATTGGTCGCCTTGCATTTAGGCAGATGTTTGGTCACGAGGGTTCCGAGATTGTTGCAATCAACGACCTTACTTCTCCAGAGATGCTTGCATATCTTCTGAAGTATGACTCTACTCAGGGCAACTATTCCCGCGATCACAAGGTAGAGGCAACTGACCACTCCATCATCGTTGACGGTCACGAGATTGTTATTTACAAGGAGGCAGACGCTAACAACCTGCCTTGGGGCGATCTTAACGTTGACGTTGTTCTTGAGTGCACCGGTTTCTACACTTCTAAGGACAAGGCACAGGCTCACATCAACGCTGGTGCTAAGAAGGTTGTCATTTCTGCTCCTGCAGGCAATGACCTCCCAACCATCGTCTTCAACGTTAACCACGAGACCCTCACTGCAGATGACAACATCATCTCCGCAGCTTCCTGCACCACCAACTGCCTTGCTCCTATGGCAAAGGGTCTTAACGACTTCGCAACTATCAAGTCCGGTATCATGACCACCATTCACGCATACACTGGTGACCAGATGATCCTCGACGGCCCACAGCGCAAGGGTAACTTCCGTCGTTCCCGTGCTGGTGCAGAGAACATCGTTCCTAACTCCACTGGTGCTGCTAAGGCTATCGGCCTTGTTCTTCCTGAGCTCAACGGCAAGCTTATTGGTGCTGCTCAGCGCGTTCCTACGCCAACTGGCTCCCTCACCAACCTCTATGCTGTTGTTGACAAGAAGGTCACCGTTGACGAGGTCAACGCTGCAATGAAGGCATATGCAGAGACCATCCCAGAGACCTTTGGCTACAACGAGGATGACATTGTTTCCCGCGACATCGTCGGCGAGACCCACGGTTCCATCTTCGACGCAACTCAGACCATGTGCTCTGACCTTGGCGATGGCACCACTCTTGTTCAGGTCACCTCTTGGTACGACAACGAGAACTCCTACACTTCTCAGATGGTTCGTACCATCAAGTACTTCGAGAAGTTCGTTGCTTAAGTTCTAGTTACATAGACGCCTTAGGCGCGGTCGCAGCATCTGCCGCGATCGCGCCTTCTTTTGTTGGAAACGTATTTAAAGGAGTGACATGGCTTTTACAAAGAAGACTGTCCGCGATGCAGATGTTGATGGTAAGCGCGTTCTTATGCGCGTTGACTTCAACGTGCCTCTAAAGGACGGCGTTGTTACTGACGACACCCGCGTTCGCGCTGCACTTCCAACCATCCAGTATCTTCTCGACCACAACGCAAAGGTCATCCTGATGAGCCACCTTGGCCGTCCAGATGGCACCGGCTTCCAGCCAGAGCTTTCCCTGCGCCCAGCTGCAGAGAAGCTTGCTGAGCTTCTTGGCCGCGAGGTTAAGTTTGTTGAGGACACCTATGGCGAGAAGGCCCGTGAGGCTGTAGACGCACTCAAGGACGGCGAGGTTCTTGTTCTTGAGAACGTCCGTTTTGACAAGCGTGAGAAGAAGAATGATCCAGAGATTGCAAAGACCCTTGCATCTTATGGTGACATCTTTGTTCTTGATGCCTTTGGTACTGCTCACCGTGCACAGGGCTCTGTTGTTGGACCAGCAGCTTACCTTCCTGCATACGCTGGCTTCCTGCTTGAGAAAGAGGTTGACACTCTTACCTCTATCTTCTCTAACCCAGAGCGTCCACTTGTAGCTATTGTTGGTGGCTCCAAGGTTTCTTCTAAGATTGGTGTTCTTGATCACCTTATCGATTCCGCTGATACCCTTATCATCGGTGGCGGTATGGCATATACCTTCTTCCTGGCAAAGGGTTATACCGTTGGTACTTCTCTTCAGGAGCCAGACTGGATTGAGCGCGCAGGTGAGATGCTCAAGAAGGCAGAGGAGAAGGGCGTTAAGATTCTGCTTCCTGTTGACAACGTTGTTACCGATCACTTTGGTGAGGACGCTGTTGGTGAGGTAGTTCCTTCTGACCAGATTCCTGCAGACCGTATGGGTATGGACATTGGTCCTAAGACTGTTGAGCTTTACTCCGAGGCAATCAAGGGCGCAAAGACTGTTTTCTGGAATGGTCCTATGGGCGTTTTTGAGTTTGACCAGTTTGCAAAGGGCACCGAGGCTATTGCTCGTGCTGTTGCAGATGCTGATTGCACCTCTATCATCGGCGGCGGCGATTCTGTTGCAGCAGTTAACAAGTTCCACCTTGCTGACAAGATGAGCTGGATTTCCACTGGCGGCGGCGCTTCCATGGAGCTCGTTGAGGGTAAGGCACTTCCAGGAGTGGAGGCGCTTCTCGATGCGTAATCGTATGATCGCAGGTAACTGGAAGATGAACGAGACTTTCGCTGAGGGCGTTGAGCTTGCTCAGGGAATTGTTGATCAACTTGCTTCCGGTACCGGAAACGTTGACGTTGTTATTGCTCCACCTCTTGTAGATCTTAAGGGTGTTTCTGAGGTTCTTACTCAGGCAAACTCTTCTGTTGCTCTTTCTGCACAGAATGTGTACTGGGAGGAGTCCGGCGCATTTACTGGTGAGACCTCTCCAGCAATGCTGACTTCTGTTGGTGCAACGTACTGCATCATTGGTCACTCTGAGCGTCGTGGCTACTTTGGTGAGACCGACGAGGACATTAACCGCAAGGCAAAGGTACTGATGGCTCATGACATCGTTCCTATTTCTTGCTGCGGTGAGTCTCTTGAGGTTCGCAACGCTGGTACTCACGTTCAGTTTGTTGTTGACCAGATTAAGGCTGATACTAAGGGTCTAGAGATCACCGATCCTTCCAAGTACGTCATTGCTTACGAGCCAATCTGGGCAATCGGTACTGGCATGACTGCAACTGCTGATGACGCACAGGAAGTCTGCGGCGCAATCCGCAAGACCCTGGTAGAGATCTTTGGCGCAGAAATTGCAGATGGCATCCGTATTCTTTACGGTGGCTCTGCAAAGCCAGAGAACGTTGGCGGCTTCCTCGAGAAAGAGGACGTTGACGGTGCACTTGTTGGTGGCGCATCTCTCAAGGCTGATTCCTTCGTTGCAATGGTAAAGAGCGCAATGAACTAAACTCTGACAAAGTTCCTTATCACCGGTGAGGCGCTTGGCTCATTTGTTAAGTTCTTGTTTGTTTTGCAACTTGGCACACGTCATTCCCAAAGGGGAGTGGCGTGTGCTATTCTTTTCTCTTGTACGTAAAAATAACTAGGGCTGGGTCTTCTCGCCAGCAAGAGGGGGAACCTCGTGGGCGTTCTGAATACAATTCTTTTAGTGCTGTTTGTACTTTCTGGCATTTTGACGGTGCTGCTTGTTTTGGCACACTCCGGAAAGGGCACCGGCGTTTCTGACATGATTGCTGCATCTATGTATAACGCAAGCGCTGGTTCAGGCATTATGGAGAAGAACCTTGATCGCCTTACCATCATCACTACAACCATCTTTATGGTTTGCGCTATTGTGATGGCTTTGACATTCCCTGTTGGCGCTATTGGCTAAACAGCTCCTTTTACTTTTGATTCATCTGCCGAGAAACCCGAGTTTCTCGGCATTTTTTATTCGTAGCCTGCGGAGCATGTAAAAATTTGCTGCTGGGAATAACAGCAAAATGGTTGGATGAGACAGATAGTAGTTTTCTTTTACTTCTTAACAGAATTTTCAATAACGTTTCTCATATGTAAACAAATTTGATTGTGACCAGAGCGCTGGACTCAAACAGTCATTATATGTGGATACGTTTTACTGGGATCGGTATGCATAATCTTGGATATCTAAGAGATATTTTTTGGGTTAGATAACTTATCCATGGTAAAATTGCACTTTGCTGTGTATTCACGGCATGTTTGTTGTAGGAATGCTAGGTTGCCATACCGAGAAAACCTCGCTTATCAGGTGGATAAGCGCAAGGCGGTGAGGAGAGTCAATGGCACGGTTTGTTTGGTACGTTACAAAGAGGGTTTTGAGCTACATTGTGATGATTTTTGTTGCAACTTCACTCACATTCTTCCTCGCATCATCGTTTATGAACCCACGCTCCAACTTTGAGCAGCGTACTCCACGTCCTCCACAGGAGTCTATTGAGGAAAACCTGTATAGGACTAATCTGAATGATAAGACCCCGGTTATCGAGCGTTATCAGGTCTGGATTACCAATTTGCTTACTAAGTTTGATCTTGGTATGACCCCAACAGGCGATAATGTTAACCGTGAGATGAGCTCTAGGTTCATGTCTTCTATTCTGCTTATGACTCCAGCAACCATTTTGTCTGTTGTTATTGGCGTCAGTCTGGGTGTTTATACCGCTCAGCGCCAGTATCAGTGGCAGGACCGTTTCTTAAGTGGTGTTGCTTCGGTTTTGCTTGTTATCCCAACTGTTGTTATGGCAATCTTGATTGTTTTTGCAGCAATCGAGATTAACGCACGTGCCGGTTCTCGTATTTTCTACGTTACCGATCTTTCTAGTGGAGATACCGGAAACTTCTTTACTTGGCTTATTGACTTCCTACAGCACATTATTCTTCCAACCATTGTTCTTACTATCGTAAGTTCCGTTGGTTACCACCTCTCTCAGCGTACCTACCTACTTGACGAGATGCACGCAGATTATGTTCGTACTGCTCGCGCCAAGGGCCTCACTCGTAAGAAGGCAATTCGTAAGCACGCTCTTCGCGTTTCTTTGATTCCAACCGCTGTTTCAGTTGCTTTCTCTCTTGCAGGTATCTTCACAGGTGCTGTTATGACCGAGAAAGTCTTTGCAATTCACGGTCTTGGTGAGTACTTCATTAACTGTATTAACAACAACAATATTCACGGTGCAGTTGCAGTTGCAGCTTTCTCTGGCGCAATGACTCTTGTTGGCGCTCTTCTGGCTGACCTCTTTGCTGCTGCTCTTGATCCACGAATTAAGATGAGCTAAGGAGGCGGACATGTCTAAAGAAGAGCTTCAGAATAAAGACGAGAAAAACGTCTCCATTGATGCAGGTCTTACTAATGCTGAACGTGAGCTTCAGGCAGATGCTAAGTCTGACAACAAAGAAGTTAAAAGAATTAGCTATGCTGGCTTAATTGCAAGGCGTTTCTTCCGCCAGCGTTCTGCAGTAATCGGTTTGATTATTCTTGGAATTATGGTTCTTATTGCAGTTTTTGGACCATATGCCACCCCATTTAATTACACAGATGCTGACTTTACTGCAATTAACATGGCTCCTAATGCAAAGCATTGGTTTGGTACTGATGGTGCTGGTATTGACCTGTATGCCTGCGTTGTCCACGGTCTTGGCCGTTCTTTGACCATTGGTATCAGCTATGCAATCTTGACCACTATCATTTCTGCAATTATTGGTACTGCTATTGCTTATGTACGTGGCGTTCCAGAGAAGATTGGTATGTGGCTTCTTGATATGCTCATGGTCATTCCTAGCTTCTTGCTTGTTGCTATGATTGTTCGTGCGGCAGGCGGTGAGTCTGGTTGGCTCATGCTTATCTTTGGTTTAACTGCTTTTGGTTGGATTGGTCGCGCACGTACTATCCGTACCATGGCTCTGTCTTTGCGTGAGAGAGATTACGTCAAGGCCGCTAAGTACATGGGCGTTCCACCATTCACCATCATTGTTCGTCACCTTATTCCAAACCTTGGCTCAATTCTTATTATTGATTTGGTCTTGGCTGTTATTGGTGGCATTAACTCTGAGACTGCATTCAGCTTCTTGGGTCTAGGTATCAAGGCACCAGATACCTCTCTTGGTTATCTCTTAAGTGCTGGTTCTTCTGCAATGCTTACTACTCCATGGATGATTCTGATTCCATCGGCATTTCTGATTGTTGTTTGTGTTGGCCTGCAGCTCATCGGCGACGGCCTTCGCGATGCCTTTGACCCTTATTCACGCGCTGCTGGTAGCGTTAAAGATCAGGAAGAGGATTCTTCCAAGGATGACGCTCAGCTCGGTGATCTTGAGGGTAGCATCGTTTCTGAAGAAACTATGGAGCGTGCATAATGTCTGACACTACTACTACTTCAACAAAGCAGGGAAGTGTAGAGATGGACGATGTCCTTCGCTACGAGCTGCTTGAATCAAACGGTCCAAAGGGTGCTCCAACAGGAGATCCAGTTCTTTCCGTTCGTGATCTCAAGGTATCCTTTAATACTGAGGCTGGTCGTGTAGACGCAGTCCGCGGTGTTAACTTTGACCTCTGGGGCGGTCGTACCCTTGGTATCGTAGGCGAGTCTGGTTCTGGTAAGTCAGTAACCGCTCTGTCTCTTATTGGTCTTCTTGATGACAATGCTCACGTTACTGGCTCTATTAAGCTTGGGAATGAGGAGCTCATTGGTAAGACCGACGAAGAGATGTCAGAGCTTCGTGGCACTAAGATTTCTATGATCTTCCAGGATCCACTGTCTGCTTTGACTCCAATGTTCTCTATTGGAGATCAGCTTGCAGAGGCTCTGCTTACCCATAATCCTCACATGAGCAAGGCAGACGTTCGTAAGCGTTGTATTGAACTTCTCTCCATTGTTGGTATTACTGATCCAGAGAATCGTCTGGATTCTTTCCCACATGAGTTTTCTGGTGGTATGCGTCAGCGTGTTGTTATTGCAATTGCTATTGCAAACAACCCTGACATCATCATCGCAGACGAGCCAACCACCGCTCTTGACGTAACTATTCAGGCTCAGATTCTTGACGTCTTGAAGGTTGCACAGAAAGAGACTGGCGCAGCAGTTGTTCTGATTACTCACGACCTTGGTGTTGTTGCAGGTACCGCTGATGACATTATGGTTATGTATGCAGGCCGTGGCGTAGAGCGCGCAAGTGTTGATACACTTTTTGCTGAGCCTCGTCACCCTTATACCATGGGTCTTCTGGGCGCTGTTCCAAAACCTCACCTTCAGGCAGAGCACAGGCTTGTTCCTATTAAGGGTAATCCACCATCACTTGCTGCCATTCCAACTGGTTGTCCTTTTAACCCACGTTGTCCTATGGCTACCGAGGAGTGCTCCAAGAAAGAGCCAATTCTGCTTCCTGCAAATGCTGCTGAGGGTCACTTGGCATCTTGCCACCATCTTCAGGAGATTTGCGAGAAGAAGCTCACTTACGCTGAGGTATATCCAGACTTTGAGCCAATTCTTCCAAAGTGGGTTGATATTCCTCGTAACGAGCGTCCTGTTGTACTTAAGGTTGAGAATCTTACCAAGACTTTCCCTGTTCAGGGTAAGGGCTTTATTAGGCGCAGCAAGGGCACTATGACTGCTGTTGACCGTGCAAGCTTTGAGATCCATGAGGGAGAAACCCTTGCGCTGGTTGGTGAGTCTGGTTCTGGTAAATCAACAACTCTGATGCAGATTATGGATCTGCTGAAGCCTGAGGATGGTCGTATTACGGTCCTTGGTAAAGATGTTGCTGAGCTTAAGAATGCTGCACAGCGTAGAGAGCTTCGTAAAGATCTTCAGGTTATCTTCCAGGATCCAATGAGTTCTCTGGACCCACGTATGCCTATCTATGACGTTTTGGCTGAGCCACTTCAGGCACAGGGTTGGAACAAAGAGGATATTAATACTCGTATTGGCGAGCTTATGCGTCTGGTTGGTATCAACCCAGACTATGTTGACCGCTTCCCATCCCAGTTCTCTGGTGGTCAGCGTCAGCGTATTGCTATTGCTCGTGCTCTTGCAACAAGTCCAAAGATTCTTCTGTTGGACGAGCCAATTGCATCTCTGGACGTTTCCATTCAGGCAGGTATTATTAACCTCCTTGAGGATCTTCAGGTTCAGTTGAAGATTTCTTATCTCTTTGTTGCTCACGATCTTGCTGTTATTCGTCATATTTCTGACACGGTTGCTGTTATGCATCTGGGCAAGATTGTTGAGTACGGTGAGACTGAAGACGTCTTTACTAACCCACAAGATCCTTACACTAAGGCGCTTCTCTCGGCTATTCCAATTCCTGATCCAAAGATTGAGCGTACCCGTGAGCGCATGATTTACCAGGATGGTAAGCTGGTTCCTGCTACTCACATCTCTAACGAGTAACAAAGATTCAATAAATTTTCTGAAAACCCGCACTTAAAACTAGGTGCGGGTTTTCTTTGTTACAAATAGTGAACCAGGTTGTTACGGGAATGTTTCTGCTATGGAGTATTTTCAGGCAATTTCGTATAGTTAAGTGAATATCTGTAGGCCTTTAACGAAATGGGTGATCATATGGCTGACAGTTTTTCCCGTCGTTCGTTCTTTGCTCTGACTGGAATCACCGCCGCAGGCCTTGGCCTTGCTGGTTGTGCTCCATCAAATAATCAGGGCGGCTCTACCACCACAGGTACTGAGCCACAGGACGGCTCTCCAGCAAACACTCCTCTGGATCAGCTTCCACTTCCAGAGAAGGGCAAGACGTACAACAATCCTAAGTCTCGTGATGAGGTTAAGGATGGCGGTACTCTGACTCAGCCAATCAACGAGATTGGTCCTCAGTGGAATTACTACCAACTTGCTGGTAATACCTCTTACATGAACATCCTTCACGGTCTTATCAACCCTCGTGACCTGTTCCTTAACAATGCTGATGGTGATAAGTTTGAGCCAAACAAGGATTACATCAAGGACTTCAAGGTAGAGGAGAAGGACGGCAAGCAGGTTGCTACCCTGACCTTCACTGATCAGGCTACCTTTAACGATGGTACCGCTATTGATTGGACCGCAGTTCAGACCGCATTCATTACTATGAGTGGTCAGAATAAAAAGTTTGCAGTTTCTTCAACTGATGGTTATGACAAGTATGAGTCTGTTGAGCAGGGCGATACTGCTAAGACTGCTGTTATTACCATGAAGGAAGCAGTCTATCCAATTGAGAGCATCTTGAGCTATGCTCTGCACCCAAAGCTTCAGGATCCAGACTTCTTCAACAATGGCTACGTCAATCAGCCAAACAATGAGCTTGGCGCTGGCCCATACATTGTTGATTCTTTCGATGATTCTGCTGTAACCTTCAAGCCAAATCCAAAGTGGTGGGGTGACGCTCCTAAGCTTGATACCCTTGTCTACAAGCAGATGGATACCCAGGCTTCCATTAATGCATTCAAGAACGAAGAGACTGACACTACTGGTACTTCCGTAGCTGGTTCTGCTGAGCTTCTTTCCAACTTCTCTGGTCTTGGCGATAAGGCACAGATTCGCCGTGGTCTTGGTATGTCTATTGCTGTTATCGAGATTAACTCTACTCGCGGCGTTCTTCAGGATGTTGCAGTTCGTAAGGCATTCTGCCAGATTGTTGATCCAGCGACCATTGTTTCCATTGTCTTCCAGGGTGTTAACTGGAAAGAGGACGCACCAGGCTCTATGCTTTGGCCTTACTGGGCAGCTGGTTATGACAACAACCTTCCAGACGATGTTAAGAACCTCAAGTCTGCTGATGATCGCAAGGCTGCTGCTAAGAAGACCCTTGAGGATGCAGGCTACAAGCTTAACGGCGATTACTATGAGAAGGATGGCCAGCAGGTAACCTTTGCTTACACTCTGTTTGGTGATGGTACTACTGTTAAGAACCGTGCTGCTGCAATCCAGAAGATGTGCAAGGATGCTGGTATTAATCTTACCCTTGATTCTCACCCATCTTCTGAGTTCTCTGATGTTCTTACCTCTGGCTCTTGGGATGTCTGCCTCTTTGGTTGGGTTGGCTCTTCTACTTCTTACAACAACGGTGGCCAGCTCTATGGTTCTGAGTCTGGATCCAACTTTGGTCAGCAGGGCTCCGCAGAGACCGATGAGATGTTTGCAAAGGTTGTCTCTACCAAGGACTTTGATGAGCGCATGAAGCTCATGAATGAGGCTGAGAAGAAGATGATGCAGACTTACGCATATCTTCCTATCTACACTGGTCCAGACTGCTACGTTGTTAAGACTGGTCTTGCTAACTTTGGTCCTGCACTCTTCCAGAGCACACCTTCAACCATTGTTGGCTGGCAGAAGTAAGCAAGGGACACGCTTGTTTTCTCGCAAAGTTCTTTTGAGAAAAAGTTTTAAATTTTCTCAGTAAAGTTGCTTGAAGATGTGTTAGTATATCCCTCGCTGCAAAGCAAGTCGGAGTGGCGGAATTGGCAGACGCGCTAGCTTGAGGTGCTAGTGACCTACTAACGGTTGTGCGGGTTCAAGTCCCGCCTCCGACACCACGGAATTTCGGCGGATCTCTTCGGAGGTCCGCCTTTTTCGTATACTTAGGCAAGGTGATTTGTTTTTCCTTGCTGGTAAGGAGTGACTGTGGCAGATAACAAGCTGAGCGTAAGGCGTGTTGAGGGAGTTGTCGACGGGACCGTTGCTGCAACTCTGTCTCAGTTGCTACGGCTGACCAGCGATTCAGTTATTGTTTTTAATATGGAGGGCACGGTTCTTCTCGCCAATGAGGAGGCCGAAAGCCTATTTGCTAAGGAAGACGGCACCATTGCCGGCCTGGACGTGCGCTTTTTGTTTACCCCAGCAAATCAAGAGAACCTGCAGAAACCGTTCTTTGTAGAGTCGTTGCCGTTTGCGATTGATGGCTCCACTTCCATGGTGGCCGCTCCTGCGCAAGATGGCACATCGCAGGTTTTGAGTGTGCGTGCAGATTATGTGGGTGCTCCTACACAGGCTATTGTTTTGACTGCCTCTAAGCTTCGTGACATGGCTAGCCCTATGCACGATGATGAACGAATGGTGTTGGACCTTCGCCGAGCCAACAGGAGGCTCTCAGGAGCGCTTCAGATTGTTTTGGATACGCTTGACTCGGAAGATATGGGTCAGCTTATCGAGCGCGTGTTAGAAGAGCTCTCAGAGACTGTCGAGGCCGATGGTGCGCTTATCTATCTTGCTGAGCAAGACGGGTATCACCTTCATGGTGCAACGGAGTCTTTGAGAAGTGCGTCATTGGACAGAATTCCTCGCTACTTTGCATTTAACAGCTCTCTGGAGCGTTTGACGTTTTATTCCGAGCACGCACTTCGCTTGCATACCATGCCTTTGAACTCAAGCACGCTCAAACAGGGAAGAGTTAAAAAGCGCAACCTTGTTAATGAAGAAACTCGTGAGGTTATAACCGTTGACGCAAGTCATTTACCTCCGTTTACCAGCTTTCTTGTGGTACCCGTATGGTTTGGCGGCCATATTGTTGCTCTGATTGAGGTGGGCTGGGAGCGCAAGCGCGCGCTTTTGGTTGAAGACGCAAGACTTCTGGACTCCATTGCAAATTACCTCTCGGTGCAGCTTGTAGGCGCGTTGTCGGCCATGAGAACGCAGCGTAGAGATGCGCTTCGCGAGGCATTAGCTCGCGTGCGCCAAGGATTGCTCCATAGCGCTGCAGAGGGCGAGAAGATCTCTGGTGAGCGATTACAGCAGGTTATGAGGTCGGTGGGTACCGATCTGGATGCACAGGTTTTCTCGGTAGATTGTTGTGAGGTCACAGGCAACATTACGCTCCATGCGCTTGGCGCTGAGCAAGCGTTTGGCGACGCTCAGGACGGTGCGCAAGACAGTGCGCAGGCTGCGGCGGAGGCCGGCGACGCGCAGACTGCGGCGGAATCCGGCGGCGCGCAGGATAGCGGCAATCAGATAGTGCTTCCATCGACGGTTGAGGGACTCAAGACAGGAGAGGGCGAGGCGTCAGTCAAAGAGGTTGAGCTTGAATCTGAGCTGAGTCGCGCGCTTGCTGCACAAGGTTTGCCCTGCAAGGGAGCTGTGCTTTTCTTGGGCAAGTTTGCCGGCGAGCAGCATACCTGGCTTTTCTTGCGAGAAGAAAACGCTGAGCCCTTAAGCGACATCGAGCTTGATTTCTTGGACCGCGTGATGCTTCTGGTTCACTCGTTGGCTGTTGGTGCCGAAGAGAGCCAGCAAAATAAGCATATCTCCCAGGCGCTGCAGTCGGGCATGAAAAATGACTTGCAAAAGGTAGAAGGAATTTCTGCCGAGGGAATTTATTCATCTGCAACCGCCGACGCGTTTGTTGGTGGCGATTTTTACAGCATGATTAAGCTGCCAGGTCGTCGCGCGTGCATTATTATGGGTGACGTTTCTGGCAAGGGTATTGAGGCAGCATCTATTTCATCCGCAGTTAAAACGGCACTTTCTGCCTATGCGTGGGAAGGAAGAACTCCCGCTCGCATGGTGGCAACGCTAAATGAGTTCCTGTTGGGCTTCTCGAGGGTAGAGACGTTTGCAACGCTTTTTGTTGGCATTGTAGACCTTACAACTTCATCGCTGACCTACTGCTCCGCTGGTCATCCACCTGCGATTTTAGTGTCTGCTCAATCGGGCGACGCTGAGCTTTTGGACGTACAGTCGGGCGTTGTGGGCGCGTTTCACGACATGGAGTACAAAAACGGTACGGTTCGCTTGCATGAGGGCGATATCCTGCTGCTTTATACTGACGGAACCACAGAGGCTCGCAGTCCCGAAGGTGCCTTCTTTGGCGAGACCGGCTTGCGCGACATGATCATGAACGAGGTTCCTCAAGGCTTTGACGGCCTTCTGAACAGGTTCTTGAGCACGCTTGACCGCTACACCGGCCGAAGACTTGATGACGACGTTGCCATGGTCGCTTTGCGCTTTGACGAGCTTGGCAGCGCTGATTCGGGTGCGCTCGGCAGCGGCGACTCTGGTGCATCTGTCGGTGCCGACTATGGTGTGTCTGGAAGCTCCGATTCTGGCGAGAAGAGCAACTAGACGATTTTCTCGCCAAGGAAACGATTTTCTCGCTAAAAAGTGTAGATATCTGAAATTCTTGTTGCTGCGCGGGAACAAGAAACGTATGTATACGCAGCCAAACATAGCAGTTGTTTCAGTCAATACTGACCTTGACGTGAGGGGAGTCCCGCGCGTGAAGGCCCAGATTGAGCAGCTCATTGATAGCGGCTGCAGAAGAATTGTGCTGAACATGGCGGAGGTTTCGTACATCGATTCATGCGGCATGGGCTTTATTGTGTGCGCTGTTCGACGCATGAAGACGCTCGGCGGCCTTATGAGCTTGACCAACGTGCAGCCAACGGCGTTTAAGGCCTTGGTGCGCATGGGTCTTATCGATTTCATGCCTATTAGTACCTGTGCTGCAAAGTCGCGCGTGACTCCGCTTGCGCCGGGCACGCATCCGTCGTTTCAGACAACGTTTAGAGTTGATCCCAATAAAATGTGCGACGCTCGCTCAAGGGCTATCGCGCTGCTGAAGACGCTGCCGTTTACCTCGGACCAAAAGTTTGACATTGAACTTGCAGTTGGCGAAGCTATTGGCAACGCCGTTGATCACGCGTGCGAGAAGGGCGTGCTGACCACGGTTTCCGCGTATCCAGACAGGGTGGTCATTGACGTCTCGGATTGCGGCGGCGGTTTTAGCATCTCCGATGAGGAAGAGCCTCCCGAGACCGGCCAGTTTGCCGAGCGTGGACGCGGCGTTAAGCTGATGCGCCTGCTTATGGATGCCGTATCTATCCAGGAAAAACCTTCCGGCAACGGTACCATTGTTCGCCTGGTCAAGATGATGCGCTAGGTCGTGCAGGGTGCGTACGCAGGTTGCGTACGCAGGTCACAAGTGATTTCAACCCGGTATCTATTTCGTGTGGATACCGGGTTTCTTGTGCGAAAGCGCTGCTAGTGGACGGGTTTCTCGCCAGGCGGGTGGCGTGAGCTGAGTGTGAGCCTGCTGCAAGCCTGATTTTCTCGTCAAGTCTGAACGATTTGCCTGAAAAACGTACCATGTCTGAGCTATTTGCCGGTTTTTCTCGCCATGTCTGAGTAAATTTACTCAGACATGGTGGGGCTTTCAGGCTCGCAAAATTTGGAGACAACACCCTAGTTAGAACGTGCCTGATTTCTGCAAAGAATCTGTAAATTTTGCCTGAAAACGTTAAAGATACTGTGGATTTGCCTGATTTTGTCAAAGAATCGGTGTCTCAAATACAGATTCTTTGCACTTTTCAGGCTCGTCTGACTAAAACGTTTGCACTTTTCAGGCACGCAATCCAGAATTCCAGCAAGCACGGTCGCGCGCGACAAAAAGAAACCCCAGCCGAAGCTGGGGTTGTCAATTCACTGGAGGCGAGACCCGGATTCGAACCGGGGATAAAGGCTTTGCAGGCCTCTGCCTTACCACTTGGCCATCTCGCCATATGAAAAAGGCCGAAACGAATCCGGCCGAAAAATCATGGAGCGGGCTACGGGGTTCGAACCCGCGACCTCAACCTTGGCAAGGTTGCGCGCTACCAACTGCGCTAAGCCCGCGAACGCGAGGAATAATATACGCAAGTTCACGGCTGAGCGCAAGTGTAAATTTCAAAATCGTCAAACTTTTTTAGAAAAGTCACGAACCCCGTGGCGCTCAAGAGGTGGATTTTTCTTGCAAAGCTTGTAAATAAGAGCAGGTAGATTGCCAAGTGTGACTGCTTGCCGTATCATAGAACAAGAACTTTTTGAATGAGGTTGTATGTTCTTTATTGTCGCGTCACTTTTAGCTCTTTTGACGCTTGCGTATCTTGTCGCAAGCGGTTTTGTTCGCGTGGTGCGATATTTTTGGGGCTGGCTTTCGTCTGGCGAGAAGATCGATGGGCTTGCAGGCGATGCCGTATCAGCCGCACCCCAGACCGCTCCGTTCTCCAAGCCAAAACCAACGCAAGCGGAGCTCTCAGCATACTTGGACACGATGCATCTTGGCTGGTACCAGGTGGTCATCCTCTTTATTGTGGGCTGCATGGCCGGTCTTCTTATTGAAGAGATTTGGATGCTCATTACCGCTGGCCTGACCGAGAGCAGGGTTGGCCTCATCTGGGGACCATTTTCCCCGCTTTATGGAACCGGCGCCGTGTTTCTGACTGTTATTTGTTACCAGCTGCACAAGCACCATGCCAATAGCCTTGTTATTTTCTTGGTTTCGGTTGTTGTTGGTGGCACGCTGGAGCAGCTTACCGGCTGGGGAATGCAAGAGATTTTCCACTCGGAATCGTGGACGTATGCTCATCTTCCAGACACTATCACACAGTGGGTGGCCTGGCGATTCTTGGGATTTTGGGGCATTTTGGGTCTGATTTGGTGTCGGGTCATCATGCCTCGCGCGCTCTACAAGATAGGTGAGCCAACATCAAAAAGGCAAGCAATTTTTGTTACCCTGCTTACGGTGTATCTTGTCGCCGACATTTCAATGACGGTAGCATGCCTAGGCAGAAAGGCTCAGCGAGACGCTGGCGTTCCTCCGTCAAATGCGTTCGAGATGTGGGTAGATACTCATTACGACGACAGCTTTGTATCTACTCGTTTCCAGAACATGACCTTTACACCGCAAGCACGCAACGCCGCACGTCCGTAAGCCCGCAAGACCGCGAGAAACCCAAAGGATTTGTAATGCACATGCCTTCTGCAAAACCAGAACATCCAACAGGCAACGTGTACCTGGACTTTGCCGCAGCTACACCTATGGATCCACGTGTAGTTGATGCGATGATTCCGTACTTCACGGAGAAGTTCTACAACCCTTCAGCACCGTATGCTCTGTCTCGCCATGTTCGTGACGAGGTAGAGCGCGCACGCGCTGTCTTGGCGCACGTCATTGGTGCTCGTCCGGGAAACGTGGTGCTCACGGCAGGTGCTACAGAGGCAAACAACTTGGCGTTTGCAACGGTCTCGGAAGACGCGCACGTCATTGTTGATGCTATTGAGCACGAGAGTGTCCTTGCGTGTGCAGGGATTTTCTCGCACAAGACACTTCGCGTAGAGGCAGACGGTCGTGTGGACCCAGAGCGGGTTTCAAAAGCGCTCAAGCCAGAGACCGAGCTGGTTTCCATTGAGCTTGCAAACGGCGAGATTGGCACCATCCAGCCCATCCGAGAGATTTCGCAGGTGCTTGCCAAGGAGCGCTCGCGCAGGCTTGCGGCAGGGGAGACTCGTCCGCTGCATTTGCACGTAGACGCCTCTCAAGCTGCGGCATACCTGAGCGTGAACGTGTCATCGCTAGGCGTGGACATGTTGACGCTTTCTGCAGCAAAGCTTTCCGGTCCAAAGCAGGTAGGTCTCTTGTGGGCTTCCGATGATGTGCGCTTAAGGCCGCTGGTGCTCGGCGGCGGACAAGAAGGCGGTGTCCGCTCGGGCACGGAGAACGTTGCGGGCGTCATTGGCTTTGCGTGTGCTTTAGCGCTTGCTGATGAGACTCGCACTGACGAGGCAAAACGGGTTTCTCGCCTCAGAGATCAGCTACAGGAGCTGCTTTGCGCAGAGTTCCCGCAGATGATTGTCTCGGGACCAAAGAACGCTAAGCTGAGGCTTCCTAATTTGCTGCATGTTTCTTTCCCGGGGCTTGAAGCTCGCCGTCTGGTTATTTTGCTTGAGCGTCTAGGCGTGTCGGTGGGAACGGGCTCTGCCTGCGCCGCATCAAAGATGCAAATATCTCACGTGCTTGAGGCAATTGGCGCCCCGCGAGAAGTGGCCGCAGGAAGCCTCAGGTTAACACTTGGAAGAACTACCACAGAAGACGACATCTTGTACGCAGCTTGGGCAATCGCTGAGGCTGTTAAGCAGGAGTCCGCTCGTGTAGGAGTGACATGGGAGAACTAGTTTACCTTGGCATGAGTGGCGGCGTTGATTCGGCGCTGTCCGCGGCCTTGCTTCTTGAGGCGGGCTACAACGTCAAGGCTATCTATATGCGCAACTGGTCAAAGGACTTGCCAGGCTTTAAGTGCCCTTGGGCAGATGACCTGGCTGATGCTGAACGCGTCTGCGTAACGCTGGACATTGATTTAGACGTGTGGGACTGTGAGGCCGAGTATAAGGCTACCGTTGTGGATTACCTGCTTGATGCCTATGAGCACGGCCGTACGCCTAATCCAGACGTTATGTGCAACCAGACGGTCAAGTTTGGCACCTTTGCAGAACGTGCTTTTGCTGAGGGCGCTGATTTTGTTGCAACGGGTCACTATGCACAGAACGTCCCAGGCACCAAAAAACTTTTGCGTGCCGCAGATGCTCACAAGGATCAAACGTATTTCCTATGGCGTGTACCAGGTCATTTGTTTGAACGAACTCTCTTTCCTATTGGACACATTGCCACCAAGGCAGAGGTTAGGGCTCTGTGTGCAGAGCGAGGTCTGGGCATAGAAACTAAGCCAGACTCCGACGGCATTTGTTTTATTGGCCCTGTTGGCTTGCGCACGTTTTTGCTGGACACTTTTCAGAAAAAGCAGGGCGACGTCATTGAGTGGGAGACAGGCAAGGTTCTAGGCACCCATGATGGAGCATTCCTCTTTACCGTTGGCCAAAGAAAAGGCCTGAACATCGGTGGAGGTCCTGCTCGCTATGTAGTAGCAACCGATACGCTTAAGAATGTGGTGTATGTAACCTCTGACCTCAACTGTCCTGCGCTCTGGACTCGTCGCATGGAGCTCTCGGACATGCACTGGATTTCTGGAGAACCTGCAGCTAACGGTAGGTATGTGGTCAGAACTCGTCACACAGGCGCGCTGGTTCCCGTAACGTTTACGCTCACAGACAATCAATGTGGATTTATTGAATTTGATCAGCCGGTAAAAACTGTTGCAGCAGGTCAATCGGCGGTTTTGTACGATGGCCAGGAAGTTTGTGGCGGTGGCATTATTGAGGCCGACAAGGGTATACTTGAGCGGTTCATGTAAAATGAAAAGCAGCTAGGTGGCGAGAAACCCTTTGAGGTTGCATCGTTTATCTGCAAAGAGTGTTCTTTCTGTACACGTATTGTGATCCAGAGTCCAAGGAGGTGCCCATGGATCGCCCAGATGGCGCGTCTGAAACCGAGCACCCCTCATCTACACCGAAGGTAACGGTGAAGATTGGATCTACAACCGTTAAGGGTGTTTCAACCAAAAAGCCTAAGATTAGTGTTGCTCCAACTTCTTCATCTGAGCAGGTAGAAGAGGCAAAAGAGAGTTTTGGTCAAGTTAGAAAGAGCATTCTCTTCCTCTTTGCGGTTGTAATACTGTACGCACTCTATATCGTTTTCTCTGGTCAGTTTGATGAGTTTGTTGTTGCTCTAGCAGACGTAGATACAGGTTGGCTCATTGCTGGCGCTCTTTGCTATTTTGTCTACTATTTCCTGGGTATTCTCGCCTATGTAATTTCAGTCATTACAGACCCCGAGAGTCCTGTTGGTGTCCGTGACCTGATGAGCGTTGAGGCGTCGGGTATCTTTTTCATGAACCTTACGCCAAACGGTGCAGGAGCTGCTCCTGCTCAGATTTATCGTTTGACTCGTGCGGGTATTTCCGTTGGTCAGGCAGGAGCTTTACAGTTCACACGCTTTGTCATGTATGAGGCAGGAGAGGGCATCTTTGCAGCTCTGATGCTTATCTTTAGGGCCAATTATTTCTACGAGCAATTTGGCGATGTAACCGTTATTGGCGTTATTTTGTTTGGCGCAAAGATAGTGATGGTTGCAGTTATTTTGGCCATTTGCCTGCTTCCTAAAATGGTTAAGACCGTGGGCAACTGGGGCTTAAGGCTGCTTTCACGTCTTCGTATCGTAAAGCAGTACGACCACTGGCATGGCATCATTAACACGCAGGTAGATGAGTTCTCAAACGGCTTTAAAACTGCGGCAAAGAACATTCCAGAGATGTGCGTTGTTTTGCTGGTTACCTTAGTCCAGCTTGGCTGCCTCTATGCACTGCCATACTTTGTTTTGCGAGCACTTGGCCAGCCTGCAGACCTTCTGACCTGCCTTGCATCTGGATCAATGCTTGAGCTCTTGACCTCGGCCATTCCACTTCCTGGTGGTACTGGTGGTGCAGAGGGTGGCTTTGCCTTCCTGTTTGGCCATATGTTTGGCGAGGAAATTGCCGCAGGCTTTGTGCTTTGGCGTGCTATTGAGTATCTGCTTCCAACTATGGCCGCAAGCATGCTTTTGGGCCTTAGATCTCATGATCACGAGCCTATCTACCACAAGTGGAATCGTTTCCGTCAGCGTTTCTCGGCTTTTGTAAATGGCGAGAAAGGCGCTGTTGCTTCTACATCGCCTCGTCCAGATACGTCTGGCATTCAAATTAAGGTTAAGCGTAAGAAGTAGGGAAGAAGTAAGGAAGAAAAGCCAGAATGTGGCTTGATACGTATCTTTGCTCTATTGGACCGCTGCGCGTGCAGTACTTGTAAAAGAAAGCATCCTTATGCGTAAACCACCAAATCCTATTCTGATTATTCTGGCGCCAATTCTTATTGCTATTGCCATTGGTCTTGTCTATGATCTGCAGAATTTCTTACAGGGTATTCCGGAAGTGCGTGATAATCCAATGCTCTTAGCAGGCGTGGCTGTGTTTATACCAATGCTTGTGGCTTTGGTTAAGGACACGTTTGACGCGCACGGTCTCTAGGCGAAGGTTATTTTTGTTGTGTTGGCTTTGAGAAAAAGAACAGGTATATTCCAAAGCCAAGTTTAATTGCTGCATCAATATAGGCAGTTATTGTTAGTGGGATGTCTGGAAAAATATAACCTATACCAACATTAACGGCGCAGAGTATAGCCAAATAGATCATCGATTTTCCGTGTACAAAGTAATAGAGGAAAAAGTGCAGCGCCGTGGCCATTAACGCGCCCAACCAAATAAGTCTCCAGTTTCCAGTTGCAAAAAATGGTCCACCTAATAAAAACATCAAAATGAATAAGAAAATTACCGCGTATAGAGACATTTTGTTCTGGAACTTACTTGAAGGACCATCGGAAAACTTATTGAGAACTTTCTTATTTGTGTTTATAGATAAGAAGGCTGCAACATATCCAAAGCTAAATACGGACATATTGATAATCTGCTTTCCACCTATTACGGTAGCTGCAAAAATGATGAGAGCTACAACAATTAACCAGAGACCGCATGATTTCTTATAATTAAAGCGAAGCTTCTCGTCTTTGTTATATTCCAGAAAGTTCATAAGTTTCTCCCTCAATTGAACGACTTGCCATAATACTTCTGACCGTATGCTTTTACAATCCAGTTACCTATTTTTTTAATAATTGAGGTGCAGAAGACAAACAGGTTTAAAAGGCGGTCATTCATTTGATAGCCCGCGGTATTTAAATAGCCATCAATGTTACGACGAACCGATCTTTTGCAAATTTCTAAAAAAGTTGAGTTTGACGGTTGCAAGAGGGGCGGGTTTCTCGTAATATATCCCTTGCTGCATCCCCAGCAGCAAACATATTCGGGCGTTTAGCTCAGGGGGACGAGCGCTTCCCTGACACGGAAGAGGTCATAAGTTCAAATCTTATAACGCCCACCAACTGTTCACAGGTCAGAGTAATCTGGCCTGTTTCTTTTTGTGGATATAAATAGTAATCATTATTGTTATTGACAAAAGAGTTAAAGAGAGTAAACTCCTAAGTAGCACGTTTTATAAGTTGTTTTACTTACAGAAAGGAACTGACTATGTCTCTTATTGGTAAGGAAATTGGTGATTTTAAGGTAAACGCATTCCACAATGGTGACATCACTGAGGTAAGCAAGGAGTCCACACTGGGCAAGTGGAGCCTGTTCTTCTTCTATCCAGCTGACTTCACCTTCGTCTGCCCAACTGAGCTTGAGGATCTTGCAAACAACTACGACAAGTTCCAGGCTGCTGGTGCAGAGGTTTACTCTGTTTCCTGCGACACCGAGTTTGTCCACAAGGCATGGCACGAGGAGTCCGAGCGTATCTCTAAGGTAACCTACCCAATGCTCGCAGACCCAGCTCACGTTCTTGCAAGGAACTTTGAGGTTCTTATTGAGGACGCTGGCCTTGCTGAGCGCGGTGCCTTCATTGTTGACCCAGAGGGTGTCATCCAGGTTGAGCTTGTTACCGCTGGTGGTATTGGTCGTAACGCTGAGGAGCTTCTCCGTCTTCTCCAGGCTGCACAGTTTGTTGCAGAGCACGGTGACCAGGTCTGCCCAGCTAAGTGGCAGCCAGGCGCTGAGACCCTGAAGCCAAGCCTTGACCTTGTTGGTCAGCTCTAAGATCTAGGGAGCTTACAATGACCGACGTCAAAGACCTCTACGACGCGGTGATTATCGGCGGTGGGCCAGCTGGGCTCACCGCCGCCCTCTATCTGGCCCGTGCTCGCTACCGTGTTCTGGTTGTCGAGAAGGACCATTTTGGCGGACAGATCACTATCACTAATGAGGTCGTTAATTACCCGGGAATTTTTTCAACGAGTGGCTCCGAGCTTTCAGAAACCATGCGTAAGCAGGCTGAGGCCTTTGGCGCAGAGTTTTTGCTAGCAGAAGTCACTGACCTGGACATGTCTGGAGACGTTAAGGTAGTTCACACCACCAAGGGTGAGCGTCCCTGCCTCTCCGTTCTTCTCGCCACTGGCGCTCATCCACGCCATATTGGTTTTGTGGGAGAAGAGGACTACCAGGGCCACGGCGTTGCGTACTGCGCTACCTGCGACGGCGAGTTCTTCACCGGCAAGGAAGTCTTTGTCATTGGTGGAGGCTTTGCGGCCGCGGAAGAAAGCGTGTTTTTGACTAAGTACGCAAAGCACGTCACCGTTCTTGTACGCGAGGAGGCGTTTACCTGCGCTCCTGCATCGTCTGAGGCTGCTCGCACTAATCCAAACATTACGGTTCTCTACAACACGCAGGTTGAATCCGTTGCCGGAGATTCCGCACTTAGATCTATTACCTACAAGAATCTCAAGACGGGCGAGAAGACCACCTTTGCTCCAGAAGATGGCGATTCCATTGGCGTCTTTGTCTTTGCGGGCTATGCACCAGAGACTGACCTGGTAAAAGAGCTGGCACAGACTGATGATTACGGTTATCTGATTACCAACGAGCACCAAGAAACAACCTGTGAGGGCCTCTTTGGTGCAGGCGATGTGTGTCAGAAGCCACTACGTCAGGTTGCAACGGCTATCGGTCAAGCAGCAACCACTGCTACCGAGATGGAGCGCTACATCAAGCGCGCTCAAGAAAAGACCGGCCTGGTTCCGCAGATGAACGTCACGCGCATCTCGTCTAAAAAGGAAGCTCCTGAGGCTCCAGCAGCCAAGACTACCACTGACTCCGGAGAGCTCTTCACTGACGACATGAAGGCGCAGCTTAACGCTGTCTTTGAGCGCATGGCACGTCCGCTTGTGCTTCAGCTTGAGCTTGATCAGAGACCTGTTTCTGAGGAGCTTGTTGCGTACATGGAAGAACTTTCTTCTATGACCGATAAGCTGAGCGTTCAGACGGTTTCAGACACGGGCGAGAAGAACCTTCCCGTTGTTCGTGTTTGCGCAGAAGATGGCACACCAACAGGCCTTGCGTTCCACGGTGTTCCTGGCGGCCATGAGTTCACCTCGTTTGTACTGGGACTCTACAACGCTGCCGGACCTGGTCAGCCTATCAGTGACGAGGATAAGGCATCCATTGCCGCCATCGAGTCAAAGACGCATCTGCAGGTTTTGGTGGGACTCTCTTGCACCATGTGCCCAGATGTTGTTGTGGCTGCTCAGCGAATTGCTGCAGACAATCCTCAGGTCACCTGCGATGTCTACGACATCAACCACTTCAAGGAGCTCAAAGACACTTACGACGTCATGAGTGTCCCTTGCTTGGTTATCAACGACGGTCAGAAGGTCGACTTTGGCAAGAAGAACCTCTCTCAGATTCTGTCGCTGATTCCTTAAGATCCATTCGCGTCAAGGAGAGGGAGACGCTAATGAATATGCCGAGAAGATCAACGGTCTTCTCGGCATTTTTTTGACTTTTAAAGTGAGCACATAAAGCTGGTTTGGAAGTGTAAGGCTACCTTTCTACAGCGCTTTTTGCTGGTAGAGACCTGCATCGGTAAAGCCCTGAGCACGATAGTAAGCGCGCGTTCCAATTGAGCTGATGACGTTTAGACTGGTATAACCCGCCTCAGTTGCGATAGAGGAGGCTTTGGCAAGAAGCTTTTGGCCCAAGCCTTGGTGCTGAGCAGACATTCCTTCTGAGCCCAGCGAGAGTGCCTGTCCGTACACGTGGAGCTCTCTAATCATGGCTTGGCCTGGCTGTACCAGCAGTTCATCGGCAGTAACATCACATGCGCCAGAGGTCAGCTTGTCCCAGTGGGGAAGCGAAAGCCTACAGAAACCTGCGATTTTGTTGTCTGCAGTTACCCACTGCAGAAAGTGCTCATCGCTGACTGCGGTGGTGTACGTAAAGTCTTGGAGAGTAAGTTCTGCGGCGTTTACCTGCTGCTGGTTAATCTCTCTAAAGCGAATCTCCTGTACGCGACGAGCAACATCTTCAGCAGCAAGCTCTTGCTCAACCATCTGACGAAGGTTGGTATGTTTGTTTCCCACCAAAATATCAGTGGCACTAATGTCTCTAATCATGCGAGAAATGCGCACGTATGGAGGCGTGTTAAGCACGTCTTGAACAAGTACGTCTACCAGCTCATCTTTGGCATATGGTTGCCACGCACCTTCGCGATACTTCTGCACCAGTTGTGTTCCAGACACCAGCGCACAGGGGTAGAGCTTAATCTCATCAGGGAGAAATCCTGGATCAGTGACAAACGTTTTAAAATCCTGCTTGTCGGCTTCAGGAGTAGCGCCCAACAGATTAACCATCAGGTGAGAATGGATTTTAAATCCATACAAACGGATGAGCGAGAAAGCTCGTTTAATCTGGGCAACGCTCATCTGACGCTGGTTTGCATCAATGATTTCTTGGCGTGTGCTCTGAATGCCAATTTGAATTTTGGTGCACCCAAGCTGCCTAAACATGCGTAGGTTATCCGGCGTAATAGTGTCAGGTCTGGTTTCTATTACAAGGCCAACCACGCGGGCAGAAGCTGTTTCATTAACGTGCTGTTGTTCTACCAGCTCATCATAGGTACTTTGCATCTGAGACCATGCGCTTTGGTGAGGCTGGCTGGTGTCATAGAGCTTATGAAAAGCCTGGTTATATGTGGCAGTATCATCAAAGACCGCTGCCTGCTGTTCAGCAACAAAAGAAGAAAGTGCTTCTTCAGAGTTCTGCAAGCCAAACGAGGTGTACCAATTCAGGCGCTCCTTAATGTGATTAGGAGAGTTTGGCCACTCGTTGAGTGCGCGGAAGAGCTCTTTGATAAACCAGTATTGGTAGCTCTCTGGATAATCGCTCCAGGTGCCACCGAGCACTATGAGCTCTACTTTGTCGGTTGAGTGGCCCATCTGATGGAGCGCTTGAAGACGAGCAGCAACCTGTACGTATGGATCAAAAAACGTGAGTTCAGCGCGCTGACAGGCAGGCTCGTTAGCAAGATAGCTCTTAGGCATACGCAGATCACACGGACAATAAATGCAATTACTTGAGCAGGTATGCGGCCTGGTAATCACGGTAATGGTAGCCACGCCAGAAGCGGTGCGACGAGGCTTCATGCGCACAGAGCGGATAAACCTTTCTTCCAGCTCAGGGGTCACATTCCACGATTGCCATAGCTCATCATTGTTCTGCTTGACCTGCAAAAAATAGGGGAGAATTGCTCGTTTAGGAATGAGTTTCTCGCGCTCTGTACTGAGGGCGCTAGAGTCAATTCCGCTGTTGTGCGAGTTAATGAGCATCTCAAGCTGATGCGTATCAAGAGCACCTTGTGAGCTATCTCTGAGCTGCTTCAATATGTCCAAAATGAGTTCATCCATACAAACAGTATAGGCAATAAGGTGAGCTTCTGACCTTTGGGAGCAAGGCGATGACGTAAAATCTCTGTATGGAAACTTCTTCAAACAAAACATATACGCAATCTATCAGCACATCTACCGCTGAGCGGCTAACTTGTATTACCTCTGAGTTTTACTCTCAGCAGGCTCAGAGTTTCTCGGCTACACGACAGATGCCTTGGCAGGGGTGGCAGCAGTGCCTAGATGCCATGCCTCAGCTTTTATCTGGCGAGAAACCCTCTGTACTTGATGTGGGTTGCGGCAACCTGCGCTTTGCTCGCTTTTTACGCGATGAGGCGGGGATTGTCCCTGCAAAGTATTTTGCTGTAGATAATTGCAAGCCACTGGTAGAGAGTGGTGAGGCAGACACACATGTCTCTGAGCTGGCATTTATTGAATTAGATGTGATAAAGAGTCTGCTTGATAACACGCTTTCTTCGCGTCTGACTGTTCCGGCCTGTGATTTAGTGGTTGCGTTTGGCTTTTTGCATCATGTACCTGGAGCCCAAAAGAGAATCCAGCTTCTGCGCACTCTGTTAGAGAAAACAAAACCTGGCGGATTTGTGTGCGTTTCTTTCTGGCAGTTTATGAACAGCCAGAAACTTGCTGCAAAGACCCAAGAGACTACTGCTCAGGGACTGCAAGACCTCGGCATAAATGCATCAGAACTTGAGGAGCATGACTATCTGATTGGCTGGCAAGATAAGGCCAATACCTGGCGCTATTGTCATCACTTCTCGCAAGAGGAGCTTGATGAGCTTCTTGTAAACCTTGGCTCTGACGTGCGCGTTTGTACGCAGTTCAGCGCTGATGGCAAAGATAACAATCTTAATCGGTATGTGATTTTGCAACGCGTATAGCCGCTCGCAAGAACATCTGGCTAAAGATTTCCCGTACAAGAAAATTCCCCGCACAGAAATTGAACTGCCTCCCATTTCTTGGACACGAGAAATAGAAAGCAGTTCAAAACACACCTAAGTCGGATAATCTGTCAAAAAGACGTATACATGACGCTGAAAATACCTTAATCATGCAGATTATCTTTATTAGATGTGTAAAATGCCCTCATCTGAGCAGATTATCCGACTTAGGTGTGTTCCGTAGATACAGAATTTATCGATAGTTAAATTTCTTATATGACGCTATTCATTTTCTAGCATATTAGGTTAAGTTTATGCATAGATATGCATATCAGGTAGTGCGACCGCCTAGCTGCCTGGCTATCTTAATTAAGAACATGTCGATTCTTCGGCAGAACCTACCAAAGCTGCACTATTTTGTGCGCCAAGCCTCAAAGCCGACGCTAACACGCTGCAGAATCATAATCCCCCGCACAGAAATCGTACGGGGGATTTGTATTCAGTAGGCAAAGTGGACGTATAAGCCGGGTTCTGTCGCGGACAACCATTTATCTACTACCAGCATTGCTACTGGTCTCTAGCGCGCAACCCGAGCGCAGTGCGGGCCACACCATAGCGCTCCTATTTGCGTTTGCTCCGGATGGGGTTTACCAAGCCATGCTGTTGCCAGCATGCTGGTAGTCTCTTACACTACCGTTTCAGCTTTTCTCTTTACGCGAATGCGCAGGTGAGAGTCTTCTTTTCTGCGGCACTTTCCGTCGGGTTACCCCGCCTGGCCGTTAGCCAGCATCCTGCCCTGTGGAGCCCGGACTTTCCTCATAGCACCCTTCCATTTAGCTGGACGGGCACTCCGCGGTTGTCTGGTCCACTTTGCATGGGCGATTGTATCACGTTCATAAGGCTAGAAGCTCCGAAGTCAAACAATCTCCAAGTAAATGAGACGTCGCGAGTGCGCGGGTTTCTCACCACACGTTGAGTGGCGAGAAGGGTGTGATTTTGGCACGCTGTGTTCATGAAAAGCAACGGTAGCCACTTTGAATGCTGCTATGATAAAGAGGCTTAAACACGAAAGGACTACCATGGGACTCTTTGATCTTTTCAAGAAATCTTCCAAGACAGCTGCGCCAGAGGCTCTTGTTGTTTCTGATTACACTGCTAAAACAATTTATGCACCAGCCAGCGGAAAGGTTGTTGCGCTAGAGAACGTTCCTGATCCTGTTTTTGCAGGTGGCATGCTTGGTCAGGGCCTGGGTATCTGGCCTTCTGAGGGCGTTGTGTACGCGCCAGTCTCGGGCACTATTACCGCAACTACTCCAACTGTTCACGCATTTGGAATCACGGCCGATTCTGGAGAAGAGGTCTTGATTCACGTGGGCGTTGATACCGTTGAGATGAAGGGTGACGGCTTTACCGC
>CAUUEB010000016.1:0-31779 GCA_963544135.1 uncultured Atopobium sp. | reverse complement strand
AATCTGTAAATTCTGCCTGAAAACGTTAAAGAAACTGTGGATTTGCCTGATTTTGACAAAGAATCGGTGGCTCAAATACAGATTCTTTGCACTTTTCAGGCTCGCGGCGCGCCCGACCCGCGCACTCGAAAGCCCAGCGTGCGCGCACGCACAAAAAGAGCCCGGATGCCGCGCAATAGCATCCGGGCTTTGGTGTGTCTAGACGGAGGAGAGGGCCGTTGCTAGACAAGATGTGTATCGTACCTTGTTCGTGTACTGTGCTTATTCCCGCCACACGGGTTGTTTACACGAGCTTTACTTACCAACAAACTCCGAGATGGTCTTGTACAGGTCGCTTGCCTGGAAGTCCTTGATAACCTTGGAATCTTTCCTCTGGTCGCAGACCTCAAGCAGTGCCTTTAGGGAAGCCTTATCGGGGTCAGTCTGATAATCTGCTTCGGCCTGAATGAGCTTGTACTTGGCAATAACCATGTCCATGAGCTTGGCGTTGTTGCCCTCGGCGTTTGCGTCGTCGAGGCCGTCAAATGCCAGCGTAGAAACAACACCGTAGCCGCCGGTCAGGAAGTGGTTGCCTACAAAGTCGTTAGGGTTGACCTTGTTGTCAATGACAGGCGAGTTCTTGGTATTGGTGAGCAGCACCAAGCTGGTGTTGTTGTAGACGTCGATGACGGTAAGCGTGCCGGTCCAGCCGGTGTGGCCAACGGTTTCAGCGTTTGCAATTGGCGAGAAGGCCCACTGGTAGCCAATGTGACCCTTACGCCTCCAGCCCAAACCGTAGGTGACGTTGGTGTCCTTTGGCTTGATGAACTGGTCGTGAACGTCCTCGCTGAAGAGCATGGTGTTGCCGTAGCCACCACGGTTCATTACGGTCTGGACAAGAACGGCCAGGTCAGAAGCGTTTGCAAACAGACCAGCGTGACCAGAGATGCCACCCATGGCGTAGTAGGCCTTCTCGTCATGGACCGTACCCTGAATGGTGTCGGTACGCATGTTGTCAAAGGTAATCAGGCCGTCACGAGTATTGCCGTTAAGCTCGGTAGCTGCGATTCCGTCAGCCTTAAAGCCGTTGTCCAGTGGGTTAAACGTGACGTTCTTGAGTCCCAGTGGCTCATAAAGAGCTTCTTTAACGTACTGGTCAAGGCGCTTGTTGGTGATCTTCTCGATGATAAAACCAAGCAGCATGTAGTCTACGTCGGAATAGGCAGTCTTGGTGCCTGGGACGTACTGCAGAGGGGTCTCGATAATCTTCTGCAGAATCTCATCGCGATTCTGGGAGTACAGCTTCTGGTTTGCGTTTGGCTGAGGATCGTCGGGTTTCTCTGGGTTGTAGTTGCGGTTGTGATACTGAGGATCTGGTGGGAATCCAGCCTGGTGCTCTAGGATTTCACGAACGGTGAGGTCGTTCTTGCCCAGGATCTTATCACCCTCCTGGTCCTTGAAGTCTGGAATGTACTCCTGAACCTTCTTGGAGACGTCCAGTTGACCGTCGGTAACCAGCTTCTCAATTGCCAGGTTAGTGGCATACATCTTTGTGTTAGAGGCCAGGTCATAGAGGGTATTGTCGTCAACAGCCTTGCCATCTTTGATGCGAGAGCCGTCCTTGTTGTAAGAATTGACGTTACCGTAGTTGGTCTTCTTGATAATCTTGCCGTATCTGGTAACAACCAGCTGGGCAGAGGTAAAGCCGTTGGCAATCTCTGCGTTGATAATCTGGTCAATCAGCTTAAAGTTGTCGTTGTCGGCGTAGTCCTTGGTGCCGTCAATAAGGGTTGGGTAGCCAATCTTGACCTCAAAGGTTGCCTGAGTCTCTTTGACGGTGCTGACCTGCAAGCGGTTATCGCCGTTGACGGTTACGTCAGAGATGTCAATCTGGTTCCAGGAAGAGCCGTCAAGCTTATCGGTTGGAACCTGGTGACCGTTTACAAAGAGCTCAAAGCTCTGAGGCTCGGAACTCTTTACATAGACGGTGCCCTGACCAGCAAAGCAAACAAAGCTGTTGAGCTGGTTGGTAACAAGAGAGTCGTCAAAGGCCTCGTTGTCGTTGAGAACAGGGAAAACCTTCTCGTACTGGAAGGTTCCGTCTACGGAGTCAACTTTCTTTGCGGTTCCCTTAGCAGCAGTTGCGCCACCCTTTGTCTGGCAGGCGGTAAGGCCAAGACCTGCGAGAGCGGCTAGACCAAGAGCACTTCTGCTCAGAAATTGTCTTCTGGTTTGTCCAGCAGGGGAGCCTGCGTTGGGTGAATGCTCAGAGTGAGCGTTTTGATTCTGGTGCAAATCTTCGTTGGTGCGCATATTGTCTCCTTCGGTTTTGCCTTAGGTGAAACACCTGCTATCTCAATTGGCTGAGATAATTTGCGCTTATGATGACGTGCGTTCCATCAAAATTGCAGCTAGTTTGCTCAAGTTGAAATAATGGGTACGTTAACGTACTGCGAGTGGTATCAAAAAAGCTGTCAATGGTATCTAAATTTGAATTTTTTAGGCAAAAATGAAATATTTTAATCAGGTTTCACGTGGTCAAATGTCTACTAGGTAGTAAAAGTTTTTATGAAGTGATAGTAACGTACCTAAATTAAGGCTCAGTTTTTGCGACAATTGTCCCCGCATTATGCTGGGAAAACATGAGCAGTCGCGCATGCAACGCACATGGAGCGCGCTTACACTTGTGTATGCAATACTACCGTTTACGGCACTGCCTACTTTACAGATGAAATTTTTATGGCATCGTGAAACAATATAGTCAAACGTTTTAGTCAACTGGACGGCCGGAGGTGATTGCGTGAGAGGTGTTCGTCTACGTCTGGAAGAGTATCGCAAGAATGCTAGTTCAGCTGAACGCGATATTGTCGACTATATTCTGTCTGATCCAGAGGCGGCAGTTGGTCAATCAATCCATAAACTAGCAGCTCAAACGTATACATCTGCATCAACGGTTGTCAGGCTTTGCAAAAAACTTGGCTGCGGCGGCTATAAAGAGTTCCAGCAGGCGCTCATTTACGAGCTGGCCGTAAGCAACAAAAGCAACGATATTGCTGTCGGCGGCGTTATCGCAGGTGACACCACTGATGTAATCATCGAAAAAGTTACCGCAAAAAACATCTCTTCGCTGGAGCTTACCAGGCAATTGCTTGACGCTCAGGTTGTTGACTCAGTTGTTTCACTTATGATGCAAGCCCATTCCATCTGCCTCTTTGGCATGGGAGCTTCGCTTCTGGTTGCAAGAGATCTGCAGCTCAAGCTTATGCGCCTCAACATCAACTGCAATCTGAGCGACGATTATCACTCTCAGATGCTTTACGCCAAAAACATGGGGCGAGAAGATCTTGCTATTGTGGTCAGCTACTCAGGCCTTACACGAGAAGCCATTGAGTGCGCTTGGATTGCAAAAGCAAATGGTGCCAAGGTGGTTTCCATCACCCGAGGCGGCATTGATTCAGAGCTCATTCACCGCTCCGACTTTGTTTTGGGTGTGGCAGAGACCGAGCATATCATGAGAAGCGGCGCCATGTCTTCAAGAATTGCCCAGCTCAACGTAGTAGATGCGCTCTTTGCAGCCTATGTAAATAGAAATTACGAGAAGAGCGTTAAGCGTTTCTCGACAAACTATATTGGCAAGTTGGATTCAGCCGAGCATGTCAATACGCTTTCTTCTGACCAAGATTTGCCTGGTATAGCCAACGACGTTATTGCGTAATAGTGCGTAAAAATCACAACACAGAAGGTGAAAACGTGATTGATTTAACAAAGCTTGTCACCGAGACAAGAAACCCCAACACCATGGACCTGGATCAGATGACCCCGCTTGAGCTGGTCAGCGTTATGAACCAGGAAGACCTCAACGTGGTAGCTGGCGTCAAAGAGGTTCTTCCGCAGGTAGCACAGGCAATCGAGTGGGCAGTTTCCTCGCTAGAAGCTGGCGGCAGAATCGTCTACTTTGGCGCTGGAACCTCAGGCCGTCTGGGTGTTTTAGATGCGGTTGAGTGTCCGCCTACTTTTGGCGTTTCTCCTGACGTGGTTGTTGGTCTTATCGCCGGTGGCGAGAAGGCCTTTGTACGTGCAGTTGAAGGCGCGGAAGATTCTCTTGATCTGTGCGAAGAAGAGTTCAAGAAGATCGGCCTGAACAAGAACGACATTGCTATTGGAATTGCAGCTAGTGGTCGCACACCTTACGTTATTGGCGGCCTGCGCTATGCTCGTTCTTTGGGCTGCAAGACTGTTGCTATTGCCTGCAATAAGGGCTCTGAAGTGGGCAAAGAGGCAGAACTTGCTATTGAGCCTTCCTGTGGCCCTGAGGTTCTTACAGGTTCCACACGCCTTAAGTCTGGTACCGCTCAGAAAATGATTCTGAACATGATTTCAACTGGCTCTATGGTTGGCGTGGGTAAGGCATATCAGAATCTTATGGTTGACGTGCAGCAGACCAATAAGAAGCTGGTAGTTCGTGCACAGAACATTACCATGGCAGCAACTGGTTGCACTCGCGAAGAGGCAGCTCAGGCGCTTGAGCAGGCTGAGGGTAATGCAAAGCTTGCTATTGTTATGCTGCTTACTCAGATGCCTGTTGACGAGGCTAAAGCTAAGCTCGAGGCAGCTCATGGTCATGTCAGAGGTGCACTGTAGTAATTACAGTTGTAACAAATGACACACGCGTGAGCATTTTGTTTCAGCTGCATCGGTCAGTGGTATTAGTATGACGCGCAAGTGGTCGGTAAGTTTTGAAAAACACTCAGTTTACCTGCAGCAACAGGGTGTTCAAATTAGGTCAAAACATGAAACATTGAACCACAGGTATGGATTGTTGTATCTCTAAGTTCATTTTTTATGTATTCTTGATAGGTATTTGTTGCAACATCGCAACGAGAGAAAGAAGGAAAGTATGGATTACACCAAGCTTTCAGAACAGATTCTTGCTGCCGTCGGTGGCAAAGAAAATGTTCAGAGCAACATGGTCTGCATGACCAGGCTCCGCATTAAGACCGCAGATCCTTCAAAGGTTGACTCCGAGGCCATTAAGGCTATCGACGGTGTCATGGGTTTGGTCGAGGATGCAGAGTACCTTGAGGTTGTTCTTGGTCCTGGCGTTGTCAACAAGGTTATTGTTGAGTTCTCCAAGCTTACCGGCGTTGCTGCTGGTGACGCATCTGAGGACGACGTTGTTTCCGCAGCTAAGGACAACAAGGCAGCTCAGAAGGCTAAGTACGAGAACAAGCCTGTTCAGCGCTTCCTCAAGAAGATTGCTAACATCTTTGTTCCACTGCTTCCTGGCATCATTTCTGCAGGTCTGATCAACGGCATCATCAACGTTATCAACTTCTCTACTGGTAAGGCTTTTGCTAACGAGTGGTGGTTCGCAGCTATCTGGACCATGGGTTGGGCGCTTTTTGCTTACCTGCCAATTCTCGCTGGCGAGAACGCTGCCAAGGAGTTTGGTGGTTCTCGCGTTCTTGGTGCTATGGCTGGTGCACTCTCCATTGCTAACGCTGGTATGCCTCTTCTCGCTTCCAAGACTGTTGATGGCGTTGCAACTCGTTTGGTTCACCTTCCATTCAGCCTCCCAACTGTTGCTTTCAAGGAGGGCGCATTTATCGTCGCTTCCTCTGACCTGTTCAACGCAGCAGCAGGCGGCATGATTGGTGCAATCATCTGCGCAATCTTCTTCGCATTCCTGGAGAAGAACCTGCACAAGGTTATGCCAAGCGTTCTTGACACCTTCCTGACTCCACTTTGCACCGTTATTATCGGTGTTATTGGTTCTGTCCTGATTCTTCAGCCTGCAGGCGCATGGCTCACTCAGGCAATCTTCTTTGTCCTTCAGTTCTTCTATGACAAGCTTGGCGTCTTTGGTGCTTATCTGCTTGGTTCTACCTTCCTGCCACTGGTTTCCGTTGGTCTTCACCAGGCACTTACCCCAATCCACGTTATGCTTAACAACCCAGAGGGCCCAACTCAGGGCATCAACTACCTGCTTCCTCTGCTGATGATGGCAGGCGGCGGCCAGGTTGGTGCTGGTCTTGCAATCCTCTTCAAGACCAAGAACAAGCGCGTCAAGAAGTACCTCACCGAGTCCATCCCAGTTGGTATGCTCGGCATCGGCGAGCCTCTTATGTACGCAGTTACCCTGCCTCTTGGTAAGCCATTCATCACCGCATGCCTTGGCTCCGGTATTGGCTCCGTAATTGCTTACCTCTTCCACCTTGGTACCGTTTCCCAGGGCGTCTCCGGCCTCTTTGGTCTGCTGATCGTCCAGCCTGGTAACCAGGTCTTCTACCTGCTTGCAATGCTTCTTGCTTACGCTGCAGGCTTTGCACTTACTTGGTTCTTCGGCGTTGACGAGGATCGTATTAACGACGTCTTCGGCGAGTAAAAACCACACGTTCTAGAAACGTTTATCCCTCTTCTTAGGTATCCTAGGAAGAGGGATTTTTCTTCTCGCCCGGCACCTGCCCGGCGCCTTGACTGGCGAGAAACCCGTCTTTTAGAAGCGTTTTGCAATTGCTTGGAGGATTTATGCGCACCGGAATTTCACTGTATTTTGCCAGCGGATACGAGGCTAATGCTGAGGTTGTGGCAAACGCACAGGCGGCCGGATGCCACTATGCATTCACTTCTCTACAGATTCCCGAGGAAGAGGGGATTGATTATCGCACTGAGGCTCGCCGACTTTTAGAGCTGTGCAAAAGAGCAGAGATCAATCTTATTGCCGACGTTTCTCCTGCGACTCTTTCCAAACTTGGCGTTCAGAAGTTTGACGAGCTTGCAGAACTTGGCATTACGTATGTGCGCCTTGACTTCGGATTTGATGCAGCAGAGACCGTTGAGCTTTCTCGCAAGTTCCACGTGGTGTTTAATGCTTCAACTATCACTAAGGACGACATTTCCGCGTGGCGAGCAGCTGGTGCCGACTTTACTCGCTTTGCTGCCTGCCACAATTACTATCCCAAGAGCTATACGGGCCTTTCGCTTGAGCGCGTATCACAGATTAATGCACGCCTTTCGGCGCTTGGATTCCAGATTTTCTCGTTTGTTCCTGGCGAGGTTTTCCGTGGTCCTCTCTACGAGGGACTTCCTACTGTCGAGGAGCACCGCGGGCTTTCTGGTGATGCACTGATTCAGGCAATGCTTGCGCTTTATGATGCAGACTCTGACGTGGTACTCATTGGTGACCCAGATGTTACCGAGGCTACGTGGAAGCGCATTGGTCAGCTTGAGCAGAATTGTATCGAGCTAAAAGCCGAGTTAAAACCTGATTTTGAGTATCTGTATGATCGCTTGCAGACCGATCGACCTGATTCCAGCTCGTACATTATCCGTTCACAGGAGTCCAGACTCTGGAAAGATGCTCCGGTGTATGACGCGAAGCCTTCTACCTGGGAAACTGTTGCTACTGGCGCTATTTTGGTGAGCAGTAAAGCATATGGTCGCTATGCAGGGGAACTTTCGATTGCTCGAGGCCTGTTGGAGCTTGATGCTCGCGATAACGTCGCAGGAAACATCTGCGAAGAAGACCGAGCATTCTTGCCGTACATCCACTCTGGCCGCGGCTTTAGGTTTATCCGCAGGTAATTAAACGTTTCTGCTGGTTGAGCTGCTCGTGCGAGCGCGCCATATGCGCCGTGGTTACGCGGTGGCAAGTATGGCGCGCCAGAGCGCGTTGGTCGCACGGGGTGTACGAGGCGCACAGATACCAGAGTCACCTCGGTGTGCATAAAGACTGCCTAATATGCACAAAAACTAATCAAGAAATTGATATGTCATTTAGAGGGTGCTGTTTTGGGTAAAAAACCCGTTTAGTTGGAAATAAATTTTTGTTTTTGCCATTTTGGCATTTGCGTTTCTGCAGTTCAGAAATAATGTTAATGCATACGTAAAATTTGTCTAACTAAAAGCGCCGGTAAATCGTTTGCATAGAAATTTATTAATCCTGCATACTCCAACTAAACGCATTTTTTACCACTTCGCACTGAAATGGGCCATTTTTGGATCAGAGAAAGTCATTTCACACCAAAAAGGCCAGTTGGCGCCAAAATGGCATGCGACCAAGCTATGTGCAACCGTGTTTCGCACGAGCAATGAGCTTTCTAAATAGCAAAGACTTTTCCACTCAACAAAGAATTGCCTGCTAAACAAACTGCCTCCCATTTCCTCGGTGTCGGGAAATAAGAGGCAGCTTAAAAGTTAATGACTCTTATAGCTCTTTACAGCCTGACGATAACATCCTCAGCTGGCTGGCGACGTTTCTGGACAGGATCCATATCACGATAGCCCAGGCTAAGCATGCAGGAAACGCCAAAGTCGTTGTACTGTCCACCGTCGAGAAGACCCTCTTCTTCCAAAATCTTATCGACAGCCTTGCGGTTGAAGCCTTCGATTGGGCAGCTATCAACGCCAATCATAGCGGCCATAGTGAGCATGTTTGAAAGCGCAATGTAGGTCTGCTTGCAAGCCCAATCAAAGGTTGCGCGTTCGTTGCCTACCAGGTCAAACATGTTCTCCTGGAAGTTCTTGAAGGCTGCAGCGTAGGTTGGTTCAAAGTCTGCAGGAAGCTGCTTGATGTCGTGCATCATGTGCTTGACGTAAGCAGACTCTGCGTTGACGTTCTTGCGAGCAAGCAGAATAACCAGGTAATGAGCACCATCGAGAGATGCACGAGCACCATAGCATGGCTCGTAAAGTTTCTCTTTAAGGCGAAGTGACTGCTCAGAGGCCTGATCCTCTCGCAGATTAACAACCAGGAAGCGCCAAGGCTCCAAACCGTAGGAACTTGGTGCCAGACGACCAGCCTCAAGGATTACCTCAAGGTCCTCGTCAGAGACGTTTTTGGTTGGGTCGAACTTCTTGGTTGCAAGTCTCCACTGGTAGGACGAGAGAACTTTGTTTGCAACGTGTTGTGCGGAACAGGCCATATGAGGTCCTTTCTTGTTAGAGGTGTGGTGCCGAGCTGGTTGCGCTGAGCTAAGAGGCGCGCTGGGTGCGCTAAGCCGGAAGCGCTACTCGGAAAAGTGTCGCTCAGGAAGACGGTGCGGGGGAGTGAGACGTTTGTGAGCTGGGAGGCGCTACGCGTGGAAGGCTACTCGGAAACGATAAAGCGACCAGGCTGTCCAAGCTCCCACGTACCATTGAGGTCGGCGGCAAGCTCAAAGTGCAACTTGGAAATACCCAGGTCATAGTCTTGGATGAGGTGGCGCTGGTTAGGCATAGATGCGCTTACCACGCCATCTGTCAGGTCAAATACAACTGGCAGCTTGTTGATGGCGGTTGGACATGCCAAAACCGCATCAATACCGCGGTTAAACCACTCAGGCATCTGCTCCGGCTCAGTTGGAGTACCGTTTGCCGTCATAATCTGCGCGGGCTTTTTGGTACGCAGACGAATTGCGGTACGAATACCCTCCTGCTTGAGCGGAATCTTCTCCGGAGCGTATCCGATAGAGATAATAATGCCCAGCTTAAGGCCATTGTACTCGTCGCGAGCCAGGGTCTTCCAGTCCATGGTCTCGGCAATCCAGCATGAACCAATGCCCAGCTGGGTGGCGAGAAGAACAATCTTCTCGCCATAGTAGTCGATGAGTTCACGGGCAATTGCATCTTCACAATAACCTGCTACGTAGTGATAAATGGGACCGACAATAGACCTGTTCTTCATGTGAACGGAAGTGCCGTCCTCGAGGTGAGGACCCTCGATGGTAAGGATTGCGGGGTAATCAGGCGCTTTCTCTGCCATCTGGGCATTTGCGACGTCAATGGCTTCCTGGAGCTGAGAAAGTTTCTCTTGCTCAATAGGCTTTTGGTCGTACGCGCGCAGAGATATGCGCTGGTCCATAGCTTCTTTTACGTCCATCGTGGTCCTTCCTAGAGCAAGGTTAAAGCAGCGAGCCAAATCGCTTGACGTAGAGGCTCTTAATTATGGTGATAAGAACCATATACCCGCTCATGAGTGCAGTTAGCCATCCAAAGAATGATAAAGGTAGCGCAACAAGGCTCAAGGGCTGGGCGAACATCGACAGATACGGAAGAGCGCTGACCACAATGATTCCCGCGGTGGTTAGAGCAAGCAGCGATGCCGATGGCATGCTCTGAACAAACGGAATCTTGTTGGTTCTGAGTGCGTGGAGAACAAAGGTCTGGGTCCACATGGATTCGATGAACCAGCCTGTCTGGAAAGACAGAATAAAGAGCGTCTGAGCTGCGGTATTTCCAGCTGCGGTAAGTTCAGCCCAGGTTCCTCCTGCAAGCGCAGGGGAGACCACAAAGAACATAAGCGCAAAGGTCAGTACATCAAAGATTGAACTGATTGGTCCAATCCAAAGCATAAAGTTTGTAATCGAATGAGCGTCCCAAGAGCGAGGGCTTGAAAGGAACGAATCGTCAACGTTGTCCCAAGGAATTGCGATGCAGGTAACGGTGTACGCGAGTCCCAAAAGAAGCAGCTGGAGGGCGCTCATAGGCAAGAATGGCAGGAAGAAGCTGGCCACCAAAACGGATAGCACGTTACCAAAGTTGGAGCTTGCGGTTGCCTTGATGTACTTGATGGTGTTGCCGTAGGTTCTGCGACCCTCTTCGACACCGTGCTCAAGTACCAGCAGATCTTTCTGCAGCAAGATGATGTCTGCAGACTCTTTTGCCACGTCAACAGCAGTATCGACGGAGATTCCTACGTCGGAGGAGCGCATTGCAGCAGCGTCGTTGATGCCGTCGCCCATGAAGCCGACCACGTGGTTGTTGGATCTGAGTGCAGAGACAACACGAGCCTTTTGCATAGGGGAAAGCTTTGCAAAGAGCTGGGTCTTCTCGACACGCTCTTTGAGCTGCTCGTCGTTGAGATTCTCTACGTCGCTTCCAAGTAAGAGCTCGTCAACGTGGATGCCCACCTTCTTGCAGACTGCGGCTGCGACGCCTTCGTTGTCACCGGTGAGTACCTTGACCTGCACGCCTCTCTGGTTGAGCTTGGCAATTGCCTCGCGAGCGCTCTCTTTTGGCGGATCCAAGAAGGCCAGGTAGCCAATAAGCACCATGTCGCGCTCATCGTCTACGCCAAACTCGCCGACGCCACGAGGGTCACTCTTCTGAGCAACGCCAACCACGCGCATGCCTTCCTGATTGAGCTGGTAGACGCGGTCCATAACGCTCTTGCGCTGGGCGGGAGTCAGCGGCTTAATCTCGGAGTCCAGGTCAACAAAGGAGCATGCGTTGAGGACTTCCTCAACGGCGCCCTTGGTGATCATCTGCGTCTTGTCATTTTTTGTGTTTCTGACCACAACACTCATGCGGCGACGCTCAAAGTCAAATGGGACCTCGTCGATTTTTTCGTACTCAATGCTCAGCAGGTTAGTGGGCAGCTCATCGTTGGAAGTCTTGATAATTGCGTTGTCAATAAGGTTGCGAAGGCCCGTCTGGAAGTAGCTGTTCAGATATGCGTGACGGAGCACGCGAGGATCCTCTTCACCCAGAATGTTGAGGTGACGCTCAAGCACAACCTCGTCTGCGGTGATGGTACCAGTCTTGTCGGTGCACAGGATGTCCATGGCGCCCAGGTTTTGGATTGCAGCCGGATTCTTAACAATAACGTCCTGCTTGGCCATTTGCGTTCCACCGCGAGAAAGGCAAGTAGTTACAATAACAGGCAACATCTGAGGGGTAATGCCAACGGCAACGGAAACGCTGAAGAGCAGCGCGTCAAACCAGTCACCCTTGAGGAATCCGTTAGCAAAGAACACAATAGGGCACATGATTAGCATGAACGAGACAAGTACTTTAGAGACGGATTTGAGACCCTCGTCAAAGCTGGTTTCGCCAGAAGGCTGCTGAAGCAGCTCGGACATGGTGCCCACGTAGGATTTGTTGCCGGTTGCAACTACTACTACCGTTGCACTTCCTGACTGAACGGTGGTGCCTGCGAACAGCAGGTTTGTACACTCAGATAGTGAGAGGGGATAGCGCGTTCCGTCTGCGCGGCGTCGAGCGTGTACTACACCAGCGGTTTTCTCGACAGGCTCTGATTCTCCGGTGAGCGCGGTCTCGTTGACAAAGAGGTCCTTGGCGTCCAGAACGCGGCAGTCTGCAGGAATCATGTCTCCCGAGGCAAGGCGGATGATATCGCCAACAACTACCTGTTCAAAGGGGATCTCTTCTCCCAGAGCAGAAGCAAGCTTGGGCTCTTCAGGAGCTTCGGTCTCGTCGGCGGTGTCTTCGGTTTCATCTGCGGCGTATTCATCCTCGAAGTCCACGGCGGCATTTGCGGCGTCATCCGAGCCCTGTTCGACGCCCTGCTCAGTGCCCATGTCATCAAAGTCGATAGGACGGCGGATAACTCTTGTGGTGGAGGTCACCATTTTGGAGAGTGCGGCTGCCGCCGATGCTCCCTTTGAGCTCTGGACAAAGTCGATAATGCCGGAGATAAGCACCATTGCGGTAATGATGACGACGGTTGACGGGTCCTTCTCGCCATCTGCGGCAAGGGCCACGTTAGTGACGTAAGAAATGCCTGCGAGCGCAATCAAAATGAAGGTGAAGGGGCTTGCAAAGCTTTTGAGCAGGCGGATGATAAAGGGCTCTTCGGCGGCGCTGGTAATGACGTTTGGCCCATCGAGGTCGTATTTTGCCTGCGCAATGTCAAGAGCAAGACCGTCCGGAGTGGTGTGGAATTTTCTACAGACGCTCTTCACCGAGTGAGTTGCGGCAAAGGTCAAGGACTGCCCAAGCTCTCCCGAGGTGGTCTGAGTTGTCTTTGGTTGGTCTGTGCGCTTCATGATTGCCATGTGCACCTCCGATGATTAGTGGAAACGAATGACTAACTGGTTGGTGTATGACGCAAGCTGAAAGCGTTCTGTTATGTGCGAGATTTGAAACCAGACAATCCGAGCCAGATAATCCGGGCTGGACGATCTTGAAACCTGATGATCCGAAACCTGCCACATAGATTCATATATCTACAGGATTGCTCTATAAACCTGCAAATTTATATCCCTATAGGCTTGCGGTGCAGTAAAAATTAAAACTTTTGAATAAGAGGTTTCTTTATATCCGTCACACATAAATGAACAGGGTCAGCATCTGCTGTCAGACGTAAGCTGTTACTTCGACTAGGCATATAAAGCACCTCCTTATATTGGAGTTCTGCAAAGGACGTCCAGTAAAGCGGGCATCTTGCGATGGACGGACGTCACGTCTATTCAGACATCTCTAAGAGTAGTTGGGTTGACGCGATTGGTCAAGCTATTACTATATATCTAATAAATAACGTGTTTAATCTGCGTATTTATTTGCCGCGATATGGCGAGAAACCCTGTCGAGCAGTAACGCAGAGAAGAAACGACAAGCAGAACGACCAAACGCCGTACACAGCACTCTTGCTAAGAAGGAGCATCTTATGGGCAAAGTGATTGTATTTGGAAGCCTGAACATGGATATATCCATCGAGGCGGATAAGTTGCCTCAGCAAGGCGAGACTATTGGTGGCAAAAACCTTGTTACCAGCCCAGGTGGAAAGGGTGCTAATCAGGCTGTTGCTGCAGCCCGAATGGGCGCGGACGTTCACATGATTGGCGCGGTTGGCGCTGACTCGTTCGGACAAGATCTCAAGCAGTCTCTTATGGGCTACGGAGTCAATGCAGAGCAGGTAAATGAGCTGTCTGGAGTCTCCACTGGTGTTGCTGTAATCGTGCGCGTTGGCGGCGATAACCGTATTATTTTGGACCACGGAGCTAATCACGCACGCACAGCCGACGACGTAAAAGCAGTGCTTGATCGCATTGCAAAGCCGGGTGACGTGTTCTTGACGCAGTTTGAGTGCGAGTTGTCGACCACGTTTGAGCTCATCAGATACGCACATGAGCTGGGGCTCTATACGATGGTGAACCCATCGCCATCGGCTACCATGACCACCGGTCTTCTCGCCAGCGTGGACGTGCTTTGCCTGAACGAGATTGAGTTTACAGACTTGTTTGGCGAGGGTAAGATCAGCCCGCTGGCAGATCCCGAGGCTGCGGTGCAGAAGGTGCTTGCAAGCGGCGTGGCAACTGCGGTGTTGACGCTGGGTTCCAAGGGTTCCATTGCTGCCGACTCGCACGTCGTGTACCAGCAGGAATGTTATCGCGTGGACACCGTGGACACTACCTGTGCGGGCGACACGTTTATGGGTACGCTTGCTGCGTTCCAGGCATCGGGGCAGCTAGAGGGACACGATATCAAGCAGGCGCTTGATGTGGCTGCAAAGGCTGCGGCGCTTGCCACCACTAAGGTTGGTGCCCAGCAATCAATTCCAACGTATCATCAGGTAGTTGAGTTTTAGGCTAAAATTGCAGTGATTATTGCTCCATAATTTGCAACTTACACGCGGTTCAAACGGCTCCAACCAAACCTAAACGCAGTCCAAACGCAGTCCACACGCAGCTCAAACGTACAAAGGAGACTTATGACAACGCTTTCAACTAAGACGCGCGTCATTATCGACACCGATCCTGGCATCGACGACGCCATTGCTCTGGGTTTTGCCCTGGCCGCAAAGGCGCTGGATATCAAGCTTATCACTACCGTCAGCGGAAATGTTGGCATCGAGAACGTTACCAACAATACCCTCAAGCTGCTCAAATTCTGGAACCAACACGTGCCTGTTGCGCGCGGTGCTGCTGAGCCGCTGCTCAGAAAACCAATGGACGCAAGCGACGTTCACGGTGCGTCCGGCATGAGAGGCTACGAGTTCGACGGCATTCAGCCGGACTGTCTTCTTGAAGAAACCGCACTTGAGGCACAGCGTCGCGTCATTATGGAAGGCGCATCCGCTGGCGAGAAAACCACGCTGGTGACGCTTGGCCCTCTGACCAATATTGCGCTGCTGCTGAAAGCATATCCACAGGTCAAGGAACATATCGACCGCATTGTTATGATGGGCGGTGCCCTGACCCGCGGAAATCTTGGCGTCATGTCCGAGTTCAACGTGGGCGTTGATCCTGAGGCGGCAAAGATTGTCTTTGCATCCGGCGTTCACGTGGCCATGGTTGGCCTTGAGGTGGGCGATGCCGCTCGCGTGATGCCTGAGGACATTGAGAACATCCAGAACTCTGGCAAGAGTGGCGACATGCTGGTTAAGCTGCTGCTCAACTATCGCGTCCACTACCAGGAGGAGGGCTTCAGCATGTACGACCCAACGGCCGTGGCCTACCTGCTGGCGCCTCAGATGTTCGAGACCAAAGATGTGTTTGTGGATGTTGAGTGCAACGGCGCTCTGACAAGCGGCTGTACCGTTGTTGACCTGGCCGGATATCTTGGCGAGAAACCCAATGCAACCGTATGCGTGGGCGTCGACCAAAAGGCATTCCGTACTTGGTTTGTTCACCAGATCCAAAAGTGTAACGTCCTCGACGGCTCTGCCTCTGCAGTTGAAGGTGTGCTGCTAGACTAAGGCTCTGCTAGGTCAGTGCACCGCAGGACCAACGTGGCGCCGGGGCAGGGTGCTGCAAAAACTCACAAGAAAGAAGCCTCTTCTCGCCATTGAGAAGAGGCTTTGTTGTGCGTAAAAGTGCTGTTAAATTGACCTTCTTGCCAAATTCCGCGCCGGCAAAGTTTCGCACGTAGCGGAGTTCCGCGTCGGGTAAAATCCCGCACCGAGTTTTAGAGCTCTTTGTAGACAGGGAACCACTTGAGGGCGTCAACTGCCTCTTTTGCATCGGCGATTGGCTCGCGGTTCAAGCCCTGCTTGATTGCTTCCTCTGCAACGCCGACGGCAATACGCTCGGAGAACTCGGTAATCTTGGAGACTGGAGGAAGAATTGCAGCTCCAGTCTTTGTGGTGTCGACGATTCCGCCAAGCGAGTGAGCTGCCAGGGAAATCATCTGGTCCGTGAGCAGGCGAGCCTTTGATGCAAGAACACCCAGGCCAAGGCCAGGGTAGATCAGAGCGTTGTTGGCCTGGCCAATCTGGTAGGTTACACCGTTCAGCTCCACGTCATCGGATGGAACGCCGCAGGCCACAAGTGCGCGACCATCAGTCCAGGTAAGCAGGTCCTGGGCGGTTGCCTCCGCAAGCTTAGTTGGGTTGGACAGAGGGAAGACCATGGGGCGCTCACAATGAGCAGCCATTTCGCGAATGATTTCCTCGGTGAAGGCTCCGTGAACAGTAGAGGTACCAACCATAATTGTTGGGTGGACCGTCTTTACAACGGCAGCCAGGTTAGTGAGCTCATCAGCGTTTGTAAACTCAGAACGCTTGCGAGCAAATGGCTTCTGCTGTGGGGTGAGGTTGTCCATGTCGTCGAAGAGCAGGCCTTGGCGATCTACCAGGTAGAAACGCTTGCGGGCCTCTTCGCGATCCATTCCCTGGTCCACAAACTCCTGCAGCACACGCTCAGCAATACCGCAACCAGCAGTTCCTGCACCAAAGCAGAGATATACCTGGTCGACGAGTTTCTCGCCAGAAATGTTGAGGCCACCGAGGATGCCTGCGAGGGTAACAATGCCGGTACCCTCGACGTCGTCGTTGAAGACAGGGTAGGTGTTCTTGTAGCGGTCCAGGATTGCTGCAGCGTGCGAGCGGCCGAAGTCCTCGAAGTGCAGGTAGAGGTTAGGGAAGAGTTTCTCGACGGTGGTTACAAAGTTGTCAATGAATGCGTTATAGCGATCTTCATCAACGCGCTTGTGGCGTTCGCCAAGGTATAGCGGGTCATCGAGAAGTTCCTGGCGATTGGTACCAGCATCAATAACAATAGGCATGATGCGATTAGGGTCAACACCAGCTGCGGCGGTGTAAACCATGAGCTTGCCAACGGAAATCTCGACACCGTTAGTGCCCCAGTCGCCGATGCCCAGGATTGCTTCTGCATCGGTGACGACAATCAGGTCGATGTCTCTACCTGCGGCTGCGTTCTTCAGCGAGGTTTCAAGGTCCTCAGGGTGATCGGCGGACAGGAAGCATGCATACTGCGAGTCAACGTAGCGCTGGGAGTACTGCTCAATGTCAGGCGCGATGGTTGGATCGTAGACGATAGGCATGAACTCTTCTATGTGCTTTGAGAACAGGTTGTAGAACAGCGTGCGGTTTTCGGAGAAAAGCCTCATCAGGTAGTGACGCTTAGTCTCGAGGTCAGGGTACTGTTGGAAGAGTACGTATGCCTGCTCTGCCTGCTCCTCGATGGTCTGGATGTTTGGAGGAAGAAGGCCTACCAGGCCATATTTCTGTCGCTCCTCCTGCGTAAATGCGGTTCCCTTGTTCAAAAACGGATCATTCAGTAGTTCAAAACCTGTCTTCATAGCAACTCCCAAATGCATTGTATTCCCAGGTACATTGACTGATGCGTAGCGCGTTTAAGCGTGCGGCATTAATGGCGCTCTCGTAGCTTTTCAGAAATAACAATAATCATTTCACGTTATGTTTTCTTGGGAAATTGAGGAATTTACTTCTCAGTAAAGGTAAACGGCCTGAGATTGCGAGCCAAAACAACACTGGGATCGTACCTATTGCAGAACAAAACCTCACCGGGGTGGTACAAATTGCAGCCAACTGCGGTTTTGTTGAACGCTTGGGGCGCAAGTGGTAAAAAATGCGTTTAGTTGGAATATGCAGCGGCGGTTGATTTTTATGCACGCCGTTTACCTGCGGTTTTTCGTTGGACAAAAATAGTGAAATCTGGACACTTTTTGCCACCTGCGCAAACGCAAGTCAGGAATTTCCGTGATTGCGATTTGACCTCCAACTAAACGGATTTTTTACCCAAAAGAGGGGTTGAATTTTGGTGAGTCAAATTTTTGATACAAAAATCCGCATAAACAAGATGGAATATGCAATTTTCTTGGGTGATTGGATGTTGCTCGGTCAATTGGATAGCGGCCAGCCCTCAAAGTGACGTTATTTCACTACAACAGCACCTTCAGGAAGCGCAATATCCACGTCGGTTGCAATTAAGAGGTTGTTACCTGGTGTTTTAGGAGTATCAGGCCACTCGGGCACGTAAGCGATATGCGTAAACTCCTGCGCAAAGACGTTTGCCACCTGGGGAAGTATCGTAGACCCGTGGCCTTCGAGCGGACAGCGAACATCGGCCAGATACACACCGCCATCTGCAAGTTTTTCTTTAACCACTTGCGCGCCAGCCGCTGTTCCCAGAGGCCCAAGTGATTTTCGACCAGCAAACACTTCGTTTACCAGCACGTCAATGCTGCCATCTTCTGCGTCCTGCAACACCTTCCACGCATCATCTTCGATGACTCGTAGCTCGCTTGAAGCTGCACCCAGCGCTTCGTCCAGAAAGAAATGCTCGCGCGCAAGCGAGACAATTTTCGGATCAATCTCAATCGCGTCAATTACGCCGCCGCTCATGTGCGTAGCCAGGTGTTTTGGCAGCGAGAAACCTCCGCCGCCCATGACTACAACGTGACCCCGAGCAGATACCTGCTGGATGACCTTCGCCATCATGCGGTGATAGTGGACGCAGAGCTCGAAGCGCAGTTCAGGCGCAATGTAGCTCACGGACTGGAAGGTGCCATTAACGTTGAGCAGCCTAATGGGCGTACCGTCGGCGTCCTCGGAGTCAAAAATCATCGTGAGGCCAAATTTTGTACGCGTCACAAAAACGCCTCGAGCACGCAGAATTAACAGAAATAGCTGGTAAATGCCAATAATGGCAAGCCCCGCTACGGTCGACCAGATAAAAAATGTCCAAAAATCATGTAAGACCATGTTAATTCCTTGTTAGTAAGGTTTCCCTCGGTTATACTAGCCGATACGGCGTTTTTTCTGAACGCTTTTACAGGAAAAGATTTTCTGGGGGTTTATATGATTTTAGGACTTGGTATTCCTGAGCTTCTGATTATTGTTGTTATCGTCATGGTTCTCTTTGGACCTAAGAACCTTCCAAAGCTCGGCAAGGCTGTCGGCGAGACCGTTAAGAGCGTTCGCGAGGGCATGGAGTCTGAGACCAAGGAAGAAGCCAAGGAGCCAGAGGCTGAGGTCGTTGAGGACGAAGAGTCCAAAAAGGCTGAGTAACCCCATCTCACACGTATAGACCGACTGACCCATCAACAGAAAGAACACGATGGACACTACTAAAGAGATTGTACTTACCCCAGAAGGCCGTCAGAAGCTTGTCGATGAGCTGGCTTATCGTGAGGGCGAGAAACACGACGAGATTGTTGAGCGCATCAAAGAGGCTCGCGGTTTTGGCGACCTTTCTGAGAACTCCGAGTATGACGCTGCAAAAGAAGAGCAGTCTCATAACGAGTCTCGCATCAACGAGATTCGTCAGATTCTCTCTGTCGCAAAGGTTGTCGAGGGCGGCAGCAAGCGCAACGTCACCGTTGCAATCGGCACAACCGTCGAGCTTGCTGATGCAAAAGGCAAGACAACTAAGTATGTAATTGTTGGTACTACTGAGACTAACTCCCTTGAGCACAAGATCTCTAACGAGTCCCCAGCTGGTGAGGCTCTTATTGGTCACAAGAAGGGCGACGAGGTTGAGTTCACCACGCCAAACGGCAAGGTGAAGAAGTACACCATTACCTCTATTACTCGCTAGACTGGCACAAAAGATATTTGGTCGCCCCGTGTCCGTCTGGCGCGGGGCGTTTTTACGTGGAGGATACATGTCCGAAGTAGAGAACAACATCGCTGGTAGCTCGGCCGCCGCTGACGCAACTGCTGCTGACGCAACCGCCGCCGAGAACGTCGACGTAACCGAGGCCACCCCAGAGGCTTCCATCAACGACGAGCGCGCCCAGCGCAAAGCTCGCCGTCAGGCACTGCTTGACGCCGGCGTTGACCCATACCCAATCAAGTCCACCGTTACCGCTCACGTCACTGAGCTGGAGGAGCGCTATGTTGACCTCGAGGACGGCCAGACTGGTGAGGAAGTCTATTCCGTCGCCGGCCGCGTCCGCGCAATCCGCAACCAGGGCAAGATCGCGTTTGTCGTGGTAGAGGACTATACCGGCCAGATTCAGCTCTTCTGCCGCATCAATGACCTTGACGAGAAGAACTGGGAGCTCCTGGGTCTTCTCGACCTTGGCGACATCATCGGAGCAACCGGCGCTATCATGCGCACTCGCCGCGGCCAGCTTTCCCTGGCAGTCACCTCGCTGGAGGTCCTCTCCAAGTCGCTGCGTCCTCTGCCTGAGAAGTTCCACGGCCTCACCGACCGCGAGGTTCGTTATCGCCAGCGCTACGTTGACCTCATCATGAATCCTGAGGTCCGCGACGTGTTCCGCAAGCGCTCTCAGATCATCTCCATCATCCGCCAGTTCATGGAGGCGGACGGCTACATGGAGGTTGAGACCCCTGTTCTTCAGGAGATTCTTGGCGGCGCAAACGCAAAGCCGTTCATTACGCACTACAACGCTCTGAACACCGAGAACTACCTGCGTATTGCAACCGAGCTTCCGCTGAAGCGCCTGCTTGTCGGCGGACTTGAGCGCGTCTACGAGCTTGGTCGCCAGTTCAGAAACGAGGGCACCGACCTCACGCACAATCCAGAGTTCACTTCCATGGAGGCATACGCCGCCTACTCTGACCTGGCCGGTATGCGTGAGCTGTCCCAGAACCTCTTCCAGGAGATTGCCCGCAAGGCTTGCGGCTGCGAGGAGGGCCACGAGGTCATCACTTACCAGGGCACCGAGGTTGACCTCTCCGGCAACTGGCGCGTTGCATCCCTGGCAGAGATTGCGTCCGAGGTCACCGGCGAGGAGCTCTCCATTGACACCCCTGTCGAGAAACTCCGTGCAGTCCTGGACCGCTACGAGATTGAGTGGAACCCAGAGTGGCAGGCTGGCAAGCTGCTGTTTGAGATCTACGACGAGCTTGGCGAGAAGAGCATCGTAAACCCAACCTTTGTCTGCGATTATCCTGCAGAGGTTTCTCCGCTCACCAAGCGCAAGGCAGATGACCCTCGCTTGACCGACCGCTTCGAGCTCATTATCTGCGGCGCCGAGTACGCAAACGCATACTCCGAGCTTAACGACCCCGTTGACCAGGAGGAGCGCTTTGCTGCCCAGATGGAGGCTAAGCGTCAGGGTGACGAGGAGGCCATGGAGTATGATTACGACTTCATCCGCGCGCTTGAGTACGGTATGCCACCAGCGGGCGGCATTGGCTATGGCATCGACCGCATGATTATGCTTTTCTGCGATCAGCCTTCAATCCGCGACGTCCTTCTCTTCCCACAGCTCAAGCCCGAGAAGCGCTAAGAGTTTGAGCGCACTGCGAATTCAGCACTCGCGACATACCCACAATGAGACTTGAAAGTTTGTGACACGCCTGTCTTAAAATCCTTCGTGTTCACACGATAGTCACATCAATTAAAACCGGTACCTGCACTTTTACGGGTACCGGTTTCTTGTGATTGTGGGTTTAACCTTTTGGGTACATACCTATCCAAATCAAGAGAGTTTTGAGAGGTTTCAGCACATGTTTGATAAATTCACTGACAGAGCGCGTAAAGTCATGAGCTTGGCTCAGGACGAGGCTCGCGGTCTTGGCCAGATGTATGTTGGTACCGAGCACCTGCTACTTGCTCTCATCAAAGAGGGGGAGGGCATTGCTGCTCAGGCTTTGGCTAAGCTAGAGGTCTCGTATGACGAGGCTCTGGCAACCGTAAAAGAGCTCACCACGGGCGCAGGAGACCCTATTCCTGGCGGCCACATTCCGTTTACTCCTCGCGCAAAACGCGTGCTAGAGGACGCGTACAGAGAAACCATGACCCACGGTCAAAGCTATATTGCAACAGAACACCTGCTCTTGGGTATTGTATCCGAGGGTAACGGTCGTGCTATGGATGCCCTGCGTACTATGGGTGTCTCGGGCGATGCCGTAAGAAACGCCGTTGATGAGCTGGTTGCTCAGACTCCAGAAGATGCGCCAGCTGGTCTTCGTATGGCAGAGCCTCGTATTGAGGGTGGCATCTTTGGCATGCCTGTTGGTGCTGGTCAGATGCGTCCTAACGCAAACGACGACGCTTCCATGTTGGAGCAGTTTGGCCGCAACCTTACTAAGCTTGCTGCAGATAAAAAGCTTGACCCTGTTATTGGCCGTGACCGCGAGATTGAGCGTGTCATGCAGGTTCTTGCCCGCCGCCAGAAGAACAACCCACTTATCCTGGGCGATCCCGGCGTTGGTAAGACCGCCATTGTTGAGGGCTTGGCTCAGCTCATTGCATCCGGCAACGTCCCTGACATCCTGCGCGGAAAGCAGGTTTGGACGCTTGACCTGGCAAGTCTGGTAGCAGGTTCTAAGTATCGCGGTGAGTTTGAGGACCGTATGAAGAAGGTTGTTGCTGAGCTGGAGAAATCCAAGAATGACATCCTCTTCATTGACGAGATTCACACCGTCATTGGCGCCGGCTCCGCAGAGGGCTCCATCGACGCCGCGTCCATCCTTAAGCCGCCACTGTCTCGTGGAGAAATCCAGGTCATTGGTGCAACTACGGCAGAAGAGTATCGTAAACATGTCGAGAAGGACGCTGCATTTGAGAGGCGTTTCCAGCCTGTCAACATTGGCGAGCCAAACAACGACGACACCATTTCTATTATTCACGGTCTTCAGGACCGCTACGAGAAGCACCATCACGTCCATTACACCGAGGCTGCCATCAAGGCTGCCGTTGCGCTTTCGAGCCGTTACATCCAGGACCGCTTCCTGCCAGACAAGGCAATTGACGTCCTCGATGAGGCTGGTGCTCGCGCTCGCATCCACAAGATGAGCCTTCCACCAGAGATTGCCCAGGTAGACGCAGATCTTCTCCGCGTTCGTACCCAGAAGTCTGAGGCAGCAAGCGCTCAGGAGTTTGAGCAGGCAGCTCGTCTGCGTGACCAGGAGAAATCTCTGGTAGCAGAGAGGGATCGCCTGGAGACTGAGTGGCGTGAGCAGCTGGACAAGAACATTGTTACCGTTGACGAGGACGATATTGCAAAGGTTGTCTCTGGCATCACCGGCGTTCCTGTCTCTAACCTCACCGAGACTGAGGCTTCAAGGCTGCTTCGTACAGAAGACATCCTTCACCAGCGCGTTGTTGGTCAGGATGAGGCTGTTGTTAAGGTTGCAAAGGCAATCCGCAGAAGCCGTAGCCCTCTCAAAGACCCAAAGCGTCCTGGCGGCTCCTTCATCTTCTTGGGACCTTCCGGCGTAGGTAAGACTGAGCTTGCAAAAGCCCTGGCAGAGTTCCTGTTTGGCTCTGAAGACGCCCTGCTTTCATATGACATGTCCGAGTACATGGAGCGTCACACCGTAGCTAAGCTGGTTGGCGCACCTCCAGGATACGTGGGCTACGATGAGGGTGGCGAGCTCACCAAGGCTGTCCGCCGTCGTCCATACTCTGTCCTGCTCTTTGATGAGATTGAGAAGGCACATCCAGACGTCTTCAACATCTTGTTACAGATTCTGGACGAGGGCCGCTTGACTGATGGCCAAGGCCGTCACGTGGACTTCTCCAATACGGTTGTCATCATGACATCCAACATTGGTGCTCGCGAGATTGCCCGTACCAATACCATGGGCTTCTCGTCAGAAGGCTCAAAGGGACTCTCCGACAAAGAGATTACCAGCCGTGTTATGTCCGAGCTCAAGCGTGGATTCCGCCCAGAGTTCTTGAACCGTGTGGACGAGATTGTTGTCTTCAAGTCGCTCTCTACCGAGCAGCTTCGTGGCATTGTTGACCTCATGGTTCTTGAGCTGCGCGATCGCCTGATTGCCAATGGTATGTCCATTGAGCTCACCGAGGCCGCAAAGGATTTGATTGCCAAAGACGGAACCGACCCTGTCTACGGCGCTCGTCCGCTGCGACGCACCATTCAGTCGATGATTGAAGACCCACTGTCTGAGGAGCTCCTCTCTGGCCAGTGGACCGCAGGCGACATTGTTGCTGTTGATGTTGACGCTGAGGGTAAGAAGCTTGTGTTCACCAAGACCACGGGCGTCATCCCTGAGCCTCGCAAGAAAGAGACAATGGTGCAGCTTGACCAGATGGATGTCAGCATGGGTCCATCCTCGCTGCCACAGGGTAGTGCAGGCGGCTCGTCCGACCTGATGTCCTCCGCCGAGTAAGACACTCCGACCCGAGGTTCTGCCTCGGGTCTTTTTGTATCGCGGCTTACACGCGCAGTTTTCCGGGCGATTAACCCGTCGAGCCGGCCACTCAGGCACCCAGGCACCCGTCGAGAAACCCGTCTTCTCAAAACCATCACTACACGCGCCGGCAACAAAACCGTATACTTGAAATGTTGAAACAAATTGAAGCCGCAAACGCACCAGAACGCAAAATGCAGCCTGTAAGCTGCAAGTAATTGAGGGAGAGCCATGGAGCCAACGCAACTTGATCCAAGCGCAACAGAAAACGAGGACCGTATTGCCACCGCTCTGAAGATGACTGCCCCTGGCACAGCGCTCCGCGTTGCACTGGACATGATTATCGCTGGCCGTCTGGGCGCCCTCATTTGCGTGGGAGATACAGAAAACGTCCTCGCTGCGGGTGGAGATGGTTTCAAACTTGATGTTTCTTTCACAGCAAATCGCTTGTTTGAGCTCTGCAAGATGGACGGCGCTGTGGTGGTGGACAAAGACCTCACCAGAATTTTGCGCGCCAACTTCCACCTCAATCCTGATGCAACGCTTCCAACTGCAGAAACAGGCACTCGCCACCGTACTGCCGCTCGCATGAGCTTGCTCACCAAGTCTATTGTGATTGCTGTGTCTTCTCGCCGCTCGTTGATTACGGTCTACGTTGATGGTCACGTTATCCCACTAAAGTCGGTACCAGCTATTATGTCTACCGTCAACCAACTTTCGGTTGCCATGCAAAATACGCGCCAGCAACTTGATCGCGCACTTCTGCGCCTAACCGCTCTTGAGCTTGATAACTACGTCACCCTGGGTGATGTAGCAGGCATCTTCTACCTTTTTGAGGTTCTTTTGAGTGCCGCTGACCAGCTTGATTCTTGTCTTTTGGAGCTAGGTAGCGAGGGCAAAACCACCGCTATGCAGCGCGAGGAATATTTGGGCGGTATCGACGAGGCTTATAACCTGATGATTCGCGATTACGCCGTTGACTCTTCCGCTGAAGAGGCGCGCGCCATTCGCCGCCGCTTCCACGAGACAGCTAATACTGAGCTCCGTTCCGCAGAGAGTGTCGGCCAGATTCTTGGCTACTCCGATGGCCGCGGAGAAGATGCGTCCATGGAGCCTCTGGGCCTGCGCACGCTTTCCCGCGTTCACGTGGTCAACGATGAGATTGCAGCTAGAATTGTTGACGCCTACGATAATCTGCAGCAGCTGCTTCACGTTGCAGAAAACGATACGTCTAGCCTCAAATCTCTGGGTGTCGAGAACCCCGGTGCACTTGCTAACAGTCTCCGCAGAATGTGGGGTAAGTCAGAATAATGGCTGCAAGCAGCACTTGTGCAAAGGTCGTGTCAAAGCCACGTCCTTCTCGCCTTTCTACACATGGAGCAAAAGCCGATACCGTTGCCGTCATTGTGGCCGGCGGCATTGGCGAGCGCTTTGGATATCCTGACGGCAAGCAGTTTATTTCTGTCTGCGGTCTTCCGCTGATGAGCTGGTCAATCCTTGCGTTCGATCACGCGCCAAGCGTGGCTCACATTGTGATTGCTTGCTCTGACGAGAAACGTGCTGCAGTTCAAGAGGGTGTTGTGGGCAAGCTTGTGCTCCACAAGCCCGTTCACTTTGCAACGTCTGGTGCTACCAGACAGGAATCGGTTTACAACGCGCTCCAGGTAGTGCCTGCTGGATATGATTTTGTTTCTGTTCATGACGCGGTTCGTCCGCTCATTGAGGTAGAGACAATCGAGCAGGTCATTGGTACAGTTCGCAAGTCGCCTAAGATTGCGGGAGCAATTTTGGCTCACCGCGCAACTGATACGCTAAAGCGCGTAGATGGTGCAACCATTGTAGATACGCCTGATCGCTCAACGTTCTGGGCTGCTCAGACCCCTCAGGTGTTCAAGACACGCACACTTCTTGAAGCTCATGAGGTGGCTCGACAAGAGGGTTATCAGGGAACCGATGACTCGTCATTAGTTGAGCGACTAGGTCTTACGGTGCTGTGCGTTGAGTCGCAACGAGAAAACGTGAAGGTCACGTACCCGTCTGACCTTGCAATTGTTGAGGCTACGCTCAGCCGTCGCCTGGTAGAAGGTGCAACCGGAAGTGGGGCTGTAGAGTGAGCATGCCAGAGCTTAAAATTGGCCACGGATACGATGTTCATCGCCTGGTAGAGGGTAGAGATCTTATCTTGGGTGGCATCAAAATTGAGCACACCAAAGGTCTTCTCGGCCACTCCGATGCTGATGTTTTGACTCATGCACTCATGGATGCCCTGCTAGGAGCTATGCGCGCCGGCGACATTGGCCAGCTTTTCCCTGATACAGACCCTGCTTATGAGGGTGCTGATTCTATGGTGCTCCTGTCCCATGTTATGCAGCTTGTTCGTAATGAGGGCTTTGAGCTTCTGGATTGTGATTGCACCGTTGCAGCTCAGGCGCCTAAGTTGCTCCCTCATCGCGATGCTATGAGAAACCGCATGGCTGAGGTCATGGGTGTTTCGCCAGATAAAGTTGGCGTAAAAGCAACCACTACCGAAGGCCTTGGCTTTGTAGGCACTCAAGAAGGCATTGCTGCCTGGGCAGTTGTACTGTTGGGACGTAGCGCGCAATAAATTACAGCTCTACGATATGGTCGGCTGCCTCCACCACTTTAGGGTCATGAGATATGAGAAGTATTATGTGGTCCTGCTTGACCTTCTTGAGAAGAGTAAGAAGGACATCAACACTGTTTTGATCTAACGCAGAAGTTGGCTCGTCAAGCAACATGACACTTGGATTCATAAGCATCATGCGGATAATTGCAATCTTTTGCTTTTCTCCACCAGAGATAGCAGAGCTTCGTTCAGCCAGGCGAACATCAAGATTTTGATCGTCACCAAGCAGCAATTTTTCCAGGTTGAATAGCTTGATATAGCTGATTATCTCTTCATCTGTTGGTTGGTTTTTGCACAGCAGTGTCAGATTATTTCTTACCGTATCGTCAACAATGCTTGGCTCTTGCTCGGTAAATCCAAGCGTATTTTTTCGAAGTTCATACTGATTAATTTGAGTTAACAAATCCTCATTAATAGCAATAGTGCCTGATAGGTGAGAAGACCACTCTCCGTTAATGAGCTTCAGAAATGTTGATTTGCCTGTACCGTTTCCACCGGTAATGGCATATATATTTCCTTTTGCAAAACTACAAGACAAGTTGTTCATCAGTACTTTATTGGTATGTGGATAAGAGAAAGACACATTTGTGCAGGTAATTTGATTGACATCGTCTGATGGAACGATAGTTCCAACGGATTCTTGAGGTAAATCTAGAATCTGCTCAATTCGATTAAGGCTTACCGTAATGCTCTGATAAGCCATACCAAATTCCATGAGAAGCGTAATAGAACCTAAGAGCGATACAAAATAGCTTGAAATGGTTGCAATATAGCCAGGCTGCAGTGCTCCAAGGAAAATTTGATATGCACAGGTAATAAAGACAATGGCTTGGAATACGGCAATCACAGCATTGTTTAATTCTTGTACGCCAAACTCAAGCTTGTACTGCTCATGAATAGCACTACGAACTTTTTGATTGACGGCATAGTGCTGATTAAAGAAACGCTCAAAGAGAGAATGACGCCTGATAAAATCTACGTCTGTGAATTGGGAGAGCTCAATAGATCCATACTGGGACCGCAGTTCTTTAGATTCTTTGTATCTTTTATAGGCCGAAGCTTGGATTTGCTTATAGATAATAAAACTCACTAGCAACAGAACAACCGTTACAAGGGCGGTTAATGGGTTCAAATATAAAATAATTGCCAGTGTGCCTAAGACAGAGACCATAGTTGTTACAAAGCTCACACATTGTGTAAGTATAAAAATCGAAACGTCATTAGAATCGTTATTTACTGTCTGGCGGTAATGTCCAGAATCATATGACGAGAAAAATGATGAATCTGCATGTTGAATCTTGTCAATCAGCTGTCGCTCAATAGTAAACGAAGAATCAATTTGTAACTGACAATAGCGTGTTTTAGCAAGATAGGAACAGCCGGCAATAAGGATTCCTAGTGCGGCAACCACGGCGCAATAGAAAAGTATCTCGCTCCAAATTGTCCCTGAAATAAAAAGATTAATTACAAATCCAACAAGAAGAGGTTGGATCACCATAAGCGCTGTGACAAAGAATGACAGAAAGAGAAAAATCGCAAGACTGCCTTTATCCAGAATGGTAGATATACAGTAGTGGATAATGTTAAAAAACTTACTCATTCAAATCACCTTCTGAAGTTGTTAAGAGTAAGATTTCTTGTCTTCTAGTTCTTCGCAGTTTTGATTCAAATATAAATTTCTTAAATTTTTGTTCATCAAGTTTAATAAAACAAAAAAACAAATCCAGCACTAATCCGTGAACGGTAACAAAATTGAATCTTGATTAGTACGGTATGGAACTCAAAGGTTTTCCACAAACCGTTTATACTTACACCAATACACAATGGTTGCGAGGAGTATGCATGCTTGTCTATAACACTCAGACGCATAAAAAAGAAGAGTTCAAGCCAATCGACGAGGGCAAAATCCGCATGTACGTGTGCGGTCCTACGGTTTACGATCAGATTCACATCGGAAACGCCCGTACCTTCCTCTCGTTTGACGTTATTCGACGTTATCTGATGCACAAAGGTTATGAGGTCACCTTTGCTCAGAATTTGACTGACGTTGACGACAAGATTATTCAGCGTGCCATTGAGCAGGGAAGGACTGCTCAAGAGGTTTCTGAAGAGTTTTCTCAGGCGTTTATCGAGCAGATGCACCGTTTCAATATTCTAGATCCGGATATTCGTCCTCGCGCAACGCATGAGATTGAAGCCATGCTTCAGATGATTCAATCTTTGATTGAGCAGGGTCACGCTTACTCGGTGCCTTCGGGCGACGTGTACTTCTCGGTCCGTTCTGACCCCGGCTATGGCGTGCTTTCTGGCAGAGATCTTGATCAGCTTCGCGCAGGTGAGCGCGTTGAGGTTAATGACGAGAAACGCGATCCATTTGACTTTGCACTCTGGAAGGCTGCAAAGCCTGGTGAGCCTAGCTGGCCAAGCCCTTGGGGAGAAGGTCGTCCAGGTTGGCACAGTGAGTGCTGCGCCATGATTCATCGCTACCTGGGTACTCCAATTGACATTCACGGTGGTGGCTCTGACCTGGTATTTCCTCATCATGAGAACGAGACCGCGCAGGCATCCTGCGCCTGGCACGCTCCTCTCGCCAATTATTGGATGCACACCGGAATGCTTCGCGTTGATGGCGAGAAGATGTCCAAGTCTTTGGGCAACTTCTACACACTCAAGGAAGTTTTGGACAAGTACCCTGCAGATGCAGTAAGACTTTTGATGCTTCAAACGCACTATCGCGCACCACTTGATTTCTCGTTTGAGCGTCTTGAGGGCACCGTTGGTACGCTTGAGCGCATGAAGACCTGCGTTGCAAATCTCCGCTGGGCTTTCAAGCAGTCTTCTGCTCAGCACGAACTTTCCGACGCTGATAGCACGCTTGCTGAGGCAATCAATACAGCTCAGAGCGAGTTTGACGCTCAGATGGATGATGATTTCAATACCGCAGGAGCACTCGCTGCTATCTTTGCTCTGGTAACTGCTGCAAATACATATCTTGCAGAGGTTGGTCAGAACGTTGGCGCAAGTCCTGTTCTCCGTGCAGCAGATATGTTGTGCGAGCTCACGGGAGCTTTGGGAATTGATTTGACTCAGGCGGCGTCTACCTCTGATTTACCAGAAGAGCTTGTGGCGCTTGCAGCACAGGTAGCAGGTTATGAGGGCACGTCAGCTGACGAGGCTGCAGAGGCTTTGCTTGCTGCTCGTCAGGAGGCTCGCTCCCAGAAGAACTGGGCAGTTGCTGATCAAATTAGAGACGGCATTGCCGAGCTTGGACTTTTGATTGAAGATACCGCCGCTGGCGCTCGACTTAAGCGTAAGGCAGACTAACTATGGCAAGAAATCAGCGTTCTACCTCTAAAAACACTCGCTCCGAGGGAGCTGCCGGACGCGGCGGCGCTGGTCGCGGTGGCGCTGCGGGTCGTGGGGGAGCTGCAGGTCGCGGTGGCGCTGCAGGTCGCAGTGGCGCAGGTCGCGGCTCCAAGAAGGCTGCCGACTGGGGCGGTTATTTCGGTGCCAAGAATGGCCAGGGCTCAAAAGGTGGTCGTTCTGCACAGGGCGCACGCGCAGCTCAGGGCACCCGCGGACAGAAAGGCGCTGGTGGACAGCGAGGCGCTGGCGCTGGACGTCCCGGTAACAAGAAGCCTGCAACCGATCTTATCGAGGGTCGTCGCGCAGTAGCAGAGGCGCTGACCGTTGGTATTCCTTTGAAGAATGCGCTGGTTCAAGCTGCAAGTGGGCAGAAAGACCAAGAGATTGAGGCGCTTGCACGCCAGCTTGAGCAGGAGGGTATTCCTGTCGAGCGTGTTGCAAAGCCCGTGCTTGACTCGCTTTCAAGCCATGGCGCTCACCAGGGTGTTATTGTCCGTACGCAGCCGTTTGCCTACGCTGACCTCTCTGAAATCATTCAGCGCGCTGGATCAGAAAACGCTCTGGTTGTGGTCTTGGATCACGTCACTGACGAGGGAAACTTTGGTGCAATCGTAAGAAGTGCCGAGGTAGTTGGCGCAGCCGGCGTCGTCATTGCAAACGCTCGCGCCGCCCGAGTTGGCGTTGGAGCATACAAGACTTCCGCAGGAGCTGTGCTTCACCTGCCAATTGCTCAGGTTTCAAATCTGCCACGCGCTCTTGAAGAGCTCAAAGCCGCAGGTTTTTGGACATGTGGCTCCACCGAGCACGCCACTCAGTCCGTGTGGGAGGCCCCTATGGGAGGCCGCCTTGCACTTGTTATGGGCTCTGAAGGTTCAGGAATTTCTCGCCTTATGCTCGAGAAGTGCGATTTTACGTGTAAACTTCCTCAGTTTGGCCAGGTAGAGTCCTTGAATGTTGCTCAGGCAACAACGGTCATGTGTTACGAGTGGCTCCGCAGGACCCAGGAAGCGTAAGCTCAGGAAGCGTAAGGTATGGCTCAGAAAAAATCGCTGCTTGTGGTCGATGGCTATAACGTCATGCTGGCAACCCCTCGCTATGAGGCGCTGCTGGATGAACGCAGCTCTTCTGCACAAGAAACCGCTGCTGAGAGAGCCTATCACCTCAACACCGATCCCTTTTATCGCGCCCGTTTGGCGCTCATTTCTGACGTTGCCACGTTTGCGCAGGGCACTTACGAGGCCGTTATTGTGTTCGACGGCAAGGGAAACGTAAACGACGAGCGCCCGGAGCGTAGCCATGCTGGCGTGCAGCTGGTTTTCTCCGAGACGGGGGAGTCTGCAGATAGCGTCATCGAGCGCCTGGTCACGGACGCGCGAGAGGCTGGTCGCAAGGTATTTCTGGTCACGTCGGACCGGGACATCCGCGCCACGGCCGGCTTTGGTCCCGGCGAGGTCACGCGCATTGCAAGCGCATCTCTGGTCCACGAGATTTCCCAGGCAGACAACGTTGTCGAAGAGATGCGTCGCGATCAGGTCAGCACGCGCATGACGCTTGAAGACCGCATTTCTCCAGAACAGCGCGAGAAACTCTGGAAACTGCTGGGCAAATAAGTAGCCAGCCAGCGTCTTACGCGCTCGACGCGTCAACGTGCCCGACCGCACCAATGCGTCCGGCGCGCCTGGGCGCAATCAGCGCGCCTGATTTCTGCAAAGAATCTGTAAATTCTGCC
>CAUUEB010000015.1:0-32200 GCA_963544135.1 uncultured Atopobium sp. | reverse complement strand
AAAATACCGACCTCCTAATCGTTAGATTTTGGTCTAACTTTTGGGGGTCGGTACATTGTGGTGCTCTTTTTTCAAATTTTCTTGACTGATCCTGCTCAAAAGTGTCTTTGGTGGGTATAGTAAGAGTAGTTGCGCGTAGAAGAACGCAAACATTCTGCATAAGCAGAGAAGCCATGCGTGAAAGGACAGTTCATGGCACACAAAAACCATTTGTTTACCTCAGAAAGTGTTACTGAGGGACATCCAGACAAGGTTTGCGATCAGATTTCTGACGCAATTCTTGATGCAATCCTGGCAAAAGAGGCGGAGCTTGAAGAGCGTGGATACGTTTCTCCAAATGGTGTTCCTGCTTGCTTGGATAACGTTCGTTGTGCATGTGAGACCTTTGCTACTACAGGAACTATTGTGGTAGCTGGAGAGATTCGCACTCAATCCTACGTTGATGTCCAGGAGATTGTTCGCAATACTCTCAGAAATATTGGCTATGACCGCGCTAAGTATGGTTTTGACTGCGAGACCTGCGGCGTTTTGAGCCTTATCCATGAGCAGAGTCCAGATATTGCCCAAGGCGTTGACCAGTCCTATGACACGCAGGCAGGACGTACTACCGATCCACTTGATCTTATCGGCGCAGGCGATCAGGGCATGATGTTTGGCTTTGCTTCTGATGAGACCGATGTTCTTATGCCAATGCCAGCTTATCTGTCTCAGCGTCTGGCTCAGCGTCTTTCAGAGGTACGTAAGTCTGGCGAGGTTGAGTACTTGCGTCCAGATGGCAAAACTCAGGTTACCGTTCGTTATGAGGACGAGAAGCCCGTTGAGGTCACAGCCATTGTTGTTTCCACGCAGCATGCTCCAGAGATTGAAGACATGTCTGTTATCAAGCAGGATATGATCGACCACGTTATTGCACCTGTTATGGGTGAGGTCAACATTGCTTGGGATAACGCTGACATTTACGTTAATCCAACTGGTCGCTTTGTTGTTGGTGGACCTATGGGAGATACTGGTCTTACCGGCAGAAAGATTATTGTTGATACCTATGGCGGCATGGGTCGTCATGGCGGCGGCGCTTTCTCTGGAAAGGATTGCACCAAGGTTGACCGTTCAGCAGCATATGCAGCACGTTGGGTTGCAAAGAACGTTGTAGCAGCTGGTCTTGCCAAGAAATGCGAAGTTCAGCTTGCCTATGCCATTGGTGTTTCTCATCCACTGTCTATCATGGTTGATACTTTTTGCACTGCCATTGTTGACGATGCTGTTATTGAGCAGGCTATCGAGAAGGTCTTTGATCTTCGTCCTGGTGCCATTATCAGAGATCTTAAGCTGCGCCGTCCTATCTTCTCTAAGACAGCAGCATATGGTCACTTTGGTCGTAAAGACCCAGACTTCACCTGGGAAGCAACTGACCGTGTTCAGGAGCTTAAGGACGCAGTTTCCGCACTTCAGGCATAACGTTCTTACAAGGTAATCTTGTACAACCTCATAGAACCTTCTTCCAGCACCACCTCAAAACCTGGGGTGGTGTCTGTTATTTGCGTAATGCCTCTGAAGGTTCCAGGTTTGTAGGTGCTGGTAACAGCGTTGGAGTAATCAACAACGTTGTTCAGAATAAGGACGTATTGTACGTTAAGGTCGCGTACCGTCTGAAGCACCTCAGGGTCGTTCGCAATGCGATTAAGGCGTTTACGAAGAATTGCACTTGCAGGACGTTCTGAAGCGTCATAGCCGTTAGGGAAGCGCCAGAGCACATGTAAGTCGTTAGTGCCATACGCCCAGAGACTGCCATCTTGAGGTAGGTTTGCAATAACAGCACCTGCAGGAACGGTAAGCTCCACGCGACGTAAAAACTCCAATTCCTCCGATGTCAAAATGTAGTGATCGCCATAGGCCTTCTCGGAAGCCTGTTTAAAGGCAGTAGCGGCAGGAATTGGCTCTTCCGATTTAAGGTTTGGCATAGGAATCACATAGTTGAGTACAACTACACATGCAATGACCGCTCCCACAATCAGAGGTTTAGCCCAAACAGTATAAAAGACGCAGGTCTGAGCTTTGGTCTGAGTCTGAATTTGGTGCTGAGTAGCTTTTTCTCTCCAGGAGGCAAACGTTTCCAGCGCAGCTTCGGCAAGAGTTGCCAAGCCAAGCGCTGCCAGCGGAATTGCCATAATGACGCAGCTTGCCGCAATGCGGAACGGATCGGTATACCAAAATCCCGAGAGATATCCCTTCAGAGGAACGTCAAACGTAATAATAAAAATGCAGAGTATAGACAGGTACATAAAGGCAGATACCATCCATCGAGCCTGCTTGTGCTTAAACGTCCATACAGCGCCTACAAGCACGCAGATTGAAAGTATCGGTTGTGGAGAAACAAGCTCTCCACCTGCGTACGACTGTCCAATAAAGTCCATGCCAAGGGCGTGTAAAATAGCATCTTGCAGGCTAGAGTAGGCGCTCCACCAGAAATTGAGAGCCACGCCTCGAACAATCAAAACGTAGTAGAAAACAGACCAAATAACCAGCGCAAAGATAAAGAATACGTATGCCAGCGTGACAGGCTTGATTTGTTTTCCAAAGAGAACAACTCTGCGTTTTGATTCTCCAATGCGCGCAAAACTCCAAGGCAAAAGCACAACAATTGACGAGAAAATCGTGGAAGGATGCAAGATAAAGAGGGTAATCAAGCCAAGAACAAATATGACAATAAGCCAGATGAGGTCGTGTTTTGGTGTTTTTGAGCGAGTCATCTGCATAAAAATCCACCAAATAGAAGGCATTACGCAGAAGGCTACGGTGTTAGGAAAGATTGGTCCATAGATGAGAAGCGACCAAGGGAAAACAAAAAATGCTAGGCACACAAAAGCTCCACTGATAAGCGCAATGCGATGTTTAGGAAGAACTTTTGCAATAAGTGAGCAGATTGAGAGCGGAAAGATAATTGCTGCACTAACAAAGTTGAGTGCATTTCCTGCAATAGGAACGGTTGTAGAAACAAGCTGCGTTGTTAGTGCAACAATGATGTTCCAGCCTGAAGGATAAAATCCCGAAGTCCCCGGCTCCCAAGGTGTAATTGAAGCTTCTACGGTGCTGTAGAAGTCATAGTGAATTGATGAGTACTTTTGAGACTCAATCATTGCCTGCGTGACGTCCAAGTGGTGCACAATATCCCAGCCTTGTACAAAGGAGCTGGCAGAAGGCAGGGTGGGTAAGAAGAGAAGTCCTACGGTAAGAAGACCAATTGCTACGTACAGAAGAGGCATCCAGAAAGGGAGTTCTTCGCAGATAAATGCTGGTGCAGGGCTAGTTGATTGCTTGCCAGCGCGTATTGCTTTAGATTTGTTGGGTTTCTCGCTCCTGAGGTCTTTTTTGTGTTTGGGAGCAACATAAAAAACGTAGCCATTGACTAGAACTGCGATAAGCAGCGGAACAAGAACCATCACAGCTAAAGGAACAGGGATGTTCAGTGCGCTAAAGATCTCTCCCTCAATAAAGTAAAGCGCGCAGCTTACCAAAGGAGCACTAACAAGTGCCCAGGGTTTTGGCATGCCGGAAGCATGCAACAAAATGACGCCCGGTACGTAGAGCAGGGCAATAATGACAACTACACTTTGGAAGAACTCAAGCCACATCCTGATCCAATCAAGGTGTTAGTAAAAATTCTTATACTTCTGGGTCGCACGTCTGGGTTATACAACTGGGCGTGACAGTTATTTTAAACAGACTGGTCTATTTTACGATAGAAGTAAAAGTGGTGTTGAGATAAACAAAAAGGACTTCCGAAGAAGTCCTTGAACATTTGGTAGCCCGTACCAGATTCGAACTGGTGATCTCCGCCTTGAGAGGGCGGCGTCCTGAACCGCTAGACGAACGGGCCATGTATGACTGGGAGGACATGGCTGGGATAGAGAGAGTCGAACTCCCGTTGACGGAACCAGAATCCGCTGTCCTACCACTAGACGATATCCCAAGATGTCATCCGTGCGCATCAGCGCGAGAAATAACTATAAAGGAGACTCGTCAGAGATGCAAGCAATAATTTCAAGAAATTCTGTTTGCAGCAAAAAATATTATACAAAACGCATCTCTAAGCGCAAGGAACGTCTCTAGTATTTGAACTGAGCATGCGTTCTGCATCAATAAGAGCCTGGTCAAGAGGGGCACAGCCGGTACAACTTGCGCATGCGGTAGGAGCGCTTGGAGTTGCGGCAAGACCACCTTTAGCTGTTTCTCTGAGAGAAACAGGGAGCGCAGCACCTACTTCCGCCATAGCGTGTGCAACCTCATCAAACGGAATTGGGTTACCAACGCCCGCAAGAGCAAGCTGAGAAGAGCTTACGGCAGCAGCTACGCCAATAGCGTTTCTATCTTGGCAAGGGTACTCAACCAGTCCTCTGACAGGGTCACAGACCAGTCCTAGAAGGTTAGAGATAGCAATAGAAGCAGCGTCCAAGCACTGTTGAGGAGTGCCACCCAAGAGCTCAGTCAGTGCAGATGCGCTCATGGCAGCAGCAGATCCAACCTCTGCCTGGCAGCCGCCCTCAGCGCCAGAAACACTCGCGTTGGTGGTTAGAATAGCTCCAATAGCACTTGCATTCCAAAGTGCAGAGATAACTTGCTCGTTGGTGGCGCCAATTTCTTCTGCTACCGAGATAAGCGATCCTGGCACAACGCCAGAAGCTCCTGCAGTAGGAGCGGCAACAATAACGCCCATGGTTGCTGAGCGCTCAAGCACAGCCATAGCGTAGGCAACGGCTCGTGTTTGCGTGGTGCCCATAAGCGCACTTGAGATTGCTGTTGGAGTGTTTGCTACGGTCTTGGCCTGGCCGTTGAGCAGACCACCAATGGACTGACGAGGCGTCTTGATAGTGTCGTGAACCTCATCGCGCATAATCTCAAGAACATGAGCCATCTCAGCGTCTACGTCGGCATCTGGTCGCAAGTCCTTCTCGCGCTGGCGCATAATCTGACCAATAGAGGCTCCCGTCTTGGAGCACCTGGCGAGAAGATCTGCGCCGTTGTCAAAGGCTCCTGAAAGCACGTCGTTTGTGACCTGTGGAGCTGCTCCTGGAATGGAAACCTGAGCGGCATAGGAAACGTGAGGTGCCAGCTGAAAGAGGTCGAGGACTTTCTGCTCAATAGGCTCGTCAATCTCAAATACAGTGTGGGCAAAGCCGCCACGTTCTGAGCGGAAGGTGCGCATAGTTGCAACATTGATGTTTTGCGTGGCCAAAATAGTAGTGAGAGCTGCAAGAACACCGGGTTTATCGCGATGTGAAACAAAAATGGTGGGCATATCGCCAGACATGCGAATGCGCACGCCGTTAACACCAGAAATACGAATACGGCCGCCACCTACGGACTCGCCCATAACAGAAACATGAACGTTATCTGCACCGTAGAGGTGAATTTCTACGGTGTTTGGGTGCAGAGTCTCGTCGTCGCCCTTCTCAATAACGCTGTAGTTAAGATGAGCTTCTTCTGCCAGGGTAAGTGCTTCACGGACACGTGTATCGTCTGGAGCAAGGCCTAAGATGCCTGCAATCAGAGCGTAATCGGTGCCGTGACCAAGGTGGGTATGAGAGAAGGAGTTATAGAGCCAAAACTCAACGCGCTCCAGCTGCTTTGGTGCAAGCGAGCGTGCAACCAGAGCAATGCGCAAGGCTCCTGCTGTGTGCGAGGAAGAGGGACCCACCATAATGGGGCCTAGGACCTCAAACGCAGACATAGAAATCATAGTTACTCCAAAACTAAACAAACGGTAACGATAAAAGAGCTGCAAAACCATCTGTTTTACAGCTCTTGTGTGGTTTTACTTTTGATACCCACTTACGCTTGGAAGAATACGCGACAGGCACGCATTCACGCGTTATTTGCAAAGCTCCAGAGCGCGGTCAAGGCGAGCAAGGCAAACTTCACGACCAAGAAGCTCCATAGACTCTCCAAGAGGAGGGGAGACCATGTTGCCGCACTCAGCAACACGAATGGACTGGAAGACAATGCGTTTCTTAAGGTCAAGCTGCTCTGGAAGCACCTCAAGGGCAGCGTCAATTGCCGCAGCCTTCCACTCGTCCTCAGAAACACTCTCAAGAGCAGTCTTTGCAGCCGCAAGGACGGTAGCACTCTGAGCAGCGTCTTTGGTAAGACCCTTCTCAACGCTCTTCTGATCAAGGGTGACGTTTGCGCCTTCATACAGGAAGCGGGACTTCTCAATGACGTCTGGGCTTACTGTGGTACGAGGACGAAGAATCTCGGAAAGCAGGTCATACCAACCTGGACGAGTTGCGTAAATCTCTTCCGCATCAGTTGCATTGCCCTGAACAGGTTCAATACCTGCGCCCACAAGCTCTGGAATCAGAACAGTCTTTGCAAAGGTCTGGTTGTCCATATTGGCAAGATACGTTGCGTTAATCCAGTTCAGACGCTCTGGATCGGACTTAGCAGGGTTCTTGGAAACGTGGTCCAGAGAGAACTGAGATGCCAAAACGTCACGAGGAACAATGGTTGTCTCGCCATCAAGTGACCAGCCGAGAAGAGCCAGGTAGTTGACAAAGGCATCTGCAAGATAGCCCTGGTCACGATACTCCTCAACAGAAGTTGCTCCATGGCGCTTGGAGAGTTTCTTGCCGTCAGGGCCCAAAATCATGGAGATGTGTGCGAAGGTTGGAACAGGTGCGCCCAGAGCCTCGTACACCATAATCTGGCGAGGAGTGTTGGACAGGTGGTCATCGCCACGAATGATGTGAGTAATGCCCATGCCAGCGTCATCAACAACGGTGGCAAAGTTATAGGTTGGGGTGCCGTCAGAGCGGAAGATGATAAAGTCATCAAGCTCGCGAGCGTTAAAGGTTACGTCACCGTGAACAGCGTCGTGGACAATAACGTCACCGCGGTCCAGAGGAACCTTAATGCGGATGGTATACGGCTCGCCAGCATCAATTCTGCGCTGTGCCTCTGCAGGATCAATGTTTCTGCAGGTACGCTGATAGCCCTGGAAGGGGTCGTGGCGCTCTTCAGCAGCCTTCTTGTCTTCAGCAAGCTTCTCTGGCGTGCAGAAGCAAGGGTATGCCTTGCCCTCTGCCAGCAGTTTATTTGCTGCCTCACGATACAAATCAAGGCGCTCAGTCTGGCTATAAGGACCGCAATCGCCGCCCTTATCGGGACCCTCGTCCCAATCAAGACCAAGCCACTTCATAGCGCGCAGAATAATCTGAGTGTTCTCTTCAGTTGAGCGCGTAGGATCTGTGTCATCAATACGAAGAATAAACTTGCCACCATTTGCGCGAGCAAAAGCCCAGTTATAGATAGCAGTACGTGCACCTCCGATGTGCAACTTACCTGTTGGTGATGGCGCAAAACGTACTCTAACCTGCTTCTCTGACAAAACTCCTCCTTGGCAGTTATTTTCTAGCGAGAAAATCTAGTTTATCCACTCTTTAGTATAACGCTTGAACACAGGTAACCGACAACGTTGCCTAGTCTTCAAACATATTGTGGTCTGCAAACTCTGCTTGAACGGTACGAATCATAAGGTCTACGTCTTCAAGTCCCAAGTGACGTTCCTTCTCGTCCGCCGCAAGGGTATGCCTACGACGTGCCCAGTTCTCAAGTGCGGCAGGAGAAGACTCACGGGGAAGAGACCTAATTTCTGGGTCCAAACGACGGCAGATGTCGCGGGAGTCAATAACAATAATCTTGCCCGCTTTTCTAGCTTCTGCGTAGCCATCAATGTTGAACATGAACCAAGAATCCTCAAAGGCAGCGTTATGTGCCATAAAAGGAATCTTTTTCATAGTTGCCAGCAGGGCCTCTTGGGCTTTTTTATCGTCTCTAAATGATTTCTTGCCCTCAACATCTTTCCAGGTAATCTGGTGAATATCGGCAAGTGGGACGCCCTTTTCTTTGTACATCTCTGGAATGCTAAAGTAGGCGGTGTGAGGCTCTACGGCAACGGTGTTGCGACCAAGATTCCAGAACTCAAAGCCCACGTTAACAATGTAGCCCAGCTCAGGGAAGCGCGACGTAGTCTCAATATCAATACCCAGAACCGTGCCAGAAACGCTCTTCTCGACATAGGCAATTTGCAAGTCGTTAAGAAGAGGACCTGCGGTTTTAAAGACAGCCTTAGGACGGCGACGCTGCATCTTTGCAACGGCTGCCGCAAGATCGTCGTTTGAAAGACCGCGAGAAAGGCCAACGCCTCGATGGTTTCTGAGTCTCTCCACACCGTAGGTATCGCAGAGTGAGCGCGTTCTATCCGCAAGCTGCTGAATGACAGAAAACTCTACAGGCTCTTGGCCAAGTGGCGCTTCCTTCCAGGCATCAAGCAGCGTTTTAATGGCATCACAGTTTTTGTTAACCTCGCCGATGATGGACTGATCATCAACAAGAAGGCCAGGTATGACAAACGCATTAGCGTGCTCAATAGCTTGATTGATATCCATACACTCTCGCTTTGGTGGGTGAGAATTAGTTCAACATATAAGTATCTACCCTGAAGCGCGTATTCTTTGCGTCATTTTCTAGAAAGTGCGCGCCTCACCAAAAATGCGTGCTAGGCTGTTGAGTGCAACACAGTTCTATGAAAGGTTTTACGCATGTCTGATTTGAATGAGTCACTTGCTCTTTCTGAGGAGCTCCTTGCTTTTATTACGCAGAGCCCTTCTATGTTTCATACCACACAAACCATCAAAGAGTACCTGCTAGAGAGCGGTTTTACCTATCTATCCGAAGGTTCTTCTTGGGATGTTCAGCCTGGCGGCTCTTACTTTACCACGCGCAACAATTCTTCAATTGTTGCTTGGAAAGTTGGCGAGAAGTACCGTGAGGCCCAAACCTCAAGCGTTGATGCTCCTTATCACTTCCAGCTTGCTGTTGCCCATGGCGATTCTCCAACCTACAAGGTAAAAGCTCAGCCAGAGCTTACCGGTGAGGGCAACTCGCTTCGTCTGAACACCGAGGCATACGGCGGCATGCTTGATCACACGTGGTTTGACCGCCCTTTGGGTATTGCCGGTCGTGTGCTGGTCAAGGTAGGAAACAAGGTAGAGTCCAGGCTGGTCAACATTGAAGACGACGTTGTCATGATTCCAAGCTTGGCTATTCATCTTGAGCACAAAAATGGTCTCTCGCCAGAGTTTAATCGTGCTAAAGACCTGATGCCACTCTTCAGTGCTGGCGAGCTTAACCCTGGCGCCTTTAACGCTCTGGTAGCAGACGCAGCAGGTGTGTCTCAAGAGGACATTCTTTCTCGCGATCTGTTCTTAGTTGATCACACGGGTGGCCGCATTTGGGGTGCTAAGAAGGAGTTTGTTTCCGCTGGTCATCTGGATGACCTTCAGTGTGCATTCGTAGCACTCAAGGCTTTCCTTGCGTCTTCAAATGAGCAGGACATCTCTGTGTACACCTGCTTTGATAACGAGGAAGTTGGTTCAAACACCAAGCAGGGCGCTCAGTCCACATTCCTTAAAGACACTTTGCAACGCGTTAACGCCACGCTTGGCTTTACACAGGAAGATTACTACCGAGCGCTCTCAGCATCTTTGCTGGTAAGCTGCGACAATGCGCATGCGGTACACCCCAATTATCCCGAGAAGCACGATGCGGTTAACAAGCCTTATCTCAATGGCGGCATGGTTATCAAAGAGGCAGCCCGTCAGTCGTACTGCACCGATGCGTTTAGCCGCGCCATTGTCGAGGCTATTTGGAAGCAGCAAAACATTCCTTACCAGGTTTTTGCCAATAGAAGCGATATGCCAGGCGGATCAACGCTAGGCAACCTCTCCAACATTCAGGCCAGCATGCATGCCGTTGACGTGGGCCTGCCACAGCTTGCTATGCACTCCGTGTACGAAACCGCAGGCACCAAAGACACGCTTTTGGGATACCAAGCACTCAAGGCGTTCTATGACACCTGCGTCTGCATCACCGATGCCGATTCGTTTGAGTTGAGGTAGTACCTGGCGAGAAACCCCGTGTACTAGCTATACTTAGACATGCCGCATATAACACATTACTTGAAGGAGCTCCATGTCAGAAAAACAGCTTACTGCTCATGATATGGAGCTCCTAACTTGTGCAGGAATTTACGTCGAACCTCAGGCACTGAATGGCCCTGCGTTAGTATTTCCTATCTCAGATGGTGAGAGTGGAGAAATACGTGTGTTGTGGCAGGGCGGCGCCTATGAAAGTGCAACGTACACAGATTCTAGAAAGGATCAGCTGGTATTTCCTTATCTTGAGCTGTACGACTTGCTGTTTGAAGCTGCGTGTCCCGTGCATTCAGTTTTAATGATTGGTGCTGGTGGTTGCTCATATCCTCGGTATTTAGTTGCTCATCATCCAGAGGTTTCTTGTGACGCGCTGGAGCTTGATCCTAAAATTGCAGACCTTGCTCGCAGCTATTTCTTTGTGGATGAAGCTATTAGAGAGAGTAATGGTAGGCTTCAGGTACAGGTAGCTGATGGAATTGAGCATATAAAGACTCTATCAGCCTCTGATAACAAACGCTATGACGCTATCTTGAATGACTGCTTTAGCGGAGAAGTTCCACCTGCGGCTATGATGACCAGTAAGTGGATGAGTCTGGTGGCACACTGCCTTACTCCTGGTGGAAGATATCTTACAAATGTAGTTTCTGCGCAGACAGGAGAGGGAGCGCATCAGCTTGAAGTACTCCTAGATGCTGCTCGAACGGTGTTTGAGCAGGTAGAGATTGTACCTTTGGATCCAGAAGCAGACCCAAGAGAGCCCGATAATCTTATGCTCGTTTGTCAGCGCGCTTAAGTGCGGTGAGCGCAAGCGCAAGGCAGCTACTCATCAACACAATACCAATGACAAAGAGCACCAAGAAACCATGGGTTGAGCCATCTACAATTAGGCTCCAAATAATGAGAGCACAAGCAGAGACAAAGCTGCTAACGCCAGCAATTCTTGAGTAGATAAGAGTGGAATCTTTTTTACCAAAGACCGCACGTACCAAAAGTGGCGAGCCAACCGTTGTAAGAGCGTAGGCAATTCCAAAAAGGAAGGTTCCTGCCAGCAAGAGTGGCAATACTGGAAGCTTAATCCCCAACATAAGTAAGCCAACAATACCCGAGAAAATTCCTACAAAACAGGCAAGCTTTACAGAGATATCGCTTAAAGCACCTAGAAGCACTTTTCCAATTGCTTGACCCAGCATAGTTGTTCCAGCAAGAAGGCCTGTGGCAGCGGCAATGGCAGGAGCAGTTTCTGCAAAGGTTGCTGCATAGCTTGGGAAGTACTGAGAGATTTGCTGGTTAAAGGTAATGAGCGCGTAAAACGCAGCAACCATATAAAACTCTGGATATTTCATTGCGTCATCAGCGGAGATATCGGTAGAAGAAGTCTCTGCGACCTCAACGTTTTTCTCGTCAGTAGAGGAGAAGGTAAGAGGGGTAAGGCCAAGGTCTTGGGGTTTCTCGCGCACCACAAAAAGGGTGAAGGGGAGTGTTCCTACAAGCATAACCAGCGCAAAAATCAGATAGCAAGCGCGCCAACCTTCAGGGCCAGAGGAGATAATGGCAGATCCAATGGGGTTAAAAACAGTGCCACCAATACCGGTAAATGCAAAGCAGAGGCCCATAAAAGTACCAACGCGCTGGTCAAACCAATCATTGATGAGGGCAGGGACGCACAAAAACATGAGCGCAGGCACGCCAATACCAAGTCCCACTGCGCAGAGATAAAAATGCCACATCTCTTGAGCTGCTGACATAGCTCCATATGAGATTGCGCAAATGATAACGCTTGCAGAAAGCACTAGGCGCGTGTCGTGTGTTTTATAGAACTTGCCTATGAATGGCAGAACTACCGTCATGGCAATACAGAGTACCGAGAAGACCGCAGAGAAGGCAACGCGGGGAACGCCAAAATATTGTGAAACTGGTGTGATAAAGATGCCAAAGCACGTAAGGATAATGGCGCACGGCAAAAACATGATGACAATACAAGTTGCAACGATGGCGTATGCATATTTAGTGCCGAGTAAACGATGTAGCACTGAGGCTCCTCTCTTTTGGCCAGAAATAGTGTAGGCGATGTGCCTTAAAAAGGACACATCGCCTACCAAGTCGTACAAAATTTTTAAGAGGCAACTCAGGGTTTTACGCGCGCAAGATCTTAGCTGTCAGAACCTCTGCGGTTCTCGCCCTCAAGAGCACGGATTGGTCCGATGTCCTGAGTGGTCTCAAGAGCTCCCAGGTAGTTACCCTCTTCATCGCGAACAGCAAAGTAACGGACGTAGAGGAACTTATCTCTTACTTCAAACCAGAACTCGGAGGAGTCGCTACGACCGCTCCTGAACTCGGTGAGGATGCGACGAACAGCTTCCTGGCTCTTTGGTGGATGGCAGTCATATACGTCGCGGCCAAGGCAGCTCTTAGGACGAGGGAAAGCACGGGTGTCGCCGTGGCTGAAGTAACGTGTCTTGTCATCAGCGTCAACAAAGGTAATGTCGAGCGGAATAGTTGCAAAGACAGCCTCAAGCTGCGGAATGGTGAACTCACCGGTAGAGAGCTTAACCTTACCGTCAGCAGAAATTGCTTCCTCTTCTGCTTCAGCGTTATTCTCGTCCATAGCGGCTGCGGCTTCCATCTCTTTAAGCTTGTCGTTTGCAAGCTCAAGAGGATCTGCGTGCCATGAAGGAGGATTGACGCCAAATGCGTGGCCAAACTCGTTCTCCTCAGCGGCAATCTGGGTCCACTGGGTGGCGGTTAAGTGCTCAAGGGAAAGTGGAATGAGGACGTTTTCTTCCTTGGATGCCATGGACTCAGCACCCTCAATAGCCTCATCCAGATAGTCAGCAACGGCAGCCATAAGGCCTGCATCATACTGGCCGTATGCAGTCTCGAGCAGGGCCTCTGCGCCGTTAACAGCGTTTCTTACCTCGTCGTCCTTACCCCACATAACTTTTGAAGGACCGGTGATATCGTGGCGCTCTAGGTGAGGGAAGAGCAGCTCTTCCTTGCGCTTGTAGTGAACAAAGACCTCGTCAAAGGCGTCCATATCAGCCTTTAGAATTGCTGCAACACCAGCGCACTCTTCGTTGCTGGAAGACTCGGTAAGCGTACGAGCACGCTTCACATCTGGAGCAACGCGGTCGTGGATAAAGGCAAGAATGCGGTCGTTCTCTTGGCGCATGGTCCAAACAGGATGGCCAGGGGTCTCTTCAACAGCACCTGTTGGTGCGCAGGAAACCTTGCCTTCAAAGAGGGCGGCGTGAACATCACAGAGCTTGAGGACCTTCTCCATAGGAACGCCACCAGCAATAAGCTCCTGTTCAGCGGTAGAAATCTCAGATCCAGAGACATCTTTGAAGTTACGGGTAAAGTCCTCGCGAACAGCCTCGATGTCCTCGCCGTCATTGAGGCGCTCAAGGTACTGGGCGATAAGAGCTTTGCGCTCCTCAGGAGTCTGCGCGATAGGTGCGTTCTCTGCCTCTGCGGGTTTCTCGTCAGCTGGGGTTTCTGCTGCTGCAGGCTCCTCATCACCAAGAATGGTAAAGCCGTGAGAGCGGAAGATTGCTTTGAGCTCTTCAAGGTCTACGCCTTTGTGGTCGCAACCTTTTGGAATGGTCATAAAGCGTCCCATGGTCTGCAGACGGCCTGGCTCGGTAATCTCGGCAAAGCCATTTTCTGCCATGAGGCCTTTAATAACGGGATACTTAGTGCAAATCTCATAAACGGATTTGCTTAAATCAAGAACCTGTGCCATACGGGCTCCTCTCGGATGGGTTTAGAAAGTCTACTATGGCTTACTTTATACCCAAAGTGTGACAGGACTTCCATATGGCTTTTGTTGTGGTTACAACAAAACAGAAATTATTCTTTAGTTTTAAAAGAGATCAGAATGAGAACCGGTTCTAAAAGATTTCAAGCATCTAGGACCTCCGACATTGCGTCGGAGAATGAGGCATAGTGCTTGTAATTTTCCGGATGCTCTTTCATGTTGGTGTATTCATTAAGAGCCTCTATAGTTTGAGCATTAGGAATTTCTCGCTTGATTTCAAAAGGGATTCCCTGCTCACGAACAGTCTGACGAAGAAAAATGGTAATAGCAGTAGTAAGATCCATGCCCAAATCTCTGAGAAGTTCCTGGGCATTCTTTTTAAGCGTTGGATCCAAATTTATATTTGTGCTTACTTTTGCCATAATGACCCGCCTTTCCTGTAATTTTGTTATACAAAATGAAGACGATAAAGTCAACAATTATGTGCGTATTATAGGTATAACACGCACATAATATGGACATGTATTATCAATCAAATAAACGCTACTCTGCGCTCTTTAGAGTGAAAGACAACAGAACCGGGTTGTGATCAGAATAGGCAAATTGCGTGTCAATGTTTCTGGCGGTTGCAACAACGTTATCCGAGACAATCCAGCCATCAACCGTGGTGGTGTACGTCTTGTCCTTCTCGTATGGAATGTCATCTCCGCGGCAGGTAGGAACGTCGGTAAGGTTGTCTGGAGCTACAACGCTAAAACCTTCTGGCAAATCAGAATCTTTGAGTTCTGCTACCCAGTCTGGTATCTGCTGAACAGAAGGATAGAGTGTAAGTGAACCTAAAATGGCATGATTCCAGTCGCCACCCGCAATAACGTAATTACCCTTAGCGCGCTCCTCAGACATTATTTTGGTCAGAAGTGCAAGCTGTTGAGCGCGGCTGGTGCCGCCTTTGTCGTAGGCAGACATGTGGCTGTTAATAAGTACCAGCTCATGACCATCGCTGGTAGGATAGCGTGTAATCATAAAGCAACGGTCTAGGTCAAAGAATTTTGTTGGGAATGACTCATCAATGGGGTAGGTACGACGAGTTGCGCTAGAAGCAAGTACGTTTGAAAGCGTCAGAATTCCAGAGTTAGAGGTTCCGTGGAACTCTGTGAGTGGATAGGCGAGAAACGCGGTGTGGAAGTTCTGCGCAAAATATGATGCGTAGGATCCAAAGCGGCTCTCTGCTTCAGAAACTTGATTCACATGCCAACTTCTGTCAGATGAAGTATCAATCTCTTGGAAAAGAATAAAGTCAGGAGCTGCACCACCATTCAGAGAAGAAACGGTGTTCAGGGCACCGTTCGTGGTGTAAAGAACGGAGTTTCTGCTGACAGCACGGCCGTGAGTTCCCACGGTGCGTGTGCCATCCTGCATGATGCCTTCATCCATAAAGAAGGTGTAATCAGGGGTGTAAGCACCAAAGCCAATGTTGTAGGTCGAAGCAGTATAGGTTTGGCCTACCTGTACGGTTGTAGCCTCAGGAGAAGCACCTTGATTGGATACGGGAGTATTATCAGGAATGCGATAGTAATTAAGCTGCAGGTAGAGGGCATATCCACCAAGAACCAGTAAAGCTAGAACAAAAAGCCCTCCTACAAATTTGAAAAGTGGTGCAAGAACCCTTTTTAGAAGGCCAATAATAAACTTAAGGCCAAGAGACAAAACTCTTTTCATGCGAACCTCGTATCAATCAAGTGTCGTATGATTTAAATGATAACTATTATGGATTGAAAGTATGTTGAGGAGTTTGTATGTCGCTATCAAGAAATACAACACTAGAGCTTTTCAAACCCTCTGGCATCAGGCGTTTCTCGGCACTTGCTGCTGCAACACCAGAATGTATTTCTTTAACCATTGGAGAGCCAGGAGAAGACACTCCAGCTCCTATTTGCAACTTAGTAGACAGAGAACTTGCAGCTGGAAACACTCACTATCCACCTAACATTGGTACTCCTGAGCTGAGAAGCGCTATTGCCGCTTGGGAGTCAGCTCGTGGTATGAGGGTTAGTCCAGACGGCATTGTAGTTACCGTGGGAGCTGCGGAAGCCATTTCTGCAACTATGCTAACCCTTATGAATCCAGGTGACGAGGTTATTATTCCTGAACCAGCGTATCTGGTATACAGAACACTCTGCCAGCTTAATCGTGGAGTAGTTGTGCCGCTTGATACCAGCGCCAATCATTTCCAGATTGATGCTGAGCAGCTTAAGTCAAAGATTTCAGAGAAGACAAAGCTTATTGTGATGACTTCTCCCAACAATCCTACGGGATGTGTTTATACAAAAGAGTCGCTTGATGTGGTGGCAGAACTTGCCCGCAAGCACGGCTTTTATGTTTTATGCGATGACGTTTATAGAGAGCTTGCCTATGTTGAAGACGTTCCACGTTTTGTTGAGCTCTACCCAGATTTGTCTGATCGCTGCATTGTGACAAATAGTTTCTCCAAACCATGGGCAATGACGGGCTGGAGACTTGGCTGGGTTGCCACTTCTGACGAGCTTGCGACAGATATTGGAAAGGTCCACGCTCAGCTGGTGTCTTCTGTTCCTTCATTTTTGCAGCCAGCTGCTGTCTATGCACTTTCTTATGATGTCACGCCTATGCGCACAAACTATCAAAAGCGCAGGCAGATTGTACTTTCTGCGCTTCAAGATATGAAACTTCCTGTTGAAGAGCCAGAAGGTGCCTTCTATGCATTTCCATCAATCAAGGAATTTGCCCTTGATTCTGAGGCATTTTGTGAGCGAGCAATCAAAGAGTTTGGTGTAGCACTGGTACCTGGTGTTTTCTTCGGCGCTGAGGGCTATGTGCGTATTAGTTACGCTGCTTCTGACAAGAATCTAACAGAAGGCCTTTCTCGCCTTAAGACTTTTGTTAATACTTTGCGAGAAGAACAAAACTAGCCCAAATACAGAGCTTTCTGTGGTAGGGTTTTACTGTCAATAGAGGAGCGAGCACGATGGGTTCTGGGTTAGTCGGCAGGCAGTGACCCCAGAAGGAGGCGAGGTTCGCCGAACTTGGCAATCAGGCGTGGTTGTCAGGTGGGCTTGTATGAAATACATGCAAGACTGTCCGAGATTTCGGGGGTGCTACTTTGACGGTGTATTGCGCCCCCAATTTGAGGGGGAGCTTTGAGTAAGAAACCGTTTGTTTCTGTAGATGCCCTAGAGGCAATCACTACGACGTATCCAACGCCATTTCACCTGTATAACAAGGCAGAAATTGTTCGCCGAGCAAAGCTGTTACAAGAGGCTTTTAGCTGGAACGCTGGCTTTAAAGAGTACTTTGCGGTCAAGGCTACGCCAAATCCTTACATTGTGAGATTGCTGGCAGAGCTTGGTTGTGGCTGTGACTGTGCAAATGCCACCGAGCTCACCCTTGCAAAAGCCTGTGGAGTCACCGGTCAAAGCATTATGCTCTCGTCAAACGACACTACGGTGCTTGACTTTGCTCGCGCTCATGAGCTGGGAGCCATTATTAACTTAGACGCTGGCGGCGACATGCTTACAACGCTTGAAGAAGCGGTGGGAAGCAACATGCCCCAGGTCATGTGCGCACGTCTTAATCCTGGTGGCGTGTTTGAGTCGCAAAACGGCATTATTGGAAATCCCGATGATGCTAAGTTTGGCATGACAGAAGAGCAGCTTTTCCAGACGTTTGCGTATCTTAAGACCAAAGGTGTCACTGAGTTTGGCCTCCATGCATTCTTGGCTAGTAACGCTCAAGAGGAAGATTACTATCCAAATCTTGCGCGCGTCCTTTTTGAGCTTGCCGTTAAGCTGCACAGAGAGCTTGATATTCATATTGGATTTATCGATCTTTCTGGTGGCATTGGTGTGGCGTATGAGCCAGACCAGGTTGAGCCTGATGTTTTAGCTATTGGTCAGGGTGTAAAGCAAGCCTTTGAAGAGGTCTTAGTTCCTGCGGGTATGGGAGACGTTGCCATTTACACCGAGCTTGGACGCTGGCTTTTGGGCCCCGCTGGTGCGCTTGTTACCCGCGTTTTGCACCAAAAAGAGACATACCGCCACTACCTTGGCGTAGACGCGTGTGCGGCAAACCTTATGCGTCCTGCAATCTATGACGCCTACCATCACATCACTGTTATGGGCAAAGAGGACGCTCCTGTAACACATATATACAACGTTGTAGGCGGGCTTTGCGAGAATAACGATCAGTTTGCTAAGAACCGCCAGCTCCCAGAGGTAGCTGTGGGTGACCTCTTGTTCATTCACGATACAGGCGCTCATGGTTTCTCGATGGGCTATAACTACAACGGCCGTCTGCGCTCCGCTGAGCTGCTGCTTCTAGAAGACGGATCCGTGCAGCTTATTCGCCGCGCTGAGACAGAGGCCGATTACTTTGCAACGCTTGCATTTGATGGCTCCGATTTTTCTGATCTTGCGCAACAAACAACTATAAACACCACACGTTAGAGGGCGAGAAAAACTATGGATATGAAGAATTTGACTGGTGCAATCACCGCTTTAGTAACCCCATTTGATGCTCAGGGAAATGTTGACTTCGAGGCCCTTGAGCGCTTTGTAGACTTCCAGATTGAGCAGGGAATTGACGGTATTCTCGCTCTTGGTACTACCGGCGAGTCCTCAACCATGACAGATGAGGAGGACATCGAGGTAGTTAAGGCAATCCTTTCCAGAGCTCAGGGCAAAGTTCCTGTTATTGGCGGTGCTGGCTCCAACTCTTCCGCTGAGTCTTTGCGCAAAGCGGAGGCTCTAGAGAAGGCGGGTGTTGATGGTCTGCTGCTGATTACTCCTTACTACAACAAGAGTAACGAAGAGGGCATCTACCAGCACTTCTCGTATGTACTCGACCGCGTTGATGTTCCTTGTATTTTGTATAACATTCCTGGTAGAACGGGCTGCTCAATTTCTGAGCGCAATGTTCAGAGGCTTGCAGCACATCCAAATGCATGGGGCATTAAAGAGGCTTCTGGAGACATTGCATACGCAACAAAGGTTGCTCGTTATTTGAGCGATGACTTTACTATGTGGTCTGGAAATGACGACATGATTGTGCCGCTGCTTTCTCTTGGCGCTTCTGGTGTTATTTCTGTTTGGTCTAACCTTGATCCAAAGATGGTTCATGACCTGGTAGTTGCATGGCACCGCGGAGAGGTCTCTCTTGCTCGCGAGCTTCAGCTTCAGTATCTTGACCTGGTACACGCCCTCTTCTGCGAGGTTAATCCAATTCCTGTCAAGGCCGCATTGGCCCGCATGGGACTTATGGAAGAAAATTATCGTCTGCCTCTGTGGAAGATGACTGATGAGCACGCCGAGGTGCTTGAAAACGCTATGAGAAAGGCTGGTCTTCTTGATGCCTAGTGCAGTAGTAATTGGTACCGGCAAGATGGGAAAGCTCATTGAGCAAACCTTGATTGCTCACGGCTTTGAGGTACTTGGTGCGTTTGGTCACGAGAATATCAATCAGCTAAGCTCCGTTGCACAGACGCCTGATGTGGTTGTGGATTTCTCTGGCGTTGCTGCTTTTGAGGCTGTTGTCGGCTTTGTGCGTGAGCGCGGGTGCGCACTTGTTTCTGGTACCACGGGTTTCTCGCCAGAGCAACTCTTGGAGCTGAAGCAGTTGGGGGAGAGCATACCTGTGATTCATGCGGCAAACTATTCGGTAGGCGTTGCTGTGTTGAGGCGTGCGGTTGCTATGGCAGCTGAGGCACTTGATGGCTGGGATACCGAGATTGTGGAGACCCATCATAACCAGAAGGTCGACGCTCCATCCGGCACAGCAAAGCTGCTGCTCGCCGCTATTGATCCTAAGGGAACTCGCCCCGTTGTTTCTGGTCGCGAGGGCTTCTGCGGAGCTCGCACCAAAGATGAGATTGGCGTGTTTGCCCTGAGAGGCGGCACGGTGGCTGGCACTCATGAAGTGCATTTCTTTGGACAGGATGAGGAAGTATGTCTGACTCATCGTGCAACGTCTCGTCAGATTTTTGTGAACGGTGCCGTTGCGTGCGCTGAGAAATTGCTTACAAAAGCTCCAGGTTTCTATACCTTTGAAGAGTTGATTTTTGGATAAATACACATGCTGATCTTTGCAGGTCGGCGCCTGTTTGATTAAGAAAGGACGCGCATGGACGCCCAGGAAATTATTAATTACATTGCTACGTCAGAGAAGAAGACCCCCATTAAGCTCTACGTCAAAGAGCGCGAGGGTGCTTCTGTGTCGTATGGATCTTCTCGTGTGTATGGTGAGGGCACCTCAAAGGTAGTCTTTGGCGATTGGTCCGAGCTCAAGAGTGTTGTTGAGCAAAATGCAGACGCATTTGAGTATTTTGATATCGAGAATGACCGTCGAAACTCCGGCGTTCCTCTGCTTAACATGAAGGATGTAAACGCACGTATTGAGCCAGGTGCACTGATTCGTGAGCGCGTTGAGATTGGTAACAATGCCGTCATTATGATGGGTGCTGTTATTAACATTGGTGCTGTTATTGGTGAGGGCACCATGATTGACATGGGTGCTGTTCTGGGCGGCCGTGCAACTGTTGGTAAGAACTGCCACATTGGTGCTGGTACTGTTCTTGCTGGTGTTGTTGAGCCTGCATCTGCTATGCCAGTTATCGTTGAGGATAACGTCCTTATTGGCGCAAATGCCGTGGTTATCGAGGGCATTCGTGTTGGAGAGGGCGCTGTTGTTGCAGCAGGTGCTGTAGTAGTTGAGGACGTTCCAGCAAACGCCGTGGTAGCGGGATGTCCTGCACGTGTGATAAAAATGAAGGACCAGAAAACAGAGGGCAAAACAGCTTTGGTTGATGCTCTCCGCACGTTGTAATCGAGGTTACATGCCAGACGGCTCCAAAAAAGCACAGGGTTTTACCACCAACATTTCCTGCGTACATACAGAAAATTGGGCAGAGAAAAAAGAAGATTCTTGGTTTACCTACGAACTTCTCGCCGAAGATCCTAAGACGCATGCACGCGCCGGCATCTTCCATACGCCTCATGGTGATATTCCAACGCCTATTTTTATGCCGGTTGGTACTAAGGCAACCGTTAAAGGTTTGATGACCGATACCGTTCGTGACCTTGGCGCCAAAATTATTCTGGCAAATACGTACCATCTGTCTCAGCGCCCAGGAGATGAGCTGGTTGCACAGATGGGTGGCTTGCATGACTTTATGCAGTGGCATGGACCAATCCTGACGGATTCCGGCGGATTCCAGGTCTTTAGTCACGAGGAGTTCATGAAGCTCTCTGACAAGGGCGTTAAATTCCGTGCAGTAGATTACGACGGCGCATGGTCGTACTGGACGCCAGAAACTAATATGCAGATTGCGCAGAACCTTGGTGCAGACATTGTTATGCAGCTTGATCAGTGCGTAGGCTATCCTGCCGAGCGTAGAAAAGTTGAGCGCGGAGTTGAGCTTTCAAGCGCATGGGCCGAAAGGTGCTTTAAGGCTCATACCCGTCCTGATCAGGCGCTCTTTGGCATTGTTCAGGGTGGCATGCACCTTGATTTGCGCAGGCGCTCCATTGAGCACCTTGAGTCCATTGGCGATTTCCCCGGTTATGGCATTGGTGGCTATTCCGTTGGAGAGCCTCACGAGGTTATGTTTGAGACGCTGGCGCCACTTTGCGCCGATTACATGCCTCGCAATAAGCCTCGCTATCTGATGGGTGTTGGCAATCCGTCCACGCTTATTCGCGGTGTTGCTTGTGGCATTGATATGTTTGACTGCGTGCTTCCAACGCGCACCGCTCGTATGGGCACCGCGTTTTCTCATGAGGGTCGCATGAACCTTAAGAATGCTAAGTACTTTGCAGACGCAGGTCCTATTGATGTCAAGTGCACCTGTCCTGTCTGTACGGGCGGATATTCTCGCGCGTACATCAATCACCTGGTCAAGCAGCATGAGATGCTAGGCGGTCAGCTGCTTTCTATGCACAATATTTACTTCTTGCTTGAGCTGATGCGTCAGGCACGAGAAGCAATTCTCGCAGGTACCTACAGCGATTTTGTTGAGGAGTGGGAAAACTCTGACGGCGTGGTTGATTTCTAAGTTCGCCTGGCGAGAACCCCGTCTTCTTGATAGCCCTGCGCAAGCAATCTTGATAGCCCTGCGCGAGCAACTTTGATTTAAATTTTTTATGACTAGCTCACTAATTTGTGGGCTAGTCATTTTTTGTCCGGTGACATGGGTAGAATGAAAGAGATAAACATTCGCGGGCGCCCGAGGTGCCCCTGGCTGGCTCTGCCGCCACAGAAAAGAGGACATGATGCCCGGCATCGAGAAAAGCACTCGTTGGAGTGTTCTTACACAAGACGTATATCTAGAGTCGTTATTTGAAAAAGAATTGCATGTCACTTCACTTGTTGCTCGTGTACTAGTAGCGCGTGGATTTACCGATGTATCTGCAGCTCAAGAGTTCCTCTCGCCATCTTTGCAAAGAGACTGGCTGGATCCACAGTGCATTCCGGGAATGGCTGAGGTTGCTGCCCGTGTTCATAAGGCAATTATTGAGCATCAAAAGATTGCCGTATTTGGTGATTTTGACGTAGATGGCATGAGCTCAACTTGTCTGCTTACGCTGGCTTTACGTCGCTTTGGAGCAGATGTTTTGCCGTATATTCCGCACCGTTTTGGTGAGGGATACGGACTTTCTAAAGAGGCTCTTGCAAGAGTTTTACAAGATAGAAAGCCAGATTTAATTATTACGGTAGATAACGGCATTGCTGCTGCTCAAGAAGTTGCATGGCTTTTGCAGCAGGGGATTAATGTTGTTGTCACTGATCATCATGAGCCTGCGGATTTGGTGCCCCAGGGTGTTCCAGTAACTGATCCAAAGCTTGTTGAAGATTGTCCTTCCAGAGAACTTGCTGGTGCAGGTGTTGCTCTTAAGCTGGTTCAGGTTTTAGGACAGCTTCTTGGTCAACCTCAGTTATGGCTTGATTACATTGATGTTGCTATGTTGGGCACGCTGTCTGACATGATGATGCTCAACAAAGAGAATCGCGCATTGGTTTCTGAAGGCGTTAAGCGTTTGCAGAAAGGTCTTCGTCCGGGTCTTGTAGCTCTTGCAGCTGTTGCTGGTCAAGATATTGCTCAGATTTCTGCAGATAATCTACCGTTTTCTATTATTCCTCGGCTTAATGCAGCCGGACGCATGGGCACTACCGATATTGCCCTTGATCTTCTCCTTACAGAAGACGCGGAAGAGGCAACCATTCTTGCTGGCAAACTAGAAGAGATTAATGCTGAGCGTCGTGCTATTGAGGCAAAGCTTACTGATGAAGCTCTTGAGCAGGCAAAAGAAATCTACGACGGTGGCCACGCTATTGTGCTTGCCAAAGAGGGTTGGCATGAGGGCGTTAAGGGCATTGTTGCTTCAAGAATTGTTAATCGCTATCACGTGCCTTGTATTTTGTTCACCATTCAAGACGGTGTAGCTCGTGGTTCTGGCCGCTCTGTTGGTTCTGTTGACTTGTTCCATGCGGTTGAGCAGTGCGCAGATCTTACGGTTCGCTTTGGTGGTCACCAAGGAGCAGTTGGCGTAACGGTAGAAACATCAAAGATTGACGCATTTAGAAAGCGTTTATCCGAGGTCATGGCAGAGCTTCCAGAAGAAGAGTTTGAGTCTTCAGGAGAAGTAACAGCTCTAGTAAACCTAGACGAGATTACTATCAACTCCATTGATGCGCTAGAGGCATTGCAGCCGTTTGGTCAGGGCAACAAAAAGCCGCTCTTTGGCGTCAAGGGTGTGGTGATGAAGAATCGCTCACGTGTTGGCGCAGGCGGTGCTCACCTTTGCTTTATGGCTTCAAACGGCATATCTTCGATTTCATCCATTATGTTCAGGACACCTCATGTTGAGGCAGCAGCTGAGTATGACGGTGCTGTTGATTTGATTTTTGAGGCAGTTAACGAGACTTGGCAGGGTAGAACTAAGCCAAAACTCATGGTCAGAGACATTCTCTACAGAGACTTTACCGATGAAGATGACGGTCCCATTGAAGCAGATCTTCTCGGCAGTGCGGCTGATCTGCCACTTGTGGTTACCAAAGAGACAACAGAGACTGCTCAGGCGTCTCAAGAGCAGGCGCAGCAAAAGCGCCATGAGCTGGAGAAGCTGTCTTCCGAGGAGCTCACGCAGACCCTGGTTACTTCCATGATTGGTCCAAGAGAGCTCTTGCCTCTGCAGAAGAAGACATTAGAGGTTCTCTCTCAGGGAACGTCTTGTCTCTCTGTCATGGCAACAGGCAGAGGTAAATCGCTTATTTTCCAGGTTCACGCTGCTCGCGTTGCGCTTCTGCAACACAAGATGAGCGTGTTTGTCTACCCGTTGCGTGCCCTTATTAATGACCAGGTCCAAAGCATGAAAAACACCTTTGAGCCTTTGGGAATCTCTGTTGAGGTACTCAACGGAGAAACAGACCTTACCAGTCGAGAAGACCTGTTTGCTCGTATGGCAAACAATGAACTTGATATTGTGTTGACTACGCCAGAGTTCTTCTCGCTCCACGCCGATCAATTTGCTGCAGCTCAGAACATCTCGTTTGTAGTGTTTGACGAGGCACATCACGTGGGTATGAATGCTTCTGAGGGCAGGCTTGCGTATGCGCAAATGCCACAAGTACTAAAGATGCTTGGAAATCCGCAGGTACTTTCTACAACAGCTACAGCTACCACACAGGCGGCTCAAAATATCTGCGATCTTCTTTCTATAGAAGCAGAGCATGTATACAAAGACAAAACTGCTCGCACCAACCTTGAACTTAAGGACCTTCGCGGCGCAAAAGACAGGGAATGTGCGCTGCTTTCCCTTGTGTCTGACGGCACAAAAACGGTTGTCTACGTCAATTCAAGAGAGCAGGCGCAGGCTTTGACGCGTATGCTGCGCCATCGCATTCCAGAGCTTGGTCACAAGATTGCGTTCTATCATGCGGGTCTAACACCTCAAATACGCAAGAACGTTGAGCGCGCTTTTAGGCGTGGGGACGTTTGTTGCATCATTGCTACCAGTGCATTTGGCGAAGGCGTCAATATCTCTGATATTCGCCAGGTTATTCTGTATCACCTGCCGTTTGGTCGCGTTGCGTTCAATCAGATGAGCGGACGCGCAGGTAGAGATGGTAAGCCTTCTAAAATCCAGATGCTTTTTGATGCGCATGATATGCGTGTGAACGAGCGCATTCTTTCTTCTCATGCACCACAGCGAGAAGCCCTGGTAGCTGTCTATCGAGCCCTTACCGCACTGCAGTCAAAGCTAGGCGCACCTGCAGATGGGTCAGCGCTCACTGATGAAGATATTGCGCAAATGGCGCTTGAAATTGACCCACGATCTAAGGCTGACGAGCAAACCGTTCGTGTTGCACTTGACGTTTTTGCTGAGCTGGGGTTTATTAGCATTGAGGGATTTGATCAAACGCGAACAATTTCTGTCAATAGTCAAGCTTCGCACATGGACTTGCTGGAGTCTGCGCGCTACGCTGAGGGGCTTAAAGCGCACGCTGAGTTTGAATCATTTGCTCAGTGGGTACTTTCTGCTTCACCAGAAGAGCTGGCAGATGCTATAACAAAACCCATCGTTCCAGAGATTGGTTCAACGTTTGATGGGGGAAGGGAGTCCTCTGATGAGTGACGAGAGGACCAAAAAAGAAGCTAAGGCGCCAGGCGCAGACAATTACCGCCTGCTCGAGGGGGCCGTACGCACGTATCTGCCTGAGGAGGCTCAGGCAAAGATTGCCGCTGCATATGCCTTTGCTGCTGACTACCACAAAGACCAGCGCCGTCGTTCCGGCGAGCCCTATATCAACCATCCAGTTGAAGTAGCACTTATTCTTGCGCACGATCTTCACATGGATGAAGACACCATCTGCGCTGCCCTTATGCACGATACCGTAGAAGATACGTCTGCCTCGCTCGACGAAATCTCTTCTCGCTTTGGTGAGTCAGTTGCAGAACTTGTTGACGGCGTCACAAAACTCACGTCTATTGAGGTCAGCTCAATGGACGAGAAACAAGCCCTTAACCTGCGCAAAATGTTCCTTGCCATGTCAAAAGACATTCGCGTTGTTATCATCAAGCTGGCTGACCGCCTCCATAACATGCGTACGTTGGCAGCACTTCCACCAGATCGTCGCTTGTTCAAGGCGCGAGAAACCATGGACGTGTATGCACCACTTGCTGACCGCTTGGGTATCTCTTCGGTTAAGTGGGAGCTTGAGGACTTGTCTTTCTTCTGGCTAGAGCCAGAGGAGTACCAGCGTGTTGCTCGCATGGTTTCTGACTCTCGTGCGCAAAGAGAGAATGACCTTAACAACGCTAAGAAAACTTTGACTGATGAGCTTAATGCTGCCGGTCTTACTGACTTCCAGATTACGGGACGTCCTAAGCACCTCTGGTCCATCTATCAAAAGATGGTCCGCAAGGGCAGGGAGTTCTCCAACATCTACGATCTTATCGCCTTGCGCGTCATTACAAACTCTGTAGGAGATTGCTACTCTGCACTTGGCGCTATTCATGCACTGTGGCACCCAATGCCTGGTCGTTTTAAGGACTACATTGCAACGCCAAAGGCCAACCTTTACCAGTCGTTGCATACAACGGTTATTGGACCAGACGGTCGTCCTATTGAGATTCAGATTAGAACCGCCGAGATGCATGAGGCATCTGAGTACGGTATTGCTGCCCACTGGCTTTATAAGGAGCAGGGCAATTCAAAGGGCAAGATGTCCTCTGAAGACAAGCTTATTGACTCGACTATTAACTGGATTCGCCGCAGTCTTGACTGGGCTGTTGAAGACGATATTGATGATCCTCACGAGTTCTTGGATAACCTGCGCGTAGACCTCTTTGAGCATGAGATTTTTGTCTTCACGCCAAAGGGCGAGGTCATGAGCTTGCGCGTCAATTCAACACCTCTGGACTTTGCTTACGCTGTTCACACCGAGGTGGGCAATCACTGTGTTGGCGCGCGTGTTAACGGATCCGTTGTTCCGCTGACACATACGCTTCAGATGGGCGACCGCATTGAGATTTTGACTAACAAGAACGCTCGTCCTTCTCGCGACTGGATGACGCTGGTAAAGACGCCGTCCGCGCGCGCAAAGATTCGCAAGTATTTCTCGCAAGAGAACAAGTCTGACGATGCTGAACGCGGCCGTTCTGAGCTTGCAAAAGAGCTGCGCAAGCGCGGTTATGGCATCAGTGCCACGCGTACCATCAAGGCACTTGATCAGCTTACTGAGCAGTTTGATTATCGCAGCGTAGACGACCTGTTTGCGGGAATTGGTGCAGGTAATCAGTCTGCTAAGCAGGTTGTTAATCGCGTGAGCGAAATCTTGGAGGAGAAAAACCCCGAGGTTGTTACCGAGCAAGAGCGCAATGCCGCACGACTTCAGGAGAAGAACAAGGCAATTGCAAACGATCAGCCTTTGGTTCGCTCCTACGTTATTTCTCGCACCGCTAAGGGGAGTCGTCCCAAGAAATCTAACTGTGGCGTTGTAGTAAATGGCGATCCAGATTTGCTTGTTCATCTTGCGCATTGCTGCAACCCTGTTGCCGGTGACGATATTGTGGGCTTCATTACGCGCGGTCGCGGCGTTTCTGTTCACCGAGCCAATTGCCCTAACGTTAAAGACCTGCTCAACGATCCAAAGCGCATCATTCCTGTTTCTTGGGATGCCAGTGGTGCTACTGAGTTTAGGGTTGAGATTGTTGTTGAGGCAACGGATCGTATGGGCCTTCTTAAGGACGTTACGGTTGCGCTGTCTGATGCTGGTGCAAACATTCTTTCTGCTGCTACACAAGTAGGCGAGCAGGGCGTAGTACGTATGCGTTTCTTGGTTTCTATCTCTGATACCAGCTTGCTTGATACCTTATTTGCATTTGTAACTCGCGTGCCTTCTGTCTACGACGCTCGTCGTATTATGCCAGGTGAAGGCGCTAATCAGATGAGAAGGAGACTTTATGGCTAACCAGAATGAGGGCTGCTCCTGTGGCGGTCATCACCACGACGAAGAGCACGGACACGGCGGCTGCTGCGGTCATCATGGCGAGCATGGCCACGGTGAGCATGGTCATGGCGGTTGCTGCGGCCATCACGGTCATGGTGGTTGCCATCACGCAAAAGACCAGATTGGCGTCTTCAAAGTAGGTCCTCTTGAGACCAACTGCTACATTTACGTTTCTGGTAATGAGTGCATGATTATTGATGCCGGTGCATCGGGTGCAGAGATTGCTGCACAGCTCTTGAACCTTGAGCTTAAGTATATTGTTGCTACTCACGGCCATGCTGATCACGTTGGTGGCGTTAAGGCTTTGAAGCTTGCTGTGCCTGGCGCTCAGTACCTCATCAACGAGGCAGATAATGAGCTTGCAAAGAGGGCTCATAACTCAAACGAGATCTATGATGATGCTCCAGAGCCAGACGGTTTTCTCCACGAGGGAGATGTTCTCTCTGTTGGAACTGCACAGTTCAAGATTATGGAAACTCCTGGTCACACTCCTGGCGGCATTGTTTTGGTGGGAGAGGGAACTGCTACTGGCGCCGTTTTTGTAGGTGATACGCTTTTCCAGGGTTCTGCAGGAAGAACAGACCTTCCAGGCGGCAACTTTGAAACACTTAAGGCTTCTTTGAACCGCATCAAGACAGAGCTTGATCCAACCTCCATTATTTTGTCAGGACATGGAAATCAAACGTCTCTTGAGGCAGAGATAGCAACTAACCCTTTCTTACAGGATTAAATCAGCTATAACTTTGATGATTTAGCAAGACAGATTTGCATAGGTGCGGTATAGTACCTATGCAAACTTTTTAGCCCGAGTGGCGGAATGGCAGACGCGGAGGTCTCAAAAACCTTTGAGGAAACTCGTGTGGGTTCAAGTCCCACCTCGGGCACCAGCTAAAAGTTTAAGCTAGATGTGAATTTCTCGTCATATCTAACTTGGTACTTGTAATGTTTTCTCGTTAGAGGTAACCTTACAAAGTACTTTTGAAGCGGGATTGAACATGAGTCCCCACCTACACAGCGCAAAAGCAGCTGTCTGGTCAGACAATTTAACCTTCGCACGTTACCTGTGCGTATTGTCTCCCAGTTGCTTGTGCACTGGGTTTTTTATTGGCGGACAAGCAATTGTCCAAGAGGGAAGGTGTACAAGATAGCCAAGAACGATGGTCCTCGCATTAATGAGGAAATCACTGCTCGCACGTGCCGTCTTATTGACGCTGATGGTAGTCAGCTTGGTCTTTTTGGCGTCAATGATGCAATGAAGAGAGCTCGTGAGCACGGTCTTGATCTCGTAGAGATTGCTCCAAATGCCGAGCCTCCTGTATGCAAGATTCTTGATTACAGTAAGTTCAAGTATGAGCAGGCTCGCAAGGCCAAGGCAGCTCGCAAGAACCAGGTCAAGATCGAAGTCAAAGAGATGAAGTTCCGCCCAAAGATTGATGTGGGCGATTACGAGACCAAGAAGGGTCACGTACTGCGCTTCCTCAAGAAGGGAGCACGCGTCAAGATCACCATCATGTTCCGTGGACGCGAGATGGCTCACCCAGAGCAGGGCCGTATTGTACTTGATCGCCTTGCTGAAGATTTGAAGCCTTTTGCCACAATTGAGCAGAAACCGCTCATTGAAGGCCGTAACATGCACATGCTCGTTGCTCCAATCAAGGGAGCGTTTGACGAGAAGCCCGAGGGTGCTGAGGATGGCACCACACAGGAGGAGAAGTAGTATGCCTAAGATGAAGACGCACAAGGGTTCGGCTAAGCGTTTCCGCCGCACCGGTACTGGCAAGATTATGCGTGCTAAGGCTTTTAAGAGCCACATTCTTACCAAGAAGTCCCAGAAGCGTATCCGTGGCTTCCGTAAAGAAGCTGTTCTTTCCGCTGGCGATGCAGCAGTAGTTTCTCAGCGTATGGGCGCTAAGAACTAAGCGCGCCACCCACCAGATCAAATAACAAGGAGTGATTAGATATGGCAAGAGTTAAGCGCGCAGTTGCTGGCCGCAAGAAGCGTCAGACGCTCGTCGAGCGCACAAAGGGTTATTACGGAACTTCCTCTCGTACCTTCCGTGGTATGAAGGAGCAGGCACAGCATTCTGGTCAGTATGCTTACCGTGACCGTCGTAACAAGAAGCGTGATTTCCGCGCACTGTGGATTCAGCGTATCAACGCTGCAGCACGCATCAACGACCTTTCTTACAGCAAGTTCATGCACGGCCTCAAGCTTGCTGGTGTTGAGCTTGACCGCAAGGTTCTCGCAGAGATTGCTTACTCTGACGAGCAGGGCTTCGCAGATCTTGCAGAGATCGCTAAGAAGGCACTTGCTGAGTAACCTCAGTTTGAGGCTTCAGCCAAGCGATTTCTTCGCAGCTAGATAGCTACACCCCGTACATCCCGGATGTGCGGGGTTTTCTTTTGGCAAGAGTCCGGGAGGCACGATCGGTCGAGGTCACGACGCGCACAGTTGAGGTTACGACGCGCCTGATTTTCTCGCCATGTCTGAGCAATTTGCCGGAAAAGTACACCATATCTGAGCTAATTGCCGGTTTTTCTCGCCATGTCTGAGTAAATTTATTCAGACATGATGCAGCTTTCAGGCTCAAAAATTCAGGGACACGTAGTCTATCTTTTACGTGCCTGATTTCTTCAAAGAATCTGTAACTTTTGCCTAAAAATGTAAAAGAATCGGTGGATTTGCCTGATTTTGTTAAAGAATCTGTACCTCAAATACAGATTCTTTGCACTTTTCAGGCGCGCAATGTTGGAAAGTCATCCTTAGTGAGAAGAGCATGTCATTTGCGCACTTGGCGAGAAGAACGCGCAGCTTGGAGGCCGAGAAACCCGTGCAGTCGCAGCCGCAGCCGTAGACGTAATCGCAGACGCACGAAAAACCGATGCGTGAGCAGCTCTTTCCCAGTTATTCGCTCTTGTGTTCTCTGTGGATGAGCTCTTCGAGATGCTCGTGCTCTTCTTCGTGTAGCTGCTTAATCTCTTCGTCGAAGTCTGGATCTTTAGGGGTAATGAGTTCATCTTCACCAGTCTTTGGATCAGTATGGTGAAGCAGAACAGGCTCAAAAAGATGCAGGTACTTTGCAAAGAAAGCAGACATAGTAAGTAGCATGACAAAAATTGCAATACGAGGCAGCGTATTGACCTGCGTCATAATGAGCGAGCCAACGCACAAGAGAGAAGTCCAGCCGTACATCAAAAGAACTGCCTGTCGCTGGTTATACCCATGAGCCATTAAGCGGTGATGGATGTGTCCGCGGTCGGCAGTAGCAAAACTAACATGCGCGCGTGTGCGGCGGACAATTGCCGAGAACGTATCAATAATTGGAATACCTGCAACGACGAGAGGAACAATGATGGTTGTGAGTCCTGCCCAACGAGTGACAGACAAAAGCGAAATTGTTCCCAGAGCAAATCCCAAGGTTAGCGAACCAGAATCGCCCATGAAAATAGTTGCGGGATACGAGTTGTGAACTAAAAATCCAAGTGTGGTGCCTGCGATTGCTGCACTTAAAAGCGCTGCATCGAAGCGACCCGCCCAAATGGAAAGCACAAACATAGTGGTAGAGGCAATGCACGTAATACCTGAAGAAAGTCCGTCAAGGCCGTCGATAAGGTTAATGATGTTGGCGTAAGCGACCAGGTAAATGACGGTTGCAGGATAGGCAAGCCATCCAAGATCCACAAAGCCGTATGCGGAAAACGGGTCAACAACGTTACCGATAATCAGACCGCCAGCCGCCGCAATGCTTGCTGCAATTACCTGACCAGCAAGTTTCTGAATCGGTTTGAGAGAAAAAATATCGTCAAGCAGACCGGTCAAGAAAATTACCGCAAATGCAGCGCCAACAATCCAGAAGTTGACGTTGAGATAATAGCGAGAAGAAAGGGTGATTTCTGCATGTCCAAGGATTGCTTCAACGCCATAACGCACCAGCATAGCAACGGCTAACCCAAAGAAAATTGCAACGCCGCCCATGCGAGGAATAGGTTTTTTATTGACTCGACGTGCAGAGGGTTTATCGACAACTCCAAGCTTCCAAGCCAGTTGACGAACGGCAGGGGTAATCAGAGCTGAACCAAGACCAGCCGAGAGGAAAACACAAAACATGGTTACCCAGAGGTTCAAGCCGTATACCCTCCAATAAAAAACAGTATTTAACTGCTAAAATCCATACCATTTAATTGTGCTGCTCATTAAAAAACAAGTCAAGACTTTAATCTTTTTATAATCTCTTTATAGTAAGAATTGTCCTTCTCCCGCGGTCTAAACTGGGTGAACCGACAAGTTTTTTCAGGGAGCCTAATCTCGTGTTCAGTACAGGCATCCTTCGTTGTTAAGGAAGCTGGAACGCCCGAGCGCGGCGCCCACCTTATGAAGGTGGGTTCATAGATGACTGCGGGGAAGGATATTTTT
>CAUUEB010000014.1:0-34464 GCA_963544135.1 uncultured Atopobium sp. | reverse complement strand
GAGCCAGATTTCTCCAGCGTACAGCCTGGTTTGTGAGCATCAGATGGAGGTGTCACTAGAAAATCACCAGCGTGCAAGGTAACCCATGTCTCTTCTCCAGGATTGGTGTAAGCACCAAAATCAGCATCAAAATTAAATTCACCCTTAAGAACACACTGCTCAAGAGGGGCAACAGCGATGCTTTCGGAGCCAGAAATAACCACATGAATATCAGCGTAAATCTTATGAGCCTCATAGTCCTTCTCGCCAGGAAGAGCTGGCTCAAACTCCATGACGTTCACAAAAACGTTATCTCCATCAATTTCTGTTTTGCCCAAAGGCAGCTCATCCAGATTGTGGGTTGCTAGAAACTCCGCAGCACAGGCCATATATTTCTGACCAAAGTCATTCTCAGATAAATTTTTAATTGACGAGAAAATCATGTGAACCTCCTACGTTCAGCTAAAGTGCGCCGAAAAGATTATAGCTATCTCGTTTGCCATAAACTTCTATGGGTAGAATTAAGTAGTTACTGCATACAACTGCTACATAAGGAGAGACATGGCAGACGTAGATATTGATCGTGAGGCACTTCGTAAAGAGATCGACGCTGCACTTCACGGCAAAAAGAAAGAGCCACAGCCACCTGCCGGCTTTGAACTTAATCAGCACTCAAGCGTCAAGCACGTTATTGGAGTTGTTTCTGGCAAAGGTGGTGTTGGTAAGTCCTTTGTCACCGGCATTCTTGCTACTAACCTTGCTCGCGCAGGAAAGCGCGTTGGTATTCTTGACGGCGATATTACCGGCCCTTCAATTCCTCGCATGTTTGGTATCTCTGATGAGCGCTCTTACGGCGTTGAAGAGCAGCTTATTCCCATCGAGGACGCAAACGGTATCAAGATTATGAGCGCTAACCTGGTGCTTCAAAACGAGACCGATCCTGTTCTCTGGAGAGGTCCTGTTGTTGCTGGTGCTATCCAACAGTTCTACAGCCAGTGCAACTGGGGTGACCTTGATTACCTGCTCATCGACATGCCTCCAGGAACAGGCGATGTTGCACTGACCGTATTTCAGTCCCTTCCTGTTGAGGGTGTTGTAATTGTTTCTTCTCCACAAGATCTTGTTCAGATGGTTGTGGGCAAGGCAGTGCGCATGGCAGAAATGATGCATGTACCTGTACTTGGTTTGATTGAGAACATGGCATATATCACCTGCCCTCACTGTGATGAGCGCATTGAGCCTTACGGTCCATCAAAGCTTACCGAGACCGCAGCAGCATTTAACCTCAAGCCTTTGGGACAGCTTCCTATGGATGCAACCTTTGCCCAGATTGCCGATAAGGGAACCTTTAGCACCGAGCTTCCTCAAGGTCTTGTTCCTGACGCAACACAGAGCGTTCTTGACCTGTAAGCCCTAAAAGCTGGTGCTTATACAACACAAAAGGTAATTCTTACTATGGCTCAAACAACGCGCATTAAAGAACGACAAGCAGCACAGGCTCAGCGTATTAAGCAAGCTCAGGCGTTCATGGTGCCGGACAACATTGATGTAGCAATTTTAGGTGGCGGCGCGGCAGGGCTCTGCGCTGCCATCACTGCTGCTGAGGCTCTTGGTGCAAATAAGCGCGTTGTCATCTTTGAAAAAGCATTGGAGAGCGGCAGGACTATCCTGGCAACAGGAGGCGGGCGCTGCAACTTCACCAATGCAGATTTGAGCTTTGAGAATTTTTCTCATCCAAAGTTTGTTCAGGCTGTCTGCAAAGACAAGGACACGTTTCTTGCGGACATCCTGGCTTTCTTTAGGTTCAGCGGTCTTGCGTGGGCAACTGAAGACGAGGGTAGAATGTACCCGCTTACCAGGCAAGCAAGCTCCATCCAGTCACTGTTGCTCAGACGTGCCCAAAAAGCTGGTGTCCAATTTGCCCTGGGACGAGAAGTAATATCGGTAAATCCGCAGCACAATGGCTTCACCGTTACCTTTCAAGAATGCTTTGCTGGCGAGAAAACCCACAAGGTCCACGCATCATCGGTAGTTCTAGCCACTGGCGGGCTCACAACCACAAAACTTGCAGAGAGCCTTAACTTGCAGACCACTTCACTGCGACCTGGACTCTGTGCACTTACCTGCACCCCTGAGCCACCTGCAAGCCTGGATGGCAAACGTGTCCGTGCGCAGGCAGCTCTTTTGAGAGACGGAGCTGTGCTCAAACAGGAATCTGGTGAGCTTCTTTTTAGGTCATTTGGACTCTCGGGCATCATGATTTTCAACTTGTCTCGCACAGCCCTGCCTGGTGACGTGCTTGAGATTGACCTTCTCCCCCAACTTACGGAAGAGGAAGTTGCAGCAGCTGTAGAAGCTCACACCACCGACGGTCTTCTCGACCCACAAATTGCCGCCTACCTGAGCGTCAGCAATTCAGTTGAGGCCACGGTTGCCAAGGCTCACAAAATAGCATTTACCGTAACAGGTACATCCGCCAAAGTTGTCCCACAGGTTTGTGTTGGCGGTATTTCCGTTGAACAGGTGAGTACAGACACACTTGAGGCGCGCAGCATTCCAGGTCTGTTTATCGCTGGAGAAGCTCTTGACATTGATGCTCAATGTGGAGGATTTAACCTCTCGTGGGCGTGGAAGAGCGGTATGGTTGCCGGTCTGGCTGCCGCAAAAAGCGCTGGTCAGAATTGCGAATCTCTGAAAGAGGACAACTAACATGCTGGAAGTATCAAACATTAAAGTTCATGTTGCTCCTCTTCGTAAGCATCCTGCTAAAGAATCAAAGGCGGGGTTTGATGCGCTGCTTCACGCTCTCCGAGTCTCTGCGGATGAGGTTACCTCATATGAGCTGCATAAACGCTCAATTGATGCACGTAAAAGAAACGATATTGTTCTTATTCTCACCTATCACGTAAACCTTAAAGGTGGATCTGCAGCGGAACAAAAACTGCTTAACAAGATTCAAGGCAAACCTGCGGCAAAGCATATCAAGCTTGCTGAGGCAAATGCTTTTACGCTTCCCAAAGCGAAGCAACCTGCTCCCTCAGAGAATCGTCCCGTTGTTGTAGGAGCAGGATGTGCAGGCTTGTTCTGTGCGCTTACGCTTGCCAAGGCTGGTCTTAATCCCCTGCTTATTGAGCGCGGAGATGATGCAGCACGAAGAACTGCAGCGGTAGAGCATCATAACCAAACGGGTCAGCTAGATATTGAGAGCAACATCCAATTTGGTCTTGGTGGTGCTGGTACATTCTCTGACGGCAAGCTCAACACGGGTACCAAAAGTGCTTCTCACCGCTTTATTCTTGAGACTTTTGTAAAAGCAGGTGCACAGAAAAACATTTTATGGGATGCAAAACCCCATGTAGGAAGTGACGTTCTTCCCGCTGTTGTGACCAACATTGTCACAATGATTGAAGAGGCGGGTGGAACCGTTGCATTTAGGACAAAACTCGCCTCCCTAGAGCGAGCCTCAGATGGTTCTCTTTCTGCAATTCAGGTTGAGAAGACCAATCCAGATGGCTCAACTCAAACTGAAACAATAAAGACTCACACAATGATTCTTGCGACTGGTCACTCAAGTAGAGACACGTATGTCATGCTCAAAGACAAAGGCATCTCAATGGAGAGAAAAACCTTTGCTATGGGTGTGCGAATTGAGCATCTTCAGTCTCAAATCAATAAATCGTTGTATGGTCCCGAGGCAACCAATCCCGTACTTGGAGCGGCCCCCTACAAGCTTTCTGTTCATCTTCCCTCTGGTAGGAGTGCTTTCTCATTCTGCATGTGTCCTGGTGGCTATGTTGTATCTGCAGCTAGCGAGAAGGACGGCGTAGTTACAAACGGCATGAGCCTGTCTGACCGTGCAGGCAAAAATGCCAACTCCGGCCTGTTAGCTAACGTCTATCCAGAAGATCTACCAGGAGACGACGTACTTGCTGGCATTGAGCTGCAACACTCTTGCGAGCAGGCGGCCTTTAAAGCAGGCGGCGGCTCTTATGTTGCTCCTGCTCAGCTAGTTGGTGACTTTCTAAACAAGAAAGTTTCTACTGGACCGCATTCGGTAAAACCAACGTATCCACGTGGTGTTACCTGGACCTCACTTGATGACTGTCTGCCTCCCTACATCCTACAAACCTTGCGAGAAGCCCTTCCAATTATGGACAAAAAGCTTCATGGTTTTGCTCATCCCGATGCTGTTCTTACGGGCGTTGAAACAAGATCAAGCTCTCCTGTAAGAATTACCCGTGATGAAACAGGACAGAGCATTAATACACCAGGAATATGGCCTGTAGGTGAAGGCGCTGGCTATGCGGGCGGCATCATGAGTGCAGCTGCAGACGGCATTAGGATGGCTGAGCTTGTAGTAGAACACTACAACAACGCTTAGTGCTTGCCTCTATAACGTCTGCGAGTTGCGTGAGCACTGCCCTTTCTAGCTCCTGTTTTAAGCCTCTTGATAACATCATCTGATGTAGTGCCTTCAAGCTGGCTTCTAATGGCTACAATCTGATCTCTGAGCTCTGCTGCATGTTCATAATCCATTGACGCAGAAGCTTCTGCCATCTCTGCTTCCATACCAGAAAGCATAGCCTCAACCTCTGTACGAGGAAGATTTTGTAGCTCTTCAGCAAGCAATTCTGCAGGCATCTCAAGAATTGATTCTTGCTGTTCTTCAAGCGAATCTTCGTCATCAGAGGCGGTATAGAACTCTCCGTTTTTGCGCTTACGCTTATCAACGTTTTCTGAAGCTTCAGCAATAAAGCCTGCAATATCCGTAATGGATTTCTTAACGGTCTTAGGCACAATACCGTGCTCTTTGTTAAACGCTTCCTGAATTTCTCGACGCCTTTTTGTTTCATCAATGGCAATGCGCATAGAATCAGTGATTTTATCAGCGTACATAATGACCTGGCCGGAAGCGTTTCTTGCGGCTCTACCCATAGTCTGAATAAGAGACCTTCTGTTTCTTAAGAAACCCTCTTTATCAGCATCAAGAATAGCTACGAGAGAAACCTCTGGAATATCAAGTCCTTCTCGCAAAAGGTTGATTCCAACAAGCACGTCAATTTTTCCCTGACGCAAATCTCTAATGATTTCTACACGGTCAAGTGTAGCTGTATCTGAGTGCATGTAGTTGACTTTGATACCCTCGTCTAACAGGTGATCTGTAAGATCTTCTGCCATTCGTTTAGTAAGCGTGGTAACAAGAACGCGCTCTTTTTTTGCCACTCTCTCTTTGACCTCTGAAATTAGATCATCAATCTGACCTCTTACTGGTCTGACATCAATCTTTGGATCGAGGAGGCCCGTTGGACGAATGATTTGCTGCACCTGTTGCTGAGCAACCGTCTCTTCGTAGTCTCCAGGAGTTGCGGAAACGTAAATGAACTGTGGAATGCGTCCTTCAAACTCATCAAATCTGAGCGGCCTGTTATCAAGTGCAGAAGGAAGTCTAAATCCGTGATCTACCAGCGTAACCTTACGAGACCTGTCACCCTCATACATACCTCTAATTTGAGGAACCGTAACGTGAGACTCATCGATAATGCAAATCATATCTTTAGGGAAATAATCAATGAGCGTATAGGGAGGCTCACCTGGAGCACGACCATCCAAATGGCGCGAATAGTTCTCAATACCATTGCAATAACCCATAGTCTCAAGCATCTCTAAGTCATAGTTTGTTCTCTGAGCAAGACGCTGAGCTTCAAGTAATTTATCGTTTTCTTTAAGCTCTTTAACACGAGCTTCCATCTCTTCAGAAATGGTTGTAAGGGCGTGGGTAATCTTTGGACGCTCAGTAACGTAATGAGATGCTGGCCAAATTGGAATAGCATCAAACTCTCTCAGTACTTCTCCCGTTACATTGCTAACCTCTGAGATGCTTTCTACTTCATCCCCAAAGAACTCAATACGCAGCGGGTTTTCTGCATACGGTGGGAATACATCAACAACGTCTCCACGCACCCTAAACATACCGCGCTGCAGGTCATAATCATTTCTATCGTACTGAACATCAATAAGATCTTTAATAAAATCATCACGCTCAAGAGGAACGGATTTATCTACATTAGGAGCAAGACCTGCATAATCTTGAGGGCTGCCAATACCGTAAATACACGATACAGATGCCACAACAATGACATCACGCCTAGACAAAAGTGACGAAGTTGCCTGGTGACGGAGCTTCTCTACCTCTTCATTAATAGAAGCATCTTTTTCTATGTACGTATCTGATTGCGGAACATATGCTTCTGGCTGGTAGTAGTCATAGTACGAGACAAAGTACACAACTGCGTTGTTAGGAAAGAGCTCCTTCATCTCTGAGGCAACCTGGGCAGCCAGTGTTTTATTGGGCTCCATAATAAGCGTGGGGCGGTTGAGCTTCTCGATAGTTTTAGCCATAGAGAAGGTCTTGCCCGAGCCCGTAACACCTAAGAGCGTCTGATACCTAAGCCCGTCTTCAATTCCTTGGGCAAGCTTTTCTATTGCCTGTGGCTGATCACCTGCAGGCTCAAAAGGAGATACTACCTGAAGCTTCTCTTCTCCTGCTTCACGACCAAATCGGCGCAGTTCAGCACCTATATATTCTTTATGTTGATTTTCAGCATGAGATGCATCCATGAGATTCTCCTTTTCTTGTGAAAGTAGTATACCCCACTTCTCAAAACTGAAACACTTGTTCTATACTATTTATAAATTGCAGTATAGTTTCAAAGTGTGACGGGTAATAAATACATTACCTATATGCGTTAAACTAGCATTTAAATAAATAAGTTACATCAGATAAAGGAGATACCTTGGGCGTCTCAGATCTTTTCTCGCTAAATAAAGCTTCAAAGCAACCTCAGGGTTCTACCCTAGAGAAGATTTTGCTGCGCTCAAATAATGTCATTGCCGCTCTTAAAGACCTTGTTGCAAACAATCAGATTGCAGAGGCTGGTCTTCAAGAGATGCTGATGCGCTCTAAAAATCTCGAGAATACCAATCTGCCCAAGGGCGATGTTCATAAGCTGGACAGAACGGGTCGCTGGTGGTTCAACGCTAACACAATGGAGTGCGCACCAGAAGAGTACGATGCTTTTATTGCAACAGAAGCAATCCTCAACATTTCACAAGATGTTGAAGCCCTAAAGAATACACATGCTTCTGAGACAGATCTTCAGCTTGTTCGTACTACCCTCTCGCAGGTAGCAAGTCTCATGCCCAAGTCAGCTTCTCTTTCTGAGCAGGTTGCTCCTTTTAGCGGTAACGCTGATGGCAGCTCAGACTGGATGAAGCGTCTCTGGTTTGCCAACTACGTTGAGAACACGCCATTCCCTTTTAGGATGGTGTATAACTTCTCCTACAATCCACAACTTGATATTTTGGTATTTGAGTTCTTTGTAGCTCGTCCTCGCTGCTTTAGCTTCTTATCCGCAGAAAAGGCAGAGCAAATTGCAGCGGCGCGCGCTTACGCACTGCGTACTTCTCTTTGCGTGGCCCGCATGGCACTTCAAAGCTGCAAAATCTCTCGCGTCTGCATCAATGGCAGCTTGCGCGGAGAAGACCGCATTGTCCTATCTATGGACTTAAACGAGGCTGCTCTTGCACGCCTCTTGCCTACTGCAGCAAACACTCAAATTGACGGCAACAGCTTCCCACAAGATCCAGCGCTCAGAGTTTCTTTTGACTCTGAAGGTTGGTTTAGCGAGGTTGAGCCTTTTATGAAGCAAACGGACGAGTGGGTTTCTCCTCGTAGTTTCTTTGAAATGCCAGACCTGTCTGATCGCCCCTGCTCGCCAGCAGTTACTGCTGTTTGTGGAGCTCAAAAGGTGAGTGACCTTGGCTACTCTGAGGCATCTCATCGCATTAGACTTTGGAACACCACTCTCAACAACATTCCAAAAGATGCCTCTACTGCAGATGCAGTTGGTAAATTTGAAGAAGCAAAAGCTTCAACTTCTGATATTTATGCCATTGAAGGCTTTGATAGAGTCATCCATGGCCTGGTTGAAGGTACTATTGATTTCTCGGACAGAAGGTCTATGGCCGAGAAATTCCTCTTTGGTTCGCCTTTGCAAAAAACGCTTCAATCCATAAATAACATCATGGATGGAGAGCCAGATGCAGACGCTCTAGAAAAGGTGCTTACAGAACTTGAGTCTCAGGTTTCACCAACCCTTGATATGGGTCTATACCTTGATGACTCTGATTCTATCTACAGATATTTTGATTCCCTTTCAGAGCGCGTAGCTTATAACCTTGCATTCCCCAACGAGCCAAGAAAACTGGTGCTTATTCCAGACACCTATTTTATGTCTTTAGCAAGAATGGCTCGCGCCTATAACCTGCTTGAACAGCCAGAAAAAGCAGAACGCTATGCACAAGAAGCCCATAGAATTTCTCCTTTGGGAATTGATGCAACGCTGCTATTGGTAAGAACATTAGAAGATCAGTCAAAAGTTTTTGAAGCTGCAAAGCTGCTCAAAGACCTTATCGCACATATTTTCTCCAGCTCAGATGTTGCACTGGTGTACTATCGCCTGGCCTATATGGAGTGGAAGCTAGGACGCTCTGACCTTTGTGCAGCTTGCTATCAAATGGCAATAATTATCGGCGGCAGTGTTGCCCAACCTGCAAAAGAAGAGCTTGAAGACCTTCTCAAGGCAGATGCTTCTGTTAAGAAACTGGATACCCCTCAAGAAGTCTTCTCGTTCCTTAAGCAAAATGGTGTTCCTGTCTTTGACCAGAAAGCTGTGTTTAACAAGGCAGTTGCTATTGGCAGCGCATGTGTTAACGATGGCATTTATTGTGTTGGCCAAAACATGCTCAAGAACTGCCTTGAAATTACCTTTGACGATGCAGCTGCCAAGGTAGAGAGTTCACTGAGGACGCCCTTCTAGAGGCCGTGCGCGTAAGCTATAACTTATTGCTCTGAATGCTGGTTAAACCGAGCGTTTAACCAAAGCTCTACCTGTGCTTTAAGATCATCGAAGCCTTCAGAGTTTACAAACACTGTATCTGCCTGATTACGCAAATACGTATCGGAAGGCTGATGCGCTATACGCTGCTCAAACTCTTGGCGAGAAGATCCTCGCTGTTCAGCGCGTTCTGCTCTCAGTTCCAAAGGCGCTACAACAACGACAACTTCATCAACCAGCTCAAGCAAGTCTTCAACGCGGTCAAGCAGCGGAACCTCTACAAAGCAGAACTGAGCATCTGCAGCAGGAGCCTCTTTTGTAAGGAATTGACGCATATATTCCCTGATAAAAGGCATCTCAAGCTCTTCTAAGAGCTCAGCAGATTCTCTAGTGGCAAAAGCTCTGCGACCAAGCTCTCGCCTATTAATCTCATGAGTAACAGGGTCTAGCAAATCGTTACCAAAAGCCTCTGCCACACGATACGTACACTCGCATCCAGGTCTCAGAAGTCTACGAGAAACCTCATCAAGGTCAAAGCGCAGACCACCTGCTGCTTCAAACATTTTAGAAACAGTTGATTTACCAGACGCCATTCCGCCGGCGAGAATTACCTTGTACATGTAGTTCACTCCTATAACTGCAGTGCTGTATAAGAGCCTAGCAGTTTTACTTCTTCAGGAGTATGGGTTACCCAAATTACAACTTTTGATTCAATGAACGGTTTGACGGAGGCAATAACCTGCTGCTTAAGTGCTTCGTCTAATCCCTTGAGCGGCTCATCAAAGAGCAAAATGTCTGCATCTGCAAAGAGTGTACGTAAAAGAGCAACGCGTCTCTTTTGACCACCGGAAAGCTCAGAAACAGGCTTGTTTTCTGTTCCTTCAAGTCCTACCCCACAAAGCGCCTCTTTAATACGCTCTCGAGCGCTTTGTTTTTGCTCCTTTGAGTGCAACTGTATAGCAAGCATGATATTTGCCATAACGCTCAAGTTTTCTAGCAGTCTATCTTCCTGAAACATCATGACCGTTTTAGCGTCAGGCGATTTAAGCACTGTGCCTGAATCAGCCACTTCAAGACCACAAAGAATACGAAGAAGTGTTGTTTTACCTGCTCCAGAGGGCTCAGAGAGTACGTACACTCCCCTCTCAAACTTGTAGGAAAAATCATCAAGCACAACCGTATTACCAAACGATTTAGTGATGTTTTTTACCTCAAGCAACTGCTCGGTTGCGTAGGCACAATTAGTTGTATTTATACTCATGAGCAGCTCTTTTCTAGCCTTGCAGCAGCCCATGAAACTAACCGCATCACGATCTTCTCGCCAAGTGCGCTCATCACAATAACCACAAGCGTCCACGCAAAAAGGGCTGGCGTATCCAAATACACTTTAGCGTTATAGAGGTGCTCGCCAATGGAGAACGTGGGAAGTCCAATGACCTCGGCAGCAATTCCCGACTTCCAGCAAAACCCCATGGCAAGTGAGGTTGCTGTCTTAAGCGAAGGCATAAGCTGCGACAAATAAATTGCTTTAATGCGTTGCCAGCCGTGAATTTGGTATACATCAGCCATCTCAATGAGCTGCTGGTCAGTGCTGAGGAGCCCCTCAAGTACCGCAATGTAGATGATAGGAAGTGCCATCAAAAATGAAATTGAAATTGAAAGGTAGGGCGTGCGAACCCAGATAAGTAGCAAGATGACAAAGGATGCTACGGGAATTGATTTGATTGTAGAAATAAGCGGCTCAAAAAGAATCTTGATCAGCTTGTACTTAAAGCTCAAAAACGCCAGCAAGGAGCCAACGGTAGAAGCAAGTGCTCCACCAGCAAAAATACGCAAAAGAGAAAGACCAATAGAAACCCAAAACTCGCGTAGTTGAGCTAGCGAGAAAAGCGTCTGAATGGTCTGAATGGGTGAAGTTAAAACAATATCCTGATTGATGACAACCGCAGCTATCTGCCACACGACAAGCCAAAATACCAGTGCGCCTAAACGTACTCCCCAGCTAGAAGCAACTTTGCGCACAGTCGGTTTGCCTTGCACGCGGCCCGCACCTTGGGTCTGACCTGCGCTTTGGGCCTGATCGTTTTTCTCGACAGAAAAATCTGCCGAGGCAGCGCCTTTCTCAGCGCCACCTCGGGCAGAAATACTATCTTTTATGTGCGGGTTATGCGCCAAAGTAGAAATCGTCTCCAGGAACCTGTCCACCTACTGCCTGAGAATTAGCCTCAGCCAGAATGCCTAAGTAACTTGAAAGTGCGCTCTTCATATCTGCACCATCAATATACGTAATATTACACTTAGGCAGCGCAACCTTAGCAATAGGCTCTGGAACAATACCGTATTTGCCCACAAGTGTGGCGGCATCATCTGGATGATCAACCGCAAATGCAACAGAGTCTTTGTAGTGAGAAAGCAGCGCCGTTATCGCATCTGGAGAATCTGAGATGAGCTTTGAAGAAATAATAGTTACGCCGGCAATCAGCTTGCTCTGAGGATTGACAGCCTCCCACTCAGCGCCAAGGTCGATTGCAACGCGAATCTGGCTATTCTTGGTTTGTGCCACCGTAACAAAAGGCTGTGGGAGCAGCGCAATTCCCTCTGGGTCTTGAGCTAGAGCAGCAACACACTCGGTATGCTCGCTCTTCCACTCTACCTGGACGTCCTCACCAAGTGTCATGCCATTTTTGCTCAACAGGTAGGACAATGTGTACTCTGGAACAGCACCCTTACCAGAAGCGTAGAGCGTCTTTCCCTTGAGGTCAGTAAGCTTAGAGATAGCGCTCCCTGTCTCAACAATGTAGAGAACATTCAGCACGTTAAGACAAGCCACCTTATAGGCACCTTTGGTCTTGTTAAAGAGCGTAGCTGCAAGGTTTGCAGGAATAGAAGCAACGTCAACGTCACCCTGAGCAACCTTAGCAACTACCTGATCAGGAGCATCCAAAATCTCAAACGAGTAGTTGTTATCGGTAATGTTTTGCGCCTCAACCTCGCTCATAAACTTAACTAAGCCCATGGCAGTAGGTCCTTTGAGCGTTGCAACTCTTACGGCAACAGGCTCAGATTTCTTAGCCTCATCTTTTGTGGCGTCCTGAGACTTCTCTTGGTCTGTTCCCTTGCAGCCAAACAGTGCTGTAGCTGGAATAAGACCTGCAAGCTTAAGGAACGAACGTCTATCCATGAATCACTCCTGACTCGAAAAGTTAACTAAGGCTACCTTATCACGTCTACGGCAAAAATTCACACGATATACAGCATATCTTACAAACTATTTGATACATCTATGAGAACAAGACGCACCCATGGCGAGAAAAACTAGTTTTTCTCGCCATATCCAAGGACGTACGCGCGGCACAGGTTCTCGGTGCCGATAATTGCATCGATGTGGCAGCGCTCACGACCGTGAGTGTTGAGACATGCTGGACCAAATGCGCCGCTCTTAAGATCGTTGCCGGAGAAATATGCAGCGTTAGCATCAGTTGAGAAGTGGAAGGCAACCTGCTGGTTCCACTTTTCTGGCTCAACAACCTCCTGCGCACACGCAATAAGTTTGTTGGAAACTTCCCAATCGTAAGGCGAGCGAATATCAGAAACAATGATGCCTACGTGGTGCTCGTTTGAATTGTAGTCTGGACCAATAAGGGTAATGTCCAGCGATACGTACTCATCCACCTCAACAGGCAAGAATGCGCCGCCGTGACCAATCTCCTCGTACATTGGGAATGCAAACAAGGTGTTATAGAGGGGTTTCTCGCCAGATTGCGCCAGCCAACGCAGTGTATGAAGCTGTGCGGCAACACAAGCCTTATCGTCGATAAAGCGAGAAACCATATAGCCGTTGTCATACATCTCAAAGTGTGGGTCAATGGCAACAACCGCACCCTCGGAGACGCCCAGCGCACGAGCCTCCTCAGCAGAAGAAACATCAGCAATAAGCGAGATGGACATGTTGTCCTCGTTGCGCTCCATAGTTCTAGCGTCTTCAAAGACGTGAACGGAGTGGTGGTTGCAGATTACCTGACCGTCAACAACGGAGCCATCTCTGCAGACAACATGGCAGGTCTCGCCCTCAATGCTGTGGTAGTTGATGCCACCCAGCTGACGAACGCGCAGCGTACCGTCTGAGTTGAAGCCACGGACAATCAGGCCAATAGTATCAAGGTGAGCATTAACGCCCACAGTCTTGCTGGTATCCTTGCCTTCTACCAGGACATACGCCGTAGCTTTGTTGTCAATCTGAAGCTCATAGCCCGCCTCGGCAACAAGCTCACGAAGTAGCTCGTGAATGCGCTCATAGTAGCCAACAGGACTATCGCACTCAACAAGTTTCTTTGTAGTGTCAATCAGATACTGTGTATCAGTCTCAAAATGAGTCATGACTATCTCCTAGTTTTGTGGATGGGTATAAAGCTCTACCAGGTGCTCAAGCATGTCAACCATACCCTCAAGTTCGGGGACAGGAACAAACTCTCTGACGCCGTGAGCATTGTAGTAGCAGGCAGAAAGATTAGCGCAAGGGAATCCTCTAAAGGAAAGCTGGGATCCGTCGGTGCCGCCACGCATTGGAATGCAGATCATCTCTACGCCGACCTTCTCGTATGCAGTGCGTGCATTCTCGATTAAGTGCGCATACTCAGGCTTTAAAACAATATCAGCAAGATTGTGGTACTGATCGTGAATCTCAACGGAAAGTACCTCAGAGCCAATCTGCTTGTTTACATACGCTGCAGCATCAACCATCAACTGCTTACGGCGCTCAACCTTTGCCTGGTCATGGTCTCGAATAATGTAATCAGCGCGAGCAGACTCGCAATCACCATTGACGCGCTCCAGATAGAAGAAGCCATCGTAGCCCTCAGTGAACTCAGGACGTTCCGCAGGTGGAAGCAACTCGTGGAAGCGCATAATTGCCTCGGATGCATTGATCATCTGGCCTTTTGCGGTACCCGTGTGAACCGAAAGTCCGTGAGCACGCACAAACACCTCAGCGGCATTGAACGTCTCGTAGCAAAACTCGCCAAAGGGACCACCGTCAATGGTGTAACCATACGCAGCACCAAAAGCGTCAAGATCCAGAAGAGCTGCGCCGTGGCCAATCTCCTCATCAGGAACAAACGCAAGTGCAATACGTGGGTGCTTAAGTTCTGGATGCTCTTTGTAGCGAGCAAGCAAACTGACCAGCATGGCAATGCCAGCTTTGTCATCGCCACCAAGCAGCGACGTGCCATCAGTGGTAACAAGCTGCCAACCAACCATGTGCTCAAGCTGAGGATTTGTCTCAGGGCTGATATAGACCTCTCTGCCCTCACGATCAGAACCAACTACTAGCTTGCCGCCCTCATACGTGACAACCTGAGGATGAACGGGGTTACCCCAAGACTGCCAAGCCGTATCAATGTGGCAGCAGAAACCAAGAGTTGGAAGGTCCTCCAAACCCTTGCTTGCCGGCCAGTGAGCAACCACGTAGGCGTGCTCATCAACGGTTACATTTTCTGCGCCAAGCTCACGAAGATCATCTGCAACAACCTCAGCCATCTGGTGCTGAGACTCAGTTGAAGGAACGACATCTGCCGTCAGAGGATTAGACTGAGAAGAAACCTTGCAATACGCAATAAATCTATCTAGCACGTCACTCATAAAACTCCCTTACAAAAAACTGCGCTAACCAAATAGTTAACGCAGTTTAGAGTATCAATGTATTAACGAGAAGACCGTGAGGCTTGTGAAGCTGTAACAAAGGATTTCCAAAGTTCACAGTCAGCTTTGCTGTAATGCCATCCATACTCTGGATGCCACTGCACACCTAGAGCAAACGTCTTGCCCTTGACCTCGGCTCCTTCAATAATGCCGTCTGAAGCATACGCAACTACATTAAGCTCAGCGGAAACCTTTTTCAGAGCCTCATCGTGATACGAGTTTGCTTGAATGTCTTCAACCTTACCCAGAGCGTTGTACAGCAAAGAATCTTTTTGAATATGAACAGCATGAGCAGGATGGTACAAATTTGCCGAATGCGTCCAGAACACATGATTTTCTGTTGGCTCAAGGGTGTGCAAATCTTGTACAAGTGTACCGCCCAGTACAACATTCAAAAGTTGAAGACCACGACAAATAGCAAGTAAAGGTTTATCGGCAGCAAGTACCTGTTTTACGAGCTCAAACTCAAGCCTGTCTCTTATGGGACACAGACGATTAAGATCACGTGGTTCTTCTCCCCAATTGCGCGGATCAACATCATGACCACCGGTAAGGCAGAAGCCGTCACACATCTCAACAAACTGAGCAATAACCTCTGGGTCATCAGTCAAAGGCGCCATGATAGGAATGCCGCCAGCTGCAAGGATGGCGTCAAATTGGATCTGTCCGACAGAAGCAGAATCAGAAAAATTTTCTTCAGGCATCCAGCGAGGAGTCACACAGATAAGAGGACGCTCAGAAGCAGGAAGATCTGGAACATCATTGAATGCATCTTTTACGATATCTGGAATAACCACAAAACCCTCTTATCAGTCAGTACTTCTATCTAAATTCACGTTAAAGGTATACCCTTAATGAGTCTATGACTTTATCGCTTTTACGTTCTTCATGCCACCCTGACAGCTCTTCCTTCACAATGTTTTTTCACTCATGAAACATTTTTCTGTATTGCGTACAATTAATTTGGGTATTAAGAAGCCAGTTCTTACATTTAAACTTCATGTTTTGAAGATACAAACGGAAGGCGCCCTATGAAAGAGCACGTTTTTACTAATCTTTCCCGTAAAACATTCTTACGTGGATCTTTGGCGGCTGCCGTTGCCGCCGGTTCTGCTTCACTACTTTCTGCTTGTGGCGGTTCAACTGGCGGAGACAGTGATAAAAAAGTTTTGCGCTTTGGTGTAAATAACCCAAAGGTAACCTTTGATACTCAGAAGACTTCTGGTTCTGTTGGTGTATCTGAGGCAGTTGCAGAATCCTTGCTGGTGCTTAACCCAGACACAAAAGAAATTGAGCCAAACCTGGTAACTGGCCTTCCTACCGTCTCTGATGATGGCCTTATCTACTCATATGAGCTTAAGGATGGCATCAAATTCCACAATGGAGAAACCCTTAAGTCCTCTGACGTTAAATACACCCTAACACGTATGTTCTTGCCTGCTACCAAGGCAACCTCAATTGACTCGTATGCGTACATTGAGGGCGCTAAAGATATTATTGCTGGCACAACAGAAGAGCTTTCCGGCGTTGTAATTAAGGATGACCGTCACTTTGACATTAAGTTGACACAGCCTTATTCAACCTTTAATGCAATTATGGCTCAGTTCTACGCTGTTATCTACCCAGAGAAGGCTTGCAAAGAAGCCGGTGAGGCATGGGGTACTGAGACCAACTTCATTGGTACTGGCGCTTATAAGCTTGTCTCTAATGACAGCACCACAGAAGTTGTTCTTGAGGGATTTGCTGACTACCATGAGGGCAAGCCTGGTCTGGATGAGCTTAGATTTGTCTACATTGACGACGCTAACACCCGTATTCTTAACTACAAGAACAACGATGTTGACCTGGTCTTTATTTCTCAGTCTCTTATCCAGCAGTACCAAAATGATGAGTCTATCTCCAAAGAGATTGTCAACTACACCCCTGCATCTACGCAGTTTGTAAACTTGAACCTTAAGAGCGAGAACCTCAAAGATGTTCGCGTTCGTCAAGCACTCTCTATGGCAATTGATAGAGACACCATTTGTAGCACCATTCTTTCTGGTGTTGCAAAGCCTGCTAAGTCGTTTATCCCATCTTCTGAGACCGGCTACAACGAGTCCGCTCCAGAGTTTGAGTACAACGTAGACAAGGCAAAGCAGCTTCTTGCAGAGGCTGGTGTTTCTAACCTCACTCTTAACGCACAGGTCAGAAGCCAGGATCAGAACCTCATGGTTGCCCTTCAGGATGCTTGGTCAAAGATTGGTGTTACCTGTAACGTAAGCGTTATTGACTCTGGTGTTTGGAGCGACGCACGTACTAACGGTGACCTTGAAGTCACTCTTGTTACCTGGTCTACCCTCTCCTTCCAGGGTGTTGAGCACATGGGCTCCTACTTCCGCTCTGACCGCGCCGCAAAGAAGTCTTCCTTCTACAACAGCACCGAGTTTGACAACCTGGTTGACCAGGCTCGGCTTACCGTTAACAACAACGACAAGGTACTTGAGCTCACCCGTCAGGCAGATAGCCTCATGACTCACACAGACTACGCATGCCTACCTATCGACTGGCCACAGATGCCTTACGTCTTGAAGCCAGAGTTTACCGGCCTCAGCGTTCTGGTTAACCCTCACTTCGATAAGGTTAAGAAGAAGTAAGGCTTCCTCCATACAAAACTGAAGGCGAGAAGATCAATTGGTCTTCTCGCCTTTTTTGTGTTTGTATGCCGTTTTAAGACACGACAATAAGATGCGCTACTCGGAAATCTTCTCCTCAAGGCGCGCTTCTTCTACGGCCTTCTGAGCCGCCTCAATAGCGTGTGCAACCTGAGGTGTACGGTCGGCATCAGAGAGCGATGTGTCGTACAGGTGGCAGGCGCAGAAATGACCTGGCTCAGCCTCGATGCGATCAGGAATGCGCTCGGAGCAAACCTTCATTGCCTTAGGGCAACGCGTGTGGAATACGCAACCTGAAGGTGGATTTGCAGGACTTGGAACGTCACCTTGAAGAATGCGCTTTTCCTGGATACGCTCGTGGCGAATACGAGGAATAACGTCCAAAAGTGCCTGAGTGTATGGGTGCAAAGGACGCTCAAAGAGGGCGTCTTTAGTAGCAAACTCCATCTGGTGGCCCAGGTACATGACCATAACAGTATCTGCAATGTGGCGAACAACGGAAAGATCATGGCTAATAAAGATGTATGCCAGACCGTGGTCCTTCTGAAGCTCTTCAAGCAGATTGATTACCTTTGCCTGAACAGAAACGTCCAAAGCAGAAACAGGCTCATCGCAGACAACAATCTCTGGTTCAAGCACAATAGCGCGAGCAATACCAATACGCTGGCGCTGACCGCCCGAGAACTCGTGAGGGTAGCGGTACTTGAACTCAAGGTTAAGGCCAACTTCCTCCATAACCTCTTCAATGCGAGCATCACGCTCTGCCTTTGTCTTATAGGTGCCTGCAATATCAATAGGCTCACCAATGATATCCATGACCGTCATACGAGGGTTCAGTGAGCTGTAAGGATCCTGGAAGATAAGCTTCATCTTCTGACGAGCACGCTTAAGATCTTCTCCCTTGAGTGAGGTGAAATCTTCCCCATCAAGCTCAACCGTACCAGAGGTTGGCTCGGTAAGGCGCAGCACGCACTTGCCTGTTGTAGATTTTCCGCAGCCAGACTCACCAACGATGGCCAAGGTCTCTTTGCGCCTGAGCTCAAACGAAACATCCTCAACAGCATGAACGGAAGCGTTAGAACGACCAAATACACCGTTTTTAATAGGGAATCGCTTGACCAAATTCTTTACGGACAAGATGGTTTTCTCGCCAGAAAGGTCCTTGACGTCTGTGTTTTTCTCTTCTGCCATGACTACTCACCCCACTCATCAGTGTATTTCCAACAGCTGACAGTATGGCAATTGTCTTCACCAACAGCAGTCAAGCCAGGACGACGCTTCTTACAAATGTCCTTAGCAAACGGACAACGTGGATGGAATGGGCAACCAGAAGGCATATGCGAAAGCATAGGAACACTACCAGGAATTGCATAGAGTTCCTTAGTGCGCTCGTCAAACGATGGAATGGATGCAATCAAGCCCTGAGCATAAGGGTGCAGAGGGTTAGTAAAGAGCTCTGCAGACTGTGCATACTCAACGCGATGACCAGCGTACATGACAAGAACCCAGTCAGCCATCTCGGAAACAACGCCCATGTCGTGTGTAATCAACATGACAGCGGTGCCCAAATCTTGCTTCATGCGATCGATAATCTGCAGAATCTGTGCCTGAACCGTTACGTCAAGAGCGGTTGTTGGCTCGTCGCAGATAAGCAGTGATGGCTGGCAGGCAAGAGCCATAGCAATCATGACACGCTGGCGCATGCCGCCAGAAAGCTCATGTGGATATGACGAGAAGATCTTCTCTGGTGCAGGAATGCCCACCAGTTTGATCATATCAAGTGCCTTCTGATCTGCTTCCTGTTTGCTCATGTTGGGATTATGAACAAGGATACCCTCACGAATCTGAAGACCAGATTTCATAACAGGATTTAGAGAGGTCATGGGCTCCTGGAAGATCATTCCGATGCGATTACCGCGGAAGTCACGCATGTCACCACGAGGAAGCTGCGTTAAATCAGTTCCCTCAAAAATAATTTCTCCGCCGGTAATCTGCGCAGGAGGTGTGGGAAGCAATCCCATAACAGACAAAGCTGTCATGGACTTACCGCAGCCAGACTCTCCTACTACTGCAAGAGTCTCGCCTTTTCGCATGATAAACGAGAGGTCACTTACTGCAGGAAGTGCGCCATCTTCGGTGAAAAGCGTGACATCAAGATGATTAACGTCGAGAAGGACGTTCTTCTTGCACTGCTCTTCTCGCTCCTTTTGAGCGGTTTCTTGTGCAAGCTTGCGCTCCTCAAGGCTGCAAAACTTCACAGCCTGACCATTTGGACCTTCAATGACATGCTCAAATGTTGCATCTGTATTTTCTGCCATAAACGTAACCTCCTTTCTAAGAACGCATCTTTGGATCAAGGGCGTCGCGCAGAGCATCGCCAAGCAAGTTAAAAGACATAACCGTAATGATGATGACAATACCTGGGGCAATACTGTAGAGAGGCTGTGATGCAAGGAATGGCTGAGAAGCTGCAATCATTTGACCCCAGCTTGCATCAGGTGGCTGAACGCCCAATCCCAAGAACGAAAGCGTTGCCTCAGAAAGAATTGCACTTGGAATACCCAGGGTAGAAACAACGATCAGCGTAGAAATGCAGTTAGGAAGCAAATGCTTCATGATGATGCGGAAGCTGTTACCACCAGACAAAATACAAGACTGAATGTATTCAGAATTCTTCAGGCGCATGACGTCGCCTCGAATCAGCCTAGCCGTAGTTGTCCACATCAAAAGACCCAATGCAATATAGAGGTTAATAAGACCTGGGCCCATAACAAACATAATCAAAATTGCAAAAAGCAAGAATGGGAAGCTGGAGAAAACCTGAATGATAAAGGAAACAACTGCATCAACCCAACGGCCATAATATCCGGCTGCAACTCCCGCAACAAAGCCAATAAAGAGAGCAATAGCCTGCGAAATAATACCAACAGACAGAGAAATCTGGCAGCCATAGATGATACGAGAAAGGATATCTCTGCCGTACTCATCGGTGCCAAGCAGATGTGCAAACGTTGGATTCTGATTCATAATTGCAAGGTTTTGATCCTTGTAGCTGTAAGGAGCAATCACAGGAGCAAGAATTGCAATAATCGCAAGGGCCAAAACAATGCCTAAGCAGATCATGCCCAGTTTGTTCCTCTTAAAAATGTTCCAGCTAACCTGCCAGTAGCTCTGAGCACGAACTTTCCCCGTGGTAGCCTGTTCCTCTTCTTGAGCCTTGGCGGCATCCTCAAGTACAGCTTCAGTCTTTTGGACCTTCTCGCTATTTTTATCACTTGTAAACAAAGCCATTACTCTGATGCCTCCTCTCCAAGACGAATGCGTGGATCAACTACCGCGTACAAAATATCAACAAGCAAATAAATCACAACGCAGATAATTGCCACATACATGACACTACCCTGAATCAGCGGCAGGTCACGAGCATTAATTGCATCAATAAGCAACTTACCCATACCGTTCATATTAAAAATCTGCTCAATGATGATGGAACCAGTAAGAATGTCTCCCAGCTGAGATCCAGCAATGGTAATGATTGGAATCAGAGCATTTCTGAGCGCGTGCTTCAAAACAATAGCGGAGCGCTTTAAGCCCTTAGCTTCAGCGGTTCTAATGTAGTCCTGATTTAATACGTCCAGCATGCTGGTCCTGGTAACGCGGGCAATACTTGCTGCGTAACGAGAGCCCAGCGCAATAACAGGAAGAACGTACGCGGATGGCGTTTTAACACCAGACAACGGGAACCACTTAAGCGTCATAGCAAAAATAATCTGCAGTACAAGTGCCACCCAAAACGATGGAGCAGAAATACCAAAGATTGCAGCTGACATAAGTGTTCTATCAAGCCATTTTCCATGGTTTACTGCGGCGAGGATACCCATCAAAAGACCAAATACTATGGCAAAAAGATACGCAAACACTGCTAAACGTAGCGTAACTCCCAAAGCCTTAGTCAGAAGTGCAATGACAGGTCGCTTCTGAGTGTAAGAAGTTCCAAAATCTCCACCAAGCATTTTTACAAACCAGTTTGCGTACTGCTCTGGAATTGGCTTATCAAGACCCATGGTGTGACGGACCTGTTGAACAGTAGCCTCATCAGCCATATCGCCCATCATGACTCGTACTGGGTCACCTGGGACAATGTTCAAGACAAAAAACGTTAAAGCAGAAATACAAACTACAACGCTCACTGCTTGAAGGATTCGTTTGATTAGAAACGATCTCACTCCTGAGCTCCTCTCCCCTCAAGAAAATGAAGCGGCATCCAAGAATCTTAGATGCCGCTTTAAAGTTTATAGCAAGTTTGCTACTTAGTCCTCTGGAACGGTGTAATCGGAATTAGATGTATCAATATCGACATCAAAGAAGTGATAAATCAAGTTTCCAACCTTAGCGTTCTTGACGTACTTCTTAGCGACAAAGGAGTTCTTTGGCCAATACAGAGGAAGTGTAGCAAAGTCTGTACGAGTCAGTAGGTTATCTGCGTCCTTGTAATCCTCTGTTCTCTTATCCTTGTTAGACTCAGAGCGACCCTCAACAAGGAGCTTGTCAAACTCTGGATTGTTGTAGAAGGAAGACTTCTTTGCAGCGTTGGTGCTGTAGAAGTAGGTGTACAGGTGCTGGTCACCATCGGCAAACAGTGGATACCAAGCAAGGGTAGTAATCTGGAGGTTGCCAGCAGCCCAGTCAGTATTCCAGACTGCGTTGTCCTCTACCTGAACATCAAGGGTAACGCCAACCTTGCTCCAGTACTCCTGAACAGCAACAAGGAGTTTTTCGTAAGACTTTCTAACCTTTGCAGAAAGCTTAAGGTCAGATGCACCAGCCTCAGCAAGCAGAGACTTAGCCTTCTCAGGATCGTATGCAAATGCAGGTGCGCTCTTGTCGTAACCAGGGGTTGCTGGTGCGAGCCAACCACTTGCAACGGTACCGTTACCAGAAGCAATGTTATCAACAAGCTCCTGACGGTTGATTGCCAGAGAAAGTGCCTGACGAACCTTAGGATCAGTCAGACCCAGACCCTCTTTGAGGTTAAGGTTGATGAAGTTAACACCAAGGGTCTGATATGCGGTAATGAGGTCCTTAACGTCAGCATCGCTTGAATACTGCTGATACAGAGAGGATGGAAGATCGCAGAAGTCAATGTCGTTGTTCTTGAATGCAAGCAGCTGAGTGTTGGTGTCATCGTAGTAGTGAATACGAATCTCATCCAGAGCAGGCTTGCCATCGTGATAGTCATCGAAGCGCTCGAGAACTACCTCAGTGGTGTCATCGTTGCTCTTAATCTTGTACTTACCAGTACCAATGAGGTTAGTTCCAGTGCCCCAATTAGCGCCAGCAGCCTCACAAGCCTTCTCTGGGAAAATGCAAGCATAGGAGATACCAAGAACGCTTACAAAGACAATGTAAGGCTCAGAAAGCGTAAAGGTGAAGTGAGTATCATCCTGAACAGTCAGGCCCTCAAGCTCAGTTGCCTTACCGGCAAGCATCTCTGGAGCACCCTTAATCTTGTCAAAGAAGCTGGTGGAGAGAGCCTTAGTTTCTGGCTTAAACATACGCTCAAAGGTGTACTTAACATCCTTTGCGGTCAAAGTAGTACCGTCGTGGAACTTAATGCCCTCTTTGAGCTCGCACTTAAGAGTAAGACCGTCAGACTCAAAGGTTGGAATCTCTTTAAGCAGACATGTGACAAGCTCATTATCCTCAGTCCAACGAAGCAAAGACTCGCAAACAGAGTCTGCAACACATGCGGACTGTGAGTTGTTTGCACGCTGCATATCAAGGCCCTGCTTAGAATTTGCGGAGCCATAGCGAAGAATCTTCTTCTTATCAGAAGCCACAGGAGTATCAGTGGAGGAAGGATTGCAGCCAGCCAGCATCATAGATGCGCCACCACCAGCCGCTACCATACCTGATGCCTTCAAAAAATTACGACGGCTTAGTGAGTTCTCCAGCATGTTAACCCTTCTTTCTTATTAAAACGATTTATAAGACAACCCTGCTGGGGTCAGATAACTATACAAAACAATTACCAGCATCTACCTATATATACCTAGGATGAAATAGACATGAAACATTAAATTGCGACGATAACAGCAAAATCTATTTACCTGCACTTTTTGTCTAACCATATAGGAATTACCTATATTGAAACATAAAAATTGACTAAGCATTTTTGGACAGTTGTCCATTTTTCCATAAAAATATTGGCAGGTACTAAAGAGATACCTGCCAATACAAATGCATGTAACGAGAAGAACTCTCTGTCTTAGTGCTTACGCTTCATAAGACCTGCGGCTGTCAAAGCAGCTCCACCCATAACCATAAGAGGCATTACCAGAAGCTCTTCACCCGTATTTGGAAGCTGTGCTTTCTTCTTTGTCTTCTTCTCTTTTACAGGAGAAGCAGGGTTAGAAGGCTCTTCTGGAGCTGGAGTTGGTGCTGGAGTTGGAGTATCAGACTCAACAGTTAGGGTAACCGTCTTTGCTGCCTCGTAGTCATTGCCTGCAGCTGCAGCATTACCATTGAAGTAATAGTAATAGGTGACGGAGTATGCACCTGGAGTCTTAGAAATCTCTTCCGCCTTCTGAGCAACAGTTGCTGCATCCATTGTTGCTGTATCAAGTACAACTGTACCGCTCTGATCAACAACCTTAACGCGAGCGTCAGCAGAACCAGCAGCAGGGGTAACCTGACCAGCGCTGTGATCAACCATAGCATCAAGGTTATCAAGAATAGTCCAGGAATCCTGGTTAGCGGTAATAGTGCTGTCGTGTGCCGTAACTACCTGCCTAAGCTCTGTATAAAGAGGAGTAATAACGCCATTGTTAAGATCAAGCTCATCAGTTGAGTTCTCAGAAGCATTGATGACAAGGTTGCCGCTAGAAAGAGAAGTGTACGAATACTCCTGATACACATCATCAGTAAGGTCATTATCAACAGCAAGCTGCCAGCCAGGAAGATTGAGGTACAGTCCCCTATTGGAATTTCCAGTATGAACTGAATAGCCATAATCCCTCATGGCATTCTTAATGTTGGTCAAATCAATGTAGTACGCACCGCCGGTATACAGAGCATCGTTCTCCGTTGCGCTGTGGCGATCTTCATACAGGATATTGTCAACGTGAATATCACTTGAAGAAATAGTTGGCATGTAATTCCACTCGTCCTGTGGGATAGCGTAATAGCTACCGTCAGGCCTAATAATTACGCCCAGATATTTCTTATTGCTGCTAAGAATGGAATTGTTTGTTCCCTCTTCCAGAACCTGCCTTGCAAACCTGACTGAAACACGAGGGTTTCCATAAGAGGTTCTGTGATCAAGCAGATACTGGGTAAGACCCACATAGTTGGTACCATACAAATTAAGAGTAGAGCCATTGGTAAGTGTCAGAGGAACAGTAAGCGTAATGGTCTCACCAGCGGCCAGAGTACCAGAAACAGAAACGGAACGCATCTCAGCATTATCCTGACCAGCTGCCTGGTATGCAGCATAAGCATTAACTGCAGGCTGAGAACCAGAACCACCGTTCAGTCCACTAATGTTCAGGTTAATTGCAGTTGCTGCATTAGTTGACGAGAAGGTAAATCCAGTTGCACGCAAATCAGGATTAGGGCTTGAGCTGACATAATAAGTAAGTGGCAGCTGCATAACCTCGTTTACAGAAACTGGAGATGAAGAGATATTGGTAATCTTTACTACTGCCTGCAGGTTCTGATACTTATCAATATCTACAATGGAGCGGTTCATCTGAGTGGTGTCATTATCCTTATAAGCATAGTTAGATGTCTGACCAGAAGCATCTGTAAAGTAAATAGAACGCTCAATAAGGCCATCTGCACTCACAGAAGGAGACACGTTAGTAGTAGTGCCGTTATAGAACGAATTGTTACTTGCAGCGTATGCAATATTTGGCATAAAGATTAAAGCTGCCAAAAATGCAAACATAACAGCAAGAAAACTGCGGCCCTGCATCTTTGATGTCATAGGCGTATTCCTCCTCAGAATAAAAACTTAGCGTTATATTTTCGCATTAACACCCTGTTGAAGGAATGGAGATATTTGTTACTTACATAAAAAGAGACGTCATCTTTCGATGACGTCTCTTGACAAATCTCTAGATGCGCAAAGTGCTCTACTCTGCAGCCTCTTCGGTTGCCTGTGCGTTAGCCTCAGACTCAACAAGGTGAGCCTCAAGGTCAGCCTCAGCCTCAGCTGCAGCTGCCTCTGCTGCTGCACGCTCCTCCTCTGGAAGTGGAGTGACCTCAATGTCAATGCCAAGGGTCTCTGCAGCTGCCTTCATAGACAGGGAGATGCGACGGCGGTCAAGATCAATCTCCATGACCTTTACCTGTACAACGTCGCCAACCTTGCAGACCTGAGATGGAGCGGTGACGTGCTGCTTAGCCATCTCGGAGATGTGGACGAGGCCCTCAACGCCGTTGCCAAGGTCAACAAATGCACCAAAGGTAACAAGCTTGGTGACAGTGCCCTCGATGATAGCGTCAACTGGGTACTTGGAAACAAGTACACGCCATGGATCCTCGGAAGTCTGCTTAAGACCAAGGGAGATACGCTCACGGTTAAGGTCAACGTCGAGAACCTGAACCTCAACCTCCTGGCCAACCTTAACAACCTCAGATGGGTGGTTAACGTGGTTCCAAGAAAGCTCGGAAATGTGAACCAGGCCGTCAATACCGCCAAGGTCAACAAATGCACCAAACTCAACGATGGAGGAAACAGTACCCTTGAGCTTCATGCCAACCTGGAGCTTGCCCAGGATGTCCTGACGCTCTGCCTTACGAGCCTCCTCAAGAACAATACGGCGAGAAAGAACAACGTTGTTGCGGTTGCGATCCATCTCGATAACACGAGCCTCAATACGAGTGCCCATGAATGCACCAAGGTCCTTGACACGACGGAGGTCAACAAGGGATGCAGGCAGGAAGCCACGGAGGCCAATGTCAAGAATCAGGCCGCCCTTAACAACCTCGATAACCTCGCCCTCAACGGTCTCACCAGCGTTGAACTTATCCTCAACTGCCTTCCAAGCACGCTCGTACTCAGCACGCTTCTTGGAGAGAACCAGACGGCCCTCTTTGTCCTCTTTCTGGAGAACAAGGGCCTCGACGTCCTCACCCAGGGAGATGACCTCTGCAGGGTTAACGTCTTTACGAATAGAAAGCTCACGAGCAGGAATAACGCCCTCAGACTTGTAGCCAATGTCTACGAGGACCTCATCGCGCTCAATCTTGACGACGGTGCCGTTGACAAGATCTCCCTCATCAAAATCAGTGACAGTGCCGTCGATCAGGCTGTTCATTTCCTCATCGGAAATTTCATCCAAAGAGAAGATGGACGAGTTCTGAATCTCACTCAAAGGTGGACCCCTTCCAAAACGGGGCCCCGGTCAACATGGTTGCTGCCAGAGTGCCAATACGTGGGCTTCTCTACTCGGAAACTTACATGCTCTCGGGGGCCAACAGATACAGTGCATAGCTTGACGCCATACGGGCAATAGGATAGCGCTCTTCGGCTGATTAAACAAGCCAAAGAGCGCTACTTTGCACAGCTATTACGCAAGTTTTACAAAATTTCTTCAAAGTTTGTTTCTTGCGAGAAGATCTTGTTGTGCTTACGCACGAAGACGGTAGCCTTCTTTCTCTACGGCAGCTCGGTACGCATCGACATCAATCGGATTTTTGCTGAGGATACGTGCCTGACCACCAGCTAGAGTAACCTGCGCCCATGTTCCCTCAATACTATCGAGAGCTCGAGTCACATGATTGACGCAGTTCTGGCAAGTCATACCACCAATCTCAAATGTTTGAACATAAGGGTAATGAGATTCATCTTTGTCTTCTGGACCATCTGCAGCAGAAACCTGCTCTGTGTTACAGGTAGTAACACCTGTTCCTTCATCAGAGCAGCAGCCTTTTTTACCTGCAGCAATTCCGTAAACACGATAAACCGCAAAACCGCAAAGCGCTACAACAGCAAGAATAACAATGATATTAATTGGTGACATACAAACTTCCCTTCTGTTGCTGTTTTAGTACCCATCATTTTCTAGATTATTCAAAAAAATGATGTTTTTTCTCGCAAAATTTAACAGCAACAGTAAAAATTTTAATGAAGCTTAAGCAGAAAGCTTTGCACCAAGGCCACGAAGAGCCTCAAGAGCATCGTCATCTGGCTCAAGGTTGCAGATAAAAGTCTCAACAACGTTGACACCCTCTGCTTCAGCATTCTGCTTCCAAGTCTCCATCCAGTCGCCGGTTCCCCAGTCGTAAGAACCAAAGAGAGCGGTTGGCTTCTGACCAAGCTTGCCAGCGCAATCGTTGAAGAGCTCCTCAAAATCAGGATCAAGCTCCTCATCACCCATAGCAGGGCAACCAAAAGCAAATGCATCGTACTGATCGCACATATCTGCAGAGAACTCAGAAGACTCAATAGCCTCGGTGTCTGCAGCACTTGCAAGCTCTTTTGCCATTGCCTCAGTATTGCCCGTCATGGACCAATACACAACTGCTACTTTACTCATACATTTCCTCCTTCTGTGTCCAGGTTCCCCCTGGAAAACTACACATTACTTTCAATACCTCAACAAGAAATCCAAGCACACCCCTTATGCAACCTGGCGTTTCTTGGTATTGCCATACGATGAGAGAATCTGCGCTAAAGATTCCCCTTGATAAAAACGATGCTTGCACTGGTCTTCTGCATCTTTAAGTCTTTCGAGACGCAGGCGAGTTTCTTCCGTGTTGTCATAGACTTTCCAAGCACCAGTAAAAAGCTCAGACTGTCCATTCATAAAGCCCTGAACATCAGTAAGTGGATAGCCCAGTACCAGTCCAATCTCGTGCGGAAACGCGGCTTTCCTTGCGTGAAAAGCAAAAATTCTTGAACGCATGCTCTTCATCAACGCCTGTACGGACTCAGTGGAATGGCCAAAGGCAGCCAGAAACTCACAGTGCTCTGATTTGGCGAGAATATCCTCAACCAGCTCAGGTCTATAGGCAACAAACGTCACCTTTCCGCCAGAAATAGCAGAGGTAGCAAGGAGCGTTACCCCAAACAGTGAGAGCTCGTGAGTAGCGTTGCATAGAAATGACCTCAACGTTGGATCAGTGCAGACAAGACTTGCACAAGAGCTACAAGACTTATGAGAAGCAAATGAAAAGAGCGCGGCCGGCTTAACGTGAGCAATAACACCAGCAGCACAGCGAACAAATGTTGTTGCAAAATCATGACAGAGCTCGGGAGCATACGCTCTCTTACCCTCATTAAAAACAGGCTTTTTATCAGCAGAATAGGTATAGGGAGAAGGAACGTCTAGGAGCGATGAATTCTCAAAAGAAGTAAGACAATCCATACCGTACTTGCTCCCTTCTTAAAAATGCGCCGTCGACTAAAAGGGAGCCGACGGCGCCTGGATTCCGGACCCTTGGAGAGGGGAAAGGTTCCGGGCTGATAAAGCAATTTTGTTAGAACTAGCTCCTGTTATATAAAAACCTTAACAAGTTAGCCTCTTCTAACTATTTAAAGTGTAAGCCATAGCTAACTAAATGCAAGAGAAAACTCAAAATATTTTTACTTTTTGACAATTCAAGCAGAAAAAAGCTCCCGCCTCTTACAAATAAGAAACGGGAGCTCTAACGCGATCTAAAGAAGCGCTTTGTTGACGCACAAGTGCGCTCTAGGCAGCTTGTCCTTCAGTTAAAAGCATCTTTACCTCAGAAGGAACATTAGGGTTATGAGCTGCAGTGGTAAGCAGTGACCTTGTGTTTGCAAGCGTTACCATAAGTGTCAGAAGATTGTGCATATATGCAGCAGCACTTACGGTAATAAGACCTGCAACGCCTGCAACAATGAAAGAGCTGTTCAGCGCAACAATCGTACGATAGTCGGCGTGAATTCTCTTCATTACCTGCTGGCCTAAAAGACGCATGATTACCAGCGATTCAAGCGAATCATTCTTAATCGAAATATCCGCAACTGCGCGAGCAATATCAGTTGCATCAGACAGAGCCAGTGAAACATCAGATACGGCTAGTGCAGGTGAATCGTTAATACCATCGCCTACCATTGCAACGGTGTAGCCCTCCTGCTGGAACTTCTTAACATACTCGCACTTATCTTCTGGGAGAATCTGTGCCACATAGTCATCAAGACCAAGCTTCTTAGCAACACTTGCTGCAACGTTTTCTGAGTCGCCAGTCAACATAACCATACGCTTAACACCAAGAGCACGGAGCTGCGTAATAGTTGCTGCTGCATCTTCCCTTACAGGATCGGTAATACAAATTGCTGCAATAAGTTTTGAATCCTCGGACATAAAGATAATGGACGAGGTTGGAGCAATCTGTGCAAGGTCGTCTTGAATTCCCTCGGGCATCGGGGTCTTCTCGTCATCAAAAATGAAGTGAGCTGAGCCAATGCAGACCTCTTTGTCGTTAACCTTGGTACGAATACCGTGAGCAACAACATACTTAACCTCTGCGTGGAACTCGTCATTGTGCTTGAGGCCACGTACCTTTGCCTCGTTCACAATTGCTCGAGCCATGCTGTGTGGGAAGTGCTCCTCAATACATGCAGCAAGACGCAGAAGCTGGTCCTCGGTGCGACCACAGAAGCTGACAATGCACTCAACATGTGGAACTGCCTTTGTCAGCGTACCGGTCTTATCAAAGACGATAAGATCAGCCGCAGCGATCTTCTCGAGGTATTTTCCGCCCTTAACCGTCATGCCAAACTTAGCTGCCTCATCCATTGCGCTACCCACTGCAACAGGAGTGGAAAGCTTAATGGCGCAGGAATAGTCAACCATAAGAACGGTCATAGCCTTAGTGATGTTTCGGGTAATGCCCCAAATACCAAAGAAGGCAAGGAAGCTGTAAGGAACCAATGCATCAGAAAGGCGCTCTGCCTTAGACTGTGCGCCAGCCTTAAGCTCAGCAGACTGCTCAACCATATCAACAATATTGTCGATACGAGACATTCCTGGAGGAGCAGTGACGCTTACCATAAGGTCACCATCTTCAAGAGCGGTGCCTGCGTAAACGGTTGAACCAGGCTCTTTGGTAACAAGGCGAGACTCACCTGTCATGGCGGCCTCGTTCATCTGGCCAATGCCTTCAACAACTTTGCCGTCAACAGGAAGAACGCCACCAGCGCGCTGGTGCAAAATCATACCCTTCTCAACCTCAGAAAGGGCAATCATAACGTCCTTGCCGTCAATACGAGCCCAGACGTTCTCAGAACGAGTGATTAGGCCATCACGAAGTGCAAGACGTGCTCGGCTTGCCACGTGGTTCTCCATAGCAGCAGACAGCTCAAGCAAGAACATGACGGTAGAAGCATCTGCCCACTCATTCCTCAGAATAGAAGTGGTAATTGCAGTTGCATCCAAAACCTCAACAGTAAGTTCTTTCTTGAGAAGGCGCTTAACGCCTTCTACGACAAATGGAATTGCACGGAGAATGACATAGGTGTAGTTAGCAACTGCAGGCAGTGGCAAAAAACGTATAATCCAGCGGCGTGCGAATGTGGTCACAACCTCCATCTGGAAGCGATTGTTCTCAAGAGCCATCTCAATTGAGCTACAGAAGTCCTCAAGACCTGCCTCTTCTTCTCGTGGCAAGTTCAAGACATCAAAAGCGCCAACAGCCGCAAGTACCTGATCTCTCTTGAGAGGGTCAAACCTTAGCAAGAGAGAACCGTTTGCCATGTGAACTTCAGCGTGACGAACTCCGTCAACACGCATCAGCTCATAAGAAATACCACGGGCTTCAGCCTCATCAATATGACCCAGGTCGCATTTTGCACGAATGCGACCTGAGATTTCATTAGTAATTGTAAAGCGCATGAATTATGCCTGTGCGCCCTCTGCGTCGACCTGCTTGGTAACCTCAGCGCGGATACCCTCCTCGAGCTCAGCAAGGCGAGCGCGAACTGCAGCGTCAATCTTGGACTCACGGCGAGCCTCTGCGACAACGTCGTTAGCCTCGTCAACGACGTTCTGAGTCTCTGCGGAAACACGGTCAGTGACGCGAAGACCACATGCAGTTGCCTTGACAGCTGCCTTGTGAAGAGTGCCGTTAGAAGCAAGACCAGCAACAACGCCAGCAAGTGCAGCGCCACCGGCTGCGAGACACCAATTGTTCAGTTTCATAAAAATCCCCCATCTGCTTTTTGCAAATTAATCGGTTAATGACATATTGAAGATACGGGTTTTTTGACGAGAAAACAAGTGAAAATCATTACTAATTGGTTATCCTAATGAAACAATTGTACACAAGTAATTTCTTACCTGCGAAAACGTTTCCTATGGTTAGCCATGGTGTACATATAAATTTTGTGAAGAAGCTGCTCTAAGGCGTTACTTAAATATTTGATATCATGTTCATTTGGATTAACAAATTAATGAAACATAACACCTCCTCTGTGCTCTTACTATGAAATTTAAATTGTACACAATTTATTTGTGTTAAGCTAATCCAAACGGGGTACACTACCCAATACACAAAACCATCCAATGCTTCGGACAATCCGCGGCTCGTTGAAAGGAACATCATGGCCAACACCAACATCTATGACCTCTCCGTAGAAGAGCGTGACGGATCTCTTACTTCCCTCTCCTCATTTGACGGTAAGGTTCTTCTTATTGTTAATACTGCAACTGGCTGTGGTTTTACCCCACAGTATGAGGATCTTGAGCGCATTTACGCTGCTTATAAAGATCAAGGCTTTGAGATTTTAGACTTCCCTTGCAATCAGTTTGCAGACCAAGCCCCAGAGTCCGATGAAGAGATTCACCAGTTCTGCACTATGAAATTTGGCACCGATTTTCCACAGTTCAAGAAGGGCGACGTCAACGGAGAGACTGCAAATCCTCTCTTTGTGCGTCTTGCAACAGCTTTCCCCTTCCAAGGCTTTGGCAAGGGCATCAAAGCCCTTGCGCTAGATAAATTTGCAAAGGCAAACAACAAGAAGTTTGGTGACAAGGCTTATATCATGTGGAACTTCACTAAATTCCTTGTAGACCGTCAGGGAAACGTTGTTGCACGCTTTGAGCCAACCACCGATATGGCAGAAGTTGAGTCTGCAATTAAAAGCCTACTTGCGTAAGGCGAGAGGACCGATTTACTCATGAGTTCTTCTCAAAAAGAAATACAGTCCGTTGCAGCCGCTAGCACTTTTGCTAGCGGCTCTTCTGCACTCGACAACTCCCCCGATATACCCGAGCTTCTCCTCAAAAACCAGCTCTGTTTCCCGCTCTACAGTGCCTCAAAAGAAGTGGTGCGAAGGTATACGCCGCTGCTTAAGCCCTTTAATCTAACGTATACACAATACATTGCCATGATGGCGCTTTGGGAACATGAATCCTTGGATGTCAAAACCTTAGGTGAGCTTTTATTTCTTGATTCAGGTACTTTGACCCCACTTCTCAAAAAGCTTGAAGAAAAAGGTTTTGTCCTGCGTCAAAAAACAGGTAAAGACGGACGTCAGCTGATTGTTTCTCTTACCCAAAAAGGCAAAGACCTTAGGCGAGAAATGCAAATAGTTCCACATCAGATTGGCTCATGCGTTAATCTCTCGCCCGAAGAGGGCGCTGAACTTAAACGATTGCTTTTAAAGGTTCTTTCTAATGTTAGGGAAAGTTAGATTTACTATGACCCAATCACAGGCAACTATAACCTCTTCTGAACGTGAGACTGCCATTGTACGCACTAGCGCCATTGGCATTGCAGCTAATGTTGCCCTTGCGGTATTTAAGGCTGTCGTAGGCATTTTGTCTAACTCAATTGCTGTTACTCTTGATGCAGTGAACAATCTCTCCGATGCAATTTCATCAATCATTACCATTGTGGGAACAAAACTCTCTAACAAAAAAGCTGATCGCGAGCATCCTTTTGGTCACGGGCGTATTGAATACATCACTACAACAGTAATTGCTGCAATCATTATGTATGCAGGTATTTCTTCGCTCATCAAATCCATCCAAGGCATCATGGATCCTGTTACTCCAGACTATAGTCCCCTGTCTTTAGTCATCATTGCAGTAGCTGTGCTGGTAAAGATTATTTTGGGTCGCTACGTCCGCTCTGTAGGTAATCACGTAAACTCCGACACCCTTATTGCGTCGGGTTCAGATGCACTTTTTGACGCCACACTCTCTACTTCTGTTTTAACAGCTGCGCTTATCTTTATCTTTACAAAAATTAGTCTTGAAGCATATGTGGGCGTTATTATCTCTGTGTTTATCATTAAAGCTTCAATTGAGCTGTTACAGGGATCTATCAAAGAAATTATTGGTATGCGTCCTGACGCTGCGCTTTCAACACTTATTTACAACATTGTGAAAGAGGATCCAGACGCAGAAGGCGTCTACGACCTTATTATCCACAGCTATGGCCCAGATAAATTTGTTGGCTCATTCCACACTGAGGTTCTTGATACCACTTCAGCTATTGAAATTGATACGATGACTAGGCGTCTGAGTACAGAGATTTACAAGCAGACATCAGGCAAAATAATCATTGCTGCTATTGGTATTTATGCGAGAAACACCACCGATAATCGCATTGTAAAGATGCGCACTGAAGTAACTGAAATGGCTTTAGCTCATGAAGGTGTTCTTCAAGTTCATGGTTTTATTGCTGACATTGAAAATCAATTTATGGCCTTTGATGCAGTCATTGAGTTTGGCTATGACGGTAAGCAAATTGTCCACGATATTATTCATGAAGTAGAGGCAGCCTACCCTGATATGAACGTCTCGGTTCTTTTGGACCGCGATACAAGCGATCTTTCTGAACATGAAGAAGACAGAGACTTGCACTAAAAGCAAGTAAATACATCCTAAAAAAGGGGCGAGCCGCTGACACCCAGAGTCAGCGGCTCGTGTTCTACGCTCGCAAGAAAGGGAGAGGGTCTTTCTTCGAGCTACGGGAACCTGAATAAAGCAAGCAACTAAATTGCTTAAAAACATAGTAAGTTAACCGAGGGAAACTTACAAGAATTTTTTCAGTTTTTTTATCTAATTTCGTAAACTCTACAAAAAGTTAGACTAAGTTTACATGTCTATGGATTTTTATCTTATATCAAGAAAGTCCGAGATAAACATAAATCACAACCACCCGCATAGCGGGTGGTTTGCTCTTAGGGTATAACCCTAATTATACTTGCCCAGGACTCAAGTCCTTTGCCCTTCACTTCGTTCAGGTCACAATAG
>CAUUEB010000013.1:0-36872 GCA_963544135.1 uncultured Atopobium sp. | reverse complement strand
GCCTGGTCACAAGCCAGATAAGTGAGAAAAGCAGTCCCTCAAGCGGACGCACGAGGGGTACTTGGAGAACCAATGGAAATTTCGCGCAAAACTGACTATGCAATTCGCATGCTTTCTTCGCTGGTGAGAAGCCCAAAGAAGCTTCTTTCTGTTCGCGACGCCGCAGAAGAAAACGATATTCCATACTCCTTTGCTCGCTCAATCCAGCATGACCTGGTCATCGCGGGCGTGATTGTTAGCACGCGCGGCGCTCACGGTGGCATGATGCTGGCCATTGATCCAACTGAGGTGAGCGTTCTTGATATTGTCGAGGCAGTTCAGGGACCTGTTTTTATTTCTAGCTGCGAGTGGGCAGGTCCTAATAATGAGCCATGCCCTCGTCATAATTCGTGCTATTTTGGACCCCTTTGGTGCAGTGCTGAGAAAACCTTGCGTAATTTCTTTGCGTCCGTGACTCTGTATCAAGTTGTTGTAGAGGGTCTTATGCCAGAGATGGTGGGTGAGTTCCAGCTGGTAAAAAATGAGAACGCCCAGCGCAATGAGCAGATTATCCAGAATGCCGCTGCCGCTATTGAAGCTGAGATTACTGCCGGCACATTTGATAACCTGCTTGATGGTGAGGTTATTTCTGCTGAGAAAAAACCTTACGAGTTCAATATTGGTCGATAAGAAAATCTCACATACAAAAATGAGTGGCGAAATGGAACCCGCATCAGAACTCACGCCGGAACTGCGTGCATTTGTCGAGTTCGTAGCCAAGAAAGGTCGCGAGTTGTATCGCGATTTGCCTTGGCGTCGCACGTATGACCCGTATGCTATTTGGATTTCTGAGGTTATGCTTCAGCAGACACAGGTAAGCCGTGTAGATGGCCGCTGGCAGAGATGGCTGGAGCGCTTCCCAACGGTCGATGCGCTGGCTGCCGCAGCGCCTTCGGATGTGCTTGAAGAATGGCAGGGTCTGGGCTACAACCGTCGTGCTTTGTCCGTGCATCGAGCTGCTCAGGCAATTTCTGAGGCCGGCGGAGTCTTTCCACAAGATCCAAAGGAGCTGGTAAAGCTTCCAGGTATTGGTCCCGCAACTGCAGCGGGTATTTGTGCGTTCGCGTTCAACCTGCACGGTGTTTACCTGGAGACTAACGTGCGCACGGTCTTCCTGCACGAGCTGTATCCGCAGGCAGAGGGCGTGCCAGACTCCGAGCTTGTCCCGCTGGTAGAGCTAACGTGCCCTGCGAGTGTTGCAGACGCCGTGAACGCCGATAGGGCTGATAGCGCTGCGAACGTAGTGGACGCCGACGGCGCCGCGAACGATGCCATGGCGGAGCTCACACCACGTAGCTGGTACTACGCCCTTCTCGACTATGGTGCGTACCTGAAGAAAACCATTCCCAACCCTTCGCGAAGGTCCAAAAGCCACGTCAAGCAGTCGCGCTTTGAGGGATCTCATCGACAGAAGCGAGCCGAGCTCTTGCGCGTTCTTCTCGCCCATAAAGACGAGGGAGGAGCGGTGTTCGAGACGCTTCACCAGGAGCTCTGCCAGATTGAGGTCAATGCGGGGCGAGAAACCCTTGATGAGCAGGTTACCCTTGGCTTACTTGAAGAACTTGCGAAGGAAGGCTTTTGCCAGAAAAATGATGAATACTGGTTGCCCTAAATGGTTATAATTCATAGTGCTGACGAAGGGGTCAGTATATGAGCATAAATGCTAATGATTATCATTTGCATTTGTTTGCTAAAGGTAACACAGCGCTACCCAGGCGCTTAACATCGCGCTCACAAGCGCTTTGACATGCGTTAACGTGCCACTCGTTAGCGCGGGAGAGGAGAAAAAATGGCAGTAGATTTTGAGAATTCTCAGACAAAGAAGAACCTCGAGGCAGCTTTTGCTGGTGAGTCCCAGGCTACCAACAAGTACAGCTACTATGCTTCCCAGGCTGCAAAAGAGGGTTATCAGCAGATTTCCAACATTTTCACCGAGACTTCTGGCAACGAGAAAGTTCACGCTAAGCTTTGGTTCAAGTATCTCCACGGCGGCAAGGTTCCAGAGACTGCAGAGAACCTCAAGGACGCAGCTGCTGGTGAGAACTACGAGTGGACTACCATGTACGCTGACTTCGCTAAGGTAGCTGAGGAGGAGGGTTTCGCAGAGATCGCTGCTAAGTTCCGTCTTGTCGGTAACATCGAGAAGACTCACGAGGAGCGCTATCAGAAGCTTCTTGAGCGCGTTGAGTCCGGTGAGGTCTTTGAGCGCGAGGGTGTCAAGGTTTGGAAGTGCCTCAAGTGCGGTCACCTGCACGTTGGCGCATCTGCACCAAAGATCTGCCCAGTCTGCGGTCACCCACAGGCATACTTCGAGGAGCAGTCCCTCAACTACTAAGTTGCAGCTTCAACTTTTAGTGCGTTAAAAATGTACCCGCCAGCAGGTCATCGGCTTGCTGACGGGTATTTTTGTGCGTAGATGTTGCGGTGAGATTGGGTTTCTCGCTATGTGTTTAACGCATCTAGTGGACCGCTCGGCGCGCGCCTGACATGTGTTCCGTGAACCGCCCGGTGCGCGCCTGATTTCTTAAAAGAATCTGTAACTTTTGCCTAAATGCTTCAAAGAATCTGTGGATTTGCCTGATTTCATCAAAGAATCTGTATCCAAAATACAGAATCTTTGCACTTTTCAGGCTCACTTTTCAGGCGGGATTTAAAGCGTGTCCGAGCTCACCCTTTCATGAAGCCTGATTTTCTCGCCATGTCTGAGCTATTTGCCGGAAAAGTGCACCAAGTCTGAGCTATTTGCCGGTTTTTCTCGTCATGTCTGAGTAAATGTACTCAGACTTCATGCACTTTTCAGGCTTATCGCGTTGCTTGAGTCTGGATTCGCAACTCAGAAGCATCTGGCGAGAAGCCCGTGCACTTGCGGCACCCGCGGCACCCGTGCGCTCGCAGCTCAGTGCTGGGCCAGCGTGCCGGGTCCCGCGCTTATCCCTTGAACCAGCGATTGGGCTGCTCGTAGGAAGGGCAGATGTCGCCCATGGGACAGCCGACGCACTTGGGGTTGCGAGCGGTGCAGGTTTCTCGCCCAAAGTGAATCCACTCTTCGTTGACGTCTTTCCAGAGTTCGTGGGGGAGAAGCGCGAGCAGGTCCTTCTCGGCAGCCAGCGGCGTGGAAGCCGAACTCAGGCGCATGCGCTTGGAGATCCTGTACACGTGCGTGTCCACCGCGATGCCGTCGACCACGTCAAACATCTTGTTGAGGACGATGTTTGCGGTCTTTCGACCAACGCCCGGGAGCGTGACCAGGTCTTCCATGGTGCCCGGAACTTCTCCGCCGTACTCCGTCAGCAGAATCTGCGCCGTCTCCACGCAGTGCTTAGCCTTTGCGCGCCAGAAGCCGATGGTCTGAATGACCTCTCCGACCTCGACAGCATTGGCAGCTGCCATGGATGGCGCGTCTGGCCAGCGGCGAAACAACTCGGGAGTAACTTTATTTACCGCGGCGTCAGTAGTTTGCGCCGAAAGCATAACGCTGATGAGCAGGGTAAACGCGTCGTGATAATCCAGGGCGCTCTGGACGCTTGGATAGAGCTCGTGCATGCGTCGGCACAGCTCAATGCCGCGTTCTACCTTGACTTTCTTTGATTCTCTGGGCATAACCTCTCCTCAATTCCTTCTATGTGTACCCAGTATGTAGTTACGTTATCACGTGAGGCGAGAATAGCAAAATAGCTGCATAACAGCTACAATAACAGCCCAATTGAAAAGTTATCAAACCTGTTCGTGGGACGTCGCGGCAAGTGCACGGCGTGGCCGCACGATGTGGCTCGTCCAGTAAGGTTTGGTGTAACCCTCATGCGTTTGCATGTGGGTTTAGCGGCATGGCGGGAGACTGTGTGTTTATCAATAGAGTTGCAGCTCAACTACTGAGCGCGCCCGAGCTAGAGAAGCTGAAGCGAGAGCTTTCGCGTGGATCAGACGCCACACTGTCCCTCTCGCAAAGCGCTCGTCCGCTGATGCTAGCTGCACTTTGGGCGCAAAATCCCCGCCCGTGCCTGCTGGTTGTCGCGGGCGAGGATGCCGCGGACCGTACGGCGCGCTCACTTGCAGCGTGGCTGGGCAACGACGCCGTGCTGCGCTACCCAAACCGCAAAGATCGTCCCTGGTCGGATACCACACCAGACGACGCTCTTATTGGAGCTAGGTGTCGCGCCATCGCCAAGCTCTCTGCTGGCGAGAAGGTCATTGTAGTTGCAAGTGCTCACGCACTGATGCGCAGAGTTCCCCCTGTTGGTTCGGGCTATTTTCTTCCTGCGACGTTCACCGTTGGCGACGACGTCCCCTTTGAGGACGTGGCCTCGCTACTCGTCGGCATGGGATACGCCGATACAGGCGAGGTAGATGCTCCTGGCACCTTCCACATTCACGGCGATACGGTTGATATCTTCCCAGCTCAAGCCACAAGTCCTGTGCGCATTGAGTTCTTCGGAGACGAGATTGACCGCATCAGGCGTATGGTGGCAGCAACTGGACAGACTATCGGTGCCATTGATGAGGTTACCGTTGCCCCAGCTAGAGAGCTTGCGTTTACCAAAGAAACCATCCGCCGCGCAGAAGAAGCGCTCTATACGCGCGCGCAAGAGAACTCTGCACTCGCCGCTGACCTAGAGCTTATTCAGCGTGGGGCTCAGGCACCTGCGCTTGAGCGCTATCTGCCGGTACTGTACGGAGGTTCTGCCAGCCCTCTTGAGCACATCTCTTCAGAGACGCTGGTAGTCCTTGCGGAGCCTCGCTCGCTGTTCGATGATTGTCAGCGCGCTTTTGATGAGATTTCTGCGTCTGCAGCGGCATCAAAAGTGAAACTAGATGGTCTGTATACAGACCCGAAGGCTATGGACTTTGGCTCGCAGCAACGCTTGTCCTTCTCGTCACTTTTGCGCACGGGAGCTGCGGTAACGTCAGAGCTTTCTGTGGTGCAGCCGTCCATTGCGGGCTCGGACACAAAGCTTTTAGGCCGTGTAAGGCAGCTGGTGCAAGATCGCGACGCCGTGGTATTTGCAGTACCCGATCGTGCGGCGCGAGAGCACCTCAAGTTGCTTTTCTCGGATGAGTCGATTCCGTTTGAGGAGTCGCTGGGAACGGCGCTTGAAAACGAGCCTGATCAAAATGGTGCTTACGCGCCGCTCAAGCGTGGTCGCGTCACGTTTACCGACGCACCTGTTCCCGCGGGAATCATTATCCCTACAGCTAATCTAGCAGTGCTTTCTGTTTCGGACTTGACAGCCAGGAGCGCGCGCAACAAAAAGCGCTCCAAGCGCATTGACCCTACAACGGTGACGTTCCCGTTTAAGCCGGGCGATTACGTTGTCCATGCAACGCACGGCATTGCACACTTTACGGACATCGTGCGCCAAGAAGTTGCAGGTAGAGAACGTGATTACTTCCTGCTTGAATATGCCAATGACGATAAACTCTATGTGCCTCTGGAGCAGGTTGACCGCATAACGCGCTATGTGGGACCTGACGGCAATAATCCACGCCTGACTAGGCTTAACACGGCGGATTGGTCGCGCGCTACTAACAAGGCAAGAAAATCTGCCAAGAAACTGGCGTTTGACCTGGTAGATCTCTATACACGTCGCGCTTCAGTGCCGGGTTATGCGTTTTCGCTGGACACTCCCGCTCAGGAAGAGATGGAGTCCAGCTTCCCGTATCAGCTGACACCAGACCAAGAAAGCGCAGTTGCAGACATTAAGCTGGACATGGAAGCACGCAAGCCAATGGATCGTCTGCTTTGCGGCGACGTGGGCTTTGGCAAGACAGAGGTAGCGCTGAGAGCTGCATTTAAGGCGTGCCAGGATGCTCGTCAGGTTATGATTTTGTGCCCAACTACCATCTTGGCTCAGCAGCACTACGAGACGTTTTTCTCGCGATTTGCTCCGTTTGATTTGAAGGTAAGCGTACTTTCGCGTTTTGTTACGCCTGCTCAGCAGAAAAAAGCGCTTGAGGGATTTGCGGACGGAACCGTAGATGTGCTGGTGGGAACGCATAGGTTGCTCTCAGCTGACGTCAATCCACACGACTTAGGCTTGGTTATCATCGACGAAGAGCAGCGCTTTGGCGTACAGCATAAAGAGCAGCTCAAAAACATGCGCGAGCAGGTAGACGTGCTGACGCTCTCGGCAACGCCAATTCCGCGCACCATGCAGATGGCCATGAGCGGCGTTCGTGACATGAGTCTGATTCTGACGCCTCCGCCTGGCAGAAAGCCTGTTCAGGTAATGGTGGGCGAGTACAACCCGGATCTTGTTTCCGCAGCTATTAGGAGTGAGCTGGAGCGAGAAGGACAGGTGTACTACGTGTCCAATCGTGTGACCACTATTGATGAAGCAGTGGCTCGCGTGGAGGAAGCTGCGCCGGAAGCTCGCGTGGGTGTGGCTCACGGCCAGATGAGCGCTCGCGAGGTAGAAAACGTCATGCTTGCCTTCCAGGAGCACGAGATTGACGTGTTGGTGGCCACCACCATTATTGAGTCCGGCATTGATAACTCGCATACTAATACGCTGATTATTGAGGACTCACAGCGTTTGGGACTGGCTCAGCTGTACCAGCTCAAGGGCCGTGTTGGTCGCGGTAGGCAGCAGGCGTACGCGTACTTTATGTTCCCCGCAGAGCTGCCGCTGACGGAAGAAGCAACCGAGCGCCTGACTGCAATCAATGAGTTCCAAGATCTGGGCAGTGGCATGCGTATTGCCATGCGTGACCTGGAGATTAGAGGCGCGGGCTCCCTTATGGGTGCTGAGCAGCACGGAAACCTTTCCAGCGTTGGCTTTGACCTCTTTACACAGATGCTGGGCGAGGCAGTTGCTGAGGCTCGCGGTGAGTCCGCTGAGCTGGAGCAGGCTGAAGTTACCATCAATCTACCTGCAGATTTCTATCTTGATGAGGACTATCTGCCAGAGGTTGACCGACGTGTTTTGGTGTACCGTCGTCTTGCCGCTGCTACAGAGCTTTCCGATGTGGATGCCCTGCAGCAAGATACCGAGAATAGCTTTGGCGCCCTGCCGCTTGCAGGTAAGAACTTGTTTGATCGTGCCCGCGTGCGCATCCGCGCGCAGCGTTTGGGTGCAACGTCAGTAAGCCTGACAAATGGTCGCCTGGTATATCTGGGTGTAGAAATTCCTCGCGAACAAGCCCTCAAGTTGAAGGGTCGTGGTGCTATCGTGTATCCAAAGACGCATAAACTGGCGTATCCGTTCCACCGAAATGAAGAGCAGCTGATGCCCGCCGCCTTGGGAGTTCTTGAAGAGCTTGGTGGCGACGACGAGGTTGAGGAGTAAATATGAGCCAAACAGCAGGTCAGACGTCGCAGGATGTTGCAAGCGCCGTGGACACGATCTTTGCCGCACCACACCTTAGGTGGGGTGTTATTGGCTGTGGAGTTATTGCAAACCAGATGGCAGAGGCGCTGGCTTCGGTTGGTAGAACCATTGACGGCGTAGCCAACAGAACGCAGGAAAAGGCCGTCGCGTTTGCACAAAAACACCACGTCAAGCGTGTGTATGACAGCATCGACGATCTTCTCGCCAGCGACGAGATTGACGCGGTGTACCTGACCACGCCTCACAACACGCACATCATCTACCTGCGCAAAGCGCTTCAGGCGGGCAAGCACGTTCTGTGCGAGAAGTCCATTACGCTCAACTCGGTTGAGCTGCTTGAGGCCGAAGAACTTGCTCGTCAAAACGGCGTTCAGCTCATGGATGCCTGCACCATTTTGCACATGCCACTCTACAAAGAGCTGGTTAGCCGTGTGGAGGCTGGCGAGTTTGGTCCAGTCAACCTGATTCAGGAGAATTTTGGCAGCTACAAAGAGTTTGACATGGAGAATCGCTTCTTCAATCCCAAGCTTGCGGGTGGCGCTCTGCTGGACATTGGCGTGTATTCGCTGACGCTGGCTCGTCTTTTCTTGAAGAGCCAGCCTCATGACGTGCTCTCTATGATGAATCCGGCCCCTACCGGCGTTGACCAAACGGACGGCATTTTGCTCAGAAACGCCGAGGGTCAGATGGTTGTCTTGACGTTGACGCTTCATTCTAAGCAGCCAAAACGAGCTATGATTTCCGCTGATAAAGCCTTCATTGAGATTATGGAGTACCCACGCGCCGATGTTGCCACAATTACGTGGACTGACGACGGCAAACAGGAGAAAGTCCAGGTAGGACGCACGGCTGACGCTCTGGCGTACGTGCTCGCAGACTTGGAGGCCGCTGTTGCGGGAGACGCTTCTGCTCAGGCGCAGCTTGAGGTCTCAAAGGACGTTATGGAGCTCATGACTGGCCTGCGCAACGACTGGAATTTCCTGTACCCTGAGGAGCAGTAAGTTCTATGACATCTGACGAGAAGATCGCCCAGCTAGCAGCCGCAGTTGATGAAGAAACAAAGGCTCGTCCCGGAGCGCCGCAGACGCATCCGGAGTTTGACCGTCTGGTTAGAACCATCTGGCGACTTCGTCAGGAGGACGGCTGTCCTTGGGATAAGGAACAGACGCATCAGTCCATCTCAAAGAACATGATTGAGGAGGCCTACGAGGCGGTCGAAGCGATTGCTGAGGGCTCTCCTGAGCACCTTGAAGAAGAGCTTGGCGACGTGCTTGAACAGGTAGTTCTTCACTCGCAGATTGAGACGGACAGCGGTGCCAGTGTGGGCAGTGGGGTGCGCGACCGCGCAGCGGGCTTCGATATCGACGACGTATGTCGAGCGCTCAACCAGAAGCTGGTACGCAGACATCCGCACGTATTTGGGCCAGAAGCTGGCTCAACGTCGTCGGCCGCGGCCGTCTTGGACGTGTGGGAGAGCGTCAAGGCTGAGGAGCGCGCCAGTGCAGATGATACCGTGCACACCGAGGGTCTTCTCGACTCGGTTCCACAGTCTCTACCTGCGCTCATGCAGGCGCAGAAGATTTCAAAGCGCGCCGCAAAGATGGGCTTTGAGTGGGCGTCTGTAGCTGATGTATGGGACAAGGTTGCCGAGGAGCGCGCGGAGTTTGACGCTGAAGCCCCAGGTACGCAGCAGAAAACGGACGAGTTTGGTGACATCTTGTTTGCGCTGATAAACGTTGCTCGCTGGGAAGGCGTTGATGCGGAAGAAGCGCTGATGAGCGCCTGCAGGAAGTTCCGCGCTCGCTGGTCGTACATGGAGAAAGCTGCTGCTGAAAGGGGCTTCTCGCTTGACGAGAAACCCGAGCTACAAGAAGATTTGTGGCAAGAGGCTAAACGTCATCTTGATGCGTAAGCAAGCTGCACAGATTGTAGCGAAGACGTGCGACGTGCCGCAAAGCTTGCGACTTGCCATGGAGCGACGACTTCTATTCGGTAAAACGATGAAATTCCAAACTGAGGCAGGGCTATCGGCGTTGCCTCTGCCATAATAAAGATGTTGCAATTTGTTGCGACGCATCACCAAACAAACCAGAAATGAGATCCGTGATGAGTCAAGACACCACTAAAAAGAGTGGTACAAAAAGAAAAACAACGCCCACCAAGCGTTCCGTTGAGCCTCTTAAAGAGACTACCGCGGAGCACGCCGCTGGTGCTCTCAAAATATTTTCAACTAAAAAAACCGAGAAACCCCAGGTAACTGAGAAATCTCAATCTTACTCAAAAGCTGTTGAGTCTGAAAAGGCTGCGACGGCCTCAAAAGACGCTGCGGTAACAAAACATGCTATGTCAACCAAAGATGCTTCTTCCCAGGAGAGTTCCAAGGACGTCAAGTCTAAAAGAACTGCTCCTGTTCAGAGGATTGATAGGACTCAGAGGTCCGAAAGAGGTCAGAAGTCCGAGCGCGGACAGAAGGCTGAAAGAACCAATAAACCGCAGTTCAGCGTAGCTTCTCTGGTAGAGCTTAAGGACAACGCACTTGATTTTGCGCGCAATCATACCAAGCTTGTCGTTTTTCTCGGCGTTGTAATCTTTTTGCTTGTGGGCCTGTATCCGCCAATTCGTGGCTACTACCATGCTGTTCGCGAGCATGACGAGTTGCTGCTAAATCAGCAGAAGCTCGAGGAAGATCAAAAACGTCTTGAGTCAGAGGTTCAGGGCCTGCAGACAAAAGAGGGCATCATAGATGAGGCTCATAAGCAGGGCTTGGTTTCTGGTGACGAGGAATCTGCGCGAGTAGAGGGCCTTGATAAAAAGAAGGACGAGAATACCGTTCAGCATCCTGACTATCCGTGGTACATCAAGGTTGGGGATTTTGTTTTTGGATTTACACCAGGCGATTCCGGCAATACTGAGGCTCCTAAGAGCGCAAACTCTGACGATTCTACCTCTGCACCAGCTCCTGGAGAGTCTCACGAGCAGAAGAACTCCGGAGAAGGCGGATCTTCTGAAGGGTCCGGCGCCGACAATTCAAAGTCTGATAGTGGGAACTCACACTAATGCTTCTAGCTGCAATTGATATTGGAACCGTAACTGCTCGACTTGCGCTTGCGCAGGTAGAGGACGGCCGCGTCATTCGCATGGCCAAATACACCGAGATCGTTAATTTAGGCGAGGGTGTTGATACGGCAAAGCGTCTGCTACCTGAGGCAATTCACCGTTGCGTTGGATGCGTTTCTTCCTATGTTAATCACGCGAGAAAAGAGGGTGCTGAGGCGGTTGTGTGCACGCTCACAAGCGCTGCTCGCGATGCAGAAAATGCTCCTGACCTGGGAATGGGTCTAGCCTCGCTGGGACTTGAGCCCATGATTATTCCAGGTGAAATTGAAGGCGCGCTCACATTTCTGGGTGTCTCTCACGATTTTGAAAATCATCGCATTCTTGTTGCCGACAGTGGTGGTGGCTCGACTGAGCTGGTCGTTGGCACGCTGGCGGGCCAGCAGCTTGACATCAACTTCGTTGAGTCCGTTGACCTTGGTTGCAGGCGCCTGACTGAGCGTTTTAATCTGTCGGCAGATCACCCTTCAGCTGAGGACATCGAGGGAGCTCACCAAATGGCAGCTCAGATGATGTCTGAAGCTATCGGCCGAGCTCAGCAGCTATGTGCAGCGCCAGAACTTCTGGTTGGCGTTGGCGGAACCGCAACCAGCCTCATCGCCATCAGGGACCGCCTCGACCCGTACGATCCATCAAAGGTGCACCTCAATCACATTTCGATTGATGAGGTGACGCAGATAGAGGAGCTTCTCGCCAGCAAAACGCTAAAGGAGCGAGAAGACATAACGGGATTGCAAGCAAAACGCGCGCTTGTCATGCTCGCGGGTACTATTTTGCTTGCAGAATTGATGAAGAATTCGGGCTTTAAACACCTGGTAGTAAGTGAGAGTGACCTGCTCTTTGGCCTGGTGGTAACTGCAGCTGCCGTTCACCAGGGAAAGCAGTCGCCTGTGATTTGGCAGCCAATTTTGCGCCCTCTGAATTAAAAGTAGTGGCATAATAGCTAGACATATCCGGGGGCGTGGCGGAATTGGCAGACGCAGGGGACTTAAAATCCCTCGACTTCGGTCTTGCGGGTTCGAGTCCCGCCGCCCCTACCACTTTTGTTGCAGAATAAATAGCATTTTAGCTGTGCATTTCTAGAAAATATTTAAGTATTAGGTATTTTTGAGCGTGAAGAGTGTATAGCTCTTTACCTGGTAAAACTTACCTCATCATTTAGCTTAGGGGTGCGGACAAATAGTTGGACCGAATCGGTCCGGTTAGGAGTCCGTATGTTCACCGAAGAAGAGAAGGAGAAGGCCGCGTACATATCGGAGGCTGTTGCATCACGGGTAACGATCCGGAATGGCATTGCAACGATTGCGAAGAGGAGTTTTAGTTACTGGGACAATTTGTCCCAGTAGGGCCGCAATTAGGAACTGTTGGGCGTTTTGTCTTTAGCCGGTTCCGGATATGTAGAATAATGAAAACCAACCAACGTTCAGCAGAGACGATAGGGAGGAAATATGGGTATCAAAGAAGTCAAGAAGAACCCGATAAACATGATGGTCGCTGATGCGGACGACCAAACCCTCGAGGCTGTCATCCAGCTTCGCAAGAAGGTCGGCAGCCAGGAGGAGCGCCTCGGATTCGTTAAGGGCCTCTACTACATCTCACTAGTCGATGCCGACTACACCGGGGACGAGAAGGCGCTCGTTGAAGGCACGGCATGTGCGCTCGGAATCAACGAGTCCACCCTTACCTATATGGAGCATGAGATTAACGATGATCCCGATGCCTCCATCGACTCCTTTGCCACCGCCGGATCAAGGGAGTACCGTCAGCAGCTCTTTGAGGAGATGGCTGCGCTTACCTACCTAAAGGGATATCAGCTCGCCGAGGAGGACAGGGCGATGATGAAGGTCGCTAAGGCGATGGGCATCAAGGAGGACAAGGCCGAGAAGACCATGTACGAGCTCTACATGGCGATGCAGGGATTCGACGTCTCCAAGAAAGCGACGATTGCGAAGGCCGCCATGGGAGTCGGGGCGATTGCGGCAGGCGTTGCGATTTGCGCCGTCACCGCTGGAGTGGCTGCTCCCGCAATCGGCGCGGCGATCGGCGGCATGCAAGGCTTGACAGGAATTGCCGCGGTAAACGCAGGCTTGGCCGCGCTTGGCGGCGGAGCTATTGCAGCAGGAGGAGGTGGCGTGGCCGCTGGAACGGCTGCGATCATCACCGCGGGTGCAGTTGCAGGCGGTAGCGCCGCAGCTGTCGGAATCAGCGTCAAGGAGAATATCACCGCCGCCCATGACAAGAAGAAGCTCCAGGCTGCCATCAAACAGCAGCAGAAGGACAATATGACCAAGCAGGAGATCACTGAGAACCTCATCAAGGCAATCGAGCTCGAAAAGGACCGTCTCAAGCAGCTGGAGGAGCTGCATGTGAGCAGGCGTGACATCGCCAGCATCGAGCTCCAGATTGCGAACCTGCTTGCACAGAAGGCGGAGATAGCCGCCAGCATGGAGAGCTAAGATGCCATCAGGACCAAGGCGCGATCCGTATCTCGACAGGTTGCGCGCTATCCAGGCCGAAACAGCAGGCATCGACGCGTGCCTGGATGCTCTTGAATCCGGATACACCCTCGATGCCGAGAGGGTCGATTCGATCGTAAGATCCCAGATGCTTGCAAGGCCGGTGAGATACGAGGACTTCCTCTCGGAAGGGAAACTAGAGGAAATCGCCCTCGAGTACTCCCAGGCGCTGAACAAAGGGGTCGACTGCGACGCCCTCGATTATGCGTTGTCGGCGGCTTGCGGACTCGTCAGCGGAATAGTGGACGTTATCTTCGTCGGGACGCCTGGCGAAGGCTTGGCAGGCAAAGCCTCTGACAACCTTTTTGACGCAGTTGTAGTGCGCTTCGCGAAGACCCTCAAGGACGACAATGGCAATCCGCTTTGGAATCCGAAGCCCGGGAACGAGAACAATGTCGCGTCGGCCATAGGAAGGTTGGAGCAGGTGTGCAAAGTCGGATACGACCAGGCGAAGTCGGCCGACACAGCAGGCGTCATTAAAAACATGCTCCCAAAGAACCACCATGCGAAATCGGCATCGCACTACCCCGATTTCATAGGCCTCATCGCCTCCATCTGCAACCAGTTCACTGACACTTCGACGTTCTTCGATAGCAATAACGGTCAGATCGCCATCGTTCCTGGAACAGGAAACGGAGTCGAGCTGATTGGCAAGACCCTAACGGCCAAGGTCTTTGCGGGGACGATTAATTGGTTCGGGCACTGCATGTCCGATGTGGCTGGCAGCAGTGGCGCCAGCGGACGCGGAACAGGGCTTCCTCTGCCTTTCTGGGAGTTCTTCGAGCTTTGCAACTTCGGGAAGTTCCCGAACGAGAAGGGCCAATGGCAGTCATTCGCGACCGTCATGACCCAGGTCTACGAGCAGGGTTACGATCTGAGGCACGGAGTTTCGACGACCTTCCCCGTGCTGATAAACGAGCTGCTCGTAAGGGCTGTATACACTATCAAGCGCCACTTCGGCGCAGGCGTTCCGTGGGCAGAATGCCTTCCTGTCGGAAAATGCCCTGAGCTCCAGAGAATGCTTACGGTTGGAGTCGGCTCTATGTGCCTGATCGATCTGGGTCATGCCGCGGCAACGTCCTGGGGCAACTGGGTAAAGTTCTTCGGGGAACTGAATATCACTGCTTGGGCGCGATTCGGATTGCAAGGAGCAAGAGAGCTCCAAGCCGTCGCAGAGAGAGACACCAGAAACCTGCTCGAGCTAAACGACGACATTTCCTCGGAATGGAATCGGCTGTTAGAACGCAGTCAATCACTCCTTGAGTAAGAGCGCACTGGGACAAATTGTCCCAGTGCTGACAAAGTGGAGTGCGGTCAAAATTTAAAGCTTTTATTTTTCTAACAATGGGGTAAGTTCTTGCTCAGCTTTTTTAGTGGGACCATCCCAAGTGAAATACTCTGGGTAGAACTTATATAGTTCTCTACGGCGGATTATTGCAACCTGTTCATTACTCGGAAGGCTCATGTAGATAGCCATATTTTTCTTTACATCAAGCTTTTTCCCATACTTTTTAAGTAACTTTACGTGTTCACGTGCATAAGAATTGCTTCCTCGCATTAAGGCATCAAAAGAAATATCTAACGAGTCACAAAGAGCATCATAATCAATTACCATGAGAGGCCTCTTTTACTACAGCAATAGTGATTTGCTATTCAATCTGAACAAGTATCTTCAGCAAAGCAACTTTATTTTATTCTGCAATAGAGATCGTTAAAAGTTATTTACATACCTATTCTGTTCTCCTTCAGAAACTTGTATACTACTTGTCTTGTACCTAACGTATGCATGACTAATTTCTAACTCACTTCGGAGGACCTATGTCATTTGAGACAGGAGTTTTTCCGGTTTTAGTTTCTGAAGATGCGGCTACTGAGTCACTATCTCCCCAGGTCAGGGGAGGGCTTAATGCGTCGTCCGCTACACCTCTTCATGTTCAGTTGTCAGATTTGATGCGTGTCAAAATTCTGTCAGAAGACTGGAAGGCAGGAACGTACATTCCGTCTGAGGCCGAATTTATGGCGCAGTATGGTGTGAGCAGGGGAACCATCAGAAAAGCCATTCAATCCCTGGTCAAAGAGGGTTTGCTGCTTACTCAAAAGGGGCGAGCAACACAGGTTATCTCTAACACCGTTCGTCATGCAGCAGGAAATACTGTGCTTTCATTTGCAGCCGCGCTCAGAGATGGCGGCTTTGAGTATAGAACCGAAGTCCTATTTAAGCAGGTAGTTTCTGCAGATCAAGCTGTTGCCGAGCACTTAGAGATTCCCATTGGCTCTGACGTACTCTTTTTGCGTCGTGTTAGGAGTGTTTCTGATCGGCCGGTAGTGTGTCAGGAATCATGGTCTAACCTGCTTGTTTGTCCACAGCTTGAGGAGGCGGACTTTGAGAATGAGTCGCTCTTTGACGCGGTTGAAAGAACTTCTCAAAAAGAGATTGCACGCTCTCGCATGCGCTATCAGTCGCAAATTGCAGGTAAAGACCATGCCGACTACCTGCAGTGTTCTCCAAATGAGGCTTTGCTTGTACTTGAGCAGGTAATTGAGCTATCCGACGGCAATTGCATTGAGTGGAGTCAGACTTGGCTTGCCCCACATCAGAGTGTTGTTGGCGTATCTGAGCAGGTAGATGGCTCTATTGGACCTCTGGACATCTCTTCTGTTCGACAGTCAGAACACGTGGGTGCATCGCTGACTTCTGTAGAAATAGACTCTGATCAGCGCAAACAGCTTGAACTTGATTTGCGCCACGAGGCTCTGGCGGTGCGTCAAGGCATTATCGAGCTGGCACATCGCTACAGCTCAACGCCATTTCACATCGGCGGCGCGTGTTCTGTGGCAGATATAGTCTCTGTGCTTTTAAGTAAGGTTATGCAAGTGGGCCACAGGGATTGCGAATGGGAACTCAGAGACCGTCTGATTCTCTCTAAGGCTCACACATCGCTGGCGCTATTCCCAGCTCTTCTGCGTGCAGGAATGATCTCTCAAGAGGATATTGACCGCGGAGTCTTTGGACCCGATGCCGTCCTCTTTAAGCATCCACTGAGAGATCCTCAGCGCGGCTTTGAAATTTCTGGTGGCAGCCTTGGTATGGGCTTGGGCTACACCGCTGGCCTGGGGCTAAGCATTCGCAGAAAAGATCTTCCTTCTCGCGTTTTTTGTATTTTAGGCGACGGCGAGTGTGACGAGGGTTCCATTTGGGAGAGCGCGGCGTTTATCGGCCACAACCAGCTTTCCAACGTGACGGTCATTGTTGACCAGAACCGCATGCAGCTGGACGGCCCTTGCGCGTCCATTTTGGACACCGGCTCAATTGCAAGAAAGTTTGATGCGTTTGGTTTTGAGTCTGTCGAGGTAGACGGACATGACATGCTTGCACTGTACGACGCATTAAAGCAGCAAACTTCCAGGCCTCGTGCGATTATTGCGCACACCATCAAGGGCAAAGGGCTCTCGTTTGCCGAGAATAACGTCTCGTTCCACGACGCGTGCGTGACGGACGACCTCTATGAGCAGGCATTACTTGATCTGAAAGTTGCAGAGGAGGCATGCTTATGCTAGGCACATCTTTGCAGCCAGCGTGCATTTCGGCTGAAGAGTCGCAGATGCTTGCGGGTATGAATACAAAGGAAGTGTTCGGCTGGGTTATGGGTAAGCTTGCCGAGGATGACGAGCTGCTGACTGTTGCCGTTGCCGACTATGGTCGTCGTTTGAACCTAGATCGCTTTCGAGAGCTTCGACCAGACGGCTACATCCAGTGTGGAATTGCAGAGCAGAACCTTATTGAAGTGGCGTCTGCCTGTGCAAATGAAGGTTTCCACGTTTTTGCGCCGTGCTATGCCACGTTTGTGACCTCACGAACGCTCGACCAGATTCGAGTCAACCTTGGCATGATGAAGTCGCCCGTGGTGCTTGTAGGTGTTGCTGCTGGTTGCGAATCCGCAGCTACAGGCCCATCTCACATGGCTGTGGAGGACATTGCGATTACCAGGACCATCCCGGGGCTTTCCGTGCTCAATCCGATCGATAATGCCCAGCTTGCGGCCACGCTCATGGAGCTTGCAAAGCATCCGCGACCAGCTTACGTGCGTATGACCTCGTGCGACGGCGTCAATCTACATCCAGATGGTTACGTTTTTGATGCGTCTGGTGTCGAGAAACTCTTTGAGTCGTCTTGCACGGCGGATACGGCAAGCGTAGACGGCGTGGCGGTCACCGAAGTTGCAGCTACCGAAGTCACAACCGCCATTCAGCCAAAGCGCATGACCGTACTTGCAACTGGTGCGATAACCAGTAGAGTCGTCGAGGCAGCTCAGCGAGCTGCAGAGCAGATTGCTGCTACATCAGAGCAGGTAGCTGCTGTAAAAGTGAGTCTTGAGGTCTATGGCGTATCGTGCATAAAGCCGCTTGACGCAACTCTGACGGAATTTTGTCAGCATTCTGACGTGATTATTACTGTCGAGGAGCACAGTGTTTTGGGTGGGTTTGGCAGTGCAGTTGTCGAGCAGCTCAGTGCATCAGGTGCATGCCCGCAGGCACTGCGTTTGGGCATGCCCGATAGGTACCTGGAGGCGGACGTTCACCACAACATTCTTGCGCGTGCTGGGCTATCGGTTGAGGGTCTACAAGAGGTTTTTCTCGCCAACTGCTAAATCAACTAATCGAATCCTGGAAGTCTTTCTGTATACTCGCTTGATGATTTAACATTCCAAGAACGGCCGAATAACTTTTGAGAGCTCGACAATTTCAATACAACCGATTCATCAATAATGGACTTTGTGTCATTTTGATAATGTTGCACATTATCAAAAGATATAAAGACTTGTTTTGTTTGCTCAGAATATAGTCTGATGATTTTAGAGATAGTAGAGTCTTCAATATCGTTGAACATAAATGAGTCATGTGCTATGGCTGGTAAAACAGTAAGATTTAAAAGTGCAACGTCAAAAAGAATTACACTTCGTTGATTTGCTCCCGTTCCACTGTCATGTGGAGTTTCGTATTTATATGATGTGCTGCTATTTATAAATAAGCGTGGTGAGAAATGGTCTAATCCAATAATTTTATTGTTTAACTGAGAGAGTTCGTTATTGAGAGAATCTTGAATGTCTTGAATTATAGACGTATAAAGCGTCTCTTTAGTTTTATTAAGCTCAATCTTAAGATTCTTAGAAGAATGCCATTCTTTCCAAAGGTCAATTTTTCTTTGAAGGCTGTCAATCTCTTTTTCAATTTTTATAATTTCGTCTATGAAATCAGTTGCGTAAATGGTTTTTATTGGTAAGTTATCCAACTGCTGATATAGAGTCGATAACTCTTCAGTAAGATTTATCGACTCTTTCTGCACTAAGGTCTTTTCATATTGGAAGTCTTCTTCAAGAAGCGTAAACAATTTTTGATGAAAAGATTCAATTTGAATCAATAATTTTAGATTCACGCCAGGGAAAAAATTAGCAAACTCCTCAAGTTCATCTGAACTAATAAACGACTCAAGATGATCTGATGAATCAAGAATTCTTTTTCTTTCATTAATGATTTTAAGCTGTAATTTTGTATTGTTAATTTTATCTTCTAAGAGCTTTTTCTCTTGATAAATTTTGCGATCCGTCGCGTCAGGAATTTTTGATTGATTTGATTCAAGTTGAAAACGCTTGGACTGTAATTGAATAATTCTTTGTTCATACTGCGCTATCTTCGCACTAGATTGTGGAATCTTTTTAATTTCTTTATGTAAATATTCAAAATAGTTTAGCTTCTTTTTATTTGTCGCCAATGTATTGTTAACTTCTTCAAGTTTTTTATATCTATCAAATAGCTGAATTAGACTTATTAAATTTTTCTCTTTACTAGATGGAAAAGGAGGCTCTAATGGATCTTTAGTTTTTAAGTTGGACTTTTCAGCTATCCTAAAATGTGAGCTAATAGCTGTTCTAAAAACAGCTTCATTCTCAATAAACTGATACTTAAGGGCAAGAAAATGAACATACTCAGGATGATCTAGAATCGTTTCGACAGATTGATAAGTATCGCTGTATTTCTTTATCTCATTTGGTTTGTCCGTAGAACGAGAAAAACGAAATACTTCTTCATTAAATTTAAAAGCAAAAAATATCTCATGATTATCAAGATGCTTTACAGCGTCCGATTTGGCATATGAATTTCCGCCATAAACAAAGTCCAATATCAATAATGATGTAGACTTTCCGATAGAATTAGAAGCTCCTTTTTCTCCTAGAATCACGTTAAGTCCTGAGCGAAATTGAATATGTTTTTCGGCCGTGTTAGCCTGTGGAATAGCGGGAGACCATAATTCTAACAGCATAGTTCAACCTCATTATCCTCGTTTAATCTGATTTCTCCTAGTGCATACAGTTCGTCCAATGCTTGTAAAAAAGATGCAAGTTCAATTCCTTTTTCTTGATGCAATAAGTGGAAAAGAGTTTTTGGTGAACATGAATTTGATCTTAGGGATTGTTTAATCTGATAAATCCACATCATATCACTCTCACTAAACGAATAGATTTTATTGGGGAGTTTCACTTTAATCACCTTTTGGTATTTCAAATACATCACAGTTTTGGATAAAAAAAGAAACTACTATTCGACAAACAGAGTCACTTTGATTACTTATGTTTTTAAAATAATCAACTAGCTGAATAAAAATTTCTTCTTGGGAGTTACTTTTATCTCTTAGCTGTAAATACTTCAGCCTAACACTGGCTTGAAGTAGCTCATATTTAATATCACCCTTTTCATCTAATTGTTTAATAATATTGCGTACAAATAAGTACGTCCTTTTTACTAAAGCCTCAATCTGAATTTTGTTTCCGTAATCGAGCGAAGAATCAAATTTTTCTGAGGGTTTGACCGGACTTTTAATTTCGTTATTTTCGATATGTAGGCCTATATTGGATATTTGAGTCAACAACTCACTAATTGATTGATCAATGCTTGTCTCCAAGAGGAGATTTTGCATTTCATTTTGTGAGATATGGCTTTGTTTTAATTTTGTGAAATATTCTGTTTGCTCTGATGAAAGATGCCCTTGTAGTCTTTCAAAACAGAGCGGACAGACCGCAATTAAGTTTTCATACCGCCCTGCTTTGGTTTTTGTTTTCATTTTTAAATCAATTACTTGGAAATTATTAATAGTTCTATTTTTATCTATATAAGCTAATAGAGTATTGCAGCCTTTGTTCATACATATGTTATTTGCATCTCTAAGGAGATAAGCTCCAAATTTATCTATGTAATCATTTGACAATTCTAATAAAGGCAATTGATTGTTTCTGATGTTCCTTTGATTATTCGTAGGAATACCTAACAGAAGGAAAAGCAAGCGAATAATTTTCTCTGCAAAATTATTCGCTGAAACATCAGTTAAGCCAAGTTGAACTGTGCAATCTTTAAAAAATACCGCTTTTGCAGTCCTATTCATCTGTTCAAAGTGTCTTTGCATTGAGTTTTTAAGTTCAATATAAGAAATCCTGGAAGATATTTCGCTCACTATACGCTTCGGGAGGCTCCTGTTAATCCAATTTTTTAGAGTGTAGTCAGGATAGTTGACTATTAAGTCAGTTTCATTGTTGGAACAAGTAGTTATCTGAGTAATAAGTGTACGTAGATAAGCAACCCTTGATCTATCGTCACTAAAATATTTATACATGAATTCAAAGAAGCTTTTCCACGACTGATTCATTTTCTCTAACTCTCCTTAAAAAGTGAACCAAATGAATCTACTTGAATCTTTCTATTTGAATGAGCCTTTTATTCTATAAGCGCTTTCAAAACAGATTCTTAAACATGTTCATCAGCTTTCTTAAAAGGAGGCCATATGTAATAGGATAATAAAAAATGATAAAAGATTTAAGTATCTTTTATCTGATTTCGGTAAATGGTGCATTTCTAGAGTGCTTCATTCGTAGTCAAAATCTCGTTAGGAAGACCATCTGATTTAGCGCGGAGTTAATAACTCCGCGCTATGAGTAGTCTTCCTTATAGCTCAGTGGTCTTCCTCCTTTTGGAGGAAAAATGAAAAGGGATTACTCAGTACTAATTTCAAGTGAAGACAATAATGCTAGTAGCTTTCCAAAGCAGAAAAAGTTAACCATCAGTAAGAAGGAAATGCAGCAATATGCCAATCGACATAATTGCGGCAAAAGCAAACGTGAACTAACTTTGTGTCTATCTATTTTACAGAATGCGCTAAATAGTATTTCAAAAGACGAGCTAAATCAATCCAAGTCCTATTTTCGTCAGGACAGGAAATACTCTTCTATTTGCTCAATTTCAGAAGAGAGTCCTAACCAAAATGAGGCGTTATTTTACAAAGTTATTATACCTTCTGCCGAAGATGAGGTGATTCAACAAGAAAATGAAAAGCAGATAAAAACTTTAGCTCAGAAAATCACAACATCAGCACAAGAATTTCTGACTAAAAAAGAGATAGAAGTGTTTAGACTGCACTTCATCGAACATATCTCTGCAAGTTCGATTGCTGATAAAACCAACAGATCTAGGCCGGCTATTACAAAATTAATAAAATCCATCCAAAGGAAAATGAAAAAAAGATTTGAAGATGCCTGGGAAAAGATCATCGTGGAATAAAAGATACATCTTAATTAGCCCTCATAAAGATAGTTAGTTAGTTGGAACTATCCCTTGCCCATTGAGATGATGAACAAGGGATAGTCCCCATGTTCTTGATTGATTATTTTTTCAACTTCTTGATTTGTAGTAATGCGCCCGATTCCATTATTCCAGGTGACATGCCAGTCACAGTAAAGGACTGATTTTTCAGGTTCTTGCGGAGGTGTATATATCCCACCAATCATTTCTCCCTCGCAAATGGGTGATGGCATTGAATAGAACCACACATTATCTGAATATTCATCAGTAAAAGTTACACATGCAATTTGAGTCTCAGGATTAGGGGTGTCACATTGGACCCATTTAATACTTCGGGGGTTCAAGCTCCCAGTAAAAAGAATATATATAATCAATGCAGACATAGGTATTATCGCAATGGTTTGTAAAACGGTGTGCACAAGTTTTCTACTATAGTTTAAAGACTCAAAAAAGCTGCGAGATGACACGATTAAAAAAATGACTATAGCCGCTAAAATAAAGCATACCATCCAGTGTCTAAAAAACAATACTCCTAAAAAACACACTGGAGTAGGATATGTTATGAACGGAATGAATTCATTTGCATAGAACACGAGAAAGAGAGCTGCTAAATAAATGGCCGCTCTTAGTAAATGAACAAGGCGATTAGTCTTTGAAAGCATCTCATTACCTCATTCTGCAAGTTTGAGAAATAACATCAATGCTATCTCTACACATCATTATAAATAGTTAATTGAAAATAGTCCATCAGTCATCGCTTAGCATAAATCGATAAGTTTATATAAGTTTTTAGGTTAATTCCCTTCCTTTTTCTGTCCTTAGTTTAGAGACGGATTTGAATTATCAGATTTGACTCAATAAATATGTGATTTGTGTAAGGAGGCAAAAGATGAATCATTAGAGGCTGTGGGATATCGTTCTGGATTTTGTAATGAGACGCATAAACAAGGAGTAGATATGATTGAAAGTGTGAGTAGCAACATTAATCCATTTAGCGTGAATTTTATTAGTACGGAGACACTGTCTGAATTTAGTACTTCTTATTTTCGAGTAGAGCTCAGATTGGGCATTTACGGAGGTAACAGGTGGTGTTGGGTTAGAGTAACTGTTCGTCGGGGTAGTAACATGGAGCCTGGAAGCACTGCTTCAGTATGGACGCCTAAGCGATCTGCGTATGGAGCAAATCATTTGTCTGGAGGAGGCAATTGGTCTCCTGGATCAGTTTATTGTACAGATGCAATCTCTCTAGGTCCAACGGGAAGAGTTGGTGTTACATATTCAGGTGGCGAGCCTGGAAATGTTCAAAAGAAATCCATTACGGTTTATTAATTCTTTAGTAGTGACCTCCCCATTAATATGGGGAGGTCGATTGGAGTATCTTCAATGGATGAAATGGTTTTAGCAACTCAAAAGTGGTTGAATAGAACTTACGTTAACGATAATCGATTTAACCAGGTAGAGGAATCTGGTCATACTGGATGGAACACCATCTTTGGCTTGATTAGGGCACTTCAAATTGAGCTTGGAATTCAGTTTACTGCTGATAATTTTGGAGAAGGCACAAAAGCAAAGTTTTCTGAGATGTTTCCCAACGGAATAAGTCGTCAAACTTTGGGGAAAAAGCCAACATCAAATATTTATGCAATTATACAAGGAGCTCTTTGGTGTAAAGGATATGCGGCACATTATGGATCAATTACAAATGTAATTGATGGTGGGACCATAGAGTCAATTTTAAAGTTAAAGAATGATATGGGTCTTATTAATCATCAAAACAATTTTGTGGTGGATATTGAGATGATGGGTGCGCTCCTTTCAATGAAGCAATTTAGACTTCTTGCAATGTATGGAGGAAAAACGTCAATACGTGAAATTCAGCAAGAAATTAATCGTCGTTATCGTGAATATACTGGAATTGTTCCTACTGATGGTATTTATGGTCGCGAAATGAATGAGGCTATGATTCAAGTTTTGCAAGCAATAGAAGGATTTACGCCAGAAGAGGCTACAGGATATTTTGGAAATGGAACACGTGCCAGATTAAAAACAATCGATTCAGGCTCTTCAGATTGGGTTTGGCTGGCTAGTTCTGCTCTAGTGTGTAATGGAATTAGAAGAAATATCACGCGTTCTTGGTCGTTTGAGTTGAGTGAAGATGTACGAAAATTCCAAGAGAGCTATGCCCTTCCAGTTACTTCTGTTATTGATAAAACAACATGGATGAGCTTACTTACCTCAAAGGGAGATCCTGATAGAAAATGCGTTGCATGTGATACGCGATTTGAAATTACTGATGAGTTGGCTTCTTGTTTAAAGGAAGATGGTTATCAGATTGTAGGAAGGTATCTTTGTGAACCAGAACAAGAAATGATGGCAGAGAATGATTTATTTAAAGCACTTCGAACTGGAGAGCTTGACCGAATAGTTAGCTATGGCTTAGAGTACTTTCCCATTTTTCAAATGTATTCAACTAAATTGAATCATTTTTCTTACAGCGAAGGAAAAAGCCATGCACTTGAAGCAGTTAAGCATGCAAAACGCTTAGGAGTGCCAAAAACAGTAATATATTTCACAGTAGATTATGATGCAACTGATCCTGAGATAGACAGTAATATCATTCCATATTTCAAAGCATTAAAGGACAATATACGAGACGGATATTTAGTGGGAATTTACGCTTCTAGAAATATTTGTTCTAGGATTATCCATCATGGACTTGCAGAAGCAGCATTTGTATCTGATATGAGTACAGGATATTCAGGAAACCTAGGTTTCTCAATTCCGGACAAATGGGTATTTGATCAATTCACAGAAATTACTGGGTATAGAGGAAGGTGGGATCTTGATAGAGTTGCCTATTCAGGAAAATTTCCAGCTTGTTCGCTAGTGGTTCATAATGGACAAAGTAAGTTCCAGCATGACGATATTATTAATGCTATATCGCAAATTGAGAAGATAGCTATAAAAAAGTTAAAGGATCCAATTAAAAATCAGCAGCTGTCTAAATTTATCCTTGAGTATTTGAGAAAACCAGAATACTGGGCAAAAGAAAATACTGCTTTGATGTGGCAAGTATATACACCAGAGTCATATGATTCATCTGAAGTAATCTTAAAAGAAGAGGTGAATAGGATATGCAAATCGATTATTCCAGATCCCGGGCAGTTTAAAACTACATATGATTTAGAGCATTTTGCTGCTACAGTTTTAGGAAATATCTGCCATTTCGATTCAGTATCTTATGATTATTTTATGTTTGCGGATTTAGGTGGTTGGATTTTAGACTTACTTCAGATTTGGGGAAATAGTCAAAAAGAGGGAATTCAAAAACAATATTTACAAAATTGGTTATCCGTTTGTCTTGGAAGTAGATCTATAGAGTCAGGGTTTGACTATAAAGACTTAATGAGTGACGTAGATGGTTATCTAGCTGCAATGATGCTTCATGATAAAAACGCTCTTCTTTCGGAGGTTCTTCGATATATATTTTCATTAGCACCGCTAAATCGCAGATCTCTTTTTTGCTTAAATCGATTTAAAGGTGAACGCAAGTGCGTTGAGAGTGTGTTTGATAGTTTGGTTAATGGGCTACCAAGAAAAGAGATTCCATTTTTTGATACGATACTCTTACGCGCCTCAGCTTCCAATCGACTTCCTGATGAATCTGAATCTAAATATCTGAGTGATGTATTATTTCATGCATTAACGCATGATTTCATAGACGGATAAGATTTGTATGTATGGGGAAAGAATTAAATTCCGTTAGGGTTTCAATGGCATCTGAGTTTGTAGTTGTAATGTGATATTGGTTATTCTCATGAACTAGTAGCCACTCAATATCTTCAGTTGGTATTGAGTGGCGATATAACTTAATAGTTGCTATACTTTCTCCCAAACCGAATGGAAAACGTAAAACATAAAAATGTAAAGTTTCTCTTCCTCCATCAAATTCCTCAAGTAAAACAACTCTGGATAATGAAATTTCTCCAGTATTTACTACAGATTTATAATCATTTTGACAGGAAAAAATGCAAGGAATGAATAAAAATAATGCTGCACAAAAAGCAACAGAGGTATTATAAATAGCAAATAGGTAAGTTGCTTTTTTAAAAAAAGTAACCATAGATTTTATTTTAGACAACAGTATTAGTGAAGTTATTAGAATGAAAATAGACATAAGAAATAATGCCTGCGGTATTGTTAACAAAGTGCCAAGAAAGCTCACTGGAGTATTATAATCAAGTGAGAAGAAAGAGAAATTTGAGAAGAAGAAATAAACCACTGACAGGACGCAAATAACAAAATATACGAAGCAAATTACCGTGATAAAAAACCCTTTTGACCTGTCCATCGCGATATCCTATTCTGTAGGCAGATAAAGACATTTCAGTAGAATTTTGCAAACTATTGTATATAAATAAATCAAAAGAGTCTATAGCTAAATACAGGGTCTTCTTCATCAAATTCACTGCCAAAGGTTAATTCTCTAAACATTTCTGTCTTTATTTTAAAGGTTACAGTAATGAGTAAATTAACATAGAAAGGAGGTGCAATGATTGGAAGATGCATTGTATTTTTAATTGCGGATAAATTTAGCCAAGGATTGACTATTTTTATTGCAAACTACGCTTTATTAACATGCGGTTTGATTTATGTATTAGCTCTAAATAGCCTAGTCACCATGTATGGCTATACAAATCGTAAGAAATTAACTTTGAAATTTATTGAAACGGTGATAGCGAAAAAACTCCTTATTGTGGGAGTCGTTATACTTTCGGCGCTTTTTGACCTTCTCGCAAAAATCGGCCCTATTTCTATGGTTCAAATTACAATGACATTCTATATTGTTGAAGAAAGTATGTCTGCAATAAAAGCTTTAAAGAAGCTTGGCATAAAAACACCTGCTAGATTAGTTAAACTAATAAAAGAAAAGCTTAATGACAAATAGCGTATGGTGCCCCCAACGGGAATCGAACCCGTATTGCCGCCTTGAAAGGGCGATGTCCTAACCGTTAGACGATGGGGACGCGAAGAAAAAGTATAGCAAAGATGCTGCAGATTTCTAGGGCTAAACGGCGCGATTTTGGGCTTTCATCTATTCTTCGTTTTCCCACCAGTCCAGTCCGGCTTTAAATGCGTAGTCGCGAGCGCTTTGAATCACGCCAGGCATCGACTCTGCCCACGAAATAAATTCCGGCACGTCGGCGATAATCGCCTCGGCCTCGTGAACTGCGATAACGTTTTCGGCAAACGTGTCAGGTGTGAAATTGATTCTGCACGGAATGTAGAGATCAACAAAAGATGGCCTGAGCAGCGCATATGCCGCTCCCTCGCCGAGGTTGACAAAGCCTTTCAGCGCGCGCTTTGCCGCGGGCATGCGATTCAACTTGAAGAACAGCAGCGTAAACGCCAGACGCATCCAGGCATTCGACTGATACCCGCAACTCTCGTCAAGCTTGTGGAGCCCTTCTTCATCTTCCAGGCGAGCAAGAACATATGCCAAGGTAAAACGCGCACCCAGAAAATCTGTTGACGAGAAAAACAAGAGGTCTTCACAGGCTTTTTTGGAGAGCTTGAAGCAGGCGCAATCTGTTGCTACCTGGGCAATCTGCGCATAGAGGCGCAAAAGTGGTCGAGCTTCAGCGCAGGTCCAAGCGTCGCCGTGAGTTTGCTTTGCTTGCTCTAGTTTTGGTCTAAAGATAGAGTCAAATTCTTTTTGCAGGTCAAGTAGGTCGTTGAGGATTGCTGCAGGATGATTGTTGGAGATCTGTGCAAGAATTCGCTGTGCTTCAAGATTAATGCTTGTGTTAGCAAGAGCTGGGTTTTCAATGATATTTGTCATTTGATTATGCAAGAAGTTAAGCAGATCCATCCGACTTGCAAAGAAGTCAGCATCGGAATCAATTTCTTTAGTAATTCCATCCTGATACTTGCCAATGACATTGACGTATTGAGCAAAAGCCTTTTCTTCTTCATCGGCAATGAAGTTTTCAGGCGAAGCTTCTACCGCAAGCTTCAACTCATAGAGAGCTGCCTCAGATACGATGCTCTTCTCTTGTGCACACTTAGCTACCAGGCGGTCTGCCTGCTCACTGACCATATCGTTAGCGGAATGCTTAATCACTCTGCATCACCACCCGAGTATGGATTATTTGGCCCGTCGATATGCGGTCCGCTTGGTCGCGGGCCAGCGGGACCTCCGGGGAAGTCGGGGCCAACTGGGCCGTCGGGCACGCTGCCGCCGGATTCACCAGGGAACGAATCGGCAGAAGCGAACAAGGCATTTGCCTGCATTTGAAGTTCTTTTTCTGCCAGCTCAACGGTCTTTGGGTCTCTCGCCCTAACCTGATCTGCAAGCCAACGACCAAGAACACCGCGTCCTATCAGGTCATTTCCTTCTTGCAGCAGCACGGTGGCCTCTGCGATGGCAATGATGAGCTCGTCCTCAGAGTAGGGAAGCACGTTGAGACGAGAGAATTCTCCCTCGGGCAAATCCTTCTGCACGAAGCAACAAAGCGTTGCCTCCGGATAGCGCTCAATCAGCAGGTCAAGGTAGTGCTCAGCCTCAACCAACTCACGCTTTTTGAAGTGAATAGCCAGGCGAGCCAGCAAAATCCACGGGTCATCTGCCCCGCGAGGCGGATCTAGCTTGCGGTACTGATCCATGAGGTTGTCGAGGGCATCTTCGTCCTCAAGCTTTGCGTATGCGAGTGCAAGCGTAAAACGAGCATCGGCTGCGTCCGCAGCGTCAAGCTCCAGGAGTTTCTCGCCATATGCAATGGCGTCTTTGTTACGGCCGCAGATAAGCGCGCGAGAAGAAAGCGTGGCTAACCAGCGCTTATAGGGGTTGATGGCCAGGCGCTGGGCAAGTTCTGCCTGCTCGGCGGGAAGCCCCTGCGAGGACTCTTGCGCCTTCTGGTTGCACGCGGCCTCAACCTGGGGGAGCTTCTCCACAAGGAACTGGTAGTAGGCGTCAAAAAGCCTGCTATTTGAGGCGTGGAGCATGCGCTGGGCATCAAAACAATTGGGGTCCAGCTGAATGGCCTGATTGAGGAGGCGTTTTCCCTGGTCGATAAGGGCCTGCGCCTGAGATTCTTCGACAAACGGCAGGCGGTAATCAACAATCTCGGCCGCTTGCGCAACTAGATTGAACGCGCGGTCTTCGTCGGTTTGAGGGAGGGAATTGCGGTCGTTGGAGAATCGCCAGTTGAAGTCCTTCATCAGCGTAGCAATGCTGTCCTCGTCGCCGACTTGCGTGCGAGCAAAGCGGAGGATAAGCCGCTGGTAGTCTTCTTTTACCGGGTCAAACGCCACAGGATTCCTTTCTCTCTTACGTAATAATATCGCAGGTTATTGAGGTGTGCAGCGCAACTCCGCGAGCGTTGTAAGAAGATTGTGAACGGCAGACGGAAACGTTTGGAGTGGACGGGTTTCTCGCCAGATGAGCGTCAGTATCTTGTCAGAGGACTGCATAAATTTTCAACGATATTGCATAAAATGACACATTCATTTTGGTACAGATGTCCCAAAAGATATAGAATAGAAATGTTGAGAAGAAGTAATTGCGAAGAATGGCTTCGCTAGCCGCTTAGGGAAGTGGCACATAGTTAAGGAGAGGTTTTATGGGACGTTTTACAAATCCACGCGATCTGTATTTTGGCGAGGGCGCTCGTCACGAGGTTAAGAACCTCAAGGGAAAGAGAGCAGTTATCGTTTCTGGCGGCAGCTCCATGCGTCGCGGTGGCTTCCTTGATGACATCGAGAATGACCTCAAGTCCGCAGGTTTTGAGGTTGCTCACATTGAGGGCGTCGAGTCCGATCCTTCCGTTGAGACTGTTATGAGCGGCGCTGCTAAGATGAGCGAGTTCCAGCCAGACTGGATCATTGCTATCGGCGGCGGCTCCCCAATCGACGCAGCTAAGGCTATGTGGATCAAGTACGAGTATCCAGAGACCACTTTTGAGGACATGTGCAAGGTCTTTGGTCTTCCTGAGCTTCGCACCAAGGCTCACTTCTGCGCAATTTCTTCTACTTCCGGTACCGCAACTGAGGTAACCGCATTCTCCATCATCACCGATTACCAGAAGGGCGTTAAGTACCCAATCGCTGACTTCCAGATTACCCCTGACGTCGCAATTGTTGACCCTGAGCTCACTTACGGCATGCCTGTTAAGCTTGTTGCTCACACTGGTATGGACGCACTGACCCATGCTATCGAGGCATACGTTTCTACCGTTGCTTCCATGTACACCGACGGCGATGCTCTGCACGCAATCCGCGAGATTGTCGAGTGGCTGCCAAAGTCCTACAAAGGTGACAAAGAGGCACGTCAGCACATGCATGACGCACAGTGCATTGCTGGTATTGCATTCTCATCTGGCCTTCTGGGCATCGTTCACTCCATGGCTCACAAGACCGGCGCTGCATTCTCCGGTGGTCACATTATCCACGGTTGCGCAAACGCTATGTACCTGGGCAAGGTCATTCAGTTCAACGCTCGTGACGAGCGCGCAAAGGCTCGCTATGCATTTATTGCTAAGGAGATCCTGCACCTCGAGGGCAACACCGAGGACGAGCTGGTAGAGGCACTTGTCCAGAAGATTCGCGACATCAACGACGCTCTTGACATCCCACAGGGCATCAAGAACTACGGCGAGGGCGGAACCAAGTCCGAGACCTCCATCATCGACGAGAAGGAGTTCTTCGAGAAGGCTCCAGAGGTTGCTCGCCTTGCTATCGAGGACGCTTGCACCCTCTCCAACCCACGCAAGCCTACACAGGAGGAGATGGAGCAGCTGCTTAAGTGCGTCTACTTCGACCTTCCTGTCGAGTTCTAAGATCTAGTTTAGAGACTTAGCTTCGCTAAAAGCCTGGTAGCGTTCCGCTACCAGGCTTTTTTACGTAGGTCGACAGCGGGCGTGCAGGTCGACGGCAGGCTTGCAGGTGGGCAAGTGCAGGCGGGCACATCGACGGGCTGGTAACGTGCGTGGATACGTGTGCGGGCAGTCACGGCGACGTGCAGGTAACGTGCGCAAAAAGTGCATCGGGATCAAAGAACACCACAATTCACATCAAAGTGGTAAAAAATCCGTTTAGTTGGGGTTTTCATTTTTCTGCATACAGTGTTTGCCCAGATAAAAGTTTTTGGCGCGGTAAAAAATCGTCTTAGTTGGGGTTAAATCGGCCAATTTTAAATTTTCATCCCCAACTAAACGGGTTTTTTACCTTTTTCGGCACATAATTTTGAGGGCAAAAATTACGTATTCATAGAAATGAATTTAATAGTGTAATTATGCAGAATTTTGAAAGTCGACCAGTGAAATTGCACGGCAAGCCTCCGGGAGGATGCTAGAACAACAAATCTTGCACAGATTTCCTGTGTGATTTCAAATCGGTCAGATTACTTGCGCCATTTCCGGGTATGGAATTCATACTTTTTTCGCGAAGGAGTGCTATGGATTACTGTCTTTCGTACTTTTCAGCGTTTAATTTATTGATGAGTTCCTCTAGGCCATTTGATTCGCTGCCGGCAGCAAATGCTATGGTCAGAGCGCCACTTGTTCCTGAATCAGCTCCGGGAGTATCGACTGAACGAGAGCTTGCCGCCTACTATGGACACCTTCCAGAAATACAAGGCATGCGTCTTCACCAGGAGCCTAAAGGCAAGGTTGACCTGCTTATTAATGATGTGAATTCCACATTTGCAAAACAGCACGCTACGCTTCACATCTGTAATTCAAAGGTTTCGCCATCGTCGCTCCTGCCCATAGGTGCTGACTTAAAAGGATTTATTACTTCTCCAGAATTCACTTATTTGCAGATTGCTTCAAAGCTTGATTTTATTGGAACAATCCTTGCAGGTAGTGCCTTGTGTTCCGATTATTTTTTGAATCAGGATGGCCATGGTGGAGTTTCGCAACGCCAAAATGGCCCTCTGACAAATCGTGCTGCAATCGCAAAGTTTCTTTCCACGCAAGGAAGAAAGCGTGGCATCATCCCAGCTAAACGAGCGCTTCAGCACATCGTAGAGAAAGCTCGGTCGCCCCGAGAAGCTTCGCTTGCCCTTCTCTTGTGCCTCCCGTATAACCTTGGTGGCTTTAACCTCGGAACTGTCGAACTCAATAGGCCAATCGAGCTGGAAAATCGATATGGCGAGAAAATCACTCGAATTCCTGACTTAACCATTCAGCTCAAGGACAAAAGAAAGAAGCAAGCGACGGTGCTGCTAGATTATGATCCAGCGGTAACGCACGCTGGCGGCCAAAGAGTCATGCGAGATTTGGATCGAGAAAACGAGCTGGTAACGGGCGTGCAATGTCCACATTTTTCGGTTTCTGGAGAGATGTTAAAAAGTTTCTCAAGTGTTCAAGGTTTGGTTCGTCAGATTCGAGAGTCTACAGGAATAGTCGCACGTGACACAACTATTTCTGATCTTGAAGATCGTCAACGAGCGTTGTGGATGCGGCTATTCAAAGCCAGGTAGTTAAGCCAGGTAGTTATGCCAGACAGCTAAGCCAGTCTGTTCAGCTGGATAGCAAAACCAGGTAGCCGCGTCCTTTACGGTGTGCTTGCCGTACAATAGAGAGGCACAAACCGCCCATAATCGCACAGCCAGAAGGAGAAAAAAGTGGAAGTCAACGGCCTTATCGACCATACAAATTTGAAGCAGAACGCAACCGCTGAGGACATCAAGAAACTTTGCGCTGAGGCAAAGCAGTACAAGTTTGCAACTGTTGCCATCAATTCTTGCTGGGTTTCCCTGGCTCATGCCGAGCTCGAGGGCTCTGGAGTTGGCATTACTTCCTGCATCGGTTTCCCTCTGGGAGCCGCTTCAACTGCAGCTAAGGTCGCCGAGGCCAAGCAGAGCGTTGCCGACGGTACTACCGAGATTGACATGGTTATCAACGGTGGCCACCTGGTCGCTGGCGATGACGACTACGTTATCGCTGATATCAAGGCCGTTGTCGAGGCCGCCGGCTCCGTGCCAGTAAAGGTAATCCTGGAGTGCTGCTTGCTTGATGACGAGCAAATCGTTCGTGCTTGCAAGGATTGCATGGCTGCTGGGGCTGCGTTCGTCAAGACAAGCACCGGCTTTAGCACCGGTGGCGCAACTGTTCATGACGTCGCTCTGATGAAGCAGACTGTCGGCGACACTTGCAAGGTTAAGGCTGCTGGCGGCATCCACAATAAGGCTGACGCTGAGGCAATGGTCGCAGCAGGCGCCGATCGCCTGGGCTGCTCTAGCGGAATTGCTATCGTCACCGAGTAACTCGCTGAGCTGGAGTTTACTGGACCGATAGTCCACTGAACTGGGGTTTTCAGGCCGGTAGTCCACTGAACTGGAGTTTGCCAGCCGGCACCTTACTGATAGATAAATGAAAACGACCTCGTGGCATGTGCTGCGAGGTCGTTATTTGTTGCAATGTAAAGCGCGGAAACTGGCGAGAAAAACTGTTGGTACTGGCGAGAAACCCGTGTGAGTCGTGGTCCGCGCCGCCGTGGCAACTAGCTGACGACAACCTCGCCAAAGCCCAGGTTGCGGGCCTGCGACTCAATTGCTTGCATGCGCTCGTCGCTTGGAGAAGGGGAGTTCTCCATCGGTCCGCGCACGCCAAAGCGCCTGAACTTCATGAGGCGAATGCGCGTCTGACCAACCTTCTCGCCAAGTGTTAAGGCAATGCCGTCAACTGCGGCTTCGGCGTCGTTCCAGCCTTCGGTCACGATAACGCGAACCTCTTCCAGCTTGTTTTGCTCGGCCAAAAACGCAAGATTTTTGCGGACCGTGACGCCATTCTCGCCGGTCAGATGCTCAAACCACTGATCGTCCCAGGCTTTAACGTCAAGCATGACGCCGCTCGAGAGGGCCAGCAGATCGCGGTACTCGGTGAAGTCGATGGTGCCATTTGAGTCGATGAGGCAGCTCAGACCGGCTGCGTTGCAGTAGGTGAAGAGCTCGTAAAGAAAGTCGGGACGGAGCATGCATTCACCGCCCGAAGTGGTAATTCCGCGGATGAACGGCATATTGGAGATGCAGCGGTCGGCCACCTCGCGCGCGCTGAGCAGTTCAATCTTTGGCGTGGACCTGTGTTGGCACACCTTGATGCAGTTGTCGCAGTTGATGCAGATGGAGTTGTCCCACATAACTTTTCCGTCAGCCACAGACAGGGCGTGAGCTGGGCATGGTTTGACGCACGCCTGACAGGAGATGCACTCTACCTGGGTCTCGGGGTTGTGGCAGTAGGCGCAGCGAATGTTGCAGCCTTGGAGGAAGACGGCAGTTCGGCTTCCTGGGCCATCTACCAGCGAGAAGGGAATGATCTTATTGACAGGAGCAACACACCCGGTTGGATGTGCTGCTCCTGAATTGGTTGACGTGTCGCTCGTTGCCGCGGTGCTCGCGGTCGCGGGACGCGACGCTTCGTCGCGCGCGGCTCCCAAAGTTGTTTCTGTTGCAGTGAAGGTCACGATTGCGCAGCTCTTCTCGCTAGTCGCTCATGCGAACCTTGCGGTCGGCAAGGTGGTTAGCGGTGAAGTTGCCCAGGCCGTCGTGAGCGGTGTCCTGAAGAACAACGTCTCCGGACTGGAACTTCTTCATCTCGGAACGCTTAGCCAAGAAGCCTGTGATGCGGACCAGGTCACCCTCGGAGCTATAGAACGAGAGGTACTTGTCGTCGATGGAGAATGCGGCCTTGACCACGTCAACGACAGCGTCTGGGTTGCGCTCAGCAGTTGGCTCAGCTGGGAAGATGTCGGAGACGCCGCTGTTGAAGAAGCGGTGCATACGTGCACTGTGGCGAATGTGGTCGTAGAGATTTGCAGGCTCGTCGCCAACCTTGATGCGGACACCAGGGGTAACGCCCTGCTGGTCGGAGAAGCCAGCCTGTGCGTGCAGGGTGAAGCGGCCGCCAAAGACCTCGGAGTAGACGGCGTCAAAGCTGTTGACCTGGTCGGCAATCTTGACCATGATCTGATCGGCCAGCTCGTTAGCCTCGTCATCCTTGCCGTAAGTGCGGCTGCTATCAAGGTGCAGCAGCTCAGCGACGCACTCGCTCATGCCGGCAACGCCAAACATGCCGCAGAAGCGCTCGCGAGAAATGAGGCCTTCCTTAGCCAGGAAGCTGGTCTCAAAGAAGTTGGAGTCCTCAACAATAAAGCGGACGCGCTCGTTCATGAAGTTCAGAACCTCGCCGGTTGCGGTTGGCAGCAGGTTGTTCATGAAGTCGTCAACGTTGGATGCAAGCTTTGCGAGGCCAGGAAGCAGTACGCGGCTCAAAGTGTAAGCGCCGCCACCCATAGGAAGAACGTTATAGCAGCTTACGACGGTATACTCGCCAGGGTAGGTCTCTTTGTGGATGCGGTGGTTAGCAAAAGCAGGGTTGGAGCAGACCATGGTGGTCTTGACTGCCAGGCGCATGAACTCGTCGGACGTGACCTCTGGATCGTACTTAAGGGTGAAGTTTGGAACGGCATTCATGAGCTCGCGGTCAACCTCAAGCAGCAGTCTACCTGCACGAGTGTCCTCTGGTCCAATGTTTGCGTGGCAGTAACCGCTCGCAACGGTGCGGTCGATGTGGTTCAGGAAGCGGCGCAGACGAGGTTTAATCTCTGCGTCAGTCATGCCCTCTAGGAACGGATCAATAATCTTGTCCAGCTGGCCAACGTAGACAGGGCGGCTGGTGACTGAAGGAACGTTGTCGTAGAGAGCGGCAAGGCCCCAGAGTAGGTCATCAAGGGTCTCTGGCTTGTCAAAGCGCAAAAACTCGGAACCGTTCTGAGCAAATACCTGGTAGTCAGGGCAGATGTAGCGAGGACGGTAAGGAGCGTTGCCCTCACACATATCGTCAAGAGCGTGAGCTGCAAAAAGACGATCAAACTCAGCAGTTGTCTTGATAGGGTGCTCGGAGTTCTCGGCAGCCTGAGCCAGGTGCAGAACCTTCTGCTTGTACGAGAGGTTGTCGGAAGTAATGATGTCCATAAACTCGCTCATTTGTGCTCCTTACGTTTATCCTGCAAAAACAGGGTTGTGATTACGACGGATACGTCGGTCGTTCCAGGTACGGCGTGGCGCGAGAAGCGCGTCATGCCAGGTGAGATGCGCAACGCTCGGGGCGAGAAGAACGGTCTTGCCCAAGCGTTGTGCCAGGTACAGAGGTTAGTCCAGAAGGTGGGATTCTCCCTCGTGTTTCATTGCGTCGTCGAGGCGCTGGAACTGCCTCTCGGTAATAACAATCTTGCCGTGCTGAACAGAAACCATGCCCCTCTCCTTAAGCTCGTCGATACCGCGGGCAACAGTCTTTGTGCTGGTACCAATCTTGTCCGCCAATTCTTGCCTGGTCAGACGCACGGTAAACGGCCACTCAACAACGCCGCGGTGAATCTGGTCGCGCGTCAGCTCGCTGAGCATGTACATCAGGCGTTTAGTGCCGCTCCAGGTCAGCAGACTGCGCTCATAACCGGACTGACGCGTGAGGTTCTTGATAATCCAGCGCGAGCGGGTAAGAAGAGCCTCGGGGTCCGAACGAATCCACTGCAGGTAGTCCTCGCGTGGAACCGAAATAAACTCGCAGCCGGAAGTTGCGGTGAGCGATCCCAGGTAAAACGGGCTCTCGCTAATAACTTCCATCTCACCAAAAGCAACGGGCGCACGATACTCGTCAATAACATACGTGCTACCTGCGGAATTATGCGACGTAGTGCGCACGGTACCGCGGCACAGAATGTACACGTTATCAACGCGGTCCAGCATGTGGACAAGGGTCTGTCCGGAGTTAAGACGAATCTGCCTACAGTGAGAAAGACGATTAGCAGGAACGCGAGAAGCCCATTTGATGATCTTCTTGCGAACGTCAGAATCAAGACTATCAAGGTAGGTTAGGACGTTCACACGAGACCTCGCTGTTCTTGTTTCGTAAGTCCTCTTTACAGGACAGTTTCGGCTTAAGTTTGAGTAATTGTACCTGCTAGCAAAAATAAAAATAAGGACTTTTGTCCACTTTTTGAGATAATTTTCTTGAACGGTATTGGGCTGCGATTAGGTTGCGATTAGGTTGCGGCCAACCAGTGGCCAACCAGCGGTCAGCCACGGTTAACCCGCGGTCAGCTCGCGGTCAAGCTGCCGCAAGACAGAAAAAGCCTCACGTCAAATGAACTGCTTCCCATTTCTTGGACACGAGAAATAGGAGGCAGTTCAAAACACACCTAAGTCGGATAATCTGTTAAAAAGACGTATACATGACGCTGAAAATACCCCAAT
>CAUUEB010000012.1:0-38531 GCA_963544135.1 uncultured Atopobium sp. | reverse complement strand
AGAATCCAGTCCTTTTTGGGCTCTTTAGTCCAACCATAGATGACCCAAATGAGACAAGAAACTGCTGCAAATAGCGGCTGAAAAGGTTGAGCCTTTACGCCCTGTAGATTTGCAATAATTTGTGGAATATAAGCGATAAAAACAAATACTCCGATAAAAGCTCCGATAGAGCCTACAAATAGATTGATTTGTTTCTTTGACATAAAACACCTCCTCCTTCGTTATTTTAATTACAAGGATGAGGCAACGAGAAAATCAAACTACCTGTGAAATTAGAATTTAACAAAATTGGGTTAGTTATGAAGATTGGTTTACAGATTTAATCCAGAGCAAAGAAGTTCATTAGGCTTTTCTGATTGGATGTCTGATGACGGTCTTTAGTTTATCTGGAGCTATTTTACGTACATCGCTCAGATAAACTTCATGATGCATGCGTTCAGCAGTGATGTCTAAAACGTATCCCTGGCTCTCCATGTATTCATGCATAAGAGAAACAGTTTCGGGTTCACTATTATAAGGTCCAATATGCAAGCATTGTACACAGAGGCCTTCTTCATAGGTAAAGAATTCTACCTTAGAAAAATCTAACTTCTTTTTCTTAGTTGCTTCAGCAATGGCCCAATCAAAATCTTCTTTGGTAACAAAGTCGGGTAGGCGAATAACTGAAATCCACTTGAAGTTTTCTTTATGAGCGTAATCAACACCATGAGTATCCTCTTGCCACCAGAAGCCCTCTAATGGAGGAACAACAAAATCAAAATACCCTTCAATTTGATGTGAACTCTTTTTACTCATTTTGATGGTATAAGCAACACCGTAAAGCAGCCCTATTGACTGTTTGTATTCGCCATCTTCTACGTTGGGATCTCCAGACCCTCTTACTGCAAGATAATTAATAGACGGAACAGTTACTATGCCTGGCTTATTTTTTGGCGCATAGAGCTCTTTAAATTCCTTTTTAAAATCAAATGCCACTATTTTCACCCTCCCTACGACAGCTTGTTAAAAATCCTATCGTTTCTGACTATTCTGTAGATAACAGCACCTTAGTAAGTTCAAGTAAGAGCTTTGTCTTCAGGGCTCCTAATTCCTCTGGAGAAGGACAGGTTGAGCTGTCATACATCTTTTCCATGGGGTACCACCAGACGGGACCTTTACCGTTGTGGCCGTATTCGTCCAGGTCACCCGAAACCCTAGGGAATAAATGCCAATGAAGATGAGAATCTCCGTTACCAAGCAGCTCGTAGTTCATTTTCTCGCAGGGAAACGCGCGTGATACCGCTTCTCCAACAAGGGACATCTCTTCAAGAAACTTTAGTTTAAAGTCTGTATCCAGCTCATGAAGTTCTGATGCATGTTGCTTACATAGAAAAATTGTGTATCCCTTAAAGTGCTGGTTATCGCCTATGACAACGTAACCAGTTTCTAATTCTTTAACAAAATAGGGATTAGTTCCTTCTCTGATCATTTGAATTCTGTCGCAAATTAAACACATTCTTTAGTTCTTCCTTTAGAAAGTAGATATTGAAACTCAGCATGGTGTAAAAGTTACAAGTCAACGCTTGCGGCCTCAGCGGGTTTCTCGGCAGATTTCTTTGCAAAGAGCTTGCCGGATTTCTTGAGCTGATAGGCAAGAATCATGATGGTTACCAGCATAACAAGCGTGCAAACGATGGAACCTTCTGCGCCAAAGCTACCGCCGGTAAGCCAATCCGGGCCACTGCCAGGAGCAAACTGCAGCAAAGAACTGCCTGTAGTGCTACCGCTTACCAGAACGCCAAAGATATTGCCTTGGGCAAAGTTCCAGGCTCCGTGAATGCCAGCGGCTCCCCAGAGATTGTCAGTTTTGATGATATAGAACGTCTCTAAGATGCCAAAAAGAATTAGGTCGATCAGGGACTGCATGGTAAAGCCGCTGTTAAACATATGGAGAAGACCAAATAGACTGCTCGAAACCACGATTGCAATAATTTTGTTGGACTTCTCTGCCATGACAGGAAGAAGCCAGCCCCTAGTAATAAGTTCTTCTGTTCCGCCTTGAATCAGCCAAAACGGAATAGTGAGAAGAACAAAGCCGAATGCATAAGGCGTAAAAGTAGTGCCAACTAATTGATAAGATCCGGTCAAAATGAGAATCAGCATCACAACAGAGAAGAGAAGAATTCCTAGACCAAAGCCTTTGAGCAGCTCTTTCTTCCAGTTGTCTTTGTAAAATCCTAGGGTAACAATCGGACGTTTTTCAAAGAGTTTTACCCACAGGAAAAAGAGACCTGCAATAAAGACAAAGGAAAGAAGCGTTATCAGAAGATAGTAGTCTCCAAAAATCTCTCTCAGATTGAGGGAATCGGAAAGGCGATCTGGAAGATCTGGGTGCGCCATGTAGTAAGGGGCAATAATAAGTGCTGCTGAGATGGTCATTACAATAGCGCCAATAATTTGCCCAACGACCAACAAGAAAACGGCTAAAAAGGGACTAAGCCAAGCTGGAGTTAGTCTCTTTGCCTGCTTGACGTCGGAAAACATACGATTTTCTTGCATAAAAAACTCCTAGTAAACGTGCTCAAATCACGTCATGTAGATGACAAAATTTTAGCGACGGTGCAGGCAAACAGCGTCTACCTGCGGTTAGTTCTCCTTATACTCTAAGAGAAAATCGCAACAATCGCCACCGTGGCCTATGGTTTTTGTGCGGCCCCAGATAAGCTGTGGATGCAAATTACCGTATCCTGCATCGTCGCTATCACAGTATGCAGCGGTTATTTCGGGGCAGCCATATTTTTTGGTTATCTCATAGTAGGGGCAGCTTACAATGTTAAGGCGCGCTTCGTTACCATGACTTTCTGGATATTCAAAGGCAAATCCAGCATTTGATGTGCAGCTTTTCTCGATACCTGATTTAAAGAGGCGAGGAAACTTGCGTGCAAGGCCAAACGTTTTGATGGCCCATTGGAAGAGTGGGACTCGTTTGGCAGCAAAGCGCTGGAAATATTCGCGAATATACCAGACGGCCTTTTCTTGTGGGATGCCCTCTACGCGTAGAGCTTCATATATTGCAATACCAGGGTAAATGCGTTTGAAAGAGTGAGCACGGAGTTCTTTGGAATCGGATGCATTTTCTGTACAGAGCGCCTCGAATCGCGTTTGAGCTGCCTGTGCAATCTGATCTGCTTTTGCTTTGCCGAGGTCCTCGGCGGCTATCGCGCACGTATCTTTGATGAGCTGCTGAACTTTCATACGAGCCTCACTAGTTGTAAAAAATGCCCTGATGAAAAGCAAGTAGAACATGCTAACAATTGTACGCTTAAATTTTACGAAACGCAGTAAGCGCAGGTGCCCAGCAATGGTTTAGGTAAAGTTTCTGAGTATTTCTAGGCCAAGAAGCAGCGCTTTCTCATGGGAGTCTTTGCCAAAGTCCCTCTCGTCATATTCGTGAACGTTTGCCAAAGAGTCTGCTGTAAAGAGAAACTGACCAAACTGCGCTCCTCGTTTTCTGCAGCAAGCGGCTAGTGCCGAGCATTCCATCTCTACAACTGAGCATCCTTCTTGCAGACGATACTCAACCATATCTTTTGTCTCACGGAAGAAACCGTCAGTAGACCAGGTGGTGCACGTCTCAAAAGGGAGTCCGTCTTTTTTGAAGGTTTCTTCTATAACAGAAATTGGCTCCTTATCAAGCTCTATATATCTTGATACTGGAAGATAGTGATAGGACGTCCCTTCCGCTCTAAGAGCTTTAGTTGGGACGAGAAAGGCATTTTCTTGTATCTCTTTTAGAACGCCGCAAGAACCAACTGCAACTATTTTCTTACATCCACAGGTAACCAGTATGTCCATTACCTGTGTGGATGAAGCAGATCCAGTAGGGGATTGAACTAAACAGATTTTCTCGCCATATGAATCCAAAACGTAGACTTTAATGTCTCGAGAAACAGTCACGATTGTTTCTACGATCTCTGCTCCGTGCTCGTTGGCGTAATCATGGACAACGTCTCCAAGAAATGCAAAGAGGCATTTTTCTGGTAGCCGACCTGCGGTCCATTCGTGATCTGCTGAAATAACCTCTGGGGAGGCATCGTCATATTCTAAAAGAGGTATTTCGTTTTTTATAATCACGGAGAGCTCCTGGGTTTTGGAGGACAGATTGATGGGTCAGCGGATGGTAAGGGTCCTATTGGGCATTAATCATGTCTAGGAGTTCTTTTGTATACTCCTCTGGGCAATTGATGGAATATTCGCCATGATATAAGCCTTTCTTTATTTCAAGAATGCTATCAGGCAGCACCTTATGCAATTGCTCTGCTGAACAGATCATCTTTTTCTGTTCTTTTCCTCCGACGAGTATATGGACTTTGGCGTAGACATCTTGAAGGTTGGGTTTTACCTCATAGGATGTATTTGCTTCCAAGAATGCAATCATGTTCTCTTTTGAGATTTGTGACGTGTCCCGATAATAGTCTTTAAATAAATCTTTACGAATATGAAGATAGTCAAATTGCATTTGAGCAAAGCACTTCTTTTTCACTAAGCCATAACTTAGAGAAAACATTGGTTTAATCAGGGCTTTTGTCAGCTTGGACGGAATGACAGATGCACTTTCAATGACAGCGTTTTGACAAATTGTATTTTGTTGCGTCAGCATTTCTACTAAAATCTGCGCGCCAAGGGACAGCCCTCCAATAAGGAGAACCGAGCCTCCAAATTCTTTATTGATAAATGAAATGAGTCGACTTGCGTTTTTCTCGATGCTTATAAAGTCATTGTCACTACCTGCATGTCCGTCAAGGATGGGCAGCACAACGTGATATCGATCCTTCAGCAGTTCAGCCTCGGCTTTATAATTCCACCAAGATAAACCGCCACCATGAAGCAGCATGATTACGTCGTTATTTTGTTTTCCAAATTCTACCGTTTTCATAGCCGCTCAATTCAATTTGCCCAGTCCGGCTAAAGCTTCGTTTGAACAATTATAGAAATTAGACGCAATAAAATCTTTAATTTTTTTGGCTAAGGCTTGTACTTCTTTTGCATCGCATCAATCTTTTTTGTCTCAAACACTGCAAAATCCATAATATTTCCTCCTTTAGCTATTTGAGGTCTGAAGTATTACGTTGCTTTATAGTCAAGAGGTTTTCCGGAAAAAAATAACGTCGGACAAACAAAACAAATCGAAAAGACATTTGTTTATTGATTGACAACGTATACTATTTGTATCAAAATCAGCTTAAAAGGAGCTGATACTATGGCAACAAGTCCCACTCAAATTCGTATCGATAGCAATGTCAAAACAGAAGCAAATGAACTGTTTAAAAAGCTCGGCATCGATATGTCAAGTGCCGTAAACATCTTCTTACGCCAGTGCGTTTTGCACGGAGGCCTTCCTTTTAAAGTGGAAATCCCAAAGTTTAATGCTGAAACACTGGCTGCTATGGAAGAAGCACGCGATATCATGTCAGGTAAAATTCAAGCAACATCCTACAACACCACAGATGAGCTGTTTAAAGATCTTGATGCAGGGGTTTAAGTTATATGCTTAAACTTCAAGCAACTTCTAAGTTTCGGAAGGATTATAAGCGCATTAAAAAGCGAGGTCTTGATATATCTACACTCCAAGAGGTGCTTGACAAACTCTGCGCTGGGGAAGCATTAGACCCAAAACACAAAGACCACGCTCTTACTGGATCCTACCAGAGGTTTAGAGAATGCCATATTCAACCAGACTGGCTTTTGATTTATGCCATTCACGAAGACGAGCTTATACTTGTTGCTTCTCGTACGGGAAGTCACGCTGATTTATTTAATATGTAGCACATCGTGTCTAGAAGTTCTTTTGTGTACTCCTCTGGGTAATTGATGGAATACTCGCCATGATATAAGTCTTTCTTTATTTCAAGAACGCTACCAGGCAGTGCCTTATGCAATTGTTCTGCTGAACGGATCATCTTTTTCTGTTCTTTTTCGCCGACAAGTATATGGATGTTGGCGTGGACATCTTGAAGGTTGGGTTTTACCTCATAGGATGTATTTGCTTCCAAGAATGCAATCATGTTCTCTTTTGAGATTTGTGACGTGTCCCGATAATAGTCTTTAAATAAATCTTTACGAATATGAAGATAGTCAAATTGCATTTGAGCAAAGCACTTCTTTTTCACTAAGCCATAACTTAGAGAAAACATTGGTTTAATCAGGGCTTTTGTCAGCTTGGACGGAATGACAGATGCACTTTCAATGACAGCGTTTTGACAAATTGTATTTTGTTGCGTCAGCATTTCTACTAAAATCTGCGCGCCAAGGGACAGCCCTCCAATAAGGAGAACCGAGCCTCCAAATTCTTTATTGATAAATGAAATGAGTCGACTTGCGTTTTTCTCGATGCTTATAAAGTCATTGTCACTACCTGCATGTCCGTCAAGGATGGGCAGCACAACGTGATATCGATCCTTCAGCAGTTCAGCCTCGGCTTTATAATTCCACCAAGATAAACCGCCACCATGAAGCAGCATGATTACGTCGTTATTTTGTTTTCCAAATTCTACCGTTTTCATAGCTGCTCGATTCAGTTTGCGACTTTAATCTAAGTGATATATAAATACAAAGCTATCGCATTATTTGCTTGTTATAGTTCTATAAATCTAGTATTTATGCCTAATCTAAATATCCAAAAACTCATAAGGCTTTTCCGAAAGAGAAGATTCGCAGCACTCGGCAAGATACGCATCCTTCTCCTTTAGGCTCTCTGTGTCCGGATATACGTTTAATACTCTGTCCCCCAGATTCCAAAAATCATGTGACCAAGACTGCGGGTTTTCCCATACGTGTGGATTTCCTTTCGCCCAATTCGGAAGCTCCTTGCGAACCTTGGTTGCTACCGCAAGCTGCCCTTTTGCAGTTTTATAAATCGTGTCAATCCTTATTCCACCGTCTACCGGACGTTCTACACGAGTAATCTCCATACCATAGAACATTACCTTTCTTCTTACCCCTTTTTCATAGAGGTTTAACTCAATCTTGTCATATCCTTCGCTTTTGTTGCGTTGAACACTTAGAAAGTCCTGAAGTGCCTGTATCACAGCGGCAGAAACACTTCCGGCGTAATTGGCAGCATCATCAAATAAGTGTAGATCTGCTTCTGCAACATAAATATTTTTTGTGGCCATAACCATACCTCCTTATTTTTGTAACTTGTATCTGAAGTTTAGTATCTATATGATTATGAACATAATTATAATCATATAGAGGTATTTTATCAAGATAGACTTTCTTTCCATCATTATGATGTTGAAGACTGTGATTCTTCACTGAAACTGGGAGCCTAATATCAAAATGCAATATACAAAGTTCTTCGTTTTTGCACAAAAAATAGAGGATGATTCTGCGACCATCCCCTATTACTGTATTCCAGTTATAAACATTTCCCTTAATTAATTTTGCTCTATAAGTTTCCTTGGCAGCTACTAATGAAGGATTATCAGGTATTGCCCCTCAATTCAATTTGCGAATTTAATCTAAGCCCGAGAAAGCATCACAGCGCATTCCACATGCTTGGTGTGAGGGAACATGTCCACAGGCGTCACGCGCTCAATGGCAAATCCACTGTCGAGAAGAACTTTGAGGTCCCTAGCCTGCGTCACAACGTTGCAGCTCACATACACGATTTTCTTCTGAGCTAGCTGGGCAGTTGCCTTGAGGAAGGTGGGCGTGGAACCAGCGCGAGGCGGGTCAAGAATAATAACGTCAAAGTTCTGACCTTCTTTTGCTAAAGCTTGCATGTAGCGAGTGGCATCGTCGCAGATAAACTCAGCATCAAGTTTATTGTTTCGAGCGTTTCTGCGAGCCATCTGAATATTGTTTTCAACCTGATCAACACCAGTGAGCAAGAGGTTGATGCCCTGAGCTTCGGCGGCGTGCGCCAAGCAAAGTCCAATGGTTCCTGTGCCGCAGTAAGCGTCAAGAACTCGTAGGTTGTTGGCTTGAGCAGAGGTTGCTGCTTGTGCGGGAGCACTGGTCAGCGCAGCGCCGTCTTGCGTGGCGCTGGTCTGCGTGGAGCCAGCAAGTGCTCCGTCGATAGCCAGCTGATAGAGCACCTCGGTTTGCTGAGGGTTGGTCTGATAGAAACTGGTTGGACCAATCTCAAACGTGCAGTCCAGAAGCTTGTCGCTTATAGACGTTGAGCCCCAAAGCAGACGAGTTTCTCGCCCCAAAATTGCGTTGGTGCGCTTCTGGTTGACGTTCAAAAAGATGCTGGTCAGCTCGGGGTGTGTCTTGCGAAGCGCAGCAATAAACTCCTGTTCATGGGGCAGATGTTGGCCGTTGACCACCAGCACCAGCATAACGTCGTTGGTGGCATATCCGCAGCGAACCACGCCGTGGCGCAGCGCTCCCTTGCCGCGATCTTCCTGGTAAGCGTGGATGTTGAACTGGCCAGCAAGATACGCCACGTCGTTGAGGATGGCACGAGCTCGACCATTCTCTACCAGGCATTCCTTTGAAGCAATAATTTTGTGCGTTCCGCTTGCGTAAAAACCGGAGCGAACCGTGCGGCCCTTGCCCGGTGCAAATGGCGTCGCTGCCTTATGACGATACGCCAGAGGCTCGTCCATTCCGCGGATGGGCTCGATAGTTACGTTATTGATGTTTGCCAGCGGGGCGAGAAGTTCTTCTACCTGCGCCTGCTTGCGCTTAAGTTGGATAGGATAGGGGACCGAAAGCCATTCACAGCCTCCGCAGCTACGCGCAATAGAGCATGTTGGTGTCTTGTATCCCATAGGTCCTCTCCAAATCTTGGGTTACTACTATACCGTTTGCGGGCTTAAATGGCACGTTGAGGGGATTGTTGTGTCTAATATGTTTCATTTTTTGTATCGTTTCCCGTTTATGCAAAAAAACCGTTAGGCTATCAGGCACAGTATTTTGGCGAGACAAAAGAGGTGGACTATGGCTCTTATCAGCAAGATTGGTATCATTGGTGCTAATCACGTAGGCGCGCACGTTGCAAACGCCCTGCTCTACCAGGGACTTGCTACTGAGCTCTACATTAGCGACACAAATGAGGTCCTCTGCAAGGCTCAGGTAAACGATCTGCTGGATGCAATGCCATTTTATCCACACCCTGCTCGCGTTTTTGAGCTTGACGACCGTTACGAGGAGCTTGCTGGCTGCGACATTATCGTTAACGCCGCGGGTCACGTAGCTGCCGCTGCGGGTAATCGCGATGGCGAGCTCTTCGTCACTACTGACGAGGCCAAGAAGTTTGCAAAGCGCATTGCAGACGCTGGCTTCGATGGTGTTTGGGTCAACATCGCAAACCCCTGCGACGTTGTTACCACCGAGCTCCAGTATCTGACCGGCGCTGACCCTTACAAGGTTATCGGCTCCGGCACCACGCTGGATTCCGCTCGACTCCGCCACGCTCTTTCTGGTGCTACCGGTTATCCAGCATCTTGCATCAACGCTTGGATGCTTGGCGAGCACGGCAACGGCATGTTCGCTTGTTGGTCGCACGTTTCCATTGGCTGCCTCACCCTCGACGAAGTTGCAGCTCAGACGGGCAAGACCTTTGACCTTCCAGAGCTTGAGCAGGCCGGACGCATGGGCGGTTACGTCACCTACAGCGGCAAACAGTGCACCGAGTACTCCATTGCAAACGGCGCTGTCGAGGTCATCAAGGCTGTTGTTCACGACACCAAGCTGATCACGCCGGTTTCCACGCTGCTCACCGACGTGTATGGCGTTTCTGGCTTCTACTCTTCACTTCCTGCAGTTATCGGTGCCAACGGTGTCGAGAAGGTCTTTGTGCCCGAACTCTCCGACTCCGAGATTGAGGCATGGCGCAAGTCTTGCGAGCACGTCAAGGGCAACATCGACCAGCTTGGTTGGCTTGAGGTAGACGCTCGTATCGACTAGCGCGCCGCGAGACTGCGTGCGGGCTTCGGGCTCTGACGGGCGCGAGGCTGCGGGCTGCGAGCAGCGTCGGCTGCGAGCATAGCCTGCGAGCAGGTAATAGTGCACACCGAACACACCTTGGGGGCTTCTCCCGAGGTGTGTTTTTTGCGATCAAGCTGTTTCTCTACCATCTTTTGACTGCCCTTTGATTGCGAGCCTGAAAAGCTCATCATGTCTGAGTAAAACAGCTCAGACATGGCGAGCAAAACCGGCAAATAGCTCAGACTTGGTGCACTTTTCCGGCAAATCGTTCAGACATGGCGAGAAAATCAGGCTCCATAAGAGTGCTCATGAAACTAACCTCGGATTCAAAAGTCACGTCACGAAAGGTTCGCCTGAAAAGTGCAAAGAATCTGTGTTTTGGATACAGATTCTTTGCAGAAATCAGGCAAATCCACAGATTCTTTGGTGTTATCAGGCAAAAGTTACAGAATCTTTGCAGAAGTCAGGCGCGCTTGATGTAAGCCTTGCGATTCAGCTGCAATTCTCGAAGAGAAGAACTTCTCGCCTTGCGCATCACACACGGTCAAGCGCACGGTCAGGCGCGCTTGGTCCAGGCTCTACAGGTCAACTGGCATTTCAATGCACGCGACCAGACATGCTCCTGAGTGCGCAACGCATGCAGGAAAACCACCGCCTTACCTGGTATTTTTGAACAATATTTAAATAAAAATTTCTATTGACTTGTAATCAATGTGATATCACAATGATGCCAACAGAAAGCTCATTGTCACAAAGGAGATACCATGAGCACCGAGAAAATCATCAAATCCAAGAGTGGTTGGCTGTTCCTGCTGATTGCTATTGTTCTTTTTGCAGTTGCAGCCCTGTTTACGCTGAATTTTGTTCTCAGCGCTATTGCGGCAGATAGAAATCCTCGCCTGGATCCATCGTTCCCAAGCATCATTGGCGCGCTGGTATTCTTCTTTGCTGGCATGTTTGTTTCAAGTGGCCTGTTTAGCCTTCAGCCTGGTCAGGCAAAGGTGTGCGTGTTGTTTGGCAAGTACATCGGTACCGTTAAGGACGAGGGCCTTCGCTGGGCAAATCCTTACTACGCCAAGACCTTGTCCACAAATGTAGGCAACCTTTCCGCTCTTGCAACGGGCTATGGCACCCCAACAGTCAGTATGCACACCTCCATCATTTCCACTCGTGCTCGTACGCTGAACGGCGACGTCCTCAAGGTCAACGACCGCATGGGTAACCCAATCGAGATTGCCGAGGTTGTTGTTTGGCGCGTCAGCGATACCGCAAAGGCTCTCTTTGACGTCGACGACTACGACAGCTACGTTGCTATGCAGGCAGAGACCGCGCTCAGGCACGTCGCCAGCATCTACAGCTACGACCACATGGAGGACGAGTCCGAGTCCAACACCGCAATTACCCTGCGCTCCAACATCGAGGAAGTCTCCGAGGCGCTTCAGTCCGAGCTGAGCCGCAACCTTTCCGTCGCTGGTATCACCGTTGACGACGCTCGCCTCACGCACCTGTCCTACGCTCCTGAAATCGCGCAGGCAATGCTCCGCCGCCAGCAGGCAGAGGCAATCATCGCTGCACGTAAGAAGATCGTCGAGGGCGCTGTTTCCATGGTTGACATGGCTCTCACCCAGCTCTCCGAGAACGGCGTCGTTGAGTTCGACGAGGATCGCAAGGCCGTCATGGCATCCAACCTCATGGTTGTTCTCTGCGGCGAGTCCGAGGCTCAGCCTGTGCTTAACACCGGTTCCTTGCAGCAGTAAAGCTTGGCGAGAAACCCATGGCACCTCGCAAACAATATCCACTTCGTGTAGCTCCAGAAGTCTGGGAGGCGGTTGAACGCTGGGCGCAAGACGACATGCGTTCAACTAACGCTCAGGTAGAATGGATTTTGCGCGACGCTCTGCGAAGGGCAAAGCGCACTCCAAAAGCTAATAACACTCGTGTGAATAAGACAGACAAGATGGAAGAAGGAAACTAACATGGCCGACAACATTCCACAGCCACCTGTTCCTAACGCTCCCGTACCTCCAGCTGCACCTGCAGCTCCCGCCGCACCCGCAGTCCCAGCAGCACCAGCTGCACCTGCGGCTCCCGCTGCACCAGCTGCAGCTCCAGCCGCGCCCGCGCCAGCCGCATCCGTAGCTTCAGCTCCAGCACCAAATTCAGTAGCTGCAACTCCAGCAGCACCGGGCGAGGTTGTTCCTGTGCTGAGCGTCCAGCACTTCACCAAGAAGTACGGCTCCAAGGTTGCCGTTTCCGATCTTTCGCTCGACGTTATGCCTGGCGACATTTACGGTTTTATCGGCCACAACGGCGCAGGTAAAACTACGCTTATCAAGTCCATCGTTGGTGCCCAGCCATTTGAGGGCGGCGTCATTTTTGTGGACTCCAAGAACGTGCTGGTTGACCCCGTTGGCACCAAGCAGGTCATCGCTTACGTTCCAGATAACCCAGACATTTACGAGTTCATGAGCGGCATCAAGTACCTCAACTACGTCTGCGACATTTTTGGCGTTCCTGCGGAGAACCGCGTCGAGCGCATTACTACGCTGGCCAACCGCCTGGGCATCACCGATTCCCTGGCTAACGCTATTGGCAGCTACTCGCACGGTATGAAGCAGAAGCTGGTTCTGATTTCCGCCCTGCTCCACGAGCCAAAGCTCATCATTTTGGACGAGCCATTTGTTGGCCTGGACCCAGCAGCAAGCTTCGAGCTCAAGAAGATGCTGCACGAGCTTGCCGACCGCGGATCTGCCGTGTTCTTCTCGTCACATGTTCTTGAGGTTGTCGAGAAACTCTGCAATAAAATTGCAATTATTCGTCAGGGCAAGCTTCTTGCTGCAGGTAAAACGGACGAGATTCGCGGCAATGCTTCACTTGAGGAAGTCTTCCTTGGCCTTGAGGCAGGCGCTCCTGGCGTTTCTGCCGAGATTGCTCAGGATATGGCCACCACAAAGGACGGCGCCGCTGTTCAGCCAGTCATTCCTGGTGCGCCTGTAGCCGCAACACCCGCAGCACCTGCAGCACCCGCCGCACCTGCTGCCCCCGCCGCCCCTGCAACACCCGCTGCGCCCGCCGCTCCAGCTGCGCCCGCCGCTCCAGCAGCCCCAGCAGCACCTGCTGCTCCAACCGTACCTGGTGCACCAGTGCCTCCAGGCGCTCCAGTTCCTCCTTCCTTCCCTAAGGAGAACTAGTCATGGCAAACAACGTTCCACAGGCTCCTCAGCGCCCCGATGTGCCTGAGCAGAACCTGCAACTTTCAGGAGATGTCTTTATTCCAGCTCAAGTAAGCGCTGGTCAAGTTCCTGTTCTTGATCGCTCTGAGCTCAAACTGCCTTCTGACCTCAAAGTGTTCTGGATGCTGCTTAAGGTTCAGATCACCATGATTTGGACTACTCAGGTTATGGGTGCTCGAAAGAATTTTGAGAGAAAAGTTGGTGCAAATGCTCTGCCTATTGTTGGTGGTGTTTTTGCAGTTGTTGGCGCTCTCTTTATGATGGTCTACATCTACGGCGTTTCAACAACTTTAGCCATTGCCGGCTTCACAAGGCTGCTGCCTCTCGCGGGAATTCTAGCTGGTGCTCTACCTGGTGTTATTTTGACATTTGTAAAGGCCAATGGCGTGCTTTTTGCGTACAAGGATTACGACTTTATCATGTCGTTGCCAATCAAAAAGAGCACCATTATCTATTCTCGCGTAGCTGCTCTTTATGCTGCAGAGGGTATCTGGTCTATCACCATTATGTTGCCAGTCTTTTTGGCTTACTTTAGCTTTGAGGCACTCACGCTTCCGCGTCTGATTGGTGCTTTGTTTGCGCTTCTCCTTGGACCTAACCTTGCAGTTTCTGCTGCTATTCTCTTGGCCTTTGCGGTTGCAGCCCTTGCTGCAAAGCTGCACTTTAAGAACTTAGGAATGGTCATCGGTGGCGTTTTTGGCCTCTTCTTTATGGTTGCATATCTGTTCTTTATCTTTACGGTATCTTTCAACGCGGACAAGTTTGTCCCAGGTGTGGTGGATAACTTCCGCGACACCGTCTTTACCGTTGCAAGTTCAGTTGGCGTAGTTTATCTTCCATCGCTATGGATTGCCGATTTCTTTAACTCCGGCTCCCTTGTTAGCTTCTTGCTATTTGCTCTGGTCTCCGTTGGAGCTCCTGCGGCAATCGTGGCAATTATTTCTCGCTTCAACGACCGCATTAATGCGCTGGTAAGCGAGGATAAGGTCCAGAAGAAGTTCACCACCAAACAGATTTCCACCAAGTCTGCGACGCCATTTGTTGCCCTGATTAGAAAAGAGATTCAGACCATCACAGGTTATCCAGCAGTTTTTATCAATATGCTCTTTGGCTGCTTGTTGATGGTTATTCTCGCCTTTATTTCTATGTTCTTTAGAACGTCGTCTATCGTGGCCTATTTTGTGCCTGCGTCCGAGGTTCCGCGCTATCTACCTCTGGCAAGAACCATCCTTGGCATGATAACCACCTGGTTTGGCACCTCGATGTTCTGCGCCGCCAACTCCGCCGCCATTTCGTACTCGCTGGAAGGCCGTTCAAACTGGCTGATGGCAACCATGCCGGTTTCTCCAAAGCAGATTTTTGGCGCAAAGATTGCCGTTAACATGATCTACGTGCTCATTTTTAGCGTGTTGACCCAGATTTTCTTCCTGATTCCTGGTCATATCACCCTTGAAACGGCGCTGAGAAACGTTATTCTGCCGCTCTGCATTGTGTTCCTGGTGTCTAACGTGGGCCTGGCCATTGATATTCGCCGACCAAACTTTGACTGGACTTCCGTTGTTGATATCACCAAGAGAAGCCTTTCGGTCACGGTGTCTTCTCTCGTGGGTACGCTGTGCTCCATGTTTGTTATCGGCGGAACATTCATGATGATGATTATCCCGGTTATCGACTCGTTTAGCTCTTCAGCAGGCGTGGTCAACGAGACTCTTCCAAACATCATCTTTGTCACGCTGTCGCTGGTGAACGCAATTATCGGTTACCTGATCTTTAACAACACCGTTCACCGAGGAGTTAGAATCTAACTTTTGTGATGCGCAGGGGCGTCTTCGCGGAATTCCACGTCGTCTACCTGCGGTAACAACACAAAATCTTCTGTCGAGAAGAAACTTTGAGGCACCCACCACATGTCGTTTATCGAATGGTGGGTGTCTCTTTTTGTGCTTTGCGGTACGGTAGGGTGGCTAGAGGTTTTCTTGTTCGGTAAGTAGCAGGAAGGGCCGAAGCATATCGCGCTAGACCCGGGCGCGAACTATCGGCTGACCTTCTCGGCTGCTTGCCGCAGTCAGAGGAGGCATCATGGCCGAAAAAAATGTTTCTAAGGTAAAGAATGTGGTCCTGGTGGGCCAAGGTGGCGTGGGCAAAACCATGCTTGCCGAGGCAATGCTGCATCTGACGGGTGCAACCACTCGTTTAGGCGGTCACGCAGGCACAAAGCCCACGCTTGATTACGATTCGCAGGAGTCAGAGCGCGGATTCTCTATCTCTACTACTATCGCACCAATTACCTGGGAAAATACACGCATTAACGTGCTTGATGCGCCGTGCTATCCTGACTTTGTAGGCGACGCCTATTCGGCAATGAGCGCTGTTGAGACCGCGCTGTTTGTCGTAGATGCAGCTAGTGGACCTGGCACTATTACTACCAGGCTTTGGTTTGCCGCCGAGGACCTATCTCTGTCCCGTGCGCTGTTCATTAACCGCCTGGATCGCCCCGATGCAGACTACGAGACCGCGATGGCTATGCTCCAGGACCGTTTTGGTTCCTCACTTGGTGCGGTAACTATTCCAATGGGCTCCGGCGAGGCTTTCTCTGGCATCATTGACGTTGTTCACCAGAAGGCTCGCAAGCTGGTAGACGGCAAGCCCGAGGTCACTGACATTCCTGCCGAGTTCCAGGCAGAGGCCCAGGCCGCTCGTGCTGCTCTGACCGAGCTGGTTGTTGAGGCAGATGACGAGTTGATGATGCGCTATCTTGAGGGCGGAGAGATTACGCAGGAAGAGCTTGAGGGCCTGCTGGGCAAGGCTCTTATGGAGCGCATTTTTGTTCCTGTCTTCTCGGGTTCTTGCGTTCGCGAAGAGGGCGTTATTTCGCTGCTTGATGCCATTGATGGTTGGTTCCCAACTATGTCCGACTTTGGCCGCATTCCGCTGGTAAACGGCGAGCAGCTTGATATTTCACCTGATGACGAGCGCCCTGTTGCGTTTGCCTTCAAGTCGCTGCAAGATCCACAGAACGGCAAGCTTACGTTTGTGAAGGTGCTCGCGGGTACCATTTCTGCAGGTGCCGAGCTTATCAACGCTCGCACACGCAAGCCCGAGCGCCTTTCTCACCTGTATCGTATGTGCGGCAAAGAGACGGCTGATGTTAGCACCGCCGCAGCTGGCGACATTGTGGTAGTTCCAAAGCTCGAGGCCATGACGGGCGACACGCTTTCCGTTACCGGCAAGGTTGAGGCCGCCGCATTCAGATTCCCCAACTCCCTGTACCGCACGGCTATTGAGCCTGATGAGCGCGGCACCGAGGGCAAGCTCTTCGCGTTCCTGGAGAAGGCCGCCGACGCAGATCCAACCCTCAAGGTTGAGCGCGACGAGGACACCGGCCAGACCATTGTTTCTGCAATCGGCGAGGCACAAGTAGCCGTTCTTCTCGAGCGTCTTGAGCAGCGAGCCGGCGTTTCCGCACATAAAGTTGCGCTCCGCATCCCATATCGCGAGACGATCCGTCGAGTTGCAAGCGCTCAGGGTAGGCACAAGAAGCAGACCGGCGGCTCCGGCCAGTACGGCGATTGCTGGCTGCGCATTGAGCCAAACCCGGACGCAGGTTACGAGTTTGTCGACGAAATCGTAGGCGGCCACATTCCACGCGGCTTCATCCCCGCAATTGACAAGGGCGTTCAGGAGACCATGCGCGAAGGCGTTTTGGCTGGATATCCTATGATTGACGTTAAGGTTGCTGTCTACGAGGGTTCTTACCACCCCGTTGACTCCAACGAGATGGCATTCAAGACGGCCGCTCGCATTGGTTTCCAGAAGGCCGTTGACCAGGCAGAACCTGTTCTCCTGGAGCCTATGGCTCACTTGGAGATTACCGTTCCAGACAGCTACGCAGGCTCCGTTATGGGCGACGTCTCCGCTTCCCGCGGCCGCGTTGAGGGAATGTCTTCCGGCACTGGTGTTTCCGCTGGTGAGACTACCATTAAGGCAACGATCCCATACGCTGAGGTTACCGATTACGCTACAAGGCTGAGGTCCCTCTCGCGCGGAACGGGTGAGTACACCGTTGAGCTGGCAGGATACGAGCAGGTACCACACGACATCCAGGCTCGTCTTGCTGCCGAGTACGCCGAGCGTCGCGCCGCCGGCGAGCGCTAAGCTGCAGGTAGATAACGAGTTGCAAGCACGAGCCCTCGCATCTTTCAGGTGCGAGGGTTCTCTTTGCGTTTCTGCAGCGTATTAGCTTCGGCTTTTAGGCTTGGCGCGCAAAATGGCGCAAAATAGTGCGGTGTTGGCAGGTCTTGCTGGGGATCGCCATGTTCCTGATCAAGATAACCGGGCAATTAGGGACATCTTGCCTCACGGCTAGGTGGTATCACTAACCGATATACATTTCTATGCATAAACTTTATTTAATATGCTTAAAAATGAATAGAGAAATATAAAAAATCTAACTATAGGTAAATTCCGCACCTAAGGAACACACCTATGTCAGATATTCTGCTCAATTACGGCCATATTACACATCAAATGAAGATAATCTGCACGTTTTAGCTATTTTCGGCGTCATGTATACGTCTTTTTGACAGATTATCTGTCATAGGTGTGTTCAGCCATCAACAAAACAGTGCAATCAACTAAGTAATGCTGCTAAAACCAAATTACGAGAAATTCTTGGACGTGTTCTGGGTAAACCAAAAACATAACTTCGCACATCAAAGCTATATTTAGATTGCCTCGTGCTTGACCGGCACGTTTGACCTGCGCATCTAATGCGTCGCTCGCACGGTGTGGTTGGCTGCGGCCGCATGCATCCCGCACGTCCTGCGCCCGCGTATCCCGAGCGCCCTGCGTCCCGTGCGCCCGCACCCCGCACGTCCTGCACGTCTCACAGCAAGCAGGCAATCTGTTCATTTTTGCACCGTTTAAAGAAAGGCCGCACATGTACCTAGAGCAAATTAATGGACCGGAAGACGTAAAGAAGCTGGACGCGGAGGCTCGCGCGGCGCTTGCACAGGAAATTCGCGACAACTTGCTGGTCATGGAGTCAAAGCACGGCGGCCACTTTGGTCCAAACTTTGGCATCGTCGAGGCAACAATTGCGCTCCACACGGTGTTCAACTCGCCCGTTGACCATATCGTTTACGACGTCTCGCACCAGACGTATCCGCACAAGATGCTCACCGGCCGCAAGCAGGCGTACATGGACCCCGCGCTCTACGACTCGGTGTCTCCTTACACCGATCCCGCCGAGACCCCGCATGACCTCTTCAAAATCGGCCACACCTCCACGTCCATCAGCTTGGCGCTTGGCCTGGCAAAAGCTCGCGACATCATGGGCGGCAAGGAGAACATCATTGCAGTTATCGGCGACGGCTCCATGTCTGGCGGCGAGGCGCTTGAGGGCTTGAACGTTGCTGGCGAGCTGAACAGCAACTTTATCATCGTCTTCAACGACAACCAGATGTCCATCGCCGAGAACCACGGCGGCATGTACGACCAGTTTGCTGAGCTGCGCCGCACTAACGGAGCTGCCGAGAATAACCTCTTCAAATCGATGGGTCTGGACTACCTGTATGTCAACGACGGCAACGACATCGAGGCACTTATCGCCGCGTTTGAGCAGGTAAAAGACTCGACTCATCCGGTAGTGGTCCACATCAACACGCTTAAGGGCAAGGGTTACGCTCCCGCGGAGGCAAACAAGGAGAAGTGGCACTGGCACATGCCGTTTGACATCCAGACTGGTCAGAGCCCTGCATCTGGTTCATCCGAGTCGTACGCCAGCATCTTCGCAGAGTATGCGCTCAAGCGCGCAAAGACCGACCCTAAGTTCCTGGTGCTCATGTCGGCTGTTCCTGGTCTGTTTGGTCTTTCACAAGAACGTCGAGAAGAGCTGGGAAAGCACTACCTCGATGTGGGTATTGCCGAAGAAACCGCAGTTGCAATGGCTTCCGGCGCAGCACACGCCGGTGCGCACGTGATTTGGGGCTCAAGCGCAACCTTCATCCAGCGAACCTACGACCAGCTGACCCAGGACCTGGCGCTCAACCAGAATCCTGCGGTTATCGTGGGTTCCGGCTCCATTAGGGGCTTGATGGCCGCCACCCACCAGGGCCTCAGCAGCATTTCCATGATTGCAAACATCCCTAACATGGTGTACCTCGCGCCGTCCAACGCCGAGGAGTACATCGCCATGCTCGATTGGGCGCTTGACCAGGATAAACACCCTGTCTACATCGCAATTCCTTCCGGTCCTGTGGTCCACGCCGAGGGTCCCGTCCGCACAAACTTCGACGACCTCAACACCTACGAGGTCATGCGCCAGGGCTCCAAGGTGGCCGTTCTTGCCCTGGGTGATTTCTACGACCTTGGCGAGAAAACCGTTGAGGCCCTTAGCTCCACCCTGGGAATTGAAGCCACGCTGGTCAAGCCATACTTTGCCTCTGGTGTTGATCAGAATCTGCTCGACAACCTGGTAAAAGACCACGACGTCATCGTGACCATTGAAGACGGCATTATCGAAGGCGGTTGGGGACAGAATATCGCTAGCTACCTGGGAACTTCTTCTGCGCGCGTGCTGAACTACGGTGTCAAGAAGGCCTTCTACGACCGCGTCAACATCGCGGATCTTATGCGAGAAAGTCATTTGGAGCCCGAGCTTATTGCCGTAGACGTCAAGCAGGTGCTGGGCTTGTAGGCGCTGCGTCGCCGTCGTTGCTACGGCGTTGCACTTCTCGCGTCACATCAAAACTGCAACAAAAAAGAGGGGCCGCATCTGCGGTCCCTCTTCTGTATCAAGCAAATGCGCTGTTGTGGCGCCGTTGCGACCTGCCGCCAGGCGTGTCGTCGCACCGCGTCGCAACCTGCAGCTGGAAGCTTAAGCCTTAAGAGCGCGGCCCATAGCGTCAGCCTGAACGATAGCTGCATAGAGCTCGTCAGGAGTGACGTCGCCAGCAAGGTTGTGGATGGTCTCGCCAGGAACGCAAGCAGCCTCAGCGATCTTCTTGATCTGCTCGTCAGTGGTGATGCCAACCTCCTCGAGGGTAGTTGGAAGACCAACCTCAAGGCAGAAGTCCTGAACCTCGTCGAACTCCTCCTGAGGAACACCCTCAAGAACAAGCTGGACCAGGGTACCAAACGCAACGCAGTTGCCGTGAGGTGCGCTGTGGCCACCAAGAGAGGTGAGGCCGTTGTAGAAGGAGTGAGCTGCTGCGCAGTTAACGTTGTCAGCGCCGACACCACTCATGTAGACGGTTGCCTCGCAGATAGCCTCAAGAGCTGGGGTTACAACGTTGTTCTCGCAAGCCTTAATTGCCTGTGAACCGTAATCGCGAAGAGTGAGGTAGCACTCCTTAGCAATTGCCATACCAACGCGGGTAATGCCGGTTCCCTCAAGGGAAGGAGACTCGGTGCGGATGGATGCGCGGCCCTCAAAGTAGGTGCCCAGTGCGTCACCCATGCCTGCTACCAGGAAGGAAACAGGTGCGTTAGCGATGATCTGGGTGTCGACCATGACTGCATCTGGATTCTGTGGGTAGAAGAGATACTTGTCAAAGGAACCGTCATCGTTGTAAATAACGGAGAGGCCGGTGCATGGAGCGTCGGTAGCTGCAACAGTAGGGAGAATAACGATGCGCTTACCAGCGTAATATGCGGTTGCCTTTGCAGTGTCAACAGCGCTGCCGCCGCCGATAGCGACGACTACGTCGATGTTGTCCTCCTCGACGATAGCCTTCATGCGGTTAATCTCGCCGTTGGAAGAGATGCCACCGAAGACCTCGTAGCGACGGTAATAGTCGCTCTTGCCCTCGAAGCTCTGCTCGATCATGTCGTGGGTTGCTTTGTAGCCGCTGTTAGAGCAAACAAACAGGAAGCGCTTTCCCATGTAGCCCATCTCTTTCTCGAACTCGAGACAAGCATTTTTGCCCTGAACATACTTCAGTGGCTCACGCATTGCGCGTAGCATTTTCATAGGTTCCCCTCTCCGGATACGTTTTAGACCTATGTAATTTATGGTAGCACTGTCAAAAGAACATAACAGCAAGGAAAATATTTCTGTGGGAGTATTACTTTAAGTTGGCCCCACTAAAGCAATAGGATAGTTGGAAATAATTCTATTTTGAGATCTTATAATATGGGGAAATCAAAATGGAGGGATAGAAATAATCTAAAGAGGAAATGAATGTTTGAAGGAAAGTTAGCAACAACAGAAAAGAACATTCTGCTCTACGAATGGTCAAATTATATTAATTCAAGCGTTCTGATTTGGACTATTTTAACCCTCTATTATCTTTGGCGTGGTTTAAGTTATTTTGATATTGCACTAGTTCAGAGCGTTGGAGCAATAGCTACAGCAGTACTTGAGATTCCAACAGGATGGATATCTGATCGTTGCGGACATCATATTGTTTTAAAAATTGCTTCTTTTTCTAGACTTGTAGCAATAGTGACTTTAACTTTTGCAAATAGTTTTTTATTGATGGTGGCTTCTGAATTATTCTTTTCTTTAGCAAGTGCGTCACAGTCAGGAGCTGGAAGTGCTTTTCTTTTCGAAGCGACAAATGCAAATTCTAGGATGGATAGGAAAAATGGCGCATATGCTCTAATTCTTTCAAAAATGACAGGGACACAGTCAATTATTAGAATTACAGTTCGTTTAATAGCTCCTGTTCTTTTTAGCATCAATCCTTTGATTCCTTTTGTTATTTCAATCTTTGTATATTTTCTTGGTCTATTAGTAACTTTGGAATTTAAAGAAAATGTTGTAAGCCCTAGTAGAAGAAACAATTGCCTACTAGAAGAAGATGGATTTATAAGGACTAGAACTAGTAAATTGAATCTGAAAGAAAATGTACAGACATTTTTTCAGGAACTTATAGAGATTGTGAAAACAAATATATTTATTTCGCTTTGTACAGTTTCAGCAATTTCATTAATTTTAGTTAGTAATTACAGCCAGTTTATTGCCCCAAATTTGACCAGTATGGGATTTGATATAAAGTTCCTAGGAATCGTTACCGCTGCTGCAAGTTTAGGCGAGTTTTTTGGATCGAGGCTTACGGCAAAGATAGTGAAAACACTTAAAAATTCTTATAAGAAATCCGTTGGAGATATTATTACGTTTTCAGGAAACGTAGAATTTCTCGTTATTTTAGCTATTCTTTCTGTGATTGCGATCTTGATGTTATGCGCTGGGCTAATCCCAAGTATATACGTATGTATATTTACTTATGTAGCGATTAATTTATTTTCAACCACTTTAAGTATTTTGATAAACAATCAAATGAATTTAATCGCTGAAGAGAATAATCGTGCAACATTACTTTCTGTATCAAATCAGATTGAAGAAATTGCATCAGTAGTTTCGGATCCATTAATTGGAATTGCCTTAGACTTTTCGGGATTTGGAACAACTTATGTTGGTTTAGGCTGTATTACTCTTGTGGTAATAGCCCTTATTTTTACTATCCATTACAGGAAATATAGATAGTCATAACTCAACTTCTCATAATCTATTGGGTTAAAGTTATCTGGAAAGTTTACGTGAACATACATTCACTAGCCGGCAAATGATATCCTTGTAGTGTCAAATTTTCGCACTGTGGTCTTTGGAGGACACATGCTTAGTTCTGTCGAAATCAAACCCGATGTCTACTTTGTAGGCGCCCTTGACTGGAACGCTCGCGAGTTCCACGGCTACACCACTGAACAGGGCATTACCTACAATGCCTACCTTATCCTGGACGAGAAGGTCACGCTTATTGACACCGTCAAGCGCCCATTCTCCGAGGAGCTGGTTGAGCGCATTAAGAGCATCATCGATCCAGCAAAGATTGACGTTCTGATCTGCAACCACATTGAGATGGACCACTCCGGCAGCGTTCCTCGCATTCTGGAGCTCGCGCCAAACGCCGAGGTCTACGCAAGTGCACCTCAGGGCGTCAAGGAGCTCAAGGCTTTCTATGGCGAGAATATCAACGTCAACGGCGTAAAGACGGGCGATACGCTCAACATTGGTAAGCGCACCCTGACCTTTGTGCAGACTCCAATGGTTCACTGGCCAGACAACATGGTCACGTATTCCGACTACGATAAGATCCTCTTCTCCAATGACGCATTTGGTCAGCACTACGCTTCAACTACTCGCTTTGAAGATGAGTCCGACTACTGCGAGGTTATGAAGCAGGCTCGCAAATACTATGCAAACATCGTTCTCCCTTACGGTCGTCAGGCTGACTCTGCTGTTACTGCAGTTAAGGGCATTGGTCTGGAGAACATCGATATTATCGCCCCAGCTCACGGCGTTGCATGGCGTTCCCACATTGCCGACATCATCTCCAAGTACGAGGAGTGGACTACCGGCAAGCTTGAGGAGAAAGCCCTGGTTGTGTACGACTCCATGTGGGGCTCAACCGACAAGATGGCTCACGCTCTCCTGGACGGTTTTCTGGCTGAAGGCATTCCTGCCCAGCTCATCGACCTCAAAGAGACTCACATCTCCAATGTCATGTATCACTTCTTGGATTCCAAGTATGTCTGCGTTGGTTCGCCTACGCTGAACTCTAAGTTCCTGCCTACCGTTTCTTCCTTCCTGACCTATATGAGCGGTCTTTCTCCAAAGAATGACCACCGTATTGGCTTTGCGTTTGGTTCTTACGGCTGGGCTCCACTTGGACCAAAGATGGTTCAGGCCGAGCTTGAGGCAGCAGAGTTCACCATGCCACTGCCTGTTCACGCTATCGGTTGGCTTCCTTCCGACGAGGACCTGGATGCCGTTCGTGCGCAGGTCAAGGACCTGGTCGAGGCTGGCAAGCAGCTCTAATCTAGCGGTATATTGAGGGAGACCCCCACATTCATGCTGAATGTGGGGGTCTTTTGCTGTAGAGGGGGAGTTAAGCGGGTAAGAATGATGCAAATGACCCTGAAGTGACCCCAAAATGACCTCGAAGTGACCCAGGAGTGACACCGAAATGACCCCGAAGTGGTAAAAAATCCGTTTAGTTGGAGAATACAGGTTTCTGCATATAGCGTTTGCCCAAATAAAAGTTTTTAAGGCGGTAAAAAATCGTCTTAGTTGGAGATAAATTGGCTAATTTTAAGTTTTCATTTCCAACTAAACGGGTTTTTTACCTTTTTTGGCACATAATTTTAGGCGTGAAAGTTACGTATTCATGGCAATGAATTAATCGAGCAAGTTATTCAAAATTCTGCATCAAATATTGAGAACTGCTTGTTAGTCAGAATTAACGCAGAAAAATATAAAAGCATGACATTAAAATGGCGGGAAAACCGCAGAAAAGTGATTCGCATCGCGGGAAAAGCGTGCTGATCGTATAGTTGACGTCATCACGCTGCCGCTTCCGACACCGTCAGCCTCCCAGCATTTCATGGCGAGACTGTGTCAAATTCCTGCAGACTACAAGGTAGAGCGCGTTAGAGTACAATAGTCTGAACAAAAAGTTACTTCGAAGAGGTAGGTGCCCATACATTCGATGGACATTGCGTTAAGTATTGGAATAACTCTGCTGCTTACCCTGGTAAACGGCTTCTTTTCTGCGGCTGAGATGGCTATTGTCAGCTCTCGTCGCGCGGCACTTGAGGCGGACGTGGACGAGGGCGATCCAAGAGCCCTTGCTGTCATTGACATTGCCACTGATCGCGGATATTTCCTCGCAACAATCCAGGTCGCAATTACCCTGGTAGGTTTTGCGTCCTCAGCATTTGCTGCAACAAGCCTTTCCGCGCCATTTGGCACTTGGCTTATTAGCATTGGTGTCCACGCTGACCTGGCGCTTCCTTTAGCTGTCGTGGCTATTACGCTGATTGTTTCCTTCTTTTCCGTGGTTATCGGCGAGCTGGTTCCAAAGAGCATCGGTCTAGCAAACTCCGAGGCAGTGGCCAAAGCAGTCGTTGGCCCCATGAAGGCGTTCATGCAGATTGTGCGCCCACTCGTGTTTATCACGTCTGCCTCGGCAGATGCGGTTACCACGCTCATGGGCATTGATACCACCAATGACCACCAAGAGGTCACCGAAGAGGAGCTTCGCTACATCGTCAAGGATTCCGAAGACCTCTCTGAAGAAGAAAAATCCATGATCCACGAGGTCATCGAGATGGGCGACACCGTTGTCCGCGAGGTCATGGTCCCGCGCGTTGACATGACCGCCATGGAGGACACTGCAACTATCGCCGAGGTCCTGCGCGTCATGCGCCAGACGGGCTTCTCGCGCATCCCTATCTACCACGAGAATATCGATCGCATTGTGGGCATCGCTCACATCAAAGATTTGCTGGAGCCGGCGCTTGACCAGCACGCTAGCGACGAGAAGATCGCGCGCTTCGTGCGTTCTGCTGACTACGTACCCGATACCAAAGACATCATTCCGCTGCTCACTGAAATGCAGACAAGTCGCGACCAGATGGTCATCGCAGTTGACGAGTACGGCGGAACTGCCGGCGTCATCACCATCGAGGACATCGTCGAGGAGATCGTCGGCGAGATTGAGGATGAGTTTGATCCGGACAACAAGTACCTGACGCAGCTTTCTGATAGAGAGTGGCTGGTAGATGGTCGTTTCTCGCTCAATGACGCGGATGAACTTGGATGGCCGGTAGGGGAGTCCGAGGAGTATGAGACTATCGCGGGCTTTGTGCTGGATTTGGCTGGTCATCTGCCTCGTCCGGGTGAGGCGTTTGAGAAGGATGGCTACGTGTTCCGCGTGCAGTCGATGCGTCGCCGTCGTCTTTCTTTGCTGCGTGTAATTGCCCCAGAACCACAGGTAGACGGTGAATCTGAGCCAGCCGGCGAAAACTCTGACACATCAGAAAATGAATAACTAAAAGAATGATTACAATAGAGTGAACCAATAGAAAGAGGTTGAAATGGCGCAGTTGATTTCTATCAAAAAAGTTGTGGTAGGACCCAAAAACTTGACCGCTACCGTTGAGTTTTCGGCCAAGGCGCCACGTTTGACCTCAGAAAACGCTGAGGCAACCGAGCGCGTGCTTGAGCTTTTGCCTGGCCTCTCCGAGCACCTGTGCTTGGGTGACGCCGACGCTCGCTTTGGACTTGTTGCCAAGGACACCGAGGTAGCACACCTGCTTGAGCACGTAACCGTGGAGCTCCTGGCCCTGACCAACCTTGCAGGAGACGTTTCGTCCGGCAAGACTTCCCTGGTGGATTCCCGCCGCGGCCTCTACGAGATTATCCTCGCATGTCCAGACGACGTGCTAGTTGCAGCTTCGCTTTCCAGCGCCGTGTGGCTCCTCAACTGGGCATATGGCAACCAGGACGACGCCGACCCAGACATCAATGCAATCGTCTCTGGCCTCGTTGCACTCATCCAGGGCCTTGACGGCGAGAAGACCGATGAGCTCGCAGACTCCGCGGAACCTGAGGCGGACGCTGCACCCCAGGCAGAGAGCGTAGACGCAGAGGATTACGCTGCCGACAACTCCTCCGAGGACGTCGCTGATGCCGCAGCTGCTGATGCAGTTGAGGCTGAGGTTGCAGACGCTGAGGAGAACAACGCCGAGGTCGCAGGCATCGACGCAGCTGATGCAGCTGACGCAGCCGACGCCGACGCCGAGCCCGCGGCTGCCGAGCCCGCCACTGAGCTTGCGGCCGACGTCGCCGACGAGGCCATTGCAGCTGAGCTTGCTGAGGCAACAGCAGCTGAGGATGCTACCGACGAATCCAAGGTCACCGACGTCCCCGATGACTGGAACATGATTAACGTTCCTCGTCCAAAGCCCGTTCGATAAACGCGTCTATTGCGGTATGATTACGTACAGCGTTTTGTTGTTTAACAGGAGGTACTTATGAGCAAGAAGTCTGCTGGTTTCTTTCTAGGCGCTGTATTTGGTGCTGCTGCTGGCGCTGTAGCTGGTCTTTTCCTGGCTCCACGTTCCGGTGAAGAGACTCGTGCTTTGGCTGCGGATGCTGTCAATGATGCATGGGATTCCGCACTTGATTCTTACGAGCGCACATCTAAGGTTGTGAGCACTAAGATTGGCGAGGTCAAGCCTACTGTTGACGCAAAAACTGACGAGCTCCGCGCAAAGGTTGACCTTGCTCGTGAGCGTATGGATCAGCTTCGCGAGTCACTCTCTGATGCTGTGACCTCTGCTTCAAATACGGTTGCAGACGCTGCTGATGTTGTTGCCGATTCTTTTGTTGTTCCAGAGCCAACTGCTACAACTGCTGAAGCTCAGGCAGTTCGCATCGAGAACGTTGAGTCCCACGAGCAGGAGAACGCTGGCGAGGGCTACCAGGAGGCATAAGCCTTGCTTACAAGCAATGTGACGGGACGCCTTATGACGTCCCGTTTTTTATAGAGAGGTTTCACGTGAAAACAACCGAGCTCCTTGGCGCAAAAGTCCTTCTCCCCAAAAAGCCTGCTACAAAGGGTAAGCATGCGGGAGAAGAGCGTTTTTCCAAGCTGGGAAAAATCCACAACGTGGTTTTTGCGCCATTCAAACAGGGCCAGCCTTCGCAGGTAGTGGGCGTGATGGTTCAGAAGCCCGACATCGCCGGCATGATTAAGCAGGATGATGCTTTTGTCACGCTGGAGTCTCTGGAGACCATTGAGCAGGGACTTTGCGTAAAAGATCCCGAGAATAACGTCGATAAAGCGGCAATTAAACGCCTGAACTTGGATTTTGATAACTGCATTTTGTGGCATGGCATGGAGGCTCGCACCAAGAGTGGAAAGAGCTTGGGCTACGTGAGCGGCGCCGAGTTTGACCAGTTTACGGGCGTGGTTTCGGCATTTCTTGTAGGTGACGGCGCTGGTTCAGAAGCGCTGGTGGGTTCCTTTGCCATCAAGCCAGAGTGGCTGCTAGGATATTCCAACGGCGCAATGGTCCTCTCCGATGAGGCGGCAGATGCCCAGCTCACCGGTGGTCTAGCGGCAAAGGCGGGCGAGGGTTACGCCGCGGCTGCCGCTAAAGCTTCCGAGGCCACAGCTAAGGCCGGAAAGGCTGTCGCAGAGGCTACCGAGAAGGGCGCGTTTGCCCTGGGTAAGACGTTGGCCAAGGCAAAGCGTGCCATCGAAGACGCTACCGAGCCCGACGCAGAAGACGATTCCGAGCGCCCAGCTCCCGTTGCCGCAGAGGATGTTCGCCTCGAGAAGCCATCTGCGGAGGAGCAGACCACAGCTGACAAGAGCGCAGCTAGTAAGCCTACCGCTAAGCCCGCGAGCAAGTCGTCCACGCAGGCTACCGCAAACAAGGCTGCTAAGGGTTTTGGTATGCAGCTTGGCCGTATGGGCAAGATGTTCTCTGACTTCAAGGACGAGTTTGACAAGGCAAGCAAGTAATAAGCCGCAGATAATCGCATAAAACAAAGGGCGAGAAGATTGATCTTCTCGCCCTATTTTTGTGTTGCAGTTGCGTGACGCGCGCTATAAGCCCATGGCCTGCAGAATGAACATCACAATGGTTAGGATGATGACGGTGACGATGGTAAACCAGGTCAGAGTGTTCCAGATGCGGCCGTTGGCATACTTGCCCATGATGTGTTTGTCGGCGGCAATAATAACCATAAAGACAAGTAGAATTGGCAGCAGAATACCGTTGATGACCTGGGCAGCCATCATAATGCCAAAGAGGCTCATGCCTGGGATCAGAACAACCAGCGCAGAAATGACCAGGACGGTTGTAATAATGCCGTGGTAGACAGGGGCCTCCTGCCAGCTACGGTCGGCTCCGCGCTCCCAACCAAATGCCTCGCAGATAGCGCTTGCGGTAATGCCTGGTAGAACGCATGCCGCAAGGAAGGACGCGCCAACCATGCCCAGCGCAAAGAGGGTACTAGCATACTGACCTGCAAGTGGTTCAAGTGCGCGAGCAGCGTCGGCAGCGGAATCAACAGAGATTCCGCGAGGGAAGAGGACAGCGCCGGTGGTCAGCATAATGAACCAGGTAATGACCTCGGCCAGGATTGCACCGGCAACATTGTCTGCACGCTGTGCGGGAATATCACTGGTATCAAGGTTTTTCTCGACAACATTTGATGCAACCAAGAAGATCATGTACGGACTGATGGTGGTACCAATATTTGCAACCAGCAGGGAAATGTATGACGGTTCAGCGGAAGGCTGCGGAATGATGGTGACGCGCAGGGCCTCGCCCCAGTCTGGTTGAGCTAGCACGCCAGCCACCACGTATGTGACAAAAATGCAGCTAATTGCCAGCAGAATCTTCTCGATGCGACGGTACGATCCGCCAACGGTTAAGAGCCACACCATCAGAGCGCTGATGGGCACCGAGACGTACGTTGGGATGCCAAAGAGCTCCATACTGGACGCAATACCTGCGAATTCGGAGAAGGTAACAGCAATATTGGAGAGCAGCAGTGCGCCCATTGCCAGTGTGGATAGGCGGATGCCAAAGCGCTCACGCACCAGCGATGCAATACCTTTACCGGTAACGCAGCCCATTCGAGCTGCGGTTTCTTGAACAACAATCAGCAGGAAGCACATGAGTGGTACGGTCCACAGCTGCGAGTAGCCAAAGGTAGCACCCGCGCTGGAGTAGGTTGCAATGCCACCGGCGTCGTTACCAGCAAATGCGGCGAGAAGACCGGGACCCATTGCCATCAAGATGTACTTGAGGCTGTTTTTGTTGACCGGAGCCTTCTCTTTAGATGCGCGTTTGCCCTGCTCGAGGGTGTTCGGCTCTGCAACCGCGCTCTGCTCTGCAACCGCGTCTTTGACCTGTGCGTTCTCTTGCGCCATTTACATCACACCTACAAGCGAGAGAGCGTAAGAGAGGACGAAGAATGTCACCACCGAAAGGCTCATGGAAATCAGCGTAAGCGTGAGACCTGAGGTTTCCTGGTTATTCTCGTCACGATGGCGAAGTACAGCCAAGAAAATTGGGGTCAACAGGAAGGAAATAAGCGTGGAACCTGCTGCTGCACCAAAGATTTGGATGAGCGTCTGGTCAAAGAGCGCGGCGTAGAGCTCGCTTACGCTTGGGTCGTATGGGTGGAACAGCGCTTCTAGCAGGGCATGGGCGGCGGCGCCAAGGATGCAAATGAGACCGCTAACCAACAGACCCAGCAGAAGTGAGCGGAACGCAAAGCCCAAGATAGAAGGAGACTTCTCGCTGCCAGGATCGTCTGTCAGGAAGAAGTTTGTCACATAGTTGACGGTATTCTCGCTCAGATTCAGCGAGATTGGCATCGTAATGGTGCAAAGAGCTGCGAAAATGCCCATAGTTGGGTCGGACGTTGCAGCCGTTACTGCAAAGGCAGCGCATACAACGGAGGCTACCCAGAATAGGAGCCAGAGGTTGCGGTGGAGGAACCAAATAATGTTGCGGCCGCGGTCGCCAGAATCGGAATCGCCTCTGCCGCCACCAGCAATCTGCAGGTCCTCGGCGTGCTCCTCTTCCAGAACGTCAAGAGCGTCGTCGACGGTAACAATACCCAGCAGGCGGTTGTCGTCAGAGACAACAGGCATAGCCAGCAGATTGTATTTTGCAATGTTGCGAGCAACGTCCTCCTGGTCGTCCTCTGGCGAGGCTGTGACCAGGTTCTTATTGGCAATCTCCTCGAGCTTAGTTTCTGGCTCGGAGACAATCAGGCGGTTCAAGGTAACAATTCCGGACAGACGGCCATCCTCGTCAGTAAGGTAAAGGTAGCGGACGGTCTCAAAGTCCTCGTCCAGGTTACGCAGGCGATCAATGGCGTAGGCAACGGTCTGGTCCTCAGGAACAGAAAGCGCCTCGGACGTCATAATACGGCCGGCGGTGTACTCGCGGTATCCCAGCAGCTGCCTAATAGCGCGCTGCTCCTTAACGCCCATCAAGCGCAGGAGTTTCTCGGCACGGTCATAGCTCAGCTCGGAGACAAGCTCAGCTGCGTCGTCTGGATCCATCTCGGACAGGATGCGGGATGCTTCTTTTTCGTTCAGGCCGCCGATGAGCTCAACTGCCATGGCATCGTCGTTGAACTCTGCCATTGCGCCGGCTCGCTGCTCGTCATCAAGCTGGGCAAACACCTGGCTACGCAGACGAGAGTCCAGGCGCTCGATGATGTCAGCGACGTCAGCAGGGTGCAGCTCGTCCAGCGTTTTGTGGGAGACGGAGAGCTTAACGTTGGAGAGGTCGCGCTCAACCAGGTCCATGTAACTCCACGCAATGATGCGCTCCTGCATGGGGTGGCCCATAGCGCGCGCAATACGCGTGACCAGGTGCTCAAGCTGGGGAGAAAGGCTGCGCAGCAGACCGCGTGCGCCAACCTCTGCGCCCAGAAGGCGAAGCTGCGTTGAGCTGGTATCGGAAAGCTTGAGGTCGTTTACGCGGACAACACGAATGCCACGCGTATCAACGATCTGCTTGTTCAGAATATCTCGGGCGAGAAGAACCTCGTTAGGCTGCAGGTACGAGAAACGAATCTCAGTTGAAGGTACCTTGAGCCTAATGACGTCCTCATCGTAGGTGTCAACGTATTTACGCCAAGAAATCATCATTGGCGTGCGGCCAGGGCCCATAAAAGCAAGGGAAGTGATGCGAGGAAAAACTTCTCCGGTAGCAATTCCAAGGTCGGAGACAGAACCGATCTTCTCGCCTTCTGAATCTAGAACCGGATTACCCATTAACTGGGAAAGATAAATCATGTGTGCTCCTTACATGCGTCCGAAGACTAAAGCATGGCTTTGGCGAGAAACTCCGCGTAATTGCCACGGGGACTGCATTGCGATTTCACCCCTCACGGTGCAAATCGGCACACCGCAAGAGGTCAGCGACTGTGAGGTCGAGGTTTCATGCTGACCTTTCTCTTCAACCAATAGAATGTGAATTGTGCTTGCGAGGACAATTCACAGATATAGCTATTTTAACGATTTTCTTGTGAGACTGTAAAGACTCTTCACATAATCTAGCTGCTCGGATTTGGTTGTGGTCGGCGTGCGAGAAGTACGCGAACAACGGTCAAACGGCGTACGAGCAGCTCACAATCAGTTCAATCCGCGAGGTAACGTGGCGCACAAAAAAGCCCGGTACCTGCGGAATGCAGATACCGGGCTGAGCTGGTACAAAGTGTAACGAAACAGCTCTTAGAACTGTACGTTTGGTGCCTGACGAGCGGACTCGTCGGTAACCTGGAAGCTTGTACGTGGGGAACGTCCACCAGCAAGAAGGTTGTTTGGGAAAACAGCGATGATGTTGTTGTAGTTCATAACAACGTCGTTGTAGCTCAAGCGAGCGTAGCTGAGGCGGTTCTCGGTGTCAGTAAGCTCTGCCTGGAGCTCCAGGAAGTTCTGGTTTGCCTTGAGCTCTGGGTAGTTCTCAACAACAGCAAACAGGTTGGTCAGAGCGTTGGAAAGGGTACCGGAAGCCTGCATCTTCTCTTCAGGAGTGCGAGCGTTTGCGACTGCAGCACGAGCGGAGGTAACTGCCTCAAAAGTCTTAGACTCGTGAGCTGCGTAGCCCTTAACGGTGTTGACCAGGTTAGGGATCAGATCGTTACGACGCTGAAGCTGCGTATCGATAGCTGCCCAAGCGTTATCGCACCTGTTGCTTGCGCGAATGATGTTGTTGTGAATGCTAATGGCCCAGAAAACCAGAAGGACAATAACTACAACTGCGGCAATAATCATTCTAAATCCTTTCAATCACCGACACGTCTGTGTCAGCCATCCATTTGGACAGGTTAATTATACCCAAAACTAAAAATCTAAGGCGTTTTTGATTAAAGCTTTTAACTTGTTAAGGAATCTTTCGGTAAATGGAATGCTCGCCCACACACTGACGAGAAGAACGTTGAGCTAGAAATGACGTGAAATGGAATGGAAGTTCTGGAAAAAACGCCGTAGCAAAACTAAAAATACTTGAAAACAAAACGTGAAGTTGAGAGCCGCCAAAAATGGCGGAGAGGGAGGGATTCGAACCCTCGGAACGGGGACACCGCTCAACGGTTTTCAAGACCGCCGCATTCAACCACTCTGCCACCTCTCCAAAGCGGTAATATCCTACCTCATAATTCAGTTTTTTGCGAGTAGGGGATTTAGTAAGTTAGGTTTTGCTTCATAATTGAGCGAAGATAAACAAGCGTCAGGTTCGGAACAGAATCGCGTCAGGTTCGTGACAGAACCAAGACAGAACTGCGACAGATTTACAGCAGCAATCGGACAAGTGAGGAGCAGCTATGAGTGACGAAGCGCAAGAGCCTTTGACCCCACAGACTGCTCTTGATCAGAAATACATGAAACTTGCTCTTGATCAGGCAGAGCTTGCGGCACAGATAGGAGAAGTGCCTATCGGAGCAGTTGTGGTGTGCGATGGAGAGGTTATTGCCGTTGCACATAATCGTCGTGAGATTGATAACGACCCTTCTGCGCACGCTGAGTTTCTCGCCATGCAAGAGGCCTCAAAAAAGCTTGGACGCTGGAGGCTTTCGGGTTGTACGGTTTACGTGACGCTGGAACCTTGCTTGATGTGTGCGGGATTGATGGTCAACGCTCGTATTGATCGCTGTGTGTTTGGCGCGTTTGATCCCAAGGGCGGCGCAACGGGTACGTTATTTGACGTGAGCAGTGACCCAAGGCTTAACCACGAGTTTTCCGTTTCGGGCGGCGTATTAGCAGACGAGGCATCTGCACAGCTCAAAGCCTTCTTCAAAGAGCGTCGCAAAAGCAAATAATAAGTAGTTTTAGATCACCTGGAAAATAAAGAAATCAAGGTAATGACTCTCGGGAACACCCCAAAGAATTGGGTGGTCAGGAGCTTGTTGGCGCTCTTCAATTTGTTTGAGCTGCACGTTGGTATGATGTGCTGCTTCGGCAATTGCCTGGGCGAGAAGATCTCTGGTCATAAAGTGAGAGCAAGAACAAGTTGCCAGGTAGCCGCCTCGAGGTAGCAGTTTCATGGCCGCAGCGTTGATTTCCTTATAGCCACGCATGGCGCTGCGAACCTTGTCGCGCGTCTTGGTAAATGCAGGCGGATCCAAAATGATGAGGTCAAACGGACCTCCCTCTGCCTTGAGTTGACCGCGATCACCAGCTAACTCTGGAAGGTATTCAAGTACGTTTGCGCAGGTAAAGTCCATGCGATCTGCTAAGCCATTGAGCTCGGCATTTTGGCGTGCAAGGTCAATGGCGGTTTGGCTGACATCTACACAGCGGACAAATTCTGCTCCACCAGCTGCGGCGTTCAGGCCAAACGGGCCAACGTGGCAGAAACAATCCAACACGCGGCGACCTTGCGCAAGCTGACGAACTGCTCGACGGTTGTATTTTTGATCCAAGAAAAAGCCTGTTTTTTGGCTGTTCTCCAGGTCAAGATTGAACTTGAGTCCGTTTTCTGTTGCAAGAACGTAAGTTGAAGGCAGGGAAAGGAGGCTTTCTGCAATCAAGCCATTCTCGTCCGGTGAAGAGCCTGTCCACCAGCCCTTATATTGCGGAAGTCCCTCTTTAAGGCGCGAAGGGGAGTCATTTCTCTCATAGATGCCATCGATTACCTGGCCATCTGTAGACAAAACCTCAAGCAGCAGCGGATAGATAACGTCACGTAGACGCTCCATGCCAACGGTTCCTACCTGCGCAACAAGTACGTTCTCGTAGCGGTCAACGATTAGGCCAGGAAAGCCATCGGCCTCAGAGAAAATGACGCGGCAGCAATTGGTATCGGGCTCAGTGTCTGGTAGAGCGCGGTTTCCCATAGTGGTTTTGCGGTGTTCCCACGCCCAGCTAATCTTGCGGCTCCAAAACGCTTCGTTGAGCCTATCGTTGGCGTTTCTTGTCACAATTCTGACGCGAATCTTGCTCATTTCTGACAGAAGGCCAGTTCCCTGGTAGGTTCCGTTCTCTTCAAAAACATCAACGATGCAACCATTTTGAGCGCGCCCACCGTTTTCTGGAGACGGCTCTACACGGATGACCTCGCCCTCAAAGACCCAAGGATGTCCGCCCGCAAGTGCGCGAGCTGCTTTCTTGGTGACAATAACCTGAGGATAAGGGCGGAGTTGCTTCATGATGTTCCTTCTCGCGAGAAGTGCTTACAAAAGGCTGGGCGCTTGTATGTGCCTAGCGTCGATGCTCAAAAGTTACAGAATCAAATTGCAGAGAGCCATAATGGGGAATATTGCCTGTTTGATGGCTGCAGAGCGTTTGTCGGGAGAAGTTACATAGAGAAGAATTGCGGCAAACGCCATTGAACATACAGCAAAGATAACAAGCGTTTTACCTGCTGGGTTTCTGGTGGCCATCAAGAAAACGCCAACGAATACCTCAATGGCAAGAAAGAGATTGTAAAATCCCTGGTTAAAAGCCATTTTTTCGGTGCTCTCTGCCTCTTCTTTTGTCATGTTAAAGGCCTTGAGTGTGCCGTCAGAAGTCCAGGCAAATGACTCAAGATAAAAAATAACCACATGAAGAGCTGCTGCTCCAAGAGCAAAAATTACACCAACTTCATTAAAAGGGCCCATTTTGATTCCTTTACTGTATTAGTTACCTGCGTTTTGATTATAGATTACGTATGTCGGCCGTATCTGCCGCCAAATCCAAATCCTTTGCCCCTTGACCTTGAGCCCGAGAACATCGAGCGCGTGGTCTTAGTGGTAGAGCGGGAATCCTGGAGCATAATGCGCCCCTCATCGTAAGAAAAGCCAGGTAGATCCCATGCAGGAATCAACGCCTTTGTGAAATATTCAATTTCTCTGAGCGGTGTGACCTCGTCAGGTCCCATGAACGTATAGGCCTGACCTGCGGCTCCCGCGCGACCTGTTCGGCCAATGCGGTGAACATAATCCTCGGGGTCAAGCGGCACGTCAAAGTTAATAACGGCGTCAATGCCCTGGATATCAATGCCGCGGCTCATGACGTCGGTTGCAACAAGAACCTGAATAGCGCCGCTGCGGAATCGTTCAAGCGCTCTTGCACGAGCCTTTTGCGGACGGTCCGCGTGCATAACATCAACCTTGAGACCTGCGGCTTTGAGGTTTTTGTAAATGCTGTCAACGCGCGACTTTGTCCTACAGAACACCAAAACGCGCTCTGGTGCAGGGTCAAAGGAGTCGATAAGTGCCTTTAAGAGCTGCGGTTTTTGTCCCTGAGTGACCGAGCATAAATGTTGCTCGATTGTTGCCGCAGTCTGTCCGGTTCTTGCGATCTCAATGCGCTCCGGGTCTTTGAGCAGTGCGTCTATGGTTGAGGTAATTGACGCGGGGAGTGTTGCCGAGAAGAGCAACGTTTGGTGTGCCTTGGGCAGCTGCTCCATAATGCGGCGAACGCTTGGCCAAAATCCCATGTCAAGCATGCGGTCTGCCTCGTCAAGCACCAGTACCTGGATGTTCTCTAGGCTTGTATGCTTCTTGTCGAGAAGATCAATCAAGCGGCCAGGTGTTGCCACCAGTACATCGCAACCTTTTTGCAGTGCAGTTATCTGGTGCTTGTAGCAAGCGCCACCGGTGACAATGACAGCTTGCTGACCAGTGGATGCGCAAACGCTTTTAGCAACGTCGTCAATTTGGGCCGCAAGCTCTCGTGTTGGGGTGATGATGAGCGCGCGAGGATACGCATTGCGTTTGAAGTCGCCGCGTTTGGCGTTACGCTTGGTACTCGCGTTGCGTCCGGCGGCCGCGTCGCGTTCGGCGGCTGCGTTGCGTCTATCGTCGGGCTTCTCGGCCCCATCGGGTTTCTCGACAGCAATGCGCTGCAGCGTAGGCAACATAAACGCTGCAGTTTTACCTGTTCCGGTTTGCGCAGACGCAACAACGTCCTTTCCCGCGAGGACGGCGGGAATTGCCGCAGCTTGCACGGGAGTAGGCGCGTTGAACCCAAGTGTTGCTACGCCTGCCAGAATTTGCTCGTTTAGCCCGAGCTCGGCAAAAGTTATTTCCATACAAACAAGTATACTTATGTGCAACGATTAGCCAAAGGAAGTTGCCATGCCTATTAATATTCCAGATGGTTTACCAGCTAAGAAGACGCTGCAAGAAGAGCGCATTTTTGCGCTTGAGGAAGAAGTTGCAGAACACCAGGAGATTCGTCCACTGCGCCTGGCAATTTTGAATTTAATGCCAAAGAAAATTCAGACCGAGACACAGATTCTCCGCTTGATTTCAAAGTCTCCTATACAGGTTACGTGTGACTTTATGCGTATTTCTTCGCATGAATCTAAAAACACTGCAGCCGACCATCTGGTTACGTTTTATTCAACTTTTGATGACTTCAAAGATAAAAATTATGACGGTTTGATCGTTACCGGTGCTCCTATTGAGGACCTTAAATACGAGGACGTTGATTACTGGGATGAATTCTGTCGCATTGTTGACTGGTCTCAGGAGCACGTCTTTTCTACCATGTACCTGTGTTGGGGCGCACTAGCCGGCCTCTATTACCTGCACGATATTCCCAAGAAGATGCTGGGCGCTAAGCTTTTTGGTATTTTCCCGCAGCGTTTATGCGATGAGTATTGCTTCCTCACCAATGGATTTGACGAGGTACATTACATGCCACACTCGCGTCATGCTGCAATTGAGACATCAGCTCTGGTAAACCATCCTGAGCTTGCCGTGCTTTCTGAAGGATTTACCAGCGGACCTGCACTTCTCGCCACTAGAGATTTCCACGAGATTTTTGTAACCGGTCATTTTGAATATGATCGCGATACGCTTGCAGAAGAGTATTGGCGCGACTTCCACAAAGGCCTGCCTATTCGCCTGCCAGAGAACTACTTCCCTGATAATGATCCAGAAAAGCAGCCGCTGTTTACCTGGCGCGCGCACGCCAACTTGCTGTATCGCAACTGGATTAACTGGGTGTATCAGATGACGCCGTACAACACAGACGAGATACCTGCGGCTATTGCAGATCTTCGTCAACGTGTTTCCGAGGCTGATCCTGACGCAAGGATGACTGGTAGGTTCTAAGCAGGCATTTGCACGGTGACCGAATAGCCAGCGCTTGTAACTGGTTAGACGCCATCTATACAATAAAATAATTGATTGATACACGCGTATGTAGCTACGTGTAGAAACACGTATAGAGAGGATACGTTGATGAAGGTTGTAATTGCTTCAGATATTCACGGTGCTGCCGACTATTGCGAGAAGCTCATGCAGGTCATTGAGGAGGAGCAGCCAAAGTACGTTTTGCTTCTTGGAGACCTGCTTTATCACGGCCCTCGCAACGATCTTCCTGCAGACTATGCTCCAAAGCGCGTCATTGAGATGCTGAACAGCATTTCCGATAAGGTTATTGCGGTCCGCGGAAATTGCGAGGCAGAGGTAGACCAGATGGTTCTGGATTTCCCTTGCATGGCTGATTACAACATCTTGTTTGATAAGGACCCAAAGACAGGCAAGCAGTTCACTATCTTCTTTACTCACGGTCACGTCTTTGGCCCTGGCATTCACAACAGCGTTGATAA